>JAFVTU010000011.1 GCA_017503075.1 Paludibacteraceae bacterium | reverse complement strand
TGCGTCCGTCAGCACTCTCTGTTAATACTCCAATAACATCCACCACAGAGAAGAAATATTTTTCCTTCTCATCATCCCATGCCACGCGTATTTTAGCGTTGTCAAAGAGTTGTATTTGTGTTTCAATACCCATATTTTCAGGCGGCAAAGCCGAGATAATTTACAATTTGACGATTTACTATGTACAATTTATGTACAATTGGGGTAGTTTATGTTGTTAATAATTTCTTGTTTTTGCTCGCAGAGCGAGCGGTGTATAGTGTAGAGTGTAAGGTGTAAAGTGTAAAGGCAGGGAGCTTCATCGCTTACGCTCAGACACACCTTATATCCCGCGTGCGCGGGTGCGGCGGATAAACACGTACCCTACATAAGCCAATGCCAAAATCAACAACACCCATGGTTCACCAAGTGGCACACGATGTTTATTTTGTTGATCGAAGAATTTATCCAAGAACTCCTCCCAAGTCCAACCAGGGAAGTTACCATTTTTCTGTGCATTAATAAACGCCTCATATAGCAACGCCATATCATAATAGCGATTGCCAGAATCATCGGAATACAAGTAACCACCTGCTGCATCCAAACCACTCAACCAAATATCCCAACCACCACCTACTGGTGCAACACGACGAGGACCACGCACAGAGCCACCGATAGCCGTATAAGTGCCACCCATAGCTGTACTAGCACCTACAGCATGAACTGAGGAAGACATCGACATATACTGAGCAGCCGCCATAAGCGCTTGAGCCTCTTCAGACGATTGGCTATGGGCGATGGGCGATGGGCTATTAGCGATGGGCAATTGGCTATAAGCAATCAACGATTGGCTATTAGCGACAGGCGATTGGCTATTACGCACCGAACCACCCGACATAGACATACCACCACCAGTAGCCATACCAGCACCGAAAGACTTCATCGTAGCAGAAGAAGTGGTATAAACAGGGGACGCTACGCTATTGGACGGCGTTCCGCCTATCGAATATTGAGTACTGGCAATAGGCGAGTATTGTGTGGGCGCGTAGGAAAAAGCAGGTACTGCCACATAACGACGAGATGGACGCGAAACACCACGCATAGCCACAACAACACCATCTGAAGAATGGGAAGACACAGACGAACTGGTATATGAAGAACCACCCAAATGAGTATATATTTCATTTGGATGCCATGCATCTTGATTTTCGTCAACACGACGCATCACCCCTACAACACACAGAATCAAGACACACAACAAAAATCCAATTAGCACATTTACATTTACTCTCATTTTCCTTTTTTTTAAAAATTGATACCTTAAAAAATCATCTTCAACAAACTAACTCCTCCACCTTAATCCTCAACACCTTATGCACACACATCGCACACTCGTACGAACACGCATATGCACAAAATGGGCTGCAAAGGTAATACTTTTTTTTGAACTGACAAAATTTTAGAGGTTTTTTGCAACAAAAAAATGACTTTTTGCCACCTGAGCATTACAAAGGTCATAGACAAAACTAGACACAAAAAACGGGGGGGGTAATAACCAATTGATAATCTGATAGTTACGGCAATTTAGAGCAACGTAGGGTGATTTAGGATGGTATAGGGTGATATAGAAGTGGTTATAGAAGTGGTATAGGATGGTGGGCGGGAGGGGAAATTATGGCTGAAAATAAAATTTTGTGCATTTTGTTTGCGTATGTGCGTTTTTTTTACTAATTTTGCAAGCGATTTTTAATTTAGGAGTATTATGGCATTTTTTGGATTATTCGGAAAAGAAAAGAAAGAAACACTCGACAAAGGACTAGAAAAAACAAAAACATCCGTCCTTAGCAAGATAGGACATGCCATCGCGGGTAAGTCCACCGTGGATGACGATGTGTTAGACAATCTAGAAGAAGCACTCATCACCTCTGACGTAGGCGTGGATACCACCCTACGCATCATCGAACGCGTACAAGAACGCGTAAAGCGAGATAAGTATCTCGGCACTGCCGAACTCAACCAAATACTGGTAGAAGAGGTGGCAGGGTTGCTAGCTGAAAACAACAGCATGCAAGTGGCAGACTTCAGCGATGAGTTGCCATGTAAACCCTACGTAATCATGGTAGTAGGCGTGAACGGCGTGGGCAAAACAACCACCATCGGCAAACTAGCTCATCAATACAAAATGGCAGGCAAGAAAGTGTATCTCGGTGCAGCCGACACGTTCCGTGCAGCCGCCGTGGAGCAACTATGTATATGGGGTGAAAGAGTGGGAGTGCCTGTAGTGAAACAGCAACAGGGCTCAGACCCTGCGAGTGTGGCGTTTGACACATTGCAGAGCGCAAAAGCCAACGATGCGGATGTGGTACTGATAGATACAGCAGGGCGTTTGCACAACAAGATAAACCTCATGAACGAGCTGACAAAAATCAAGAACGTGATGCAGAAAGTGGTGCCCGATGCGCCACATGATGTGATGCTCGTTTTGGACGGAAGTACTGGGCAGAACGCCTTTGAGCAAGCGAAACAGTTTACCAAAGCGACGCAGGTTAGTTCGTTGGCTATCACGAAGTTAGATGGCACAGCCAAAGGCGGCGTAGTGATAGGAATAAGCGACCAGTTTAAGATACCTGTGCGCTATATCGGACTGGGTGAGCAGATGACGGATTTGCAGGTATTTGATCGCGAAGAGTTTGTAAAATCGCTGCTTGGATGAAAGTACGATTTGTGACATTGGGGTGTAAGTTGAATTTTGCTGAGAGTAGTGCGCTTGGCAAAGAGTTGCTATTGCGTGGACACCAACGGGCTTCGCTGAATGAAGTGCCCGATGTGTGCGTGGTGAACACCTGCTCCGTGACCGATGCCGCAGACCATAAAGACCGACAAACCATTAACCAACTACATCGCAAATACCCCAACGCAATCATCATAGTAACAGGATGTTACGCGCAACTCCAACCACAGCAAATCGCACAAATAGAAGGCGTGAACTATGTGCTGGGGCAAGAGGAGAAATACGATATTCCAAAGTTGGTGGCAACTTTGGAATCGGACGCCGCAAAGGCGGCTATAGAACGGGCAGAGCCCTATGGGGTATTGGACGCTACGCTATTGGGTGAGGAGGAGATGAGGCGAGAAAGCGAGAGAGTACGCGTGGGAGCGATTCGCGAGGTGGAGGAGTTTCATGGCGTACATTCGGCAGATGATAGGACACGATGCTTTATCAAAGTGCAAGACGGATGCAACTATTTCTGCACCTATTGTACTATCCCATACGCACGCGGAAAATCGCGCAATCCAAAGATAGAAGATGTGGTCAAAGATGCGCAAGAGGCATTAAAACAAGGTGCTAAAGAACTGATAATCACAGGAGTGAACATCGGAGACTTTGGGCGAAGTACGGGGGAGAGTTTTATTGAACTTCTGCGCGCGCTAGACGAATTAGGCGATGAGGCGATAAGGCGAGAGGCGAGAGGCATGGATTATCGGGTGCGGATATCATCGTGTGAGCCGAACTTGCTGACGGATGAGATAATAGACTTTGTAGCACAATCCAAACACTTTGCACCACACTTCCACATACCTCTGCAATCGGGTAGTAATGAGGTACTTAAGATAATGAAACGTCGCTATACACGCGAGCTATTTGCAGAGCGCGTGCAGCACATACGCGAGGTAATACCCCACGCGTTTATTGGAGTGGACTGCATGGTGGGTGTACGCGGCGAAACAGAGGCGTATTGGGAGGACTATTTGGCATTTATCAAAGGACTGGATGTGAGCCAGTTGCATGTGTTTACCTACTCGGAGCGCGCCAATACGAAAATGCTAGAGATGGACCTATACGTGGTGCCCAAAAAAGAACGACAACGCCGCAGCAAGATACTACACGAAGTATCGGAAGAAAAGACCAAAGCATTCTACGAGAAACATGCTGGCAGAAAGGCCATTGTGCTGTGGGAAGCAAAGAAAGAAGGCGATCAGATGTCAGGATTTACGGACAACTATATAAAGGTGTATGGTCCGTACGATAGGGCGAAAATCAATACTTTTGAAGAAATTATGCTATAAAATTTGCATAATCCAATTATTTTTACTACTTTTGCACCGTCTTTGTAAGACTGCAAAGATATTTCCCCTTATTTTAGAAATTTATTTATACATTTTTTATGCAATACGATATGCAAAAACTCGGGCGAATGACGCTCGAACAGTTGACTGAAATTGCAGAGCAATTTGGCATCAAAGTACGCCGAAACGCTTCACTGCAAGCCATTATCTATGACATTTTGGATGCTCAAGCAGACAAACGCGGCGCAGAAGTGCAAGCCAAAGAAGATGCGAAGCAAGCCAGAGTGGAAGAAAGAAAACGCGGCAAACGTGCACGTATCCAAGCTACTCCAACTAAAGTAAACACTGACAACCTAAAGAGTAATCGTGTATTGGCTACCGTGGGTAGTGAAAAAGAAACCCTTGACCAAATGAAAGAGGAGCAAGCAAAACAACCAGCACCCAAGGATGCGGTAAAGAGTTTGGAGAACGCTGTGCTACAAGACGGCAGTAGAGCTGCCTACAGTTTAGAGGACGCAGCAAAGCCGCTACAGGACGGCAGCAAGGCTGCCGACAGTTTAGAGGATAAGGGCGGTGAAGCGGTGAAAAGCGGTGAAGCGGCGAAGAAGAAACGCGGAAGACCAAAGAAAGGGGAGAAGAGTTTAGAGGACGCGACAAAGCCGCTACAGGACGGCAGCAAAGCTGCCTACAGTTTAGAGGATAAGGGCGATGAGGCGAGAGGCGATGAGGCGAAAGGTGGAAACGGAAAGGTGAAAGGTGAAAACGAAGAGGTGAAAGGTGAAAACGGAAAAGGGAAAGGTGGAGAAACACCAGAAGCAAAGAAAGCACGAATTGATGCACGCATCGCACAAATCACTCAACAAATAGCTAAACGAGAAGAACAGTTAGCCAACGGAGAGGAGATTACACCTATCAATGAGAAACCACAACCTGAGACTACCATATCGCCAGAAGAAGACATACTGAACAAAGGCGTGGAAGCATTTGGTAATACCATCGTGGCTGTAGGTACGCTGGAGTGTGCGCCAGATGGATACGGATTCCTCCGCAGCGCAGATTACAACTATATATCTTCGCCAGATGATATCTATGTATCACAACAACAGATTCGTCAATATAGTCTGAAGACTGGTGACACCGTGGAATGCACCATCCGTCCGCCAAAAGATGCGGATAAATATTTCCCAATGAAGGAGGTACTGCGCATCAACGGCATCTCGCCTGCGGCAGCCAAAGAACGTATTGCATTTGAGAACCTTACCCCACTCTTCCCAGATGAGAAATTCAAACTCTGCAAGGGCGACAAGAGTGACCCACTATCAGTACGCATCATCGACCTATTTGCCCCTATCGGCAAAGGACAACGTGGACTGATTGTAGCACAACCAAAGACAGGTAAGACCGTACTGCTCAAGCAGATAGCTAATGCAATAGCAGAGAACCACCCTGAGGTATATATGATCGTGCTACTGATTGATGAGCGCCCAGAAGAGGTAACTGATATGGCTCGTTCGGTAAATGCCGAGGTAATCGCATCCACCTTCGACGAACCTGCAGAAAACCATGTAAAAGTGGCGAACATTGTGCATGAGAAAGCGAAACGACTGGTAGAATGTGGGCATGATGTAGTAATACTATTAGATAGTATCACACGCCTAGCGCGCGCGTACAACACAGTGGCACCCGCCAGCGGCAAAGTACTGTCAGGTGGTGTGGAAGCACAAGCATTGCACAAGCCAAAACGATTCTTTGGTGCAGCGCGAAACATTGAGAACGGTGGTAGTTTGACCATTATTGCCACAGCACTGACCGAAACGGGTAGTAAGATGGATGATGTAATCTTTGAGGAATTCAAGGGCACAGGTAACATGGAGTTGCAATTGGATCGCAAACTGAGCAACAAACGCATCTTCCCCGCTGTGGATATACCAGCGTCTTCCACTCGTCGTGATGACCTACTCCTGCCTGCCGATGTACTGAGTCGCATGTGGCAAATCCGTAATCAACTGACCGACATGAGTAGTACTGAGGCGATGGAGAAACTAAAAACATACATGGAGCGCACAGCGGATAACGATGAATTTTTGTTGTCAGTGAACGGAGCGAGATAGGCGCCCTGCGGGCTACTGTTTAGAGGACGCGGCGGAGCCGCTACTGTTTAGAGGTTAGAGACGATGAAGATAGTGATAATCAACGGACCAAACTTGAATCTGCTAGGCAGACGAGAGCCTAGCATCTATGGGAATAAATCCATGGAGCAGGTACTAGTGGATATTCAGCGTGCATATCCCAATATACACTTCGAATATCGTCAATCCAACCATGAAGGGGACTTGATTGATTGGGTGCAAGAGTTGGGCGTTGCCCACTGTTTAGAGGACGCTCGCGATACGAGCTACAGATTAAAGGTTAAAGGCATCGTATTGAATGCGGGGGGATACACCCATACGAGTGTGGCATTGCGCGATGCAGTAGCATGTAGTCAAGTGCCTGTGCTGGAAGTACATATATCCAACATCGCTGAACGAGAGAAGTTTAGACGTGTGAGTCTATTGACTGATGTATGCGCACATACCATCATAGGGCATGGCACAGAGGGGTATAAAGAAGCTATAGAGTGGATCGTTGAGAAAAGTGAATGTGAAAGGTGTAAAGGCGAGAGGTTAGAGGTATGAAAAATATATTCAAATACATATTATGTGGGGTGATGTGGCTGGCTATAGGACAAGCTCACGCACAGAATAATCCGTACATAGATGATAAACTGTTGCACTTTGGATTCTTTATCGGTGTAGATATGTTGTCATACCATATCCAGGAGAATGATGAGGCGACACAAATGGAATTGGCAGCGACACTGGATAATATTCCAAGTAATGACAGCATAGTATATCATCCGCGAACTACTGCTATAGGTCCGGGATTTCAAGTAGGATTTATCACTGATTTGAGATTGCACCGGTACTTGAATCTGCGCTTGACCCCAGCGCTACACTTTGGCGAGCGAACAATTGATTATAAGGGTGACACGCCTGCCCGTACCTATATATTGACAATCCCCGTCACGATTCCACTCTACTTGAAGTGGTCGGCACCGCGCATCAACAACTACCGCCCTTATGTAATAGTGGGTGGAGGTGTAGAATTTGAATGTTTCCGAGATAAAGACAAACCCATATTGCACAAACCATTCGATGCGTTTGTATCAGCAGGTTTTGGTTGTGACTTCTATTTCCGCTGGTTTAAGTTGAGTCCTGAGATTAAATACCAAATTGGTTTCATAGATGCGCATACGCCTATCCCTGAAGCTGGAGCAAACGACTGGGGAATCGGTGCAGACAAATATTTTTACACCAATGCTATCAAACATATGACCCACCAAAAATTATCTATCATATTCAACTTTGAATAATGAAAAAGTGGCTACCCATATTATGTATGATGATGGGCATGGTGGCATGTCAACAGAATATCGTGTCGGATGATCCGCTGCTGCAATTGGATTTTTCACACGACACCGTGTTGTTTGACACCGTTTTTACCAGTATGGGGTCGTCCACCAAACGAGTGATGGTCTATAACCCCAACAAGCATGCCATCTGTATCAACCAAGTGAGCATGCGCGAGGGGAAACATTTCCAAATAAACCTTGATGGCGAAAATAATTTGGATCAGTTGCGCGACATCACCCTCAGAGGCGGTGATAGTTTGTTCCTATTTGTCAGAGCCTATATTGATCCGCTGGCGGAAAATAGCCCAGTACTAATTGAAGACAACATAGCTTTCGGCGTGAATGGGAAGACACAGCAGATCACCCTGCAAGCCTATGGGCAAAACGTAGAGAAAATACAGGGGGATCGCGGATTGATGGTATATCAACATCTCAAGTTGACCAACCAAAAGCCATATTTGATCTACGACACCGTGGCAGTGGCTGGCAATCTAACCATCGAAGCAGGCGCTACCATCTATATGCACGCGGGCGCGAGCATGTATGTATATGGTAGCATGACAGCCAACGGCACGCAAGACAATCCTATTATTGTCCGAGGCGACCGAACAGACAAACTATTTGACTCTGTTCCCTACCGCATGGCATCTGGACAATGGGACGGAATATATTTGTTGCACGCCAAAGGGATGATGCCTCCTATGTATCAGTTGAATTATGTAGATATATTGTCGGGCAGCGTTGGATTGTATGTTTATTCGGAATCTACGGGCTTAATTTTGCCCAAACTGACCATGAAGAATAGTCGCATTCATAATCATTCTATTTATGGATTGGTTGTGCAGAATGTGGATGCTGAGGTTGTCAATTGTGAAATCAGCAACTGCGCTTCGTACTGCGTATATCTGGCAGGAGGAAAGCATCAGTTTGTACATAATACTATCGCGGCATATTATGGATATCCTTACACCAATCTTAATATCCATCAGAATATTATACCAGAAGATGTAGCAGCGGTGTATATTAATAACTTGAGCAAGAATAACGCAAAAACTATCAGTTCGTTTACCAATTGTATCATTACTGGTGGTAGAAAACAGAGTTTGATGGTAGCGACCCCTCTACCAGACTATTATGAAGGACGTTTTGAAGGTAATTACTTGCGTTGCGACTCGCTTGATGAAGTATTTGCAAAGAACAACGTCTATGCATCAGATTCGGATACGATGGTATTCCGTAATACATATTATCTCTACGAGAAATATCACTACTATGATTTTCATCTTGACTCGCTATCACCTGCTAGAGGCATAGGCGATAGTATAGTAGCGCTGTCCTACCCTACTGATAGAGAGGGATATAGACGCAAAGCAAAACCCGACGCAGGGTGTTATGAGTTTGTGGAGAGTTTATAGTTGAAAGTTTATAGCTTAAAAGCAGGAATATATGGATACAAAAGAATTACAAAAACTCATCGCCATTTGGTTTGAGGAAGATATCCGCGATGGCGATCATACATCACTGAGTTGCATCCCAGCAACTGAGATGGGTTGCCAACAACTGATTGTGAAAGAGGAAGGCATCATCGCAGGTATCGAAGTTGCCAAAGAGATTATCGCCTACTTCGACCCAGAGTGCCGCATGGAACAATTCATTGAAGATGGAACACATGTTAAACCTGGCGATATTGCTTTCCGCGTATATGGCAAAGAGTTGAGTCTCTTGCAAATTGAGCGCACCATGCTCAACGTAATGCAACGTATGTCGGGCGTAGCTACCACAGCACACAAATATCAAAGTTTGATTGAAGGCACTGGTTGCCACGTCTTGGACACCCGCAAGACTACCCCAGGTTTGCGCTACCTAGAGAAAGAGGCCGTGCTGATTGGTGGCGGTATGAACCACCGAATTGGACTATTTGACATGATTCTTCTAAAGGACAACCATGTAGATTTTTCAGGAGGTATCACCGCAGCACTAACTCGTGCAAAGAACTATTGCGAAGAGAAGGGTAAAGACCTGCGCATTGAGATTGAGACACGCAACGAGGAGGAGATACGCGAAGCATTGGCGACCAATATCCCTGACCGTATTATGCTAGATAACTTCTCGCCAGAGCGCACCAAAGGTGCGGTAGAGATTATCCGCACGTGGGAGAAAGAGCATGGCAAGCATATCGAGATTGAGTCTAGCGGCGGCATCACCATTGACACCATCCGCAGCTATGCAGAGACAGGTGTGGACTTCGTGAGCGTGGGGGCATTGACCCACTCGATTAAGAGTCTAGATATGTCGTTTAAGGCAGTAAAGTGAGTTTAGTGTTTAGAGTTTAGAGAACATGAGTATCATTGAAAGACTTGCGGCGCTACGTGCGCTGATGAAAGAAAAGGGTGTGAGTGCATGTATCGTACCTGGTACTGACCCACACGCCAGCGAATATATGGCGGAGCACTGGACCGAGATGTCGTGGATTACGGGCTTTCTCGGCGAGACAGGCACCGCAGTGATTACCTTGGACAAAGCATTGCTATGGACGGACAGTCGTTACTACCTGCAAGCAGAATCTGAGTTGCAAGGCACTACCGTGGAACTGATGCGCGAGAGCGATATCGACTGCCCTACCATCCCTGAGTGGCTGTGTACAGCTATCGGGAATCAGGAAGCGGGAAGCGGGAAAGTGGCAGTAAACGCTGAAATGTACAGCGTGAACGGCTATCGCGAACTGAAAGCCACATTAGAAGAAGGCGGTTTGGCACTCGTATCAATCGATTTGATTTCGCCATTATGGACAGAAAATCGTCCTGCTATCCCTACCTCATTGCTTTACGAGTATGAGGAGAAATACACAGGCGAGAGCGTAGAAAGTAAGTTGGCACGCGTGCGCAAGGCATTAGAGGAACGCCATTGTCAGGCATTGGTCATCTCTGCGCTAGACGAGATTGGTTGGCTGCTGAATATCCGTGGCAAAGATGTGGACTATACTCCATGTTTGATCAGTTATGTGGTAGTAGAGATGCAGAAATGCACCATCTTCGTCGCGCCTAA
This sequence comes from Paludibacteraceae bacterium, assembly GCA_017503075.1. GTDB lineage: Bacteria > Bacteroidota > Bacteroidia > Bacteroidales > Paludibacteraceae > Colicola. The sequence continues at coordinate 112,695 of JAFVTU010000011.1, read as the reverse complement.
CAAAGTGGATGATGCCGCTCGTGCATACCTCAATCGCGTGGGAGTGGACATTGCCGACTATGATCAAGTGTTTGATTACCTGCAACACATTGAGGCAGAAGGCATTATGTATGATGGTGGCAAAGTGAATGAAGCACTCTACGAGGTCATCAATCCTGCTATTGCACGCCGCGTGAACGTGAGCCCTAGTCCCGTGCTGAAGATGATGAGTGTGAAGAACGCTACCGAATTGGCAGGCGAGCGTATTGCTATGCGCAAGGACGCTGTGGCGCTGACACGTTTCTTCTATTGGCTGGAGAAGGAGGCCCTCAAGACTCCTCAAACAGAAATCACACTCGCAGCCAAACTTGGCGAGTTCCGTGCGATGGGTGAGAACTACACCGACGATAGTTTCTGCACCATCGCGGGATGGAAAGGCAACGGTGCAATCGTGCACTATCATGCTACACCAGAAGAATGTGCGAAAATAGAAGGCGATGGCGTACTGCTATTGGATTCGGGAGGGCAATACTTCGACGGTACTACCGACATCACTCGCACCATTTGGGTGGGCGATCCTGATACGATTCCTGCTGCGGTAAAACGCGACTATACAGCTGTGTTAAAAGGACATATTGCTTTGGCTTGTGCTCGTTTTCCAAAGGGCACACGCGGTAATCAACTAGATGTATTGGCACGCCAATTCCTTTGGGCAGAAGGTATGACCTATGGACATGGAACAGGTCATGGTGTAGGCCATTTTATGGGATGTCACGAGGGGCCACAAAACATCCGTACGGATAATAATCCTAATCCACTACAAGTGGGCAATATATGCTCTGACGAACCTGGATTGTATCGCGCTAATGAGTATGGTATTCGTACAGAAAACCTAATTGCCGTGCGTGAATGTCAAAATCTTGGTGCTCATGCGACTGGAGAGACATTTCTGGAGTTTGAGACATTGACACTCTGCTATTATGACACCAATATGATTGATCTAAGCCGCATGACTGAGCAGGAGATTGCTTGGATCAATGCTTATCACGAGTGGGTATATGCAGAAATCTCGCCACTATTGCCACAGCAAGAAGCACAATTCTTAAAGGAAAAGTGTCAAGCTATTTGAGATGAAGCAAGTTTAGCTTTAGTCAAAGACTAAAAAAAATCGCCAAGTTGGCGATTTTTTTTGTATATATGCAAAATTTTCAGTACCTTTGTAGCCTATTTTATATTCCGAATAAATATACAAAAAAAATATGACACTAGAAAGCATACTTATTCCACAGGTACAAGAGGCTGTCAAAAACCTCTACGGTATTGAGATAACTGCCGAGCAAGTGCAGTTTCAAAAGACTCGCGCAGAGTTTGAGGGTGACATCACACTCGTGGTCTTTCCTTTCGTAAAAGCGGCTCGCAAAGCCCCAGCAATGGTGGCACAAGAGGTAGGCGAAGCGCTCATCGCCTCATCGCCTAATAGCCTCATAGCCTCATTTAACGCAGTGCAAGGTTTCCTTAATCTTTGTATCGCACAAAGCTACTGGATTGAACAACTCCAAGCAATTGCAGAAAATACGGAGTACGGACAACTATCCCGCGGCGAAGGCGAGAAACCACTCATGATGGTAGAATACTCTTCGCCTAACACCAACAAACCTCTGCACCTTGGACACGTGCGCAATAACCTGCTCGGTTATTCCATCGCCAAGATCCAAGAGGCAAACGGCTGGAACGTAGTGAAAACCAATATCGTCAACGACCGTGGTATCCATATCTGCAAGTCCATGCTAGCTTGGCTCAAGTTCGGCAACGGCGAAACACCAGAGACCAGCGGCAAGAAAGGCGACCACCTCATCGGCGACTACTATGTGCGCTTCGATGTAGAGTACAAAGCTCAAATCAAAGAACTCATGGCAGGTGGTATGGACGAGGAGACCGCTAAGAAAGAGGCACCACTCATCAAAGAGGCGCAGGCCATGCTTGTGAAATGGGAACAAAACGACCCTGAGGTGCGCGCTCTATGGCAGAAGATGAACGAATGGGTATATGCTGGCTTTGATGAGACATACAAGCAAATGGGCGTTAGCTTTGACAAGATCTACTACGAGAGCGACACCTATCTCGTGGGCAAAGGCGAAGTAGAACGCGGCCTCGCCAAAGGCGATTTCTACCGCCGCGAAGATGGCTCTGTATGGGCTGACCTCGCGCAAAACGGACTCGACGAGAAGCTTCTCCTTCGCGCCGACGGCACATCCGTATACATGACCCAAGACATCGGTACCGCCAAACTGCGCTTCGAGGACTACCCTATCGACAAGATGGTGTATGTCGTTGGTAATGAGCAGGAATACCACTTCAAGGTGCTCAGTATCCTCCTCGACCGCCTCGGTTTCCCATTCGGCAAGGAGTTGGTGCACTTCTCTTACGGTATGGTCGAACTCCCTAATGGCAAGATGAAGAGCCGCGAGGGTACGGTAGTCGATGCCGATGACCTCATGGCACAGATGATTGCGGACGCAAAAGAGATATCCAAGGACAAAGTCAATACCCTACCCGACATCACCGAGGCAGAAGCCAACGAGATTGCTCGCGTAGTAGGTTTAGGTGCATTGAAGTACTTCATTCTGAAGGTTGACCCACGCAAGAACATGCTCTTCAACCCAGAGGAAAGTATCGATTTCAACGGCAACACAGGTCCGTTTATCCAATACACCTACGCGCGTATTCAGAGTGTCCTCCGCAAAGCAGGCGACCAGCTCACCTTATCGCCTAATAGCCTTATCGCCTTATCGCCTAAAGAACTCTCCCTCATCCAACGCCTCGTAGATTATCCTGCGGCGGTGCGCCAAGCCGGTGATGAGTTCTCCCCTGCGGTGATTGCCAACTACGCATATGCTTTGGCATGCGACTTCAACAGTTTCTACCACGACCATAGTATCCTCAACGAGGCAGATGCCGACAAACGCGCCCTGCGCCTTATGTTGGCACAAAACGTGGCTAAGGTCATCAAGAGTGCCATGGCACTCCTCGGCATCGAAGTCCCCAACCGCATGTAACCATTAAAACCTTTAGAACTTTTAAAACAGCCCATTGGGGCGATTAAAACTATACAATTATGTATAACGATTTTCAAAAACACCTGCAAACTATTCTCGATGATATTCGTGAGGCAGGATTGTATAAAAACGAGCGCGTGATTATCACGCCTCAATCCTCTGCTATTCAAGTAGAAGGGGGCAAGGACGTCATCAACTTCTGCGCCAATAACTACCTTGGCCTCGCAGACAACCCCGAGCTTATCCAAGCTGCCAAAGACCGCATGGACGCGCGTGGCTATGGTATGGCATCGGTGCGTTTCATCTGCGGTACGCAGGACACCCATAAGCAACTCGAACAAGCCATCTCCGACTTCTTCGGTACCGAGGACACGATCCTCTATGCAGCTTGTTTCGATGCCAATGGTGGTTTGTTCGAGCCACTCCTCACCGACCAAGATGCCATCATCTCCGATGCGCTCAACCACGCCTCTATCATCGACGGCGTGCGCCTCTGCAAGGCAGTGCGCTATCGCTATGCCAATGGCGACATGGCGGACCTCGAGGAGCAACTGAAGAAAGCGCAAGCACAACGTTTCCGCATCATCGCTACCGATGGCGTGTTCTCCATGGACGGTAATGTCTGCCCACTCGATAAGATCTACGAACTCGCACAGAAATACGATGCCCTCGTGATGGTGGACGAGAGCCACTCCGCAGGTGTGGTAGGTAAGACTGGTCACGGTGTCACCGAGCGTTATGACCTCCGCGGCAAGATTGAGATTATCACAGGAACATTGGGCAAGGCCTTCGGCGGTTCAGTAGGTGGCTTTACCACAGGTAAGAAAGAGATTATTGACCTCCTTCGCCAACGCAGCCGTCCATACCTCTTCTCCAACTCTATTCCTCCATTGATTGCTGCGGCTGGCCTCAAGACCTTCGAGATTCTTACTCGCAGCAACGAACTCCAAGACCGCTTGCACGCGAATACCGAGTACTTTATCACTAAGATGAAAGCCGCTGGCTTTGATATCAAACCAACTGAGTCGGCTATCTGTGCGGTGATGTTGTACGATGCGCGCCTCAGCCAAGAGTTCGCTGCGGCATTGCAAGAGGAGGGAATCTATGTGACGGGCTTCTACTATCCAGTAGTGCCACAAGGTCAAGCGCGTATCCGCGTCCAACTGTCTGCTGCACATACCACCGAGCAATTGGATAAGGGCGTAGCTGCCTTTATTAAGATAGGTAAACAATTAGATGTAATAAAATAAGTGATGAAAGCCTTAGTAAAACGTTATGCCGAGCCAGGGCTCTGGATGGAAGAGGTGCCAATGCCTCAAGTAGGCGTGAATGATGTGCTCATCAAGGTCACCAAAGCCGCTATTTGCGGTACGGACCTGCACATGTATAAATGGGACGAATGGTCACAAAGCCATTGCACACCGCCCTATATCATGGGCCACGAGTTCGTGGGCGTGGCTGTCGAGGTCGGACCAGGTGTCCGTGGTGTGAAAGTAGGCGATCGCGTGACTGCCGAGGGACATATCGTCTGCGGCACTTGCCGTAACTGCCGCCGTGGCATGGGTCACGTATGCGAGAACACTATCTCAGTTGGTATCATGGGCAAGGACGGAGCATTCGCCGAGTATGTGACTATCCCTGAGAGCAATGTTGTGCATGTACGTCCTGAGATTCCAGACGACTTCGCTGCTATCATGGACCCCTTTGGCAATGCTACACATACCGCATTGGCTTTCCCTCTCTTGGGCGAAGATGTGCTTATCACAGGTGCGGGCTTGATTGGTACGATGGCTGCGGGTATCTGCCGCTATGCGGGAGCAAAGAATATCGTCGTGACCGACCTCAATGAGCAACGCCTCGAGATTGCCAAAAAGATGGGTGCTACTATCACGGTCAATGGCTCGAAGGGCGAGACCGTAGAGGGTGCAATGAAGCAATTGGGTATCCGTGGTTTTGATATTGGACTAGAGATGTCGGGTGCACCAGCAGCGTTTAATGATATGATCGCGCACATGTATAAGGGTGCTAATATTGCGCAGTTGGGTATCTTGCCAAGCAATACGCAAGTCAATTGGTCTGATATCATCTTCAATGCTTTGACTATCAAGGGCATCACTGGCCGCCGCATGTGGGAGACATGGTACCAGATGGAGCAGATGTTGTTGGGTGGTTTGGATTTGAGTCCAGTGATTACTCACCGCTTCCACTTCGACGACTTCCAAAAGGGCTTCAACGTCATGGTCAGCGGCCAATGTGGCAAAGTATTGCTTGAGTGGTAATTCGTTTTTAGAAATTCAAGATTAAAGACAAGAACATATGAAAAGAATGATTTTACTAAGCATGGCAATGGTAATGTCTATGACCATGCTATTTGCGCAATCGCGCGAAGGATTGACCGAGTATAAACTCGACAACGGTTTGACTGTTATGCTGTGGGAAGACCATGACCAGCCTGATGTGACGGGTTATGTTGCCGTGCGTGCTGGTTCGATGGACGAGCCTGCCGAATACACTGGTTTGGCGCACTATTTGGAGCATATGCTCTTCAAGGGTACACAAAAAATTGGTGCACTTGATTGGGAAAAAGAGAAACCACTCTATGAAGAAATTATTCGTCTATACGACGAGTATGCAGAAACTACAGACGAGGCAAAGCGTTTGGAACTCACTAAGAAAATCAACGAAGTGTCTATTGAGGCAGCTAATTACTCTACCGTAGAGGACTTCTTTGTATTGTTGGATGGTATCGGTGCAACAGGCGTAAACGCATATACTAGTTATGATATGACTTGTTACCACAATTCGTTCCCTGCAGCTAGTATGTACAAATGGCTCACTATCTTCTCTGACCGTTTGATTGACCCAGTCTTCCGTACTTTCCAAGCAGAATTGGAGACCGTATTCGAGGAGTACAACCGTGGCGAAGACGACCTCATCCGCAAACTCAATAGCACCATGATGGCAGAGATGTTTGCTGGTTCACCATACGAGCGTAGCGTAATCGGCTTGCCAGAGCACCTCAAAAACCCACGACTCAGCAAACTGATTGAGTTCTACAATACATGGTATGTAGCTAATAACATGGCGCTTATCATTGTGGGTGACTTTGATGCAGAAGCAACTAAGCCAATGATTGAAGAGACTTTCGGTCGCCTGCAATCCAAGCCATTGCCAGAGCGTCCTACCTATCCTAAGACCTCTTTTGCAGGTAACCCATCACGCAAGTTCAAATTGGGCTATTACCCACAAGTGATTTGGGTATGGGATGGTGTAACTGTGAGCGACGAAGACGATATGCCTTTGAAGTTTGTTGTACGCCTGCTCAATAATAGTACCCAAACGGGATTGCTGGATAAACTTGATATCGAGGGCACCGTATCTTCTGCAGGAGCAGGTGTGTTCGCATTGCGCGATCAAGGTCGCGTGTTGATTGAGGCTGTGCCATACTATGATGCGGCGCAACGGATGTACGAATCTAACACGGCTACCGAGAAGATTGTGATGGCAGAGATCAACCGATTGAAAACTGGAGATATACCTGATTGGCTGATTCAAACCGTGAAAGCAGAGTGGGCACAAGACTATAAACTCGCATTCGAGAATTCTTCTACCAAAATAGATGCATTGGTAAACTGCTTTATCTATGACATTCCTACCAATGTTATCTTTACTGAGAACGAGAGGGTTCAAGCACTCACCAAAGAAGATATTCAACGCATCGCAAAGAAATATTTCGATGCAGACCACATGACTTTGACATTTGAAGAAGGTGATCCTAAGAAGAGTAAACTCTCTAAACCAGCTATCAAACCGCTCGATCTCATCAACAATGAGGAAACTGAGTATGCAAAACAGTTCAAAGCATTGCCACAAGGAGAAGTGAAACAAACATTCATGGACATGAATGATGTGAAAGTGCTTGATATTGACGAGAATGTAAAACTGCACTATGCTACCAACCCCAAGAACAATATCTTCTCATTGGATTTAATCTTCGGTATTGGTACCGAAAAAAAACCAATGTTGGAGTATGTAACCTCATTGATGAACCGTGGTGGTATTATGCCTAACATTGAGCCACAAGACTTCCGTCGCCAACTATCTGAGTTGGGTGGTCGTTGTAGTTATAGTGTAAATGGCAGTTACTTCTATGTATCTATCATTGGTGACGAGGAACACTTAGCAGAGATTTGCCAATTGGTACAACGCCAAATGTTGATGCCTAAGTTCGACACCAAGCAGTTTGATGCTGTCAAGGGTAGCGAACTCTCCAGCCGCTTTATGATGTCGAAGGTGGACGCTGTGCAAGCAGATGCCTTGCGTCAATATATACTATATGGCGATAAGTCGGATTATATAGATGTGGTTCCATTCATGGAAGTATATTACATGGATGAATTAAAGCTCAAAGTTGAGTTCTTGGACGCTATCAAATATGCATTGGACATCCACTACTGTGGACAAAAACCAGTAGAGGAAGTAAAGGATATCTTGACCAAGAATCTGCCATTGCAAGAAGGTGTACAACCATCTACCTCACCAGAAATCATTGACAAGAAAACATATGATAATACTCAAGTATATTTCTTGGCAAACTCCAACGTGCAACAAGCTACCATCTACTTCTACTTCAATGGTAAGCCATATGACAAAGAACAATCAGTATTGTTCCAGGCATTTAACCACTACTTCTCTGGTGGCTTTACAGGTATCGTCTTGGACGAAATTCGCGAAAAACGCTCAATGGCATACACTGCAACGGGTAACGTAGTACGCGGTCCATTGCCAGGAAAAGAGTCATACTTCATGGGCTATATCGGTACACAATCCGACAAGGCAGTGGATGCGATCAATGTATTTATGTCGTTGCTAGATTCTATGCCAGAATATCCAGATCGTATTGAGAGCGTAAAAGCCACTTTGCGTCAAAATGCACAAGTGTCCAAACCATCATTCCGCTCTAAAACCGAGGCATACGATTCTTGGCGTGAGATGGGTTATGAGATTGACCCTGCTAAATACAACCAAGAGGCCATCAACAACCTCACCTTCGAACAAATCATGCAATTCTACGAGGAGAATATCAAGGGACAACCTGTATCTATCATCGTGATGGGTGACCCTAAACTCATTGACCAAAAAGCATTGCAAGCCAAGTATGGCAAGATTGTGAAGGTAAGTAAGAGCAAACTCTTTGCTCCACTTGATTTGGATTTCTAATATTGAAACTCTGAAATATTGAAACTATAAAAGCCATCTGTGCATTTGCATAGATGGCTTTTGGTTTATCACTCATGGTTGTAGCTTAAAAAGTGCTTTTTGTTAAGATTTCTTTCCCTTGTACCTCCCCAATCTCCCTCGGGCTAAAAACCAAGGAGAAACCAAAGAAGAACCAAGGAACGACCTAAGAACTCCCAACCAGCAAAAGTGCATTTTGTTAAGATTGGGCTTTCCTAAAAAAGTTGTCCACTTTCCTAAAACGGTTGACTACGTCCGCAAGATTCTCTGCCTTTACGCCATACACTCTACACCCTACACCAGAAAAATCGCCCTGAAATATGATTTTTCTTGCTCAATCCAAAATAATTCTGTACCTTTGCAAAGTGTATCAAAAATTTAGCATTATGGGGATTGTATTTGTTTTAATACTATGGATGGTTGTTTTAGTGATTCCATCTTGTATTCTTGGAGGATTAACTCTTCTTATTGCTTATATTTTTGTTCATAAGAAACAATTTAAAGGGAAGAAATCCCTTCTTGCATTAGCAACCTTATCCCCGATGATATTTATTGGTTTAGAGTTAATAATAGCGATCATAAGTTTTCCAATAGTTTCCGAGCGTCACAAAGTTGATACAGGTATTGGAGATTATTGGTGCGCTCCAATTAATGATTACTATTATCTTGCTGCTATTGATTTGCCAGAAAGAGCATATATAGAGTCTTATAATATACGTAATCAATCTATAAATGATCGTATCTTACGATTATGGAGTATTACTGATACTACTGTAGTTTTAACCAAAGATAGTTCATTATATTTATTTCAGCCGCACGCAAGTGCAATTGATACCCTTTTGTACAAAGCAGAGCAGCAGCACTTAAATGAGGTGTTAGAGGAAATGGATTTGTCAGATAGCGACGCAATAACCCCTGAAGATTATTTTGATAAAACACAACAAGAAGCACATAAAATCGAACGTGTTGTACGTCATGGAATAGTTGTGTTGGTACTCATGCTTTTGTGGGGAGGACTATTTTACTATATTAAAAAAACTAAAACGAAATTACAGACTATCACTTGATTGGATATGAAACACACATTCTCAATATTACCATTTTTGCTATTATCCGTAATAGCATTTGCAAATGGAGATCCAGTTGCGGAATATTGTGCATTAACTCTCAGCAAGACGCCTGTACCTCGCGCGATTCCAGAGATTCAAATTGAACGAGAGGACTTGAACATCGAACTGATGGATGGTTGTGCTCGCATCAAAGTGGATTATGTGTTGCATAATACATCTAACAAAAAGTTTAAAAATATTCACTATGGCTTCCCTGTAGATTGGGAGGGTGAAGGACCTTTGCATTGGGTTGGAGATTTCTGGAGCGAGTCAATGTATCAAAAAGGCTGGTCGGATGATTATGTCACGGACTTTTCATTCCGCCTCAATAACAAACAACTACCTGCAACAATGAGTGGCGATACGTTGCTCCATCCTGTATATACAAGCGGCGATTGGCATAAGGAGCATGGCTATCCAAATTGGCAAAAAATACAAGATTCGATATTTAATTATAACAGAGAATACTTAGATTGGCATCAAAGCATCTTATCCGAATATGAGTGGGATGGAGAATACATTGATACACTTATTTTGGAAGAATCTTTGCACCGTCGTTGGTATTATACTTCTTTTTCTATCCGTGCACGAGAGACGGTTACATTGCATGTAGAATATACATTACGACACACTCATAGGCTGAGTTTATATGGGCAGATGAATGAGTTTACAACATACTTTGCAACATGGGAAGGAAAAGAATATCACAACCGTGCGGGCAACCGCTTTATATACGATTATTCACCAGCAGCCGCATGGGGAAATGGCAGGGTAAAAGAACTCAATCTAAATATCATGGCAGATTCTACTTTAGAGGTATGGAGTCCTGAATATAATTACAAATCTGCTCCACTATTTATAGGTAATTATCAAAAACAATATACTCATTTTGATTATGCTACAGCAGAACCTATCCGTTTACATTATTTTCATGAACGCCCCGATAGCTTGGATGTAATAGCAATTCGTAATCACAGATTACCTGCGGATAAATATAGTATTCAGCTGCACGAAAATGATACCAATCAGTATGATGCTCTAAAAGATTTATCAGGTTGTACGTATATAGAGTTAACTCCTAGAGATAGTGGAGATTATGTTATTGATATCTTGCTTAACGAACCTAAATATATCACAGGATTAGCTATTATGAATGGCAACTGCTGTGATTCGCTTTCATGGATATCAAACGGGCGCATAGAGCAAATGCAAATCATGTATTTAGATCATGACAATGATTGGCGTGTACGTTACGGAAAAATAAATTATGAAAAGAGAGGAAAACCCACGGTACAGTTTGCTACTTGCAAAACAGATATTCCTATTAATTTCACATGGGAAGGGCTGGTACGAGCAGCAGAAAAAGTAAATATAGATGGACGTTATTCTCAAATGATGCCATATCCGTTTGAGCGTAGTTCTTGGGAAAGACCGATACAACAACTTCGTATTCTTATCCCCAAACAAGAGCATACTCCGTGCATTTCAGAGATTATATTACTATATGAAGAATGATTTAGCTTCGTAAAATAAGGTTACTTTTTCCATAAAGAATTAAAACATATGAAAAAAATTGTTATTTATTTCTTTCTTTTTAGCGCAACGCTAACTGGATACGCAAACAATAAAAGTTCGTGCTTGACTTTGTTGGATGCTACTAAAGACAACATAATAAGATATGCCCATTGTCATTGGTCAATCGTGCCTCCACCACCTGCGTTAGACGGAAGAATCAGTGATGTAGAAGAAACAAAATATGACTTAACCTTAAATTTATTGAACCCAACGGAAAAAAAACTAGTGAAAGTTATTAATACTATTTCGAATGAATTAGGACAATACACTTACAATCACAACACGTTACCTACAAATATGAATGATACAAATTGTGTCGTTGATATGGTGTATGGTGTAATGGATTATGGCTTAGCGGATGGGGGTGCATTCTATTGGTGGGTAACTGATGGCTATATTGTTCGTCTTTTTACATTCCAGGATCCTCAAACTCCTAAGATTATATATGCAAATCTTACTATTTTTGACATCAAAAAACTGTCTAAGTGGTGTGAGGGTGTTATAATCAATACGTATAAAACTCTTGAGAAATAGGATGAAATTGTGATTCGTAGACCATCTTTTGGGCTATGAAACAACTTTTTATAGAATCAACAGATGCTCTGAAAATCATATTTTTTATATACACATTTGTCTATGTGAAGAAAAAATAGTACCTTCGGACGCCGCCTTGCCTTATGCAATTCCCCCGAAGCTACTGCAAAAAAATGTAGCCTATGGCAACAAAAATAAACTTTTCTTGCACATATACATTTTTTTTTGTACCTTTGCAACGATATTTATAGTGACATCAAAAGAATTATGCATAAATCAGGTTTTGTAAATATAGTAGGTAATCCCAATGTGGGCAAATCCACATTGATGAATGTATTGGTGGGTGAGCGTCTTTCGATTATTACCTCCAAAGCACAAACCACTCGCCACCGTATCATGGGTATCGTCAATGGCGATGACTTCCAAATGGTGTATAGCGACACACCAGGCGTGCTGCAACCCAACTACAAACTCCAAGAGCAGATGCTGGAGTTCTCGCGTTCAGCATTGGTGGATGCGGATGTATTGCTCTATGTGACAGACGTACAAGACAACCCCGACAAGAATGCCGACTTCCTCGACAAAGTGAAGCGCATCAAAGCCAAAGTATTCTTGATTATCAACAAGATAGACCTTACTACGCAAGAAACACTGGAGCAACTGGTGGAGTACTGGCATCGCGTATTGCCCGAGGCAACGGTATTCCCTATCTCCGCACAGCAGAAGTTTGGTACAGACCAACTCTTTGCGGCTATCCGTGAGGCGTTGCCTGAATGTCCGCCATTCTTCCCCAAAGACCAATTGACCGACAAGTCATCGCGTTTCTTCGTGGATGAGATGATTCGCGAAAAGATCCTGCTGAACTACGACAAAGAGATTCCTTATAGCGTAGAGGTAGAGGTGGAGTCCTTCTTGGACGAGGAACCCGATGAGCAACACCCCGAAGGAATGATTCGCATAGGTGCAGTGATTTATGTGGAGCGTGATAGCCAAAAGGGTATTATCATCGGCAAAGGTGGCAAAGCTTTGAAGCGTGTCGGCACGCAAGCCCGCCGCGAGATAGAGGCATTCTTTGGCAAACCCGTATTCCTGCAACTCTTCGTGAAAGTGGATAAAGACTGGCGCTCATCGCAAACTCGTCTTCGCCACTATGGGTATGATCTTTATTAGGATATAGGACGCCCCCTCTGGAGGCTATAGGACGCTCGCAATGCGAGCTATAGGACGGCGCAAAGCGCCTATAGGTTAGAGGTGAAGGCAAGGATATAAAAAAACGCTCCCGATTGAGGAGCGTTTTTATTATTTACGGATTTTTTGTTCCCATTTCCATGCGCTAAGCAGTACATCCTCAATAGGCGTATCTGCTTTCCAACCCAAGACATTATTGGCTTTATCTGGTTTTGCCCACACCTGTTCGATATCGCCTTCGCGGCGTCCAACTATTTGGTAAGGAACATTCACGCCTGTCACTTGCATAAAAGTATTCAAAATCTCCAATACGCTCAGACCTTTACCTGTGCCGAGGTTAAACACCTCTACTTGCTCCTCAGCTTGATTAGCGAGCATTCTCTCTACTGCTTTCACATGCGCTTTTGCGAGATCTACAACATAGATATAATCTCGGATGCATGAGCCATCAGGTGTATTGTAATCATCACCAAATACCTTGAGTTCCTTACGCAAACCTATAGCCGTTTGTGTAACAAAAGGCAAAAGGTTTTGTGGAACGCCATTAGGCAGTTCACCAATCATAGCCGAAGGGTGAGCACCTATAGGATTGAAGTAACGAAGAATTGTGGCACGCAATTGTGCATCTGCATGCGCTTCGTCACGGATGATATTCTCATTAATCTGCTTGGTATTACCATAAGGAGAAAGGGCTTTCTGAATTGGAGCCGTTTCATCCACTGGCAAATGCTCAGCAGAAGGCTGTCCGTACACTGTACAGGAACTAGAGAATACGATGTTATGCACATCATGCTTCTTCATCTGCTCAAGTACCGTGATAAGAGACATGAGATTGTTGCGGTAGTACTTCAAAGGCTGCTCTACAGACTCATTCACCGCCTTGCTAGCCGCAAAATGAATGACACCCACTATGTCATTATAGCGAGCGAAAAGTGCATCCATCGCTGCAGTGTCGCAGCAATCACCCTGCACAAAATCAGGACAAGTGCCCACGATGGCAGCAATACCATCGAGGACAGCTTGATCTGAATTACTTAAATTATCAACTATGACTACATCATATCCTTTTTGCATCAACTCCACCACGGTATGAGAGCCAATGTAACCAGTTCCACCTGTAACTAAAATACGAGCCATAGTTAATTATGAATTAAAACAACTTGTTTGGATATACACCGGCATCTACCAATGCTTGGATTTTATCCACCACCATTTGGCGATCATCAGCGTATGTAACACCAAACCACTTAGCAGGAGTATCCAGCACTTGGCAAGTTGCTTTACCTGCTTTAATGAGGTCATTCACCAAAGTAGGGATATAGAACTCAGTTTTGAGCTCTTGACCACTGACCTTCAAGAACTCCTTGAATGCCTCTTCTGTATATTCAAAATACTCAGGAGTAAAGCCCCACATGTTCATACTTACAGGAGTATCGAATGGGATCTCTACTTCGTTGCCATTCTCATCTGGGAACACGATATGACCATCTTTAGACTCGATCGCAGTACGCTCTACTACGTCGGTCAAGAAGCCCATTTTATCAGTAGCACATACGCCACGACTAACTGTACCATGCTCGCTGAGAGTGTTACCTACGCGATAGCCTGCCATGCAATATTTACCTTGCTCGCCATTGACATCCAAGAGGAACTTAGCCATCACCTCAAATGACTCTTTGCCATAGAAGTCATCGGCATTGATGACCATAAATGGCTCGTGAATCAAATCCTTAGCCATCAACACAGCGTGGTTAGTACCCCATGGTTTGGTACGCTCTGGATTGCGGGTAAAGCCTTCTGGCAAGCAGTCGATACCTTGGAAGCATACTTCGCATGGAACATGGTCAGCATACTTGCTGAGTACCACACGGCGGAAGTCCTCTTCGAAATCCTTGCGAATAACGAATACCACTTTGCCAAAGCCAGCACGCATAGCGTCAAACACGCTATAATCCATGATTGTTTCACCATTAGGACCTAGACCATCCAATTGTTTGAGTCCTCCGTAGCGGCTACCCATACCAGCCGCGAGAATAAATAATGTTGGTTTCATTGTATATAAATATTTAAGTTATGATTAATCTTTTTCTATTTCTAGTTTGCCATTGCGTTTGCGGTGTTTGAACCACAAGCCATACACCTCCGAACAGTTGCCTGCAGTAGTGAAGGCTTGGATATTGTTCTCGCGCATAAATGCCAGTACATTAGCAAACTCTTCTTGTGTCAATAGTGCTTGAATCTCTATGTATTCCTCGCCGCTATATCCACCTTCTACGCGATATAGAGAGCAGCCACGCAATTGCTCGTGTACAATATAATGACGTACTTTCTCGTGCTCGCGTGTGATGATGCATACGCGCTTACGGCGATCCATAGATGCTGTGAAATAATTGATTACCACACCATTAATCCATGTGCCTATCAAACCGATAACCACCATACGAAAATCGTTGATTAGGAATGCAGTACAGCATATTAGCGCACCACCAATAGATACCGACATACCGATATCAAAATGAAGGAACTTATTGATAATCTTAGCGAGGATATCCAAACCACCAGTAGAGGCATTCACGCGGAACTCAATCGTTTGGCTGATAGACAGAAGCAACACAAAGCAAATGAGGTCAAACCACACATCTCCCATACCCAAACCTGCCGACATAACAGAGCCTTTGACCTGTTCTAGCACCTCGCCTGCACGACTTAATAGATAAGGATTACCATTCATATCTATTACCGATTGACCTGCTTGCAATTGTGCCAGTACATCGGGATTCTCAATCACTTTGTGAGTAAAATTGGTATAAGGATAAATCCTATCCCAAAGCTGTGTCAAAGGACCAAGAATCATAGCGGTATAGACGGTTTTTGCCCCAAACTCGTTACCAATGAGCAGGAATGCCATAATCAAAAGTACGGCATTTATCCCCATCACCAGATACGAGAAAGTATCCGCATTGCCTCCAATGAGTGTGTTGATGACAATGCTCAAACCAGAAATAGTACCGATAATCAAGTTGCTTGGCATCAAGAAATAATAAACCGCAGCGGCACCAATCATGATACCAATATTCATTGCTAGGAACTCTTTCCAGAACTTCTTGGTACCCAAAGCGTGCCAAAACTCTAATAACAACTCTTTCCAATATTGCCCAGAGAAGTATTGTTTGATTGTATTTTCCATGGTTTAATCTTTTATCACTAGTTTCGCCGTACGGCGTGTTAATTGGCTCAGCAAAATGTCCCGACCTTGTTGCTCCTGCTTGAGTATATTAGGGGTAGTACCTCTGATGGTGAGCAGGCTGAGGTTTTCGTTCCATGTCACGCGATAAGCGTCTTGCAGTTGCTCAATAGCCCTAGCTACAAAGCGGCTATTATCTACGCATACAGATATGGTTACCGCGCTGGATTGTATCAGCGATACGCGCAAACGGTTGGCATGAATAATTTGGAATATATGACTCAAACTCTCTTCCAACACGAATGCAAAATCCTTTGCCCGAAGCGTAATCAGCACTTGATTGGTACGCCAGATATAAACTGGCACATTGATTGGTGCTGCATGCTCAATAATAACCGATCCTTCTGCGGTTGGATTGCCAAATGGTTTGACATAAAGTGGAATTTTCTTATTCTCTAATGGGCGGATTGTCTTAGGATGAATTACCTGCGCACCACTATATGCCAATTCCACGGCATCATGGTAGGTCAATTGGTCTATCTTAATGGTGTTAGCCACCAATCGCGGGTCTGCATTTAAGATACCAGGAACATCTTTCCAAATAGTCACCGATTCGGCATCTAAAAAATTACCCAGTAGGGCTGCCGTGTAGTCCGAGCCTTCGCGCCCTAATGTTGTACGCATACCATCGGCAGTACCGCCAATGAAACCTTGCGTCACCACCACGTGGGGGCGTTGTGCTCTATTCCACCCTGCACGAATCACTTGAGCAGAGGTCTGTAAGTCCACCTGTGCTTCGCGCCATGTATTGTCGGTCAGTAGCAGTTTGGGCATATTCCACCACTCGGTAGGAATAGCACTCTTGAGCAAGAAGACCGCCACAATTTGCGTGGACATAATCTCGCCCAGACTGACAATTTGGTCGTAGTTCTGATCATATGACCACTCCTTATTATATTCGGGCATCATGGGCAGGCGTACATCCACGTTGGGTTGCAGCCCCAAGTCTTGCATGATATACACATGTTGATCTAGTATGCCTAACCACTCCGTTTCCGCCGTTTGGTCATCGCCTTTTGCCAAAGCTGCAACTACTCGTTCTAAGGCATTGGTGGTCTTGCCCATGGCTGAAATTACGACCATCAGATCATCACTCGCTTGAGCGACAATTTCCTTTAAGTTGCGAACGCCACTAGCATCCTTTACCGAAGCACCACCAAACTTATATACACGCATTTTTCTCTAAACTCTAAACAGTAAGCCGCCAAGCGGCGTCCCTTAAACTAAAGATTCGCCATCTTGATAGCTGTCACCGCACCTTCTACGCCCTTATTGCCCAAACTACCGCCCGCACGATCAAGGGCTTGTTGTTTGTCTAAGGTAGTGAGAACAGAGAAGATAACAGGACAATAACGTGGAGTATAGTACGCATTATCATTAGCTCCTCCTTGTGCATTCAGTATCGTAACACCCTGTGTTACAGATTGACACACATAGTCGAAGTGAGGTGTGTCACCTTGAATCACACAGCCGATAACAATAACAGCGTCTGCATATTTGAGCATACCAAACTTCTTCTTACCACTCACATACAACGCAGCACCATAGGTCAGCTCTACCGTTCCAGGCACATGCATCACATCGATATTCTCCTCTTGCACGCCATGCTTGAGGAGGGTATCAATTGCTCCTTTTGCCAAAGCGTGTGTGATTTCGCTATTCCAATCAGCCACTACAATAGCATAGCGCTGACGTGAAAGCACGTCAGCGCTAGGCAATTCATTCGCATTATATTGCGACAAATCTGTTGTCATACAGTTAACAGTTGATAGTTAACAGTTGATAGTTATTATTCAGCAATAGCGATATACGCTTCGATATTTTGCGCCTCAGTAGAAGCTGGATAATCGGTCTTGATGGTCTCAAAAGCCTTCTTTGCCGCAGCTTTGTTACCTAATTCCAAGTATACAAAACCAGCCTTTTTCAAACTCATTGGAGCAATCAACTCATTACCAGATTCAGCTGCTCCCTCAAATGCCTTCACTGCTTTTGCATAATCTTCCATTTGCACATAAGCATCACCCATGAGTTGCAAAGCTGCAGGTTCAATGGTAAGGTCGTCTGCAGAAAACTTATCTAAATACTCAACTGCATCCTCAAACTGACCCATTTGATAGTAACATACACCAGCATACAACGCCGCCAACTTTCCACTTTGGAAGCATTTGTATTCGTCCGCAATTGTTTGGAAGCCAATGCACTCTGCATCATCACCATTCAAAGCTTTCTCCCAATCTCCTTGCATAAAGTAAGCCACTGCTTTTGCATTCTCGTCGTTCACCTCTACTGCTTTGGGCTTGATTACATAAGTATTCAACGCCAAAGCACCTACAACAAGAGCTACAACGATAGTTACAGCCCAAGTCAGTTTGTTTTGATTTTTCTCGATCCACACACTTGTGGTGTTGAGGGCCTCTTGTACATTCTCAAGATTTTGATCCTCTACTGTTTGTTTTTTCTTTGCCATATCTGTTATTTTTTATATTTTCTTTTTCCATTGTAGCCCATATAGGCATATTCCGCTGCAAAGGTACAACTTTTTTTTCATTCCTGCAACACTTCTGCGTTTTTTATTAAATTTAATAATAAAATCCCATACCCACAGACACAAATTCGACCTTTGTCATATGGCTCTTCATCATACCTTGTAAAAAGATATTCCATGGCAGATGATAGCGCAGCACAACCGATGTATACAACCAGCCATCAGGATTACCCGCACTACCCGCTTTAAGAAGGTCATAGGCGTAAAATACAGGCTTTTCAATGCGTCCATTCTGCGATTGTATAGCCAGATCATACGGCTCAAGTTCTTTTACAGGGTCATACACATAAGCACCTAGATGTACACCCAACGTAAAACTTCCAACCACAAACTCTGGCTGCACACTCAATCCCACACGCCAACAATCACCTGGTTGCACCGCAGCTAAATTGGTTTTCTTAAAATCAGTATCACGACGTATGTATGCACCATCATAAAACACATCAACACCCGCTCCCAATCTAAATATCGGATGCGCATGCCAATATGCAGATGCATGCACTGAAGCAACAGCAAATGTTTGATTGTCTTTATAATATACTTGCCTTCCACCTGCTGTACCCGACAACGACAATGACCATCGCTTGGGGCTCTTCTCTGTCTCATCTACCACATTTTTTTGCTCTGGCACATCCGACCAGTCATACTTCAAAGCCAATTCACCTGCAAAAATATTATATCCCGAATTCGGCTGCCGTGTACTACCATTGCTTATGTGATACCAACCACCAGCCAACGACAATCCCCAACCTTTTGCAATAGGAAAATTCACATAAATCACTTCAGGGAAATACAAGTTTGTTACACTACCGATACACTCATTCGCCCCTATCACATCCATAAACATATGCCCCTCTGGTACCGTATTACGATATGTTTTGGTTACAAAAGCCGCACCGACACCAGGTCGCAACCCCAACTCAAAATGCCGCAAACGTACCAATGGAACATCCATATATATATAAGGTGTAATAGCATGCCCCAACTGTTCATGGCCCATATTCCAATACCCCAATCCCACACCCACACGAGCATGATTCCAATCCTGTAGCGATCTCCAATCTGGAGCAAAAGAAACACGCATATCTGCACCACAGACAGGCGCATGCCATCTATTAGTAGCCGCGCCATCGTTCACCACCTTATCCACTTTGCCATCAGGCATCACTCCACCTCCCACAAACGAGGCAGAGATAGAATGTATAAAAAAGAATAATGAAAGGATCATCCTAAACGACTTATTCGAGTCAACTCGGCTTCATCCAAAATCTTAATCTTGCGACCATCCAGAGTAATCAACCCCTCCGAAGAGAACTGCGACAAAGTACGGATAGCATTAGAAGTTGTCATATTTGACATATTGGCCAAATCTTCACGCGCCATATAAATCGCTATCGTAGCACCATCACCTTCAAAACCATACGTTTTGATTAAGGTTATCAATGTTTCTGCCAAACGGCCGCGAATATGTTTCTGCGTTAGATTCACTGTTTGGGTTTCTGAAATACCCAGATCTTTGGACATCGCCACCAAAACGGCATAACAAAACTTTATATTCTTCTGAATTACCTCCAAGAAAGCATCACGATCCACATAGTATAATACCGTCGGTTCCAATGCCGTAGCAGAAGTCGAATGACAATCACCAGCCATAGCACTTCGATAGCTAAAAGTATCATATGGCTTGAGCAAACGGATAATCTGCAACCTCTGCCCTACGCCCTCCTTCGTTAGGCGCACCGTACCACGCACCACCATTACCACATGCTCCGTCAGATCACCTTCGTTGTAAATCGTCTCGTTTTTACGATAAGCTCTAGTAGTTGTGTGCCTATCAATAAACTCCTTCTCGTCTGGAGTCAAATGATTCCAGACCGCATTCAGCTCCCAGAGCTTGCCATAATCTTCTTGATTTTTGCGCATACGATTGCAGAAAATTAACAGACCTAATTAATTTCGCCGCAAAATTACTAAAAAAAAAACATATATGCAAGCAAAATCGCAAAAAAAAACTTTTTTCTTGCATATTTCAAAAAAAAGCTGTACCTTTGCCTGCTCAAAGTAAATTCGCCTCCTAGTGTAGGCAAACCTGTTAAATGTAAAATAATAACTCAGTTAATATCATTATGAAGAAATTTTTCCTTTTTATTGCGTCATTTGCTATGGCAATGACCATGATAGCTCAATCATCTCGCGAGTGTATCAAGCAAGTTATCCGAGAGAAAGATGAGTGTAAGAGTGTTGCTATCACCCAATACAATGGAGACGCTATGATCTATGGTCAAAACGGATGGGCTGCTCAAGGATGCCCTAACGACTTTACCGAGGCTTTGTACGAACTGAATGCGCAAAAAGCAGAGATTCAAGATATACACATCACGGAACTTGGCAGATGGGCCATTCTGTGTAACCAAAACGATATATATTACGATTTGTCATATGACAACCTCAAGCACAAAATTACCACTTGCCAAGAAGATGGCGAGCATATCACCACCATTACCTTTAACGACTCTGGAGATTGGATATTAATCACCACCAAGCAAATCAGTGCGTCTTCCGACGAACTGATGGGATGGCTCAGCGACGGGTTTGAAAAGTACGGACAAATCTGGACTGCATGCATCACCGATGACGCAGCAATTGTAGTATATGAATCTGGATTCAAGTTCTACGGTAATATCCCCGAGAACCTAAAAGAAGCGTTGCGCTCATGCCAAAGCGATGTCTATACAATCAAGCTATCAGGAGATGCGTGGTTCTTCAGGTGCACAGATGGCACTGGACGCTATCATATGTAATCAATCTCATAGCATATGAATATCTCCGTCATTGTACCCCTATTCAATGAGGCCGAAAGCCTGCCCGCGCTCCATGATTGGATTCTACGCGTGATGCAAGAGCACGATTTTACCTACGAGATCGTGTTTGTCAATGATGGCTCCACTGACCAATCATGGCAGGTAATCAAGCAATTACGTGATAGCAACGAACACGTACGAGGTATCAATTTCCGACGCAATTATGGCAAATCTGCTGCCTTATACTGCGGTTTTGACGCGGCACAAGGCGATGTTGTCATCACCATGGATGCAGACCTACAAGACTCTCCCGACGAGATACCAGAACTCTATCGCATGATTACCGATGAGGGATTTGACCTTGTCAGCGGTTGGAAGCAAAAGCGCTATGATAACAAACTTACCAAAAACATACCTAGCAAACTCTTCAATGCCACCGCGCGTTGGGTAACAGGCATCAAGCTTCATGATATGAATTGTGGTCTGAAGGCCTACCGTCAGGAAGTAGTGAAAAATATCGAAGTGTTCTCCGAAATGCATCGCTACATCCCCTATTTGGCCAAAAACGCAGGTTTTACTAAGATTGGCGAAAAAGTGGTACAACACCGCAAGCGCGAATTTGGCGTCAGCAAGTTTGGGCTGAATCGCTTTGTCAACGGATACCTCGATTTGATGACGCTCTGGTTCCTCAACAAGTTTGGCAAACAACCTATGCACTTCTTCGGACTAGTAGGTAGCGTAATGTTTATACTCGGTTTTATTGCTATCGTAGTAGTTGGGGCCATGAAACTCTACGCGCTATCCCACGGCGAATCGGCTATGCTCGTAGGCGATAATCCTTATTTCCACCTAAGCATACTGATGATGATATTAGGGTGCATGTTGTTCTTGGCAGGATTCCTTGGCGAGCTTATCATCCGCAATTCATCCGAACGCAATAACTATCTTATCAAAGAGAAGTTCTAACTGTCATTTTAACCAATTCATTAAGGTGAGTTCAACGGAAATCTTCGACTACTACCGCACCCATACGACTTTTTCTGAAGACGATATGGCGGCTTTTCGCGTTTATGCTCAAGATCCAACCAACACCACCGATGGCCTCATGGCTATTGCCGGACTCACCATCAACCTCATCGAGAACCCTTGGAGCGAGGACAACCTTATGCTCCTGCTCACCTCTTGCGATGGAATTTCGCCAGAGGCATTCGAGCGCGTAGTGGTAGGACTGCTACTCGTCATGATACAGCATGACACCTCCATCCGTCGTAACAAAGTACTACTTGGCGAGATACAAGAGGTGCTCACTTATGCACCCGAACTCAGTTTTACCGCGCTCACCAATATTGCACGCACCACACAAATGAAGCGGATGGAGCAGTTCAATGCACAACTCACTAAAGAACTGCTACCACTCATGAACAATCGAGAGAGCAATGAGTTCTACGACATCATCCGCAGCCGTCAAAGTGAGATGGAGCATATCGCAAAAATGCAACTCGACCAAAACTTTCTCATTTTCAAAGAGTTTTATTCTACACCTTTCTTTCGCGAACAAGCCGCTAATTGGCTATTACCGTGGACAGATAATGCTATCATCAACATCCCCGAAGACGACCGCGACGAGATAGATAGTCTCATACAAATGTGGCCTATGTGCGATAGCGACAAGTATGCACTATGCCATATGTATCCTTCGTTCAAAGCACTTATCAAGAGCCAATTGTCCGTAGATTCTCTGCGAGAAGTGGGCATGGACATGTATGGAAAGACCATTATCACCAATGGCTATATCCAGCAGTTATACCGTTTCTTCCGCCTATCATCTTTCGCACATGCCAAACCTTTTGACCTAGCGTCCAAACTCCGCGAACTACTAGTCTATCGCCTTGTCGTTGTAGGCACACAAGCCCAACAAGCCATCAATCAATTACTGGCATAAATTTCCCACCACAAGTGACTTTTTCTGCATTTTTCCACTATTTTTACTTACCTTTTCTGGAATAAAACACATTTTTTCGCAAAAATATTTGGTCAATCCAAAAAAAAGCAGTACCTTTGCAGCCGCTTTTCGAAAGAAAGCGTCTTCAGACAATAGCTGTCTATGTTCGCGCAAAGCGCGAGGAAGGATGGGTGAGTGGCTGAAACCAACAGTTTGCTAAACTGTCGTACGGGTAACCGTACCGGGGGTTCGAATCCCCCTCCTTCCGCAAAAAGTACCATGTAGCCGAATCCAAGCTTGCTTGAGTGAGAGCACATGGTATTTTTTTGCAAGGATGCCGTCGGCAGACTTCGGGGATTACGTAGGAATCCCCCTCCAAAAGATGCAAGGATGCCGTCGGCAGACTTCGGGGATTACGTAGGAATCCCCCTCATAAAAACAACTTGATTATGAAAAAAACAACTTGGATCATTCTATCTACCGTAGCAATCATTCTGTTTGCTGCAGCAGGATTTTGCATTAAACAATATTACCACTTTGCAGTCAGCAACTTCCGCAGTCTTGACGAAGAGGCGCATGCATATCATGTCTATCCTCACACCACCTCCGACTCGATACTAACGGAGATCACCGAAGACTACCATATGCTCTCCGAATTAGCTTGGTGCTTGCACTGCAAATACCTCCGCTTTACCCAAACCAAACCAGGTCATTATCGATTCGCTAGCGAGATTAGCAACCGCGAATTGATTCGTCGCTTGCAACTAGGTGAGCAGACACCTATCCGCCTATCTTTCACTCAGTCCATTCGCACACGCGAACAACTAGCTGGACATCTAGGCAAACGACTACTCCTTGACTCCACCGAAATTATCATGCGCCTCAACGACCGAGAGTACATGGCGCATTTTGGCCTCACTCCCGAAACTGCTGTATGCCTCTTCATCCCTAACACATACGAGGTGTATTGGACCATGTCAGCGGACCAACTCTTTGCCCGCATGCACAAGGAATACCAGCGTTTTTGGAACGATGAACGCCTAACCAAAGCAAAGCAACTTGGACTCACCCCTACAGAAGTAAGCACCATTGCCTCTATCATTGCTTCGGAAACCAACAAAAAGGACGAATACCCAACCATCGCATCTATCTATATCAACCGACTAAAAAAAGGTATCGCCCTACAAGCATGTCCAACGGTGATTTTTGCTGTAGGTGATTTCTCTTTGCGTCGCGTACTCAAACGCCACCTTGCCATCGATTCACCATACAATACTTACAAATACCGTGGCCTACCTCCAGGTCCTATTCGTTTAGCACGACCAGATGTGATTGATGCGGTATTGAATGCTCCAAAGACCGATTATCTCTATATGTGCGCCAACCCTGATTTCTCGGGTACACATATCTTTTCGGCAACCTATGCACAGCATAACCAAGTAGCCCGCCAATACCAACGCGCACTCAATGAGCGAAAGGTCAAGTGATCCGCATTACTCGAAACAATTGATAAAAAAAAGCACATTTCCTTGCAAATGTGCTTTTTTTGTTGTACCTTTGTGCGCTAATTGTTTTTCTATGGAAAATTATATCGTATCAGCAAGAAAGTATCGGCCTACGACTTTCGAAAGTGTGGTGGGGCAAGAAGCATTGACGCAGACGTTGCGTAATGCTATACGTACCAATCACTTGGCTCATGCCTATCTGTTCTGCGGTCCTCGTGGAGTAGGTAAGACAACATGTGCGCGTATCTTCGCGAAGACTATCAACTGTCTGAATCCTACAGCAGAACATGATGCGTGCAACCAATGTGAGTCGTGTACAGCATTTAATGAACAGCGTTCGTTTAATATCCACGAGTTGGACGCGGCGTCCAATAACTCGGTGGAGGACATTCGTTCGCTGATAGACCAAGTGCGTATTCCGCCACAAATAGGTAAATACAGTGTATATATTATAGATGAGGTGCACATGCTGTCGCAAGGTGCGTTCAATGCGCTATTGAAGACATTGGAGGAGCCACCAGCATATGCCATCTTTATCTTGGCAACCACAGAGAAACACAAAGTGTTGCCAACCATCCTGAGCCGTTGTCAGGTATATGACTTTAGTCGCATTACTGTGGCTGATACGATTCGCCATTTGCAATATGTGGCTAAACAAGAAGGTATCAACGCGAGCGAAGAGGCACTGAATGTGGTGGCACAAAAAGCCGATGGTGGTATGCGTGATGCGCTGAGTATATTCGACCAGTTGGTGTCGTTCTGCGGAACAAATATCACGTATGAGCAGGCGATAGGTGTGCTGAATGTGCTAGATACGGACTACTATTTCCGATTGGTGGATGCCGCATTGGCAGGCAGCGTGAGCGAAGCGTTGTTGTTGCTGAACGAAGTGTTGGTGAAAGGCTTTGATGCGGGGCATTTCGTGACAGGCTTTGCGCAACACCTACGTGATGTGCTGGTGAGTAAAGATGCAGCCACAGTACAACTGCTGGAGACTTCAGAGACGATTCGTGTACACTATCAAGAGCAAGCAAAACGCTGCAATGCAAAGTGGCTATTCAATGCGTTGGACGTGATGAACACTTGTGATATTAACTATCGCACAGCAAAGAATAAACGATTGACAGTAGAGTTGGCGCTTGTCAAGCTATGTCGTCTGCTAGACCCTACCGACACACCTACTCCACCTACTCCATCACCCAAGCGCACGACTACTCCTAGCCCTTCTAGTCAGTCTAGTCAATCTAGTCAATCTAGCACCCCTAGTGCTACTGCTCGCCCAATCGCCTCTTCGCCTCAATCGCCTCAATCGCCTCAATCGCCTACTCGCTCCAATACCCCCTCCCTTGGTGCCATGCCATCGCTGGGTGATCTAGGCTTGATTAGTACTCCATCCACAGGCGCAGCCGATCTACAGCGAAGCGATCTACCATCTACAGACACAACCGATCTACAGCGTAACACCCCTTTTACAGCTGACCAACTCATTGACGCGTGGGTTGGTCTGAGCCAACACTTCCGTGGGGAAGAGCGTCTAGTGGCTATGCTCAACAACTGCAAGCCCACATTGGTATCCGATACGCTATGCCGCATCACCGTTGCTAATCCTTGGCAAAAACAAGAGTTTGCCAAGTTTGGCAAACGCGTGATGGACATCGTGCGCGATGCACTGCAGAATGATCTGCTGAAATTGCAAGTAGAGGTCGCAGAGTTCAACCGAAGCCAAAAGGCATATACGGCAGCAGATAAATACAAACTACTATCCGAACTCAATCCGCACCTCGTAGATCTCAAGAATCAACTCAACCTCCAACTCGAATAATCACCATTCTACTCCATTCTACTCCATTCTACTCCATCCTACCACCATGAAACTCCTATCCATCCTTCTTTTCTCCTTCGCGCTGCTGACTGACACGCATATCTCTACCTCCAACCCTCGTCCGATGGAGGATTTGCAGCGCTCCATTGCTGATATCAATCAGAATCCAAATATTGAGTTTGTTGTCGTTACAGGCGACCTCACTGAGAACGGCGACCGTGCTTCCATCGAAGCCATCAAGGCGGCGCTTGATCAGCTCCGCGTGCCTTATTACGCGGCTTCGGGCAACCACGAGACCACCTGGTCAGAGTCCGGCGTGATGGACTTCACCCGCGTGTTTGGCGATAGTCGCTTTGCATTTTCGCACAATGGGATGTACTTCATTGGCTTCAATTCGGGCCCTGTCATCCGCATGGCAGACGGACATGTGGCGCCGCAGGATATAGCATGGCTCAAGCATAATCTGGATAGTGTGTCCAAGGCAGGCGATGCGCCTATCTTCGTTTTCACCCACTACCCACTACGCAATGGTGATGTGGATAACTGGTATGACGTGACCGATGTCCTACGCCAGCACAACGTGCAATGCATCATGGGCGGTCACTACCACCGCAACCTGCTCTTCGACTGCGACGGTATAGCCGATGTCCTCAATCGCTCTAATCTGCGAGACAAAGACGGTACAAATGGTTATTCTATAATCTCCATCACCGATTCCATCCGCTTCTACGAACGCGTCCTATCACCAATAGCCCATAGCGGGGTCCCCGAACAATCTGTTGATTGTTGGGGTGCTCTTAGCGAAGCGTCCAATATAAAAAGACACTGGCTCAGTTTGCCATTCGGAAAGAAGGAATATGGGGCATCGGATGAGAGTTTACGCCCTGATTTCTCCGTCAACAAGCAATACAAGAACGTCCGCCGCCAATGGCATAAAGCGTTGAAAGGCGGTATCTACTCCACCCCTGTCACCGACGGCCAGCGCCTCTTCATCGGCGACGATATCGGCTGCATGTACGCGCTTGAGCTCAAGTCGGGCAAGACGCTATGGACTTTCGATACAGGCATGCGTATCGTGGGCAGCCCTGCCGTCAGCGAAGGAGTGGTCGTATTCGGTAGTGCCAACTATAACATCTATGGACTTGATGCCAAGACTGGCAAAGAACTCTGGCATATCACCACTGCTCAGGCTGTTATGGGTGCAGCTACTATCCACAATGGCGTGGCATATATCGGTGGTGGCGACGGCAGAATGTTCGCCATTGATATCCATACGGGCAAAGTGAAGTGGTCGTTCGACGAACTGAAGAACTATGTCCTCACTCGCCCATTGGTGTACCGCGACAAACTCTATTTCGGCTGCTGGGATACCCATCTCTATGCCCTCAACCTCGACGACGGATCGCTCGCGTGGAAGTGGAACAACGGCAAGGGAAACCCCAAACTCTCCCCTGCCAGCGTGTGGCCTGTGGCAGCAGATGGTAAGATTTTCATCACTGCCCCCGACCGCTATTTTACTTGCCTCGACGCCGAGACGGGCGCAGTGGTGTGGCGAACCAACCAATATAAAGTACGCGAGACGGTCGGCTTGAGCGAAGACAGCCAGACAGTCTATTCCAAATGTATGTGGGACACCATCGTCGCTATCCACACTACACCACACTACTCAACCCTACACCACACTACACCCGTCACCCAATGGGTGACGCATGCCGACTTCGGCTACGAGCACAACCCTGCTATGCCGCTAGAGAAGGATGGCACCTTGTGGGTGAGTACAAAGAATGGTTTGCTGCTGGGTATGGATGCCGAGACGGGCAAGGTGCTTTTCCGCCATAAGATTGGCAATTCCATCCTCAACACCCCATTGCCACTCAGCGGTACAGAGTGTATCTTCACCAGCAGCGAAGGCACGATTACGTATATCAAGGTGAAGAAGTAAAACCCACATTTCATACACTAATCCGCCCATTTCATACATTTTGCCCGCAATAATTTGTGTGCTTCGCGCATCGGCACGGAGTTTAATGCACAAAGTATGTCAAATGAACTTGGAGTATCCATACCCACAATACAAGAATGGATGAATGTGTTGGAAGCATCGTATATCGCATTTCGGTTGCAACCATTCTATCGAAATATCAATAAACGTCTCATTAAAACTCCAAAAATATACTTCTACGATGTAGGGCTTGTATGTTTCTTATTAGGAATAAAGACTGCCCAACAAGGAGAAACACATCCATTGCGAGGACAGATATTTGAGAATATGGTGGTATGTGAATTTTTGAAACAGCAATGCAATCAAGGACAGGATAGTAATATCTATTTCTATCGTGATAAAGGTCAGCACGAAGTGGATTTGATTCAGGAAGATGGCATTAACCTTTCAGCATACGAGATAAAGTTATCTGCTAATATTCATACAGATTTTTATAAGAATTTGCAATACTTCCGGGCACTATTTCCAAACGAAACAGTTGTTACACAGGTTATCAATACAGGTGAAAACAATAATCGCGACCCACTGCATGGACATATCAATTATTTGAATCTATTCGAGTAATTATACATACAGCCAGCCACATTTAGCCCACGGATAGGTTTACGATGTGCCACTATCAACCCGTTATGAACCCGTCAGGAACCCGTAACCTACAGACAGTTCCCCGTAGCTACTGCCACCCTACGCAGCACATACTTCTGCTCACTCATGAGCAAGCTCCTAGTGAGCGGTAGTGTGATTATATGATAGATTGAGTCTATCTTTTTCAACAAAATATTGCTCGCGCGCTTGCGTATGTGAGTATTTTTTTGTACCTTTGTCGCCGATATTTACAAAGTAAATAATTTTCATGGTAGCAAGTACCGATCTCAAAGCATATCTACCCACCACTAAAAAGGAACTACAACTCCGTGGATGGGACGAAGTGGATGTCATCCTCTTCTCAGGTGATGCATATATCGACCACCCCGCTTTCGGTGCTGCGGTCATAGGTCGTGTGCTAGAGCATGCCGGATACAAAGTCGCTATCGTACCCCAACCCGACTGGAGAGGCGACCATCGTGACTTCACCAAACTAGGACGACCACGGCTCTTCTTTGCCGTCACGGCGGGCAGCATGGATAGCATGGTCAACCACTACACCGCCGCTAAGCGTCTGCGCTCGGACGACGCCTACACACCCGACGGCAAAGCAGGCATGCGACCCGATTACTGCACCATCACCTATTGCAATATACTCCGACAACTATACCCCGATGTGCCTATCGTCATCGGCGGCGTAGAAGCCAGCATGCGACGACTCACACACTACGACTATTGGTCGGACTGCCTGAAGCCCAGCATCCTAGTGGACAGCAAAGCCGACATCCTCGTCTATGGCATGGGAGAAAAGCAGATCGTGGCTGTCGCTGAGCGAATAGATCGCTGCGCTGGAGATGGTAGATCGGCTACGCCTGTAGATCGCTTTGCTGGAGATATTCCGCAAATAGCATATCTCACAAAAAACCACCCTACACCACCCTATACCACCCTACACCATCCTACACCATCCTACACCATCCTACACAGCCACGAAGAGGCAGTGAAGAGTAAGCGGGTGCACGCCGAGAACTTCCGACTCATCGAGACAGAGAGCAACAAAATCAATGCCGCCACTATCATTCAGCCCGTGGGCAATCAATATGTGGTAGTCAATCCGCCATACCCCACCATGACCACCGAAGAGCTAGACGCGATATACGACCTGCCATTCCAATATCATCCACACCCAAAATACAAAGGCAAACACATACCCGCCTACGAGATGATTCGCTTCTCGGTGTGTATGCACCGCGGATGCTTCGGCGCATGCAGCTTCTGCACCATCAGCGCACACCAAGGCAAACACATCACATCCCGCTCCGAGCAAAGCATCCTAAGGCAAATCAACCTACTCAAAGACCTACCCGAGTGGAAAGGATACCTTAGCGACCTGGGTGGGCCATCGGCAAATATGTACGGCATGCACGGCAAAGACATGAGTCTATGTGAGAAATGCGCACGACCTAGCTGCTTGCACCCAACGATATGCAAGAACCTCAATCAGGATTTTGCACCACTCCTACACATCTACAAGCAGGTCAACCAACTACCATACATCAAAAAGGCATTCGTCGGCAGCGGCATACGTTATGACCTAATGAACGAGGCATACGGACGCGAACTCATCACCAAGCATGTGTCGGGGCGACTGAAAGTAGCCCCCGAACACACTAGCAGTGAGGTGCTAAAGTTGATGCGCAAGCCCTCGTGGCAAGAGTATGAGAAGTTTCACCGCTTCTTTGAGCTTGTGAACACAGAGGCGGGGCTACGCCAGCAGTTGATACCTTACTTCATCTCCTCGCACCCAGGGTGCACCAACAAGGATATGCAGCAATTAGCAGAGCAATGCAAACGCCTTCACTACCGCCCCGAACAAGTGCAGGATTTCACTCCCACGCCCATGACATTGGCTACAACGATGTTCTACACAGGGCTCAACCCCTACACGATGGAGCCCGTATATGTCGCGCGAACAAAACAAGATAAAGACAAACAAAAAAGTTACTTCTTCTTTTGGAAGAAAAAATAGACACCCATAACAGCGAAGCGAACTAAAAACGAATATATGGCAAAAAAAACATACAAAATCAATCCAAAAACACTTGCTATGGAGCAGGTGGAGCAAGGTTTGGGCTACTGGCTGCGCCAAACGGGTATTTACATCCTAGCAGGAATCATTTTAGGAGTGCTATTTCTGTTTCTATTCCTAACATTCTTCCCCTCTCCACGCGAGAAACAACTACTGCGTGAGAAGGAGTCCATGCAATCGCAACTGGAGATCCTCAACCAACAGGTGGACCAAATGCAAATCGTGATGACCGACCTACAACAACGCGACGACAATCTCTATCGCGTGCTCTTCGGCGCCGAACCTATCCCACTCAGCATTCGTCAGGGCACACAGCACAAAATCGATTATTACGACAGCATTGCTGCAATGACCGACAACCAACTGGCTGCCGACTTGACACAAAAGGTGGATATGCTGGAGAAAGAACTCTACACACAAGCCAAATCCTATGACGAGGTGCTAGAGATGGCCAAAAACCAAGAAATACGCATGGAGAATATACCTGCTATCCAACCCGTGATGAACAAAGACCTCAAACGCGTAGCATCCGGCTATGGCATGCGTATCGACCCCGTATATCATGTGCGCAAATTCCACCAAGGCATGGACTTCTCCGCACCTATCGGCACCGATGTGTTTGCTACAGGTAACGCCAAAGTGGAGTTCGCAGGATGGAGACAAGGATACGGTAATACCGTCATACTAGACCACGGATATGGTTACAAGACACTGTATGCACACCTGTACAAAGTGCTGGTGCGCAAAGGACAGAAAGTGCGCCGCTCCGATATCATAGCACTCGTTGGTAATACAGGCAAATCTACCGGCCCACACTTGCACTACGAGGTACGATTGAATGGCAAACCCGTAGATCCACGCAACTACTACTTCTACGACCTATCACCCGAGGAGTACGACCAGATGTTGCAACTGTCGAACAACTTTGGGCAGATGCTGGATTAGGGCGCGGCAGAGCCGCTATTGTTTAGAGGACGCGCCAAAAAGCGCTACAGTTTAGAGGCGAAAGGCAAGAATATAAAACATGAAAAATATGACATATAGAAAATGGACGATAGCAGCAGTGCTGCTAGTAAGTGCTATGACAGCCATGGCACAAGTAAAAACGGGTATCGAGGTACTACGCGAACGCAACTTTGATATCCTACAAGGCAAACGCGTAGGACTATGCACCAACCCAACAGGCGTGGATCACAACCTAGTATCCACCATCGATATCCTCTGGCAAGCAGAGAATGTGAACCTCGTCGCACTCTACGGACCAGAGCACGGTGTGCGTGGCAACATCTACGCTGGCGACCATGTGGACAATGAAATAGACCCAAAAACAGGTCTAAAAATGTATAGCCTATACGGCAAGACCAGTAAGCCGACCAAAGAGATGATGGATGAGATAGATGTGATGGTGTATGACATCCAGGATATCGGCTGCCGCAGCTACACCTATATCTCCACCATGGGCAACCTGATGGAGGCATGTCAGACATTCGGCAAAGAGCTCGTCGTACTCGACCGACCTAACCCACTAGGCGGAGAGAAAATCGAAGGTTGCCTCGTGGAAGAGGGATTTGTATCCTTCGTGAGCCGATTTGCTATACCATACCTTTACGGTCAAACACCAGGCGAACTAGCACTATACCTCAACGCCAAAGCTGAAAAACCTTGCAAACTGACCGTAGTGGAGATGCAGGGCTGGACACGCGACATGACATGGGACGAGACCGGACTAGAATGGATCGTGGCTTCGCCTCATGTGCCACACGGCAGAACAGCAATATACTACCCTGTAACAGGTATATTTGGCGAGTTCTACTATATCAACATCGGTGTAGGTTACACCATGCCATTTGAGGTGATGGGTGCGCCATGGGTCAATGCCGACAGTCTCGCTACTGCACTCAACGCGCTAGAGCTGCCAGGCGTAATATTCCGTCCACTACACTACAAACCCTACTACAGCGTCTTCAAAGGCGAAAACATTCAGGGCGTGCAAGTGCATATAGTGGACTACAAGAAAGCCGCTCTGAGCGAGATACAATTCTATGTAGTGCAAGAGATGATGCGCCTATGGCCTGAACAAGATTGGTTTACACACTGCGACCAAAAACGCTTTGGTATGTTCAACAAAGTATGCGGCACAGATCAAATCAAAGAACTCTTTGGCAAACGCTACCGCTGGGAGGATGCTAAGGCATATTGGGATAAGGATGTAGAAAAATATCGCAAGGAGAGTAGCAAGTATTATTTGTATTAGGATATTGGACGCCCTGCGGGCTATAGGACGCGGCATAGCCGCTATAGGTTAAAGGTTAAAGGATAGAATATATGAAAAAATACATCGAACGATTAGCGTGGGGAACCGATGCGGGATTTTACCGCATGATTCCAGAAGAAGTGCTGCACCCATCCACCGAAAAAGAGGTGCAAGCCATCATCGCACGCGCACGAAAGGAGGGTAAACACATTACTTTCCGTGCTGCAGGTACCAGTTTGAGCGGACAAGCCATCAGCGATAGTCTGCTAGTAGTGTGCGGCAAGAAATGGGAGAAGTACACCGTGCACGACGAAGGCAAAAGCATCACCCTGCAACCTGGTATAGTGGGACAACGCGTGAATGAAATACTCAAACCCTATGGCAGGTACTTCACACCAGACCCTGCTAGTCTGAAATCGGCTATGGTAGGCGGCATCGTGATGAACAATGCTTCTGGTATGTGCTGCGGCACGCATGCCAATAGCTATCGTGTACTAAAATCGGCACGAATCATTCTACCCGATGGTACGCTCCTAGATACCGGTGATCAAGAGAGCCGTTCGGAATTCTTGATGTCGCATGCCAAGTTCATCCGTAAGATTGATGACTTGCGCATTCAAACACAAAAGAATAAAGCACTATGTGACCTTATACGCAAAAAGTACTCCATCAAAAATGTGACGGGTTTGACCATCCTACCATTTGTGGAGATGACCGACCCATTTGACATTATCGCCCATCTAATGGTAGGTAGCGAAGGCACATTGGCGTTCCTCGCAGAAGTGACGATGACCACAGGCGAAATTCAGCCCTATAGTGCATCAGCACTGCTGCTCTTCCCTACCACCAAAGCAGCATGCGAGGCTATCACCGAAATGAAGCAAACTGGGTTGCTATCTGCAGCAGAGTTCTTCGATCGTAAAGCCATGCGCACAGTGGAAAAAGACTTTCCCGAACTTCAAGGATTGCCTGAGGATGCAGGTGCAGCACTGATTCGTACCGACGCAATGACAGAAGAAGAATTAGCAGCAAAAAACAAAACACTGCAAGATATATTGCACCACTACCAATTATGTCAGCCTGCTGCGTTCACTTCTGACCCTGCATTGACCGGCAAGTATTGGGCAATGCGTAGCGGTATCTTCCCCGCTGTGGGCGGTACACGCGAGATTGGCACCACCTGTCTGATTGAGGACATCGCCTTCCCTATCGAGCATCTAGCAGAGGCTACCCTAGACTTGCAACAACTATTCATCGACCACAACTATCCCGAAGCCGTAATCTATGGTCACGCATTAGAGGGTAATTACCACTTTATCCTCAACCAACGCTTTGACTCGCCAGAGGCTATCAAGCAATATGATGGCATGATGCGTGCAGTAGTGGACTTAGTGGTGGATAAATACCACGGCAGTCTGAAGGCAGAGCATGGAACAGGTCGCAACATGGCGCCATTCGTTCGTCGCGAGTGGGGCAACGAAGCCTACGAACTCATGTGCGAGGTAAAACGCCTATTTGACCCTGAGAATATCATGAACCCTGGCGTGATTTTCAACGAAGATGAACATTCTTATATAGAACATATCAAGCCTTTGCCAGAGGTGCACGAGATGATTGACCGTTGCATCGAGTGCGGCTTCTGCGAAGTGAACTGCGTGGCTTGCGGATATGCGTTGTCTAGCCGTCAGCGTATCATCGTACAACGCGAGATGGCACGTCTGAGAGAGGTGATAAGGCGAGGAGGCAATGAGGCGAAAAAGGCGAAGAAACTGCTAAAGACTCTGGAGAAGGATTTCCGATACATAGGTCGAGACCTCTGCGCCGGTGACGGACTATGCTCCACCTCATGCCCAATCAAAATCAATGTGGGCGACTATATCCACTTGGTGCGTGAACACGATATGAGTGCCGCTGGTAAGCAGATAGGTTATTGGGCAGGTAAGAACTTGGCTAATATTGGCACTGCACTGACAGGCATATTGGAAGTAGCGAACGTGGCACATAGCGTGTTGGGCGATAAGGCAACAAGGCTACTCGGAAAGGCAATGCACTACGGTTCAGGCGGATTGGTTCCACTATGGACACCATCGCTGCCTCGTCCTGTGCGCAAGAAAGAGAAACAGACAGCCATCGAGTATGGAGTAGTGAACGGACTGAAAGGGTTGCAGGATAAGCGCGTGGTGTATTTCCCATCATGCTTGAACCAACGCCTGGGTTCGGGCAACAAACCGCTCATCAATGATATGACCGAACTGCTCAACAAGGCAGGCTATGAGGTGATATTCCCCAAGAATATGGAGAATCTCTGTTGTGGTACAATATGGGAGAGCAAAGGTATGCCCGATGAGGCAGCGCGCAAAGCCGCCGAACTAGAATTGGCACTATTGAAGGCAAGCGACAATGGCCGATGGCCAGTACTATGTGACCAAAGTCCATGTCTGCATCGCATGCGCCATACCATGCAGCATATGAAATTGTACGAACCCGCGGAGTTTATCGATAAGTTTGTAATGAGCGAGGTAGAAATCACTCCACTCGACACTTGCGTGGCAGTACACGTTACCTGCTCTACTCGTCAGATGGGTGTAGCAGATTCTATCATCCGTGTGGCTAAAGCATGTGCGAAGAATGTATTGGTACCAGAGGAGATTGGTTGCTGCGCATTTGCAGGAGATAAGGGCTTTACCGATCCTGAATTAAACGAATGGGCACTGCGCAAACTCAAACCACAAGTGGAGAAAGCAGGAGCAACAATGGGTGTGAGCAACTCACGTACTTGCGAGATCGGCTTGAGCACGCATTCAGGCATAGATTACTGCAGCATTGCACACCTCGTCAATATCACTAGCAAACGCAAATGAACCAAGAGATAGAACGCAAATATTTGGTACAAGGGGAGAGCTACAAGCAGATGGCTGTAGCTCACCATCATATTTGTCAGGGGTATATATCCCGTGAGAAAACAGGAACAGTGCGCGTGCGCATCACCGACGACAAAGCTTATCTCACCATCAAAGGCAAACCCACAGCAGGGCATTTTGCACGCTATGAATGGGAGAAAGAGATTGATGTGGCAGATGCAGTGGAGCTGATGAAACTGTGCCAAGGCACTATCATAGACAAGACTCGATGGATAGTGCCAGCGGCAGAGAATATTGTTCAAGATTGTTCAACATCGTTCAACATTGTTCAACATGGCTTAATATGGGAAGTGGATGAGTTCCATGGCAAGTATGAAGGTCTAGTAGTGGCGGAGATTGAACTAGAAAGCGAAGAGCAAGTGGTGGAGCTGCCCGATTTCATAGGCAAAGAGGTAACCGATGACCGAAGATATTACAATGCAAACATGTAGATGAAACGACTGGTTTGTACATATATTCTGCTCGCCATAGCAAGTATGCTGACACTATGGGCAAAGACGCCTGAAGTGCGGTTGTATGGGTATGTATTGGACTCTGACAATCGCGGTATTGAACTTGCGAATGTATATGTAGAAGGCACTACCATAGGCACCACCACCAATCAAAATGGCTACTATGATATTGTTGTGGAGATGGCAGATACCATCATCATGACCTATTCCATGATTGGCTACGAGACGATTCGTCAGCAACTATACACTCATAATCAAGTGCTTGGCGTTAATGTCGTATTGCCTACCAACGAAGAAATGCTCAATGAGATTACAGTGCGAGGTATCCAACGTCAGACAGGTACAATGGAGCGTACAGATGTGAGCGTGGCACGCCTAATGCCCGACGCCACGGGTGGAGGTATAGAGAGTCTGCTCATCACCTTTGCAGGTGTAAGGCAAAACAACGAGATGAGTAGCCAGTATAATGTGCGAGGTGGTACTTATGACGAAAACTCAGTATATGTCAATGGATTGGAAGTACACCGTCCATTATTGATTAGAAGCGGGCAGCAAGAGGGATTGAGTTTCGTGAATACAGATATGGTGGAGAATGTGGACTTCTCCGCAGGTGGTTTTGATGCACAATATGGCGATAAGATGTCGTCAGTGTTAGATATACGATATAAACGACCTACAGCATTAGAGTCAAGATTGAATATGAGTTTACTCGGGGCAAGTGCGTATGTAGGTTGGGGAGATAGTGTGCAGAGTCAGATGCACGGCATACGCTATAAGACATCCAAATACATGCTAGGCGCATTGGACACAAAGGGAAACTACAAACCTAACTTCCTAGATTATCAAACGCAAATGACATGGAAGGTAGGCAAAAAGGCGACAGGGCGATTAGGCGACGAAGCATGGAAGATTCGATTGATGGGCAACTTCTCGCAGAATAGTTATGAGTTTATGCCCGACTCCGCCGTAAAAAACTGGGGAGGATTAGATGCAATAGAACAAAAGATAGAACACGAAGGCAAAGAAAAAGACATGTTCCGTACCGCTTTCGTGGCATTGAGCGCAAGTGGTAAGGTACACCCAGAAGTAACAATAAGCGCGGACCTTAACGGATTTTATACACATGAGCAGGAAACATACGACATCCGTACTGCATATGTATTGCGACAAAAAGACATGAATGAAGCGAATAATTCGGGCGGAGGATATGATGCAAATGGAGAATTAGCTACGCCTGACGGCAATAAGAAACTACTTGGAAAAGGGGAATACCACGAGCATGCACGCAATACCCTGCAGTCGGGCATAATCACTTTAGCGCATAACGGCGAGTGGAAACGCGGAACTAATACATTGAAATGGGGCGTAAGCGGACAAGTGGAGATGATTACAGACTGCATCAGCGAGTGGGAATGGCGAGATTCATTGGGATATAGTTTGCCCAATGCGGACAAAGAAATGGAGCTCTATTATGCCATGAAAGGTACCACAAAAATGCTCAATGGACGTTTGCAAGCATATGCACAAAACACACATCATTGGAATACCGACAATGGTAAAGTATATCTCACAGCTGGCATGCGCCTCAACTACTGGACTTTCACCAACGAAGTGCTACCTTCTCCTCGCGTGAGCATCGTATGGATGCCAGGTTGGAAACGAGATTTCACATTCCGTGTGGCAACAGGTATCTACTATCAAGCACCATTCTACAAAGAAGTGCGACAAACCATTCAAGACGACAAGGGCGTGTATCGCATTCATTTAAACGATAAGCTGAAAGCACAACGCTCCTATCAATTAGTTCTCGGTACTGACTACTACTTCCGCGCATGGGGACGCCCTTTCAAGTTTACGGCAGAAGCCTATGGCAAGTGGATTGACCGCATGGAGAGTTACACTGTGGACAATGTGCGTGTGCGCTACTCAGGTATGAACGATAGCGAGGGATACTCTATTGGCTTGGATATGAAACTCATGGGCGAATTAGTACCTGGTGCTGATTCATGGATTAGTTTCTCCACAATGCGTAGCAGAATGAGATTTATTGATGACAAGCATAATCTAGGTTGGATTCCTACACCGCAAGAACAACGATACAACCTCACAATATATTTCCAAGACTATCTACCTCAGTTACCGCAATACAAGTTGCATCTCAAGTTCATTTGGAGCGAAGGACTGCCATTTGGCTATCCGCGCAAAGAGAACATGCGTTATCTCGGTCACTTGAGTGACTTCAAACGTATTGATGTGGGGGCAAGTCGCACCTTCTCAGCAAAAACCGACAAATGGATGAAAAATGCCAAACATGTAGATAGTTGGAGCATCCAATTTGATGTATTTAACCTTGTAGGTTGGAAAAACGAAAACAGTTATTACTGGGTTTCAGCTATCAATGGACTCCAATTGCCTTGCCCAAACTATTTGACAGGGCGAATGTTCAATTTGAAGTTTGATGTAAAAATAAAGTAGTTTAGTGTTTAGAATATGACAAAGATAGATGTACAAGAGACACCAATGATGAAGCAATTTCGCGACATCAAAGCGCAATACCCCGATGCAGTGTTGCTGTTTCGTTGTGGCGATTTCTACGAGACATATGCAGAGGACGCCGTCAGAGCAAGCAAGATACTGAATATCACACTTACCCACCGTAGCAACGGAGCAAATAAAGAGGGCAAAGCACTTGAGATGGCTGGCTTCCCCTTTCACGCACTAGATACCTATCTACCGAAATTGGTGCGGGCAGGATTGCGTGTGGCCATATGCGACCAGTTGGAAGACCCTAAACTGACCAAGAAATTAGTCAAACGCGGTGTAACCGAACTGGTAACGCCAGGCGTAAGCTATTCCGATACAACCCTACAACAAAAAGAAAATACATGGCTCGCTTGCGTGAATTTTGGGAAACGAGAAGTAGGCGTTTCGTTCTTGGACATCTCTACGGGCGAGTTCCTCGTTGCACAAGGCACAAGCGATTATATTGACAAACTACTGGTGAATTTTGCACCTAAAGAGGTGTTGTATCTGCGTGGAAAAAAACAAGTATTTGAAGCGGATTTTGGGAGCAAATACTTCACTTTTGAGTTGGACGACTGGATGATGACCCACGATGCGGCTATGGACAGGCTGACCAAGCAGTTTCAAGTGCAGAACTTGAAAGGCTTTGGCGTTGAGCAATTGCCTGAAGGCATCATAGCAGCAGGTGCAATATTACACTACTTAGATGCTACACAACACTTGCAGAATGGTCATATTCAGCATCTTAGCCGCATAGAGGAGGATAAGTTTGTGTGGATGGACCGCTTCACTATTCGCAACTTGGAGCTACTAAGCGGACAACGTGAGAACAGCACTACGCTCTACGATATTATCGACCGCACCACCACACCTATGGGTGGACGACTGCTGCACCGTTGGTTGGCATTCCCACTGAAGGATGTGCGTGCGATTCGCAACCGTCAGACAGTAGTAGAATATCTATTCCGTCATCCAGAGGAGCGCGAGATTATCCGCGAGAACCTAGAACGTATTATGGATATGGAGCGTATCGTAGGCAAAATCTCTACGGGCAGAATTTCGCCACGCGAGATGGTGCAACTGAGCGTAGCTCTCAATTGCATTGCGCCTATTAAGCAGATTTGTGAGAAAGCAACAGATAATTCATATTTGCGTTTGCTTGGCGAGCAACTGAGTCTGTGCAGCGAGATGTGTAAGAGAATCCAACGTGAGATTACTCCAGATCCGCCTGCCGTACAAGGTCGTCCGAATACCATCGCACG
The DNA here is from genome assembly GCA_017503075.1 of Paludibacteraceae bacterium. Taxonomy (GTDB): domain Bacteria; phylum Bacteroidota; class Bacteroidia; order Bacteroidales; family Paludibacteraceae; genus Colicola. The sequence continues at coordinate 72,069 of JAFVTU010000011.1, read as the reverse complement.
TGGTGTAAATACCGAACTAGACGAGCTGCGCGACATACAAGCACATGGTAAAGAGCGTCTTTTGCAAATCCAACAACGAGAGATAGAGGCTACGGGTATTCAGTCGCTAAAGATAGGATACAACAATGTGTTTGGCTATTATTTAGAGGTGCGTAACACCTACAAGGATCAAGTGCCCGAGACATGGATTCGCAAGCAGACTTTGGTCAATGCCGAGCGCTATATCACACAAGAACTCAAAGAATATGAGGACAAGATTCTCAATGCCGAAGGACAAATTCAAATTATAGAGACACGCCTTTACACAGAACTGATGTTGGCACTTACCGAGTATGTACCACAAATGCAGATGGATGCTAATGTGGTAGCACAATTGGATTGCCTAATGGGTTTTGCGCGTGTGGCTGTTGAGAATAAGTATGTGTGTCCAGCTATTAATGATAGTCTGGTGATTGATATTCGTCAAGGTCGCCATCCCGTAATAGAAAAGCAATTGCCATTGGACGAAGAGTATGTGCCAAACGATGTGCTACTCGACAACAATGGGCAACAGATTATCATCATCACTGGTCCGAATATGGCGGGTAAGTCTGCCCTACTCCGTCAAACGGCACTCATTGTGCTGATGGCACAGATGGGTAGTTTTGTGCCTGCGGAAAGTGCGAGCATCGGTGTAGTGGATAAGATCTTCACGCGCGTAGGCGCGAGCGATAATATATCATTAGGTGAGAGTACCTTTATGGTAGAGATGAACGAGGCGGCCAGTATCTTGAACAACCTCAGCGAACGCAGTCTGGTGCTCTTCGATGAACTCGGACGCGGCACAAGCACCTACGACGGTATCTCTATAGCTTGGGCAATTGTGGAATATATCCACGAACAAAAAGGTCATGCTAAAACTCTATTTGCTACCCACTATCACGAGCTCAACGAGATGGAAGAGAGCTTCCAGCGCATACGCAACTACAATGTGTCGGTGCGTGAAGCGAATGGTAAAGTAATCTTCATGCGTAAATTGGTGCGCGGTGGCTCGGAGCATAGTTTTGGTATTCATGTAGCGAAACTAGCAGGTATGCCATCGTCGATTATCCAACGAGCAAATCAAATACTCTCTGACCTAGAGCAAGGAGCAAGGAACCAAGAAGCAGGATGCAATAGCCAAGAGAAGATTGGTGGTGGTAAAGCGCAAGTGAGCGCACCAAGCGGCATGCAACTCAGTTTCTTCCAATTGGATGACCCTGTACTAGAACAAATACGAGACGAGGTCAAGACACTAGATATCAACAACCTAACACCACTTGAAGCGCTAAACAAACTAAGCGAGATCAAGAAACTGGTGGGAGGAAAATAGAATACAAAAAATCGCAGAGAAGAAACTCTGCGATTTTTGTATCATCTTACGATCGCTTACGAATAGCTTCGGATAGGAGGCGATACACTTTTTTCTGTTCCTCATTGAGCAGATTCAAGTGATGATTCATCACATTCTCATCGCCACGGCGAGCTGGACCTGTTTGCGCATCGCGAGGCGCTAAAGTATGTATCTTAGCAGCAGTTTCATCGATCAATGGCAAAAGGGCAGAAAATGGGATATGCGTATTGCGCAGCAATTCTGCTGCCATAGTGTACATCAGGTTGGTAAAATTGCAAGCATATACCCCCGCTACATGCAAACGCTCACGGTCGTGCTGAGTAGCTTCATAGACATGGGTAGTGATTGTCAAAGCCAACGAATACACCGCGCTAATATCATCTATACCACGCGCTTCGAAGAATACAGGGATAGTAGAGAAATCCTCTATTACACGCGCTTTGCTGAAAGTTTGGAAAGGATAAAATATGCCCGCATGAGGTTTGTCCGCTCCAAACACGGTGATAGGCATTGTGCCCGAAGTATGCAAATGGAGTGACTTTTCACGTCCCTTAACTTGTTCGACAACAGATGCCAACGCTTCGTCTTTTACGGCATATATATACACATTCGCCTCAGGCAACTGATCTAATCCTTCACGACTACTAACCATTTGACAAGCAACGCCTTTCTTGCGAAATGCATAATCCAAACTGGTGGCGACATTGCCTTTACCGATGATGATAATGTTCATTGGTCGTTTATGGTTTAAGGTTTATAGTTTAAAGGCAAGTTTTTGTAGAACTCAGTAACAGCTACGATGCCATTCTCCCACACCTCGAGGTCCATGGATTCGTTGGGTGAGTGGATAGCATTCTTCTCTAAACCGAATCCCATCAATATAGTCTTCACGCCAAGTATCTGCTCGAAACTACTGATAATAGGAATACTTCCACCACGGCGTGCTGCCAGCGGTTTCTTACCAAACGCGACCTCAAAACCATGTTCAGCGGCCTTGTATGCTGGAATATCAATTGGGCACACATATCCCTGACCGCCATGCATAGGTGTCACCTTCACACGCACACCCACAGGCGCGATACTCTGCATATAATCAATAAATGCCTGACTCACCTTCTCGTGGTCTTGGTTGGCTACCAATCGGCAACTAACCTTAGCATACGCCTTGCTTGGTAATACCGTCTTGCTACCCTCACCCGTATAGCCACCCCATATGCCACAAATATCAAACGAAGGACGGCAGGAGTTACGCTCTAGTGTAGAATACCCTTCTTCGCCAAAAGTAGCATCCACATCTATCGCCTCGCGGTATGCCAGCTCTGAGAATGGGATTTGAGCAATCATCTCACGCTCAGCTTGAGGTATTGGCAACACATCGTCGTAGAAATGCGGAATAGTGATACGTCCTCTATCATCCACCACTTTGGCTAGCATCTCGGTAAGCGCATTGATTGGATTCTTGACCGCACCACCAAAGTGTCCACTATGCAAATCACGATTAGGTCCTGTAACTTCCATCTCCCAATAAGCTAATCCACGAAGACCAGTGGTAATAGAAGGAGTATCTTTGCCTATCATAGATGTATCACTCACGAGAATAATATCGCAAGCGAGCAGTTCGCGGTGCTCCTCAAGGAATGCCTCCAGACTAGGACTACCTATCTCCTCCTCGCCTTCGAAGATAAATTTCACATTGCATTTCATCAGACCGTTCTTAACAAGATACTCAAAAGCCTTGACCTGAATCATGGCTTGCCCCTTGTCATCATCTGCTCCGCGCGCATAAAGGCGACCATCACGGATTGAAGGTTCAAAAGGTTCGGAGTGCCAAAGTTCTAATGGCTCTACAGGCATCACATCGTAGTGGGAATAGACGAGAACAGTAGGGACATTGGACGGCGTTTCGGCTATTGGATATGGGACGCCCTTGGGGCTATTGGACGCTTCGCTATGGAGTGTAGGCGAATATTCAGCATAAACAAAGGGATTGCCATTGGATGGCATTATTTCTGCCTTTTGAGCCCCTGCCTCCAGCAAGAGTTCGCGCCAACGCTCCGCACAACGGAGCATATCCTCCTTGTGTGCGGGTTGACAACTGATACTAGGGATACGAATCAAACTCGCCCATTCTTCCAAGAAACGGGCACGATTTTCTGCAATGTATGAACGAACCATATATGAGTTATGAGTTATGAATTATGAGTTATGAGTCTTAAAAAAAAATGCTGCATTGCTACTTTACTCGAGAAAACTCCTAAAAACAGGATTTGAGGGGTACAAGCCCTTTGTAATCTAACTACCTCATCGCTACAACATTAAGTTGGTCTCGGCGGAGAGTATTAGCACGCCATTGGAAATGCACCTTTCTCGTAAAAAAAAATAAAGTGTTGAGTTTTCCGGTCTCTGAGCAATGCAACAAATTTTCTTAAAGATCACTTCTGTATAATATTCTTTACAATTTCCGTGCCAAAAGTGACACGAAATTGAAATTTTCTTAAAATCGCCAAGCCAATGTAGCCACAATACGATGCGTATCAGCATGTACATCCATTGCTGTCATCTGCATCTCCGTAGCATACTGATGAAGTGTTTGCCAGCGATATTGGTATGCCACCTGTGCTACTACCACATCGCTACGATAGCCAATTCCCAAACTAGCATATTGCGAATGAGGCGTATAACGATAATCCATATCTGTGCGTATATCATTATATCCAAGCATCCATATAGGGTCTTCCTTCATAAATGATGATTCATACACATAGCCAGCATTTATGAACAATCCTCTATATGCTTGCACCTCAGCACCCACGCGAAGTGTATGTACATCTTCCATTTCCGCGGAATGTGCGTAATCATATTGCGCTGCTAACAGAGCGTGGTTACCAATCTGTCCTGCCACACTAAAACTTGTTCGCAGAGGAGCTGTTAACTCCATATTGATAGAACCGCTAGACGGAGTGAGTATCTCATATTTTTGACCAGCAATAGTTGAGTATATATCACCTTCAGTTTGAACAGATAACTGCATCACTGTTGGCGTTTGAAACGAAGCACCTATACGCAACGCTTGAATAGGGCGATAAATTAATCCTATAGAACCGCTAACGCCCACACCAGATGCATAATACATTGATTTTAGTTCAGCTGAGTTGATGCGATTGGTTTCTTGTAGAGAAACTTGTTTAGAATATGTGATAGTAGGGATATTCAAGCTCAATCCAACATACCATTGATTGCTGATATTCCCTGCCCACGAAATAGTATATTGGTCTGCACTACCCGTTTCTGATACAGAAAGAGCTCCATCCGTAAACTTTACAGCCGGTATCCACTGATCATCCTCTGCTGGATTAATTAGATATCCTTCATATCCTAGGATACTCAACCACCCCACCTCAACATCATCCCATGGTTTATCCACAAGAAACTCTTCTGCCAAGCCACTGGTTTTCTCACAAATCGTTTCTACCATTCCCATGCCAGCCCCCTTAACAACCACATTCCTATTGAAATTAGCAAGTCGCTGGATAGAGAACATAAAATTATTGTAAATCATGCCACGCTGCTTGCTATGATTTCCCCATGCCCATATAGCAGAAACTTGTGGAAGGGCTAATCGCGCACGCTGATAAATATCTTCTGACTCTAATTGAGTCGTCTGATCAATAGTCTCATCTAGCGTTAGCATAACCTCACTACGACGATAAAGCCCCAAACCAGCTGGATTATCTTGCACTGCTGATGGGTCACCACCTATAGCAGTCATCGCCCCACCCATACCCACATAGCGCGCCGTACCAATGATTTGGCGTTCGGAGAAACGTTGCACATCTTGAGCCCTTAATGTAGAACCCAAAAAAAGGAACCAAGAGCAAAGACTTAATATGTAGAAAAGGTGTTTCATTTTTCCACTATGCGCATTACTACCGTATCGGGATATTGCGTTGTATCTTCCAAGAAAATAAATTCGCGCGCGTTCTTATCATATATCGGATCGGTAGGCACAATCGTGTCCACCACTGGCCAATAATAAGCATCATCAAGATATTTACCATTTGACAATTTACTATTGGATAGTTGACTGTTGACAATTGACAATTGACAACAACCAATTAACACCAATAATATGAACAACATGCGCTTCATCTTTATCAAGATAATGCAAAAACCGTGCCAATATTTAGCCTTTAGTTACGGAAGCCAATAATCTCGCGTACTTCGCGGATAGTCTTTTCTGCGCTAGCAGATGCTGCTTCAGCACCTTCGCGTGCTACCTTAGCAAGGTATTCTTCGTTGCTTTGGAAATCCAATATACGCTCGCGGATAGGTGCGCAGAAGGCATTGATATCTGCAGCCAACTGCTTCTTCATATCGCCATAGCGAATGGCCATATTGTTGTATTGGTCATTGAAATAATCGTAGGTATCAGGGGTAGAGACCAATTGCATCAATGTAAAGAGATTCTCAATTGGTTCGGGCTTCACTTGGTTGAGCATTGTTGGTCCTGCATCAGTCACTGCACGCATCACTTTCTTCTTGATAGTTGCCTCATCATCACAAAGATAGATAGCATTGCCTTCGCTCTTACCCATCTTGCCACTACCGTCCAAGCCAGGCACTTTCACAGCTTTAGCATTGAAGTGGAAAGATTCTGGCTCTTTGAAATACTCTACGTTGTAGATACGATTGAAACGGCGTGCAAACAATCGCGCCATCTCCATATTCTGCTCTTGGTCTTTGCCCACAGGCACTTTATCTGCTTTATGCACCAAGATATCCGCAGCCATCAGCGATGGATAGGTCAGCAAACCTGCATTCACGTTATCAGGTTGTTTACGTGCTTTCTCCTTGAACGAAGTCACACGCTCCAATTCGCCGAGATAGGCATTCATATTGAGATAGAGGTATAACTCAAGCACTTGCTTCACATCGCTTTGCACATAGATTGGTGCCTTCTGCGGATCAATGCCACATGCGAGATATTCAGCGAGGATAGTGCGAACAGATGTACGTAAGTTTTCGGGAGTTGGGTGTGTGGTAAGCGAGTGCCAGTCTGCAATAAAGAACATACAATTATATTCCTCTTGCATCTTCACAAAACTCTTCACTGCACCAAAATAATTTCCGAGGTGCAAATTGCCCGTAGGGCGAATGCCACTGATTACTTTTTCCATTGTATATCAAAAAAAAATATTATTCTTATTGTATTGGTAAAGAACGATTTATTCGCTGATCTAACGCTGTCAGCGTTTCTGTATTTGACACACCATGTATGCCTTGTAATTTATTGCTCAGAAGATCCAAAAGATGTTGGTCATCTCGCGCATACAACTTTATCAACATAGAATATGCGCCCAATGTAAATCGACTCTCCACCACCTCTGGAATCTTCTCCAGTTCTGCACTGACAGCATTGTACATGCTACCCTTTTCTAGTGTCAAACCCACATATACACATAGATTGTAGCCTAAGGACTTAGGATTAACAATATAACCCGAACCTGTGATGACACCATTGTCAAACATCTTTTGTACCCTCTGATGTACGGCCGCACGACTGATACCTACTTGCTCCGCTACATCCTTGAAAGGCTTACGTGCATTCTGAGTGATAATTTGCAAGATTTTACGGTCAATCTCGTCAATATTCTCTACTAATTCCATATGTTTTTTACTATTTGGTATTATTTTTATGTCATTTTGACTGCAAAAGTACTATTTTTTTTGTACATATGCAAGTTTTTTTGTACTTTTGCAAACAAATCCAAACAAAAATGACTATTTTCGATTATATAGAGCAACATTCTTCCCCAGAAAGTGATGTACTCAAGCAGATTACTCGCAGCACGCACCTCGAAGTAATCAATCCACGCATGTTGTCAGGACACGTGCAGGGGCGCTTACTCAGCATGTTCAGTCAAATGATTCGGCCTCAACGAATATTAGAATTAGGTACTTTCACGGGCTACTCTGCCCTATGCCTGGCAGAAGGACTTACGGAGAATGGCAAACTTATCACCATTGAGCACAACGATGAAATGGAGTCGGCCATCCGTCGCAATCTCGCACTTTCACCACTTGGAGATAAAATCGAACTAGTAATAGGAGATGCCAAAGAGGAATTGAAGCGATTAGGCGAGAGACGAGAGGCGTTTGATTTGGTATTCATCGACGCCGACAAAAAAGAGTATTGCGATTATCTGGATTTAGTATTACCGCTCATGCGTTCTGGCGGATGGATTCTAGCAGATAATACACTGTGGGATGGTCACATCATTGATTCCGCTTATGACAAAGACAAACAGACAGTTGCATTGCGTGAGTTCAACGATAAGGTAGCGCAAGATTCACGTTTGGAGAAAGTCATATTGCCGCTACGTGATGGGTTGACTATAATACATATACCATAAGCGGATGACCTACTAATAATACGAGTAGTGCGGTTATTGTGCGGTTATTGTGCGGTTATTGTGCGGTGCAGATAGCACTTCTCCGACAATATAGTTGCTGCCTCCGATGAAGATGATGTCTTTGCTGGAGGCATCTTTTTTTGCTGCAGCCAGTGCTTCTGATACAGATGTAAAAGACAGATTATCTATATGTGTTGGGTGTAATGCTTGCCATTTGGCTTGCAATTGTTGAGCAGAGAAGGCGCGAGAAGTGGCTGGCTGTGTGAAATAATAGACAGCTTGCTCTGGTAATACACTTAATACGACATCGATATCTTTGTCGCCGACCATCCCAAATACTATGCGCAGTGTTGATGAAGGTGTTTGTAAAGGGCTATCAGGTAGTTCTGTCTGGTTTGCAAGTAGTTGGCATAGTTGTTTGGATACATATCTGATTCCGTGACTATTATGTCCTGTATCACAAATGGTTAGTGGCGATTTAGATAGAATCTCCCAACGGCCACGCAAACCAGTGAGGGTGCATACTTGTGCGAATCCTTGTGCAATGGCTTTGCGAGAGAGCGTAACGCCGCAATGGTTTCGCAGGACTTGAAGAGCGACAAATGCTGTTTGCTGATTTTTATCTTGATATATTCCCTTTAACTGACATTCAGGCACTTCCTTCAGCCTGCGCTTGCGCATATATCCACATTGGTCAGCAAACCAAATACGACAATCAGTCGTTTCAAGCCCATTACCTAATATACCACACTCACGCGCATGAGCGAGAAATACACCTTGCGTTTCAGGATGTGTTTCGCCAATTACACAAGGGACGTTTGGCTTGATGATGCCCGCTTTCTCTTGTGCTATTTGTGCAAGGGTATCGCCTAAGAATTCTGTATGATCAATACCTATATTGGTGATGACGGAGAGTAATGGAGTGAGGATATTGGTACTATCTAATCGTCCGCCTAACCCCACTTCGATGACTGCTATATCTACTTGCTGCTCAATAAAATACCAAAACGCCATTGCCATTGTCGTCTCGAAAAACGATGGGCGTACCTCGTCCAAAAACGCTCGGTTATCTGCTACGAATTGCACTACCGTTTGTTCAGGAATCATCTTGCCCGAAATACGGATTCGTTCGCGAAAATCTACCAAGTGGGGCGAAGTAAATAAGCCTACTTTGTAGCCTTGTGCTTGCAGTGTCGCAGCTATGAGGTGGGAGGTGGAGCCTTTGCCATTCGTACCTGCCACATGCACCGCATGCAACTTTTCATGTGGATTACCCAAATGCGCCATCAGGCGATAGGTGTTGTCTAAACCTGGTTTATATGCAGCCGCACCCACCAAATGAAAGGCGGGTTGCGACGCGTAGAGATATTCTAGTGTTTGTTGGTAAGTCAGCATATCAATCTCGGATTATCAAACTTCCTCCAACGGCTAATTTTTGTTTTACAGTAGGATTGCCTTTGTAGCTTATTTTGCTAGCTCCAGCAGCTTGTGCCCAAAGTTCGCGAACAGCATGGACTTCGGCTTTGCTAGCTCCCGCACAATTGATATGTACGACTTGTGCGAGTAGGTCTTCTGCCTCTAACTCACCTGCTCCAGCAATAGTGACGTGTAGATTGTCAGCTACGCCTGCTAAATCCAATTTGCTAGCTCCTTTGGCATCAATAGTGAGGTTCTGCACGTTGAGTAAGAGGTCAGCTTCAGCTGCTCCGCTGAGATCAAGGTTGAGAGATGTGAGTTGAAGGGAGTGATTGTCAATAGTCTCTATCTTACCAGCACCTTGCACAATGATTTCGCGGAGATGGGGTGTCGCGATGGTGAACTTGGCTATCAAGTCATCGATAGGAATATTGGTGCGCGTGTCAATGTAGAGAATGCTATCACGAACTTCTGCGGTGATATTCTCGGAACTCATGCTTGGCATTAAGATGTTGGTAGTCAGTGTGGTAGATGGAGTGCTTGCGTTTTGTAGTTCCAATTCGGCCGCTCCACGCAGATGTACAGTATGGTAAGCATCCAATTGCAAAACGGAAGTGATAGCACCTGCGTCATCAACGTCTAACCCCTCGAACGTCATGGCCTTAAGAATTTCAGGGGCATTGTTGTACGATGTGTACAAACGCACGAGTGAAACTCCCCAGAAGATAAGTGATGCGAGCCAGAATAGGATGGTGATCCACCAAAAACGTGCTTTTGGACCGCGTCGCGTGCGCATGTATGTGACTATGGTGTGCACTAACATCACAATTGGTAGTGCAATAATCAGGATAAGTGCAACCATCAAAAGCGGAATCATCACCGCTCCACCATCCACTAAAAGTTCGGCAAAGACAGGGAAAATAGGCATGATGGATGCCAAACTAGTCGTCCCAGCCACTGCAACACCAAAGAGCGAAAGTACGATGGCGAAAAGGATAGCAAGCCCCACGAAAATCATCGGCAAAGCCAAAATAGCCAATATGACGTTGAGGACAATGCTAAACACACGACCACAACCACTATTTTGCGACTTATCTACTTTGACTTTAGGACGGCGGTTAGGTCCAAACTCTGAAGGAGCACCAATTTGCTCTTTGACAGACTGAACCATCTGAACATTAACTACTTGCACGTTCTTTGCAAAGAGCGCTTTTTGTAGCAATTCGGCAATGCGTGCTTCAATATCAGTCATTACTTCCTGACGGTCTTCCTGAGGAAGACGTAGCTCAATATCGTGAAGATAATCACGCAAAAGTTGATAAGCATCGTAGTCGATGTGATATACCAAACCATTGAGGTTGATTGTACGAGTTTCTTTCATAATTTATTTGGTTATTTGGTTGATTGCCTGACAAATAGATTGCCATTCTTCATCAAGTTGAGCAAGCAGTTGCTTCCCCTCTTCTGTGAGGGTGTAATACTTGCGCGGCGGTCCGCCTGTGGACTCTTGCCAACGATAGGATAGCAGGCCTTCGTTCTTCATGCGGGTGAGGAGTGGATATACTGTCCCCTCCACTACCAATAGCTGAGCCTCCTTCAGGGTATCAAGGATATCCGAAGCATATGCCTCGCTTTGATGGATAATGGAGAGGATACAATATTCCAATAATCCCTTGCGCATTTGGCTTTTGAGATTGGATAGCATCTTTGCTTACAATTTACTGATTTTCAATCTGATTGTAATTTGGAATAAGAATCATCAAGATGATGTAGAGTAGCAAGCCAGGAAATGCCGCAGAAAATAATGTTAATACCGCGAATACTACTCGAATCAAAGTAGGATCTACATCAAAATACTCGGCGATTCCGCCACAAACACCCGCCAAAATGCGGTTGGAAGAACGATACAGTTTTTTCATTGTTTGAATTATTAAATAGTTATAAATCAATTGCATACTTCATCGCTTATGACATAAGATATTGGCACATTAGTCATCCACACGTATGAAATGTCCTTCCATATCGAAGATAAGCTCTAGTCCATTGCTGAGTTCAACCTGCAAATGACGGTATTCTATTGTATATTCCACAATAAAATGGTTAGGATGATGCAAAGCAACAAAATTGGTAATCAACTCAGGTATGATTCCCGAAGGAACTGGAGAAACTTGACAGTCAATCGATTGCAGATTGCCTCGATGATCAAAATCTATCTCCGTTGCATTCTTGAGATACACCTTATACTCTGGATGTATTCCATCTCGTTCTTGCTCAACATATGCCACATCTGCTACGTTGAAATGCTTTTGAACAAATGTTTGAGCTTGAACAGGTAACTCAGTGTAAGCTATCACATGCTGACGATCAGCACATGCTGTCAGCGAAATCATAATGGTTGCCATGACGGCTAAAATCTTTTTCATAATCACGTAATTTAAAGGTTATTATTCTGGTTTATTTGTCATTACAAGATTATTTGCAAAAAGTGTGCCAAAAGCCTATCAAAGAGCGCATGAACATAAATTCGGTGCAAAGATAATAACTTTTATAATACTATGCAATACAAAGTACTATAAAATGTGTTATTTTGCAGTTTTTTTGAGTATTTTGCAAAGTGGAAGTAGCAAAATAGGGGTAAAATTTGCAGATATAAGAAAAAAAGTGTAACTTTGCAGACCTTTTGTGTGCATATACATGTAGGCACTGTGAAATAAAATGATGATTCGATAGAGATGGAGTACAAATATTTGAATAATATTCACTACCCTAACGACTTGAAAGCATTGCCATTGGAGGCATTGCCACAGGTGTGCAGCGAAGTACGCGACTTTATTATTCAGCAGTTGAGCCACAACCCTGGTCACTTAGGCTCGTCGCTTGGTACAGTAGAGTTGACGGTTGCTCTGCATTACGTATTCGATACACCCAACGACCAGCTCGTATGGGACGTAGGGCACCAAGCATATGCCCATAAAATTCTCACAGGCAGACGCGAGCGTTTTCATACCAACCGACAGTTCAAAGGTTTAGCACCGTTCCCCTCTCCCATGGAGAGCGAATATGATGCGTTTATTGCAGGTCATGCAAGCAATAGTATTTCGGCAGCATTAGGAATTACCATTGGTGAAGAGATCGCTGCCAAAGCGGCTGTAGATGGTAGAGTTGAGAAGCAACGAGTGGTAGCGATCATCGGTGACGGGGCTATGACGGGCGGATTAGCATTCGAGGGACTAAACAATACCTCTATGCTCAAGAATAATCTGCTGATTGTACTCAATGACAATAATATGGCTATCGACCCTATCAAAGGTGGTTTTACGCAATACCTAGTAGATTTGACTACAAGCGAGCGATACAATCGCTGGCGTTGGTGGGGATATAGAGTAGCACGCAAACTACATATCATCAATGATGATAATAAAGGACGCCTACAAAGTTTCAACAATAATCTCAAAGCACTACTTACCAAACAAGATAATAATATCTTCCAAGGACTCAATCTGCGTTATTTCGGTCCAGCAGACGGACACGACGTGCTGAACTTGGTGCGTATATTCAAAGAGATTAAAGACTACGAAGGACCTAAAGTATTGCACATCATCACCAAAAAAGGAAAAGGTTACGAACCCGCAGAAAACGATCAGACTACATGGCATGCGCCAGGAGAATTTAGTATAGAGACAGGTGAGAGGTTAAAGGCGAAAGGTGAGAGGCAAGAGCCCTTGTGGCAAGAAGTCTTTGGCAACCAATTACTGCAATTGGCAAAAGAAGACGAACGCATCATTGGCATTACACCTGCTATGCCTAGTGGCTGTAGCATGAATATCATGCAGCGCGAATTGCCCAATCGCGTATTCGATGTCGGTATAGCTGAAGGACATGCCGTCACGTTCTCCGCAGGTATGGCGAAAGCGGGATTGATTCCCTACTGCAATATCTACTCTAGTTTTTTGCAACGTGCCTACGACAATATCATCCACGATGTAGCGTTGCCTAAGTTGCATGTCATTTTCTGCATTGACCGTGCTGGTATCGTGGGCAACGACGGTGCTACGCATCACGGATTATTGGATTTGGCATACCTGCGACCTATTCCAAATATGGTGATTGGTGCACCTATGACCAAAGAAGATTTACAGCAGATGATGCGACTCGCCAAGGACTACGATGGCCCTATAGCTATCCGCTATCCGCGTGGCAGAACGAATGAAGGCGATGAGGCGATGAGGCGATTAGGCGATGAGGCGAAGGTGACTATCGGCAAGGGGGTATGCTTGAGAGAAAGTGAGGAAGCAAAAGTGGCAGTACTATCTCTTGGCGCTATCGGTTATACGGTGATTGAGGCGATAAGGCGATTAGGTGATAAGGCGAAGGTGGCTCACTACGATATGCGATGGCTCAAGCCGATGGATGAGCAGTTGCTGCACGAGATAGGCAAACGCTTTACTACAATCATCACAGTAGAGGATGGTGTAATCAGTGGTGGCTTAGGTAGTGCGGTGCTTGAGTTTATGGCAGATAATGGTTACACACCACGTGTGATACGCTTGGGAGTAAATGACCAGTTTGTGGAACATGGAAGTACCAAAGAGTTATATCAACTATTGAAATTAGATACACAAGGAATATGCGAATCATTATTGCAGGCGCTGGAGCAGTAGGACGCCATTTGGCTAAACTGCTGTCGCGCGAGGATATGGATATTAGTCTTATCGATGATCGCCAGGACAGATTGGGCGATTTGGATGCTAACTACGACCTGCTGACCAAAGTGGGTAGCCCTACATCTATATACGACTTGAAAAGTATTGGGGTGAAGGATGTGGACCTCTTCATCGCAGTTACACCATCCGAGTCAGATAATATCACTGCGTGCTTGCTTGCCAACCAATTGGGAGCTAAAAAAACACTAGCGCGCATTGACAACTACGAGTATCTGATTCCTGAGAACAAACGTATCTTTGAGCAGATGGGACTCAACCACCTCATCTACCCAGAACTACTTGCAGCGCAGGAGATTACCGCTTCGCTCAAAACCAACTGGATGCGTTATCATCTGACTCTATGTGGTGGAGCGTTGGAGATGTGCGTGGTGAAAGTACGCGAAGGAGCGGAAGTGATTGGCAAGCAATTTATGTCAGGATTCTTCAATCACGGATTATACCGAGTAGTGGCTATCAAACGCGGACAAGAGACCATCATTCCTAGCGGACCTGATGAAATACAAGCCGACGATATGGTCTATGCTGTCTGCACACGAGAGAATATGAAAGTGTTGCGCGAGCAATTGGGTAAGCAAAAGAAGGACATCAATACTATCGTTTTCTTTGGAGGATCAAAGATTGCACAAAAGACGGTACAGAACCTGCCCGATGACCTCAATATCAAGATTCTCGAAGCCGACCGCGAGCACTGCTACCATCTCAGCGAGAAAATCAACAACGCACTCATTATCAATGCCGACGGCAGCGATATGGCTACGCTCAAAGACGAGGGCATAGAGGATGCTGATGCTTTTGTAGCAGTAACTGACAGCAGCGAAGCGAATATCTTTGCCTGTATGGCTGCCAAACGTTTTGGCGTGAAAAAGACCATTGCCGAGGTAGAGAATATCGACTATATCCCGATGGCAGAGGGCTTGGATATTGGTACGGTACTCAATAAGAAAACCATTGCCGCTTCGTATATCTACCAAATGCTACTAGATGCTAGCGTACTCAACGTGCGCAACTTGACCAGTGCAGATGCAGAGATAGTGGAATTTATGGCGGAGGAGGGTAGCCGCATTACCAAATGTAAGATTCGTGATATGCGACTGCCTAAGGATGCAAATATCGGTGCTATCGTGCGCGCAGGAGAAGGTATCCTCGTGAACGGCGATACGCAAATACTTCCTAACGACCAAGTGGTAGTTTTCTGCAAGAATCAAGTAATCAGACAATTAGAGAAGTTCTTCAAATGACACGTACGTTTAACACACGGATGGTCTTCCGTACCATGGGCGCACTGCTGCTCATTGAGGCGGTGTTTATGACTATGGCACTGGGGGTTAGTCTATGGTACAACGAACCAGACAATGGAGTGTTTCTGCTATCCACTATCATCACGCTGCTGGCAGGTGTCATTGGCTTGCTAGTGGGTCGCCGTGCTGAGTCGCGCATGGGCGAGCGAGAGGGCTACGTGATTGTAGCAATGGTATGGGTGGTGTTCTCTGCCTTTGGATTGCTGCCCTATTACCTCAGTGGACAAGTGCCCACGCTGACCGACGCGTGGTTTGAGAGTATGTCAGGTTTTACTACCACGGGTGCTACTATCATCCCCGATTTGGAGGTGATTACCCACGGACTGCTCTTCTGGCGGTCGCTCACGCAGTGGATTGGTGGTATGGGAATCATTGTGCTGTCTATTGCTATATTACCCATCTTCGGACTGAATGGCATGCAGCTCTACGCTGCCGAGGTGTCGGGCTTGACTTACGAAAAACTATCGCCTCGTATTGCTGATACGGCAAAAATGATGTGGACAACCTATGTATTGCTGACTGCTACTGAGGTGTTAGCCTTGTGGCTATGTGGCATGGATGTGTTCGACGCGGTGTGTCACTCGTTCTCTACGATTGCCACCGGCGGTTTCTCTACGCACAATAATAGTCTGGAGTTCTACGACTCGGCGGCTATTCACTATATAGTGACGTTCTTCATGTTTATTTCGGGTATCAACTTCGTACTGCTTATCTATCTGTTGCGTGGCAAAGCTCGCTATTTCTTCCGAGATGAGGAGTTGCGTTGGTATAGTGTAGCAGTAGCAATATTTGCAGTATTGCTGACTTTAGGGCTGTATATTGCTCGCCCAGGTTGGTCAGGCGTTGAGATGGAGCGTGCTTTCCGCGATAGTTTGTTCACGGTGATTAGTTCGATGACCTCTACGGGCTATACCATTTCCGACTATATGTATTGGCCAGTAGTGGCATGGGTGGTTATTTTCTTCTTGATGCTGACGGGTGCTTGTGCAGGTAGCACAGCAGGTGGAATCAAGTGGGTGCGCTTGGCGATTATTCTGAAGAATGGTGTGGCAGAGTTCCAACGCCGTATTCATCCTAATGCGATTATCCCTGTGAGACTCAACGAGAAAACTGTTCCTCAGCAGACCATTAACAATATCATGGCGTTTTTGATATTCTATGTCTTCATCATAGCTGTCACGGTGGTGATTTTCTGTGCGACTGGTGTAGATTTCGATGAGGCTATTGGTTCTGCTGTTTCGGCTATTGGTAATGTAGGAATTAGTATTGGTCAGTTTGGTCCAGCAGGTACGTATGCCACGTTCCCTACTGTGGCTAAATGGGTAATGAGCTTCGTGATGTTGATTGGCCGTCTGGAGATTTTTACCATATTGTTGCTCTTTACGAAAGCGTTGTGGAGAAAGTAAATGCGCCCCAGACACATTGCATATATTATTTGGATTGTAATTGCATTATTAGGTGTAATTAGTTGGGCGATTCCTTCCAATGGAATCGCCTTCGGGAAATGGACCTTGCACTGGGCGACATTATCAGAAGTTTTAGGAATAGAGAAAGATAGTACCATATCGTATTCTGATAGTACTTGGCTAGCCGATATTGAAGACTATGAAATAGCTATTGACACAACAATAGTATACACTCCTCAAAAACAAGATCTCCAACCATTGCAGCCCAAACAAGAACTACGGGACTCTATTCTGCGGAGCATTGCGGACTCAATAGCAAAAGCGACCAAGGAACCAATCAAAACAGCCATCACTAGTTCCAAACCCAACGTTACTCAAGCATCAGAAAAAACTACTACTGCAAGTCGCACTACCATTTCCAATGTTGATACTCGTCAATACTTAGCCACCTTCTATCAAGCATTAGATAGTGCAAGTATGAAGCCTGTTCGCGTAGTGCATTATGGAGACTCACAAATAGAAGAGGATCGTATCACCAATATCCTACGTGAGCATTGGCAAGAGAAGTATGGTGGTGGCGGTGTAGGATTAATTCCCCTACATCAGACTATTCCGACGCGCAGCATCCGACAATGGTTGAGTATGAATGGTGTCAGACAGCAAGTGAAGGGAGGTCCGATGCGCTACATGATCTATGGTCCTCGCTCACGACGGCAGCAAAGCAATGATTATGGTGTAATGGGACAGGTCGCAGTGATGGACGACATGCTTGTTAGTGGTAGCCAACAAGTGGTGATGCATATTGAGCCCACTGGTAAGAAGGCGCCACACCAGCAGTTTAGTCAAATACGCTTATTAGCCAATAATGTAGCGGGAGAAGTGAAATGCAATGACACAACATTGGCTATCACACCTTATAAATCTACACTCCTATTAGGTTCTACAGATCATTGCCAAATCCATCTACATGGAAAAGGAAAGGTCTATGGTGTAAGTTTAGAAACACCTGTTGGTGTAATTGTTGATAATGTTCCTATGCGCGGATGTTCAGGAGTAATTTTCACACGCATCAACAGCACATCACTTAGCGACTATTATAGTGCAACCACTACGCGTTTGATTATCCTGCAATATGGTGGTAATATGATTCCGCAGTCAAATAAGAAGTCAACGATTGATGGTTATGTTAAAAACCTGCGCACACAGATTAAACATTTGCGCGTATGCGCTCCACAAGCATCAATTTTGTTCATTGGTCCGAGCGACATGTCCACTCGCATAGACGGAAAGATGACCACCTATCCATTGGTGCCGTATCTAGACAAGCAACTGAAACAAATGGCACTAGATGAAAAAATCGGCTATTGGAGTATGTACGAGGCCATGGGCGGAATGAATAGTATGGTAGATTGGGTAGGGAAAGGGCTAGCCGGAAGCGATCATGTACATTTTACTCGCGTTGGGGCCAATAAAATCGGACAAATGTTGTATGATTGGCTAATGAGTTTTCAACACTAAACTACAAGAATGGAGTTTTTACGACACATATTTGGTTTTGACAGCGATAGTCCTTTATTATTTACTCAATTTTACTTTTGGGCTTTTTTTGCATTAGTTTATTCGTTATTCGCTATAATAATGGAGGTGGGTGCGCAGAGCGCACAGGGGACAGATAAGAACATCCGTCTTCACCTCCGCAATATCTTCTTGATGGCGGTAAGTTGGTTTTTCTATTACAAAACTAGCGGATTATTTTTGCTCATATTACTTTTTGTCACACTTAGCGACTGGTTGATAGCCAATCGGATATATAAGACGAAAGGCGAGAGGCGAGCCAAATGGTGGTTGGCACTGAGTGTAGTGATAGATTTAGGACTGCTATGTTACTTCAAGTATGCTTATTTCTTTACAAATGCAGTAAACGACATGCTTGGCACCGAGTTTGCCGTATTCGACATCTTTGCCTATATCGGCAATGGCTTTAACACTAGCGGACGCTTTACGGTAGACAACATCATCTTACCTGTAGGTATATCGTTCTATCTGTTTCAAGTAATGTCATACACGATTGATGTGTATCGAGGGCAAGTTCAACCTGTAAGAAACATTTTGGATTTTGGATTTTATGTAAGTTTCTTTCCTGGATTGGTGGCAGGTCCTATCGTTCGTGCCAATGAATTTATCCCACAATTATACCGTCCATTTTGTCTCAGTAAACGATTAGCCCGTTTGGCTATTTTTTGGATACTCAACGGACTAATCAAAAAGATTGTTTTAAGTGATTATCTTGCAGTAAATTTCATAGATAGAGTATTCGAAAACCCATTACTCTTCAGTGGTTTTGAGAACCTATTCGCGTTATTTGCTTATTCGTTGCAAGTGTATGCCGACTTCTCTGGATACACGGACATTGCTATCGGTATAGCTATGCTCATGGGTTTTTATTTACCACAGAATTTTGACTCTCCCTACAAATCACGCAATCCACAAGAGTTTTGGCGTCGTTGGCATATGTCGCTCAGCCGTTGGCTAAAAAGTTATCTATACATCCCACTTGGAGGCAACCGCAGCATCTTTGGTAAAAAAATTAAGAACAAAATCACAGCAGGAAATTTCAATTCCTTTATTACTATGTTGCTAGGAGGATTATGGCATGGTGCAAGTTGGAATTTTGTAATTTGGGGTGCCTTGAACGGAATAGGAATGATTGTGTACAAGATATGGGTAAAAATGAATTGGAACATCAAAATGTTGCTGATGACTTTGCTTATGGGTAGTTTATGGGTTACTTATTTCATGCTAAATGCTCCTATTTGGAACATATTCTTAGTTTGGGGAAGTCTATTATGGGCCGGAACTTTTATTCGATATATAAATTGGTGGGTTGAGCGTAGAGGCAACATCGCCATTACCGGAACTCCTCGCGCCACATTTACGCAAGGGTTGGCTAATCTATGGGCAATAATGCAGACCTTTGTATTTATCACATTCACACGCTTATTCTTCCGTTCTAGTAGTAATTTAGACCCGGCTACCGCCAATCAAGAAGCCTGGGAAACAGCGATAAATATGGTCAACCAAATAGGAGGAGCATGGGATAGTAGTATTATTCCTGATTTCTTATGGGAATATAGATATGTCGTTGGTATATTTATACTAGGAATGGCAGTACATTGGCTACCCAATCGTGCAAAACGATGGTATCGATTATGCTTTTGCAAACTTCCCATATGGGTCATCATTCTTATGACTGTAGCCACGGTGGTTGGCGTCTATCAGTTTGTAACTGCCGATTTACAAGCATTTATATATTTTCAGTTTTAATATGATTATCGGGCTGACAGGAGGAATAGGAAGTGGGAAAAGCACTATTGCACGCGGACTGCGAGCAATGGGGTATATGGTATATGACACAGACTGTGAGGCCAAACGCTTGATTGTGGAGGATATGCATCTTCGCCAACAGATTGAGGACCTGCTAGGTAAAGATGTGTATGAGAACGGTGTGTATCAAACTAGTGTAGTAGCGCGACGAGTATTTACTGATATGAATTTGCTGAGTCAACTGAATGCGATTGTTCATCCTGCTGTCAAAGCAGATATACAACGATGGAAAACAAGGCACGAGAAACATTCTGAACAATTATTGTTCATCGAATGCGCTATTCTTTATCAAGCGGGGTTCAATACACTCTGTGATAAGATAGTTGCCATCACAGCACCTGAGGAGATACGAATTCAACGTACGATCGCACGCGACCATACAAGTGCGGAAAGGGTTCGCGCACGAATGCGTGCGCAAGATGCAGAAAAAGATATTGCGCGTGCAGATTTAGTGGTGAATAATGACGGAAAAACAGAAATAATGACTATTTGTTTGCAAATACAAGATTTTTTTCGTAACTTTGCAGGCTGAATTTGTGTTGTTTTACAAAATATGTAGCCTCATGACGGATAACCAACTCATATTTAGGAGTTTTTCTAGTGGAAGTAGTGGTAATTGCTATTACTTGGGGACCTCCCAATGGGGTATCCTCATTGATGCTGGAATCTCGGCACGCACAATCCAAAAGAATTTGCGTGAAATGGGTTTGGATTATGCAAATATCATGGGCGTGTTGATCACTCATGATCATGCTGATCATATTCGTGCAGTGGGTACTTTGGGTGAGCGTGTCCATTTACCCATTTACTCAACTCGGGCTATTCATGATGGCATAGATCGCAACTATGGTGTTCGTGAGAAATTACGCACTTCGCAACGCTATTTTGAGAAAGGCGTGGAGTGGGAACTTAATGGGATGAAGATTAACACCTTTGGCATATCCCACGACTCCACAGAGTGTGTGGGATATGTGATTGATTATTTAGGTCAGCGTTTTCTGATAGCAACTGACTGCGGCGAACCCAATCTAACGATGGAGATGTATATTAGCAGTGCTAACCATGTGGTTATAGAAGCGAATCACGACGAGCAGATGTTGCTCAATGGTCCTTATCCAACCTATCTAAAGCAGCGAATCCTCTCCCCAAAAGGTCATCAAAGTAATTTCGTATGTGGTCAGTTGCTGGCTAAGAATTGGCATACCGAATTACGCAATGTATTCCTTTGTCATCTAAGCAATGAAAACAATGATCCTGATGTGGCAATAAATACAATCAAAGATATACTTCTAGACGAAGGTATCATGCCTGGAGAAGACTTGTTTTTGACTGCCCTAGAGCGCACCAAACCAAGTACAATTTATACACTTAACGAAAACATTATACGATAAATACTGACTATATCATGAGCAATTTAGTAATTATCCCGACCTACAACGAGAAAGAAAACATCGAAGCCATTATTACGGCTGTAATGGAATTACCGATAGAGTACCATGTATTGGTAATTGATGATGGTTCGCCAGATGGCACAGCCAACATAGTAAAGAACTTGATGGTCAACAAATATGTAGGCAAACTGCATATAGTGGAGCGCGCAGGCAAATTGGGATTAGGTACAGCTTATATAGCTGGTTTCAAATGGGCTATTGAGCACAAGTACGACTACATATTTGAGATGGATGCAGACTTCTCGCACAATCCACAAGATCTGCTCAAACTATACGATGCATGTGCTAATCAAGGAGCAGATGTGGCTATCGGTAGTCGTTATGTGAGTGGTGTAAATGTAGTAAACTGGCCTATGGGTCGTGTACTAATGTCGTATTTTGCGAGCAAATATGTGCGTGTAGTATTAGGTATGAAAATACACGACACCACTGCTGGTTTTGTATGTTATCGTCGTGAAGTATTGGAAACTATTGAGTTGGACAAAATTCGCTTCAAAGGATACGCTTTCCAGATTGAAATGAAATTTACGGCATACAAATGTGGCTTTAGGATTCAGGAGGTACCTATTATTTTTGTAAATCGCGTATTAGGTACTAGCAAAATGTCTGGTGGTATTTTCTCAGAGGCATTGTTAGGTGTCGTACGATTGAGACTCAGTTCGTGGACAAGGAAGTATCCTAAAAAAAACGCTGCGATATAGTACGCCCTCTGGGCTATGTTTAGGATTGAAGGTGAACGGTTTAAGAGTGAAAAGATATATATACATATTAGGAGTATTGGCTTTGGCATTTGCATCATGCGCGAAGTCCAATGGTGACCAAAGTAAGCAACAAGATGAGGCACCTGCTATTCGTTATGAATGGGGATTGCCAATTGATTCGTTTCGTATTGATACATGCGTAGTAAAATCAGGCGAGACTTTGGGAGGAATGCTCAATCGCTTGGGTGCTACCCGTCAGCAAGTGACAGGTATCACACGCATGCCGCGAAATGAGTTTGATGTACGCAGTATTCGTCCAGGGAAGACCTACTACGCGCTCTTTCAAAAGGACACAGCTGGTATAGAGCAACTATGCTACTACATTTACATCCCCAATATCAAAGAGGCAGTCGTACTGCATTTGACAGACAGTATGCATGTGGAGCATTTTGAAAAACCTGTTACGCGCACAAAGCGTTCGGCAGAAGTTTTGATAGAATCCAGTTTATGGAATGCGATGGTATCCAATGATTTGCCTGCGGAGTTAGCATTGGAATTGAGCGACATATATGCATGGACTATTGATTTCTTCGGTCTGCAAAAAGGCGATTCAATTCGTGTGTATTATGAAGAGTTATTTGTGGATAGTACCCGTATTGGTATAGGCAGAATATATGCCGCAGATTTTTATCATGCTCGTCATTGGCAAGAAGCCTTTTGGTTTGAAGATGGTAACATCCATAATTATTTTGACGCAGAAGGTAATAGTTTGCGTAAAGCATTTTTGAAAGCCCCACTTAATTACAAGCGTATCTCATCTAAATTCACCTATGCTCGCAAACACCCTATCTACAAAGTGGTTCGCCCTCACACTGGCGTGGATTATGCAGCACCAGCAGGTACTCCAGTGGTAAGTATTGGCGATGGTGTTGTCACGATGAAGCAATATAAAGGCGGCGGTGGACACACCGTAAAAATCAAGCACAATTCCACGTATACGACTGCGTATTTGCACCTATCAAGATATGCCAAAGGTTTGGCTGTCGGCAAACGCGTTAAGCAAGGAGAAGTCATTGGCTATGTTGGTAGTTCTGGTGCTAGCACAGGTCCTCACCTAGATTTTCGCGTTTGGAAAAATGGAAGTCCGATTGATCCTCTGAAGATGAAGTCACCTCCAGCAGAGCCCATTCCTACGCAATATAAAGACACTTTTGCTACGGTTGTGGCAACTTACAGACAACTATTGCACTAAGCAAAACATTGCACCTCCGGCGCGAGCTAATTGGCCGTCGGTATCTTCACGATCTCCTATCACTATACATTGATTAGGGGAGACTGAGAAGCGTTCTGCTACTTTTGTTATGAGTTGAGCAGCAGGCTTAAGTCCTCCCAATTCAGGTGCAGATATTACCCAATCAAATTGTTGCTCATCAATGCCTAACGCATTTAGTTTCTCATGGGTATGTCCATAATCCGATAGAATAACCAATTTAACCTCTCTCCGCCTACACTCACTGACAAAGTTAGCGAACCATTCTACTGGTTTGTAATATCTACCTATTACCTTAACCATCAATGGCATATAGCGATTAAAGTACCAATGCTGCAGTTGCTCAGCAGATTGTGAGCAATAGGTAGCCATTGTCTGAAAATATGTTTTATAAAACGTAGTCTCATCTTGCAACCATACTCCACGCAATTGGTTGCGCGTTTTCCTCTCAGCCAACATCTTGATACAGTCAAGAGGAGCCGCACATAGCATCTTGCGTACCATCCCATTTTTCTTGTAAAGTGTGCCATCCAAGTCAAAAATAACTAGGCGTGTATCAGCCGTAAGTATGTTAGAATCCATTTGCATAGTTGAGTATTTGATTGAAAATCTGTGCAAAGGTACTATTTTTTTTGAATACAAGCAATAATAATGTGTAATTTTTGGAAAAAGGTGCACATATTTAATAAAACGCACACGCGCGCGCGAAAAATTTGCATATTTCATTTGTTTATATTAATTTTGCAGCCGATTTTGAGGTTTTATATAGCAATTTACTTATAAAAATCTTAAAATATGAACATTTAACATTGAAATATTAAAAAACAACATACTTATGAAGAAAATTTACTTAAAACAAGTATTAGTAACTAGTTTGATTATTTTGAGTAGGGTATTTGCTATTGCTCAACAAGTACCCAACCCAAGTTTTGAAGATTGGAGCGGCGAGAAATACAACGATGAGATTCAACCAAAAGATTGGTATGCGAGCAATGTCACCCAATTAAGTTTCAAATTTAATTTAGCTCACCGTGAAGCAGGTCATACAGGCAGTTACTCCATGATGGTGCAAGACACTGAAGTAGGAGCCATGGGTATTACTGAAGTATCACCTGGTTACTTCTCATTAGGTAAACCATGGACGCACCTTCCTAGTATTACAGAAATTAACAAAGCAACAGCTGGAACTAGTGGCGGTATTAACTTTAAATATCGTCCAGACACCATGTCGGTATGGATTAAACGTACAGGACCTGCCACCGATGCAGAAGACTTCTACCTGCTCTACTACGCATGGTCTGGTACAGCAAAAGGAAGCAAATATAAAGGGAAAGATGGTAGTTGTACAGGCATAAGCCAAACCAATGAAGAGAGTGATATCCGTTTGGCTTTGGACGCCAACGAATGTGGTACAGACCAAAAAGCGAACCAGATTGCCGAAGGTATGTGGCGCGAGAAAAAAGAATATGGCAACTGGACTAATATCAAAGTACCTATCTACTATTTCAGTAATGACGTGCCAACGATGATGAACATCATCTTCTCGGCAAGTAACTACCCTAACTACCGTGCAAATGATGGGTTATTTAAAGGTAACTCATTGTATGTAGATGATGTCGAGTTGATTTATTCATCCAAGATTGATAAATTGTATATTGGCGGTAGAGAGTGGAAGGGCTTTGACCCTAATACACAAGAAGAACAAACCTACTCGCTTGGTCGCTCTGCCACTGCGATTCCTGAGATTAAGGCAGTACGTGGTGCTGGCGAACTATATAATGCCAAAGGCGAGAAAGCCACCTTTGCTGGTCGTGAATTGACTGGCAGCGAGATTAGTATTACCAACGGTGCCATTGATGGTGCTCCCACTGTGATTACCGTAAAATCAGAAGACGGTAAGAGTACTACTACCTACAAAATTAAGTTTGTTCGCGAAGCTAGCAAGAATCCTAAGTTGGCGAATATTTATGTTAATGGTAGCCCTATTACCAACTTCAAACCAGATATTACCACATACAATTACTCGTTGCCATATGGTACGACTCAAGCACCTACGGTAACAGTAGAGCAACAAGAGGACGAGCAAACTGTAGAGATCACCCAAGCTACATCGACGACTGGTACGGCTACTATCAGGGTGACTGCAGCGGATAAGAAAGCCACGATGACCTACACGATCAACTTTAGCGTTGCTCTATTGGCAGATAACACATTGAAAGATATTAAGGTCAATGGTGTTTCCATCGCGGGTTTCACTCCGAATCAGACAGTCTATCGCGTGTCACTACCTACCACTACGACTGACATTCCAAAAGTAGAAGCGATATCTGCATATCCTGCTGGCGAGCAAACCATCACTCATTCAGCGCCAACATCAGCAGCTAGTTTGGATGGAAGCCAACATGTGATTAGCGTAACCACTCCTGGCGATCCCAAGCCTAAGACATACAAACTGACATACAAGTTGGAGGCATCGTCATATTCGATGCTGAAAACTCTACAAATGATTGATAAGACAGGCTACAATTGGATACCGAATTTTACCCCTAATCAATTCACATATTATGTAAACCTTCCTATTGGTACCACTGAATTACCCTCAATCACCTACGAAAAGGGAGAACCTAGTCAAACAGTAACTATCAAAGACGGCGGTTTGAATGGTGTAACTGAGGTAATAGTGGAGGCAGGAGATGGCACTCAAAGCAAATACAAGATAGTAGTAAACACCGCCAAATCTACGATATCCACCCTGAAGATGATCTACCTCGATGGACAACCATTAGAGGGATTTGATGCCAACAAAACATCTTATAGCCACAGTTTACCTATTGGTACTACCACATTACCTATAATCACTGTGGATAAAGGCGACGAATACCAAACGGTATCCGTCCGTGATGAAGGTATCAATGGTACTGCGCGTATCACTGTTAGCGCACAAGATGGTAGCACAACCATCTATCAGATTGCCTTCTCTGTAGCCAAGGCAACTAATGCCAACCTCAAAATGATCTATCTGGATGGCAAACCATTAGAGGACTTCAGTCCTAGTGTATTGGAATACAATTGTCCACTGCCTCAAGGCACTACTAAACTGCCCGTCATCACCTATGACAAAGGCGATGAGTACCAAACCGTTACCACACGCGATGGAGGTATCAATGGTGATTATAAGATTACTGTTCGCCCACAATCAGGTGCGGCACAGACTTATACACTACATTTCTCAGTGGCTACATCCGACAATGCTAATCTGAAAATGATTTACCTAGATGGCAAACCATTAGAGAATTTCGATGCACAGACATTCAACTATATAGACACTTTGCCTATGGGTGTTACTACTATCCCAGAGGTAACCTTCGACAAGGCAGACGAGACACAAAAGATATTGAGCATACGCAACAATAATGTCCATACTATCAAGGTGACTGCCGAAAGTGGAAATACACAAACCTACACCATCACCTTTATCATTCAGCGTTCCAATAGCGCATTCTTGAAGATGATTTATCTGGATGGAGATAGCTTAATCGGATTTGATAAAAACATATTCGACTACACCATCTCACTCACCCAAGCCACTTGCCCTAACATCACCGTGGACAAGGAGGAAGGACAACAAATCACCATTACTGCCCCTTATTCCGCAGGACAAGCCAAGATTGTAGTCACTCCTGAATCTGGTGCATCCAATACATATACGATTAACTTCGTCAATGTAAGTAGCAACTACGCTTTGCTCAAAAACATCTATGTGGATGGCAAGGCCATTGCTGATTTCTCGTCCGAACAGTTCATTTACAACGTGGTATGCGACACATATGAACCTGAAATCACTTACGATGCAGATAGCACACAACAAGTAACTATCTTCCGCCAGAAGAATATGGTGACCCTATATGTAGTGTCAGGCAATAGTAAGGCACAATACGAGATTACGCTTCATCCAAAGGCCAACACCGATTGTACCTTGAGCAATATCCTTGCCAATGGCATGAGCATCGATAGTTTCTCACCTCGCACCTACACCTATACACTCTCCGTTACGGACACGTTGCCCACAATCACCTACGAGAAACTTTATGCTGAGCAGGTAGTCTATGCTGGTATGCTCAATGCCAATACCTATTCGCTCTTAGTCGCTGCTCAGAGTGGCGACACCGCGCGCTACACCTTGCATTTTGAGAAGCAACTCAGCAATGATGCCAACTTAATTAATCTGCAATTGCAGGGCATGACGCTCACCTTTGACCCTGATACATCTACGTACACCGTATCACTGCCTGAGGGATATGCTCTGCCAAACATCATCGTAGAGAGCAAACCTGGGCAAGATGTTGCTATGCATAGTGTGAGCGATACCGAACAACAGGTGATCGTCACTGCCGAAGATGGCACTACCAATACCTATCGTATCATCTACGATCGTAATAAATCTGCCAACGCATGGCTCTTTGATATCCTCATCGACGGAGCAAGTCTTGATGGGTTTGATGCTGAAGTATATGAATATACCGACACACTCGCTTGGCGCACTAAGGTCGTGCCATGTGTACAACCTATCGGTTCGCACAAAGATCAAGTCATCACCACCTACCATAGTGCGATTGACGGCACAACTACCATCACCGTGCTAGCACCCGATGGTGAGACAACCAAGACATACGCTATCCATTTCCCTGTTATCAAGTCTAGCAATACGGCATTAAGCGGATTGGAAGTCAACGAAGCAATAGACTACACATTTAATCCAAACACGACTTCTTATCATATTCTTCTACCATATGGTACAACAGCAGTGCCTACCATATTCTACGACAAAGCAGAACCAGAACAAGAAATCGAATATATTGCAGCACCTCTAGATGGCATTACTAAGTTTATCGTAACAGCAGAAAATGGAGAACAACGCACCTATTCACTCACTTTCTCTGTACAACAATCTGCATTGCCTAATGTGCTAAAATCCATTACGGTAAATGACTACCCACTAGATCTTACACATGGTAACAATATAGAAGTAAACCTGCCCTATGGCTCTACAGAATTTAATGTCGCTTACGAAAAGAACTTTGCAGAGCAAACTGTAAGTATGGTCTCAGCAGGTGTTGCACAGCCTACAATTATTACGGCCTATTCTAATCGTGCAAATGAAGATTCTACCGTATATGTTCTTACTCCTAAAGTAACCACATATACTCCTGCTACACTTACTAGCATTAGCGTAGATGGTACACCTCTAGCAAACTTCCGTCCTGATCAATATAGTTACATAGTAAACATAGAGAATTCTGTTCCAGAAATCACCTACACTGCGCTTGACGATGTGATTGTAACAGAGACATCATCGGATAGCAAGCATATTCAATTTACCGTAGAAACTGGCGAATATAGCAATATCTATACAGTACACTTCTATTATCAGAATGATGTAATACCAAGTAATAATTTTACGGAGATGGAGAACACCGTACACAATGGAAAATCCAAGCCGAAAGACTGGATGGTTCCCGCCGATTGCGCTGATAAATATGAGTGGGGCGGTTTCTTGTCCTCACCTGTTGTTACTGGCCCAGAAGTTACGGTTCTTCCGAATGGAGTGATACACCTGTCCACATGGCGCAACGGAGATGCCAATTCCATCTATGGTTCAGTACCTGGCATAATGACTATCGGAACTCTACAACTCACATTAAAGAGTTCTGGTAACTCCACCTCCTCTGTTTCTGGTGGCATTACCTTCCGCAACACTCCTGAACAAATTGCTATTGACTACCGTGTTACAGCAGCATCCAATATGAACAATTGGCGTCTTTGGGTGAATCTCAGCGACGGGACTAATACTACACAGACATTGCATAAGGGTTCATTAACCATTACCGAAGATTTCCAAAATCATGTTGAAGATCTCGACTATAGTGGTTTAGGATTGATTCAGCAGATGAACATAACAGTCAATTCGGGACATTCTGACAATGCGAAAGATTACGGAGGCGCTACAAAATGCACCTCTGAATTGGATATTCGTAATCTGCGATTTATCTACAACTCAACACTCGCAGGAGCTACCATAGATGGTCAAAATGCTATAATCGACGGAACGAACATCACCTACCAAATTGACAATACAGAGTATTGTAAATTTCCAGAGTTAAAACTAGTCGGTCAAAAGTCAGACCAAATGCCGATTGTGACATGGGGAGAAGAAGAGAATGGTATTCGTAAGGCATTGATTCGCAACTACGGTGAAGATGGTTCCTATACCGATTACACCCTAACTATCAATCGTACAATATCTGCAGAAAAACGCTTGCAGAACATCTTTGTCAATGGGACTACATTAGCTGATTTCTCAAGTGACAATGCAACATATACCTACACTCTACCTAATGGTCATACCACATTACCAAGCATTGAAGCCATCCCAATGAGTGTACATGGTAAGGTAAGTGTTCACTACACCAAAGATGCGGCCATCATTGATGTTACAGCAGAGACGGGGGATGCGATGCAATATACTATCCAATTTGTAGAAGAACAGTCGAATAGTACACAACTCGCTAGTATCACAGCCAATGGAATAACTTTCGATGCTGATACGCGAGAGTACCACATCGAAGGCGACAAATTGCCTACTATCGAATTTACCAAACTATCTGATGGACAAACAGTAACACTCAGCAATGGTGTATTAACTGTCCTTGCAGAAGATGGTATTACTACTGGCCAATATGCTATCATATTGGACAAACCTACCACCACCGCTCAACTCACTGACATCGAGGTTAATGACGTGTCCATACAAGGATTCAGCAGTGATACCTACGAATACACCCTTGCCCAACCTAACACCGTGGCATTCAAACGCGCATACGACACAGACTCTGTGGTATTCGTGCAAGACCCAAAATATATGGAGTGGCAAGTCTTTGGTAATGATAAGCATACTTATCGTATCATCTACCCTACCGAATTGTCATCCAATACCTACCTCAAGGCCATCTATATCGATAGTACACTCTACAACGACTTCGACCCACAGATCTACGATTATACCTATCGTACCGACAACCCCGTACATATCCATGCTGTAGCCAACGACCAAGCTGACTCGCTGCATGTCGCATATAGCATCCATGGGGACACTACTATCTACATCTACAAGGTTGTTGCCGAAGACGGTACCGATGGCAATCCTTACACATTGACCATCGTGCCTAACTTGAGCAACCACGCTCACCTGCAATCCATTCTGCTGGACGGGCAACCGCTAGATGGTTTCCATGCGGATGACCTCAACTATTCCATCGTACTACCTGTCGGCTCCTTCAAAGCCGCAGAACCTACTATCCCAACCATCGAATACCAACTGGGCGCAGCACGCCAACAAGTTAGTATTGAGCATGGCGGTTTAGGGGAAACTACCAATATTGTTGTTACTTCCGAGGATGGTAATGCACAAAGCATCTACCAATTGCATTTCGAGGCTGAACCTAGCCACTGCGTTGCATTGACCAATATCGCTGTCAATGGAGCGCCTATCAACAACTTCGAAAGTTCACGCCACTACTATTCGGTCAAGACTACCGACGACGAGGCAGTGCTCACATGGGCTTCACAGGACAACTTCCAAACTGTCACCCAGTCTCACAGCGGCAATATACACATTCTGCATGTACTAGCACAAGATGGGGTTAGCACAGCTGACTACGAGATCGAAGTGTACAAGGAGAATGCGTCATCGGATGTCACACTCAGAAACATCCTGCTTGATGGACAAACCTTCGACCAATTCCAACCATCCATCAACGACGAACTCATCTTCTCCCCTATGCAACAGCGCTACAACATCAATCTCCCTTCTGGCTCACTCTATTTGCCAGAGGTGAGTGCATTGCTCAACTGCGAGGGACAAGAGGTGCAAATCGTCAGAGTGGATCAAACCATCGAGATACATGTCACTGCACCAGATAAGGTGTCAACCAACATCTACACACTGCGGTTCTTCGTACCACAATCTAGCAACGCCCACTTGCAGATGATCTATCTCGGCACCGACTCATTAGATGGTTTCGCACCTGATCGCTACAACTACTTCATCAATCTGCCTATCGGTCAAGCCCACATGCCTGAGGTATATCCTATGCAACAGGAGAGCACGCAAACCGTCATTGATTCGATCACAGGACCTTTGCAACATACTATCTATGTCACCGCTGAGGATGGTACCACACAGCAATACCTTTTGGCGTTCCAACGCACATACTCCGATGCCGACACGCTTATCGCCATCTTTGCTGATGGTGTCATGATCGATGGATTCCAACCTGACTCCTTCTATTATGCCTACACCTTGCCTGTCGGTACCGACCATATTCCAGAACTCTCTTGGCAAGAGGCAGATGAGTGGCAAACGGTCACTGCCAATACGATTATCAACACACCTATCAAGCAGATCTACCAGATTGATGTACGCGCTGGATCGGGCAAAAAGAACACCTACACCGTCTCCTACGAGATCATGCAGTCTGAGGTGGATACCCTGCGTATGATCTACCTTGGAGCCGATCCGCTATACGACTTCAACCCGCTCACCAACGACTACTACATCAACCTACCACCAGACTCCATCGTGCCTAATATCTCATGGGATAAAGGTGACCTATACCAACAGGTAACTGCTGAGCAACTGCCATACACCATCTATGGCACACAAGTCGGATGGAAAACCATTATCACAGTGCTCGCGCAAGATGGACACACACGCTACTACACCATCTACATGATGTTCACACGCACACTGTCCACCAATACACAACTGCAGACCATATACCTCAATGGACAAGCTATGAAGGACTTCAATCCTGAGCAATACAACTACCGTATCACTGTGCCATTGGGCGAGCAACGACCATCCGTACTGGCTACGGCTGCTGAGCCTACACAGACCATACATATAGCACACGGCGATACTACCCTCATCACCGTCATTGCTGAGGATACTACCTACACAGAGACTTATACGCTTATCTTCAACTACGAGCAATCGCCTTACGCACTGCTTGCAGGTATTTACCAAGATGGCAACCTTATAGACGGCTTCCAACCTGACTCCGCAGAGTACCATGTTACATTGCCGTTCGGTACCACCACCCTACCTCACTTCACCTACGAACTAGGAATAGAGGGACAACAAGTGGATATTGATACCGTCACCACAACCAGCAACGATGGGCAAACCATTACCTACTATAGCTTCATCGTCACTGCGCCTAACGAGGAGAACTCCTTCCAATACGATGTACGCGTCACTACGGCACTCAACGATGATTGCTCATTGCAAACACTGCTCATCAAGGGTGAAGAAATCCAAAATTTCCACCCAGATACACTGGCATACCAAATCATCTACCCTATCGGTACCGATTCGGCTGAATTGATCACGCAAGAGAGCATCCAAGTTGTCACCAACGACCCGAAAGCCAATGTGATGATTACCACCGATGGATACAACTTCACCATCATCGTCACCGCACACGATGGACACAACATACGTGTCTATACACTGGAGCAAATCATCCTGCTGAGCAGCAACACACGCCTCAAGGGCATATATGTAGATGGAGAACTAATACGTGACTTTGACCCTGAGGTATTGGAGTACACCTATTATATCGGCGATGCACAACCCTTCGTTGAGGCGCAGCCTGAAGACTCCACATCTATCGCTGTCAATGGTTACTACAACGAGGGGGAACCATTCTATATCTATGTCACTGCACAAGATGGAACAGAGCAGATATATACCATTCATTTCGTTGCTACTACTATCCAGTCCAATATCCAACCATCGGCTACCGATGTACTAGTCAAGCACTTAGGAGGAATGAATTTCGCGGTGGCTACCCTACGAAAGAATGTATCTATCGGGGTTTATACTTCGCAAGGAAACATGTTCTTCTTCAGCAAAGTTGAAGAATCATCACAAAACGATGCTGTTATTGGCACGAATGCCGATGGTACGGACCAGCTGCTCGATATATACAACCATACCACGCAGTTCACCTTGCCAGAGAAGGATCAAATATTCTTCTATGTCTTCTTTGAGAACGAGGAAAACCGCATCAAATCTGGCAAACTGATGGTACATTAAATCGGGCTGACGCCCTGTTAGGATGGAGTAGTAGCGCTGTGCGCTGAGTAGAATGGAGTAGAATTGAGTAGAATGGAGGAGAATGGAGTAGTAGCGCTGTGCGCTGAGTAGAATGGAGTAGAATGGAGGAGAATTGAGTAGAATTGTACAACCGCTACTCAACACTACTCAACCGCTACTCAATACTACACAACATAAAAAATGTTCACCCTCAACTCACCATATCGTCCCACGGGCGACCAACCCGAAGCCATCCAACAACTGCTGGATGGACTTCGGCGTGGGGCTGAGGCGCAAACATTACTGGGCGTAACGGGCTCAGGTAAGACCTTTACCATTGCCAATGTCATCGCGCAAGTCAATCGACCTACCCTTATCCTTAGCCACAACAAGACGCTCGCCGCACAGCTCTACTCCGAGATGCGGCAGTTCTTCCCCAATAATGCCGTCGAGTATTTCGTCTCCTACTACGATTACTACCAACCCGAGGCGTATATCCCTTCCACCGACACCTATATCGAGAAGGACCTCTCCATCAACGAAGAGATCGACCGCCTACGCCTGAGTGCTATATCTGCCCTACTCAGCGGCAGAAAAGATGTCATCGTCGTCTCATCCGTCAGTTGCCTCTATGGTATCGGTAACCCGCAAGATTTCAGTCAATCATGCATCTCAATATCACGAGGAGAGATGCGTAACATGAGCAACTTGCTCAACCAATTGGTTGATTCACAATATATCCGCAACGACAACGAGCTCACTCGCGGACGTTTTCGCGTCAAGGGTGATACGGTTGATATTGCACTTGCTTATGCCGACTATATCCTGCGTATCGAGTTCTTTGGCAACGAAGTGGATGCTATCATGACCCTTGATCCTGCCACCAATCAGGTCATCGAGGAGTTTGACAGCTACAACATCTACCCCGCCACCATCTTCTGCACCAATCCCGACAAACAAGCCCAGGCTATTTCGCAAATCCGCCTCGACCTTGCCAACCAAGTGCAGTATTTCCACGACATCGGCGAACCCCTCTACGCCAAACGCATCGAGGAACGCGTCAAGTACGACCTAGAGATGATTCAGGAACTAGGCTACTGCTCTGGCATAGAGAACTACAGTCGCTATTTCGACGGACGCGACGAGGGTACACCACCCTACTGTCTGCTCGACTATTTCCCCAGCGATATGCTGCTGGTCATCGACGAAAGCCACGTCACCGTTCCGCAGATACATGCCATGTACGGAGGCGACCGAGCACGCAAGAACAACCTCGTACAATACGGTTTCCGCCTGCCTGCTGCTCGCGACAACCGACCACTCACCTTCGAGGAGTTTGAGGCAAAGACTGGGCAAACAATCTACGTGTCGGCTACTCCTGCCGACTACGAACTCCAGCGAAGCAATGGCATTTTTGTCGATCAACTCATCCGCCCTACGGGGCTGCTTGACCCTGAGATAGAGGTGCGCCCTACCCTTCATCAGGTCGATGACCTCATGGAGGAGATACGCCTGCGCGTCAAGCAGGAGGAGCGAGTACTCATCACCACACTCACCAAACGTATGGCAGAGGAGATGGACGATTACTTGCGCCGATATGGCATACGCTCCGCCTATATCCACTCCGAGGTGGACACCCTCGACCGCATCCAGATCATGGAAGACTTGCGCAAGGGCTTGTACGATGTCCTTGTAGGTGTCAACCTCCTGCGAGAGGGACTAGACCTACCCGAGGTCAGTCTGGTAGCCATACTTGATGCCGACAAAGAGGGCTTCCTACGCGACCATCGTTCGCTCACTCAGACCGCAGGACGAGCAGCACGACACCCGCGCGGTAAGGTCATCATGTATGGAGATAAGATCACTCCGTCGATGCAAAAAACGATGGCTGAGACCAACCGTCGTCGTCAGAAGCAGATTGCCTATAACCAGCAACATGGCATCACACCTACTGCGCTGAAGAAGGCGATTGAATCCTCTCCGCTCATTGCCCTCATGCGCCGTGAGCAAGCCGAGAAAGCCGAACTAGAAAAGAAGATCCACGATGCATGGCAATCCGCGCCGTGGCAAAAATACGATAAGAAGCAACTGACCAAGGCATCCGAGCAGCAACGTCGGGCTATGTTGGAGGCTGCCAAGAACCTCGACTTCGACACCGCCGCCCGCCTCCGCGACGAATGGCTACAAATGGAAGACAAACTCCAAGCGATGCAGTGAAAGGGGAAAGGGGATTCTTAGTTATTGTTCCTTCACTAATTATGCTGCAAATTTACAAATAATTATTGGGAACTATATACGAGTTGACACTGAATTTATTTTTACGACAATTAAAGTCAATTTGGATGTCAATTATCGTCAATTCAAGGATAAGTTTTGTTTTTGCTCTCGCGTTCGGTAAGCAGGTCGCAAAGACTATCGCTCGCGATATTAGGCGACAGCTTCCTCCGCTCTCCCCACGAAGCCACGAGCTTCGAGGGGGCCCCATTGGGGCAGCAAAAGCCGCATTTGGAGAGCAAAACAAAATTGATAATGACAGCAAGTGTCAACAGGTATATAAATCCCTAATTATTTATATAACAAAATTTACTGCACAGATATTGCCTAAGTGGTCTTGGTGGTAATAGTAGCGCGTCATAGTGTTGTTCTTGTACTAGTTTCTACCATACCGACTTAGTATTGTTGAACTGTAATAGATTTCCTGCGATAACAGAATTCAGGTGTCCATCTTCAAAAGATAACACCTCACAATAAACACAGTAATCAAAATAATTTGTTTGGTTCCAAGCATAAAACCACATATTACGAACAGATTGAGGAGGTAATATGACTATTTGTTTATACCTTTTCGAAACATAATCATCTATTCCTATAATTCTCAACACACTTTTGTAAGTCATCCCACAACGCAACTCACCAATGGGAAAATGTGTACTGCTAATATGGTACGATCCAATGGTCCATTCCCCAGATGACTCAACATCAACAAATGTTGGCGATTCTGGGTTCCATTGCAACCAGTAATACAAAGTGTCATGTTGATTGTAAATTTGAAATTCAGTATCTGCTTTTGATTCTTCATGATACTCGATATCAGGATGTAATGAATTCAGGTTGGATAATATTGTACTTCTTTCGTGATATCCAACATCTGTAAATGTAGAATCAATATTCAAGCAAGTTATATTGGCAACTACACATAAAACATCCTTTTCTAACTCTAAACAGCAATATATCTGCTGTATTTTTGCCAATTGATAAGTACTATCTGTAAGTTCTATGGGGAATATCCGTTCACCAACCAATGTGTCATAATATGTTTGTATAGTATCTTTGCTGTAAGAATTCGCTTGTTGCCATTTTGAACAACAGGAAGAGAATATTACTACAATTAAACTAATAAAAATAAAACGTGTGGTCATGTTTATTTTCTATATTTTTGGATTAAACGTATATCTATTGGAAAGATGCATATCCGAGTTGCTCTATCCAAAATACCATTCATAATTCTTGACATTTCACTAATTATGCTGCAAATTTACAAATAATTATTGATATAACAAAATTTATTGTGCAGATATTGCCTAAGTGGTCTTGGTGGTAATAGTAGTGCGTCATAGTGTTGGATATGTATTACTCCCAATAAGTAATATCCGTGTGAGTCGAAGCTCTAGAAGTCATATACCAACACCTTAAAACTCTTCTCATTCTTAGCTTTGTGGATGTATGGTTGCCATTCTTATCATAGTTTAAATATTCAGTTATCATGGTTGGCGTTTCTGCTTTAATCAATCTCGCTTGGTCATCAAATAAGTAAGAATAAACCAATTCTTTTCCATTTGGAGTAGTAATCTTCAATATCTTTTTATTCTTTTTGTAAGTAACCACACCATTATAACCATTCTCAAGTGCACTTGTAAATCCTATAATTTTTCCATCTTCATTGTAGTGGTATATATAATGACGTTCTATATTTCCTTCACTGTTGATGCGATATGCTTCAATAGGTATATCATCTTCATCAACAATACACGAATCCTTTCTAAGTAGCCTATCACCATTATAATCACACGTGATTAAGGCTGGTTTAGTT
Source organism: Paludibacteraceae bacterium (assembly GCA_017503075.1). Lineage (GTDB taxonomy): Bacteria > Bacteroidota > Bacteroidia > Bacteroidales > Paludibacteraceae > Colicola. The sequence continues at coordinate 34,385 of JAFVTU010000011.1, read as the reverse complement.
TTCCACACTTTTCGATGTGTTATTCCATTTCTCAAGGTAGAATAAAGTATTGTAACCGTATCCTTGTCAAGCAATAGAATGGTAGTGTCAACAGGCCCATCTGAAGATCTGCATGTATAGTTGGCCATTGGATTTTCATCCTTATCGTAGATATTCTTAATCCAACCAGTAGAAGAGCCTATCTCCTTACCTAACACACATGTGTTAGTTTTAAAATTTACGGTTAGTTCCTTTATTTTTGTTCTCGTAGTATCTCTATTCCCTATTTTAGAATTTGGTGTATGTAATTGAGGAGCAACTTGATAAAAGACCCAATCCAACATTCTTTGTTCTTCTACAGGTATATCTCTTGCAGCCATGTCTTCATTCACTTTTTTTGCACTGCAACCACTAAATAGTGCTGCTGCGCAACATAAAATAAATAAAATCTTTTTCATATGGTTGTGATTTTTAAAGTTTAACTAAGTTAATTGACGTTGCAAAATTACTATATTTTTCTAAATAATACAAACAATTATACATAAATTATAGTTTCAGCAATTTACTTTGTGCTACAATTTGCTCATTCACTATCAAAATCATTTGATAAACACCCGTAGGCATATCTCCACAATCAAGATACAAATATGGAGTATTATCTTCGATTCGCTCTACTAATCCTATCCCCGCCAGTTCACAAGGAACCAAGCGAGGAGAGAGAGGGATTATTGATGTTCTTACATCTTTATCACTACTTGCTGCACCAATTGGTCATCGGCGTGGTATTTATATGCAGATGTTGCCTAAGTGGTCTTGGTGGTAATAGTAGTGCGTCATAGTGTTGTTCTGTGGGTGATAATATCTTTTTAGATTATGTGTTAAGGTGTTTTTTACTTTTTCTACTACAAATCACTAAAATGGCAAAGATAATAATTACGATTAGGTCTATAATAATGATAATAGGAACAATACCCCATGCTAAAAGAATGTAGGCTGCGAATTCAGATATTGTTACGCGTTTTAACCGACCTATGCGCTCCTTTTCTGCGGCAGAAAAAGTTGATGGTTTAACCCAAATATTAGTATAATTGTGCATTTCGTACGGTTGAGATATGGTAGCGTGTTGTTCCTTAGTGGGTGATATCCAATAATGATTATTATATTTATCGCGTGCTTTTATCAATAGGTAGCTATCATTGTAACAATATTCTTCTACACCATAAAAGTATACTAAAGTGTCTTTGTCTTGTATTGTATCCGTAATTAATGTAGGCCAACAATCGGTACCTTTTATATCTTTAAATCTATCTTGTATTTCTAAAGAGTAACCATCATAGTCCTCATCTCCTGCCCAATTATAATAATAAGTAAAACCAGTCCCTACTAAATCTTTGTCGTTAAAAACTTTTGTGTTAAATGGTAATTCATTTTTATATTGGCCAAAATCTAAAGACCAGCCAAAATATAGATAGTTTAGTTTATCCAATATGACAAACACACCTATTAGAATAACCAATAGTATAATACATGCTATTAAAATTTTCTTTTTCATATGCTTGTGTGATATAATTAATAAATATGAGTTAGTATGAATTTGGCACTCTAACGGTCATTGGTATATATGGATATGGTGTGCCGAGCACTTCTAGGTTATCTCCCATCCCGTCTGATGAATTAGTTTTAGTTATTAGTGTATCATATGCCTCTTTAAATACATTAACATCCCAAAAACCATCATCCACACCTAGATAAAATACTATCTCTCCATCCTTAGAAGTGTACACTACCTTGGTACGTCCTATATGATATACATGGTTCCTCATATTTATTGAGAATGTGTCATTTGCAGGCGCAATTCCACTCATTATTTGTTGACGCTTACTTATGAATGTTGGATGAGATAAAAATTTAGAGAACGTATTAGGACCTCCTAATGCTACTGGTGTACGATCAGAATCAAAAAGATAATGCGACAAACCTTCCCATGTTGTATCTATCGACTTTGGGGCTGGTTTACTCCCATACATCAGTCGTTCTCCTGCAGTCACAACGAATTCGCCATTAACAATGCTTGGAGTTTGGTAATAACCGATATAGAAACATGGTTCACCGATTATATAAATTCTTTGTTTTTTGTGTTGTCTACCAATAATTTCATATCCCTCCAGTCCCTCGTATGTGCCATCCCAATTGTCATCATCGATTAAATATACATACTGGTCAGGATGCTGCATGTCATATCCGAGAACCTTTCCTTGTTCATCTACCGCTACCCAATTAAGGGTTGGTACATGAAAACCGTCCGCACTCATTCCCATCCAGTCTATATTATTTACCCAATTATTATTGGCATAGACATATGGACTCTGCCAAGGCGTTTGTTCGCAGAGTGGATCAATAGAGGTAAATCTGCCTATAGTAGCGTAATACCCACGCGCACCATACTCGTACACATCATACCCATGCATCTCTACAAACTCTTTGCCGTTATACTTATATGGTTGCACATCCTGCCCCGTACTCACTGACACAGGCAAGCCACTCGCATAATACAATGTCTGCTGCACAATGCTATCATGCGTAGCATCCCATACTGCACAGATATTGCCTAAGTGGTCTTGGTGGTAGTAGTGTTGTGTCATAGTGTTGTTCTGTAACTACTCTTTTCTAGGCAAAAAAATATACTCATTACCCGTATCAAGATCTCCGATATTTGTATACAAACAACAGACAGATATTTTATCTTTTTCTTTTTTGTTATGAATAAGAGCTGTAAGGATGTAACCATCTTCTATAGATTTATAGTCATGATTATTCAATCCTTTAAGTTTTTTTAGGTCACTTGCGAATATAGGATTAGGCCCCATAGATATACGATACCACAATGTGTCACGAGATGAATAGGACTCCATTTTCCAATATCCTTGAAAATCCCACACCGTAGTGTCATGTATTGATGGCGCTACACCATAGGCATAATAACCTAGTGTCATATACATCTCTTTAAATCGTTCGTCAGGAGCCATATCTTCTATGTACGCTCGGACATTTTTTACAATGCATGTACCATCTTCGTTCAACCTAATGTAGGATTGACCATCCTCCCCCACCCACAAACCATATAATTCTGAAAGTTCAGGAGTATGATGATCATGTTCATAAGGATCAAATAAAAGATAATATCTCTTTAGGCATGATTGTGCAGAAAATGCGATGCAAATTACAAATGCAATTTTAACTAAAGTTTTCATATTAATTTTATTTTGAGTGGGTACCAATTGTTATTGTCCATGTAATACTTTGAGTTTTTGGTCTCATAATTTGTGTTCCAAGGAAACCATTTTGGAATACTTTATTTATGAGTTTTCCTTTCGTTTGTTTCCATTCTTCTGAGTAGCCTGTTTTAGGGTTTCTCAGAGCTGACTCGGCAGTAAAGGTGTTTTTCGCAGTTATTGTAACAATAGCATCACCGTTAGGATTGAATCCCATTAAAGACCATTCTACCTGAAACGAACCTAAGATAGCACTATATAGGTTTTTGGTCTTTCCTGCTGTAAGTATAGCTAGAATATCTTTATAGAATATTCTCATACGTTCATCTTCACTCATATTTCCCAATGAGTATCCTAAACTTTCTAATGGTTTGTCTTGAGACTCATATATTTGCAACGCTATTTGGCCATAAATATCACCTAACACTTCATAATCTTTAATAAATTGCTGTGTATAATAATCAGTTTCAATAAAATCACGATTTTTCTCTCCAAAGCCAGAAAAAAACTCTAACAAAAGTATGAGCGGAGTCACACAATCATTAGGAACGGGTTCGATAAAGTTGTTATCTACAATAGTTCCCCAACTAACTATATCATGGTTTCCATAACTAGACCGATACACTTTATTAGCCCAATCATAATAATATGCTCCGCCATTGTCTATATTTCTTACGGGATTATTCCCGCACCACGCATAAGGTGATGTTGAATAATACTTCTCCGCCAACGGATCCATCGTCGTTGTGCGACAGATGGCAGGATAGTACCAACGCGCTCCGCTATCATACTCGTCCAACCCATGCATCTCCACATACTCCTTGCCGTTATACTTATATGGCTGCACATCCTGCCCTGTACTCACTGACACAGGCAAGCCACTGGCATAGTACAGAGTCTGCTGCACAACACTATCATGCGTAGCATCCCATACTGCGCAGATATTGCCTAAATGGTCTTGGTGGTAGTAGTAGCGCGTCATAGTGTTGTTCTGTGGGTGATATGCAATATATCCTTCTGTATTATGTATCACATACTCGTACAACGAATCTACACTCATACTATTTACAATGTATTTATATTCGATATTTCCATCGTAAATAGTATAGTGTATATCTACCAAATTCCCGTCAAAAACTGTGCCATCTGCAGTGTTTGGCAGATACATGGCATCAATTATTGTATGATATTCTGTTTTCCACTTATTACCAGAAGCATTATAATGATTGATTATCTTATTGCCATTAGCAAAAACAATCGTATCTGGCAAATTGTACATATTATACCTTATTGTATCAATAGTTCTATCTAAATCACGAGTGAGATTACCATTGGCATCGTATTGCATATCGGGCATGTTCTCCTCCGAACACCTATCATAATACTCCTTCGTATTGTATAAATCAGTAGCTTGAGCATTATCTGTAATACTAATTACTTGATTTCCATTCAGTGCAAACGACAGGTCATCCAACAAGCGATTCTGCAAAGTATAACGCTGTAATCCCATTAGATTACCCATGACATCAAACTCGAAATATTCATTTGTGTGTAAACTATCATTTTTAAAGAAATTAGACTCGCATAGTCGATTATATTTATCATAATCATATGCAAAATGATACAACGAATCACCCAAACAAATATTCATAGCACTGATATTACCATTATAGTATGCGTTAGCATAATTAGGTAATGAATCTGCATAGAACAATTGTTCTGCAAAGTGTGTATTAGATAATCTGGTCAATGTGCCCTGTGTGTTATATTGGTAGTGAGTACTATCCTGTGCGTTATGTCGTAGCATTTGAATAACTTGTCCTTGTTGGTCATAGTACATTTGCGTATGTAGAATAGATGGCTCGTCATTCAATTGATAGATTGTTTGTGTTGGACGCCCCACATGATCATATGAATAGGCATACTTCTCGGCTTGTGTAGGTACTTGATTGGTATGATGCTGTAGAAGTAATTTACTTTTTGTTCCATCAAGATTATATGCAGTATATGCTACATGATATCCTCCGCCTAACGATGTATTGCGTGCTTGGATTATATTACCATAGACATCATAATAGTTAGTGGCGATGGTATATTGCTCATCCGACAGATTGTACGAAATTGTTCCTGTAGCTAAACCCGTTGCATTCTCATATTGCTGTCCATATCCTTGTTTGTTTTCATACCTCAACATGCTTGCTTTTTCTTCTGGCAATAAGTTCAAAAAATCGTAATCATCATAGTAGTTTACAACTAAAACTTTGCTATTAGGCATAACCAATCGAGTATTCGTGTAACCAGTACTACCCAACATTGATGTAGTAGAGGTCGCGGAATAATGCTCTGTAAACTGAATATCACTAATAGTATCTAACAAACTACTATAATCCCATTCTTGCATATCACACTCCAAAGAATAGATATTTCTACCATACGCATCGTATTTAGTCATTAGCCATATGTTGCCCCGTTCACGCTGATTACCATCTTGTTGCAGCACCAGATGCCCTACCTTGTCATATACCATATATATATGCTCCGCACCAGGTACGCGTTTATATATTTGATTTCCGCGTTTGTCATACTTATATACATACGCATAATTACGAATCAATTCATCGCTATCCTTAAAAACACTATTGCCATTCATCTGCCTCGTAATAGCAGGAGGTAATACATAGCGCAATCTACCAAAATCATCATAGACATAATATGTGTCCAAATCATCTCCTAAACGCGCAACTATCGTTCGTTCATCCATATCCACAAATGTAGATTGCTTTTTGCCATCCGCATCAATCATAGTTGTCTTTCGCAATACCCCAATAGGATATTCCCCTTCTACTCTTAAGCCACTATCTACGACTACAATATGTGGCATAGAAGTACTATTAACATCGTATTCCATATGGGAGGAATGATTTTGATATACTTCTCCTGCCTGCGTAATTCTCTCCACACGCCCTCGACGAGAAAGTTCCTTTGTGGTTGTGCTGTAAGGTGATATATCTGCATATTGATTAGTAGCTAAAGATTGTATGTCCGATATTGCCAGAAGATTAGTACCATCGGCTACGATTGGTAACCAATTATTAATACTGCGAGTCGATGGATTGTATTCAGTATAAGAAACAATATCTTCTCCTTCTGGTGAAGCAGACTTAAGCGTAGTTTGAACCACTTGCCCCAATTCATTTATGTGCGTAATAGATACTTGCGCTCTACATCCATCGGACATTGATATACGCCCGTTGTCTTCCAAAGAGATATTACTGCATTCATCTAATGGATTGACGGTTACTACATAATTACTGCCACTTGATATACCATCATCCTCTGCCCAATAAAAACCATCCGCTATATAAGGTTGTACCTCTGGAATTATTGTCCCCATACTGACATATTGTGTTTCCCAATGCAAATTATCTACAACCACGCAACCATAAGCATCATAAGTCACATACTTGCGTTTCAAACTTTTGCATAAATTGCCTGCGATACTATCTGCGTTTTCCGCACTTAAACGATTGGGCTTAGTCTTATGGGAGGTGCCATCAAAATAAATGCTATCGACCAATATACCATGCTGATTATGAAGGCGCACAGCTTCACCCGAATTTTTTAATACGATCTTATTCTGATAAACAATGGAAGTTGTGTCTACATCGTAAAGCGAAGACAATACAAATTCAGGACTTTTCTTGTGGCAATATGCGACAATCAAATGACAACCGCTCTGTATAGTGGTACCAGATGGAAATACATATTTCTCGGTTACACCATCGCCTAACAATACCCACTGACTAATATCAATATTTTCTTCACCCATATTATACAATTCGATAAATTCGCCATTGCTATAAGGAGTAATAGTGACCTGCTCATTGAGTGGAGAATCGTACATAATCTGAGTAATCACAACGGGAAACATGGATTGAGCTACTACAAACCGCGCCATCCATAGCATTAGTATGATAAAGATATATCGCTTCATAATTTATTGTTGGCTTTGATAATGAAACATATTGGCTTGAAGAATAATCTTTTTATTATTGTGTATTTGATATACCTCAATAATGTTACCAAGAGCATCATAATTATAATATGTTGTTATTCCTCGCGGACTTGTAACAGAACTGACTCCTACATATGGAATATGTGTATATTGCTTAGTTTGTGAACCAACAGTTTGCTTTGTGATACATATTTTGTTGTCATCCCACACATAATTTGTAGTAACACCTGCGATAGTTTGTTTTGTTAGTCGCAAATCCTTGTCGTAGCGATATGTAGCAATTGTATCGTAGTGTTGGTCAAAAACAACATTGTTATCTTCGATGCGAATACTCGAAAATTCATTTAATGGTATTGGGGTGTCTATACCCAAGGAAAATGATGCGATAGGAGCGTAATATTCTGGCTGATTCAATAACGAATTGCTTCGTATGATAGGTATATCGGGCATATCAATAGGCGGTTCGAACTCTTCGTATCCAATTCCAGACCAATTATATGCTTGGTATAGTTGCAACGCGCCTGATGTAATATATGAATGACCATCGCGAATAAACCCTTTTATCGTTTCAATAGGTTTGTTTATCTCATGACGATTTACCAATCCCTTGTATCCCATCGCATTAAAACTATGATAAGAGGGATTGTTCTCAAATAATTGATCAGGGTATGTGTAGCGAACAAAATGGGTTTGATCATTTTGTGATACGGTTTCTTGTATAACACGGTGTTTTTCATCTCTAAGGTATGATGTTTGAATTTCATAATTTCCAGAAGGTTCATAGATTATCGCCCGTTCTCGTGTAGGTTGGTTGTTAGGGATAAATATCTTGTATGCGCACATGCCGTTTCTCCCGACATTCCAAGGAGTTTGTTGAGAAACAATAGGTTCGTAATCATATATGTGTTGAGATGACAGTTGTGTACCAGTGTATTCCTCTTTCAGCAAGAGAGATTGCCTTCTTTCGCATTGTGAGATATATGAATAAGCTCGTAATAAATTATGCCTGCAATTAGGTGTGGCTATAATAACATCCTCCGTTCTATCATAGAATAAGATGTTTTGATATAGTATCGAATTCGAGTTTAGTCTGTATTCAAATTCTTTCACTTTGGAGTACTCAATCTTAGTGTTCATACTACCATTTGGCGATATATAAGGTGTAATTAAATATCTTTTGCCCTCATTCCAAGATTGATTCGCGGTATCAGAGATGTCAATGGCAAAGTCTATATTCAGTATGCCACTACTTTCTCCGATTCTATCTTGGATCTGACCACCAGTACCGGGAATGTCTAAAGAAAGAGGTTGAGCATTATCCGGAAAATCGCCATAACTATATTCTTTATGTGATAATAAGTTGCCAACATTGTTGAATGATTTAATGGACGATAAAACGATAGTATTAAGTATCTTTGGCGCGTTAGAAATGGGTCTTACCACAGAAGTATACTCTGTATCCAATTGTTTAATAAGACGAATTGAATCGTATCGACAAGGGGCATATCCAAATTGAGTGATTTTTCCTAAAGGATCATGCATTTCACTTAATGCACCTATTTGTGGATTAGGAATATAATACCCCGACAAATCTACACTATCTAAATTATTAACTACAGCAATATTACTGCAACTCGTAAAATCGTAATCAAATTGATACACCAAATCAGCTATTGTATGTCTCACTGTTTGAAGATATTGTCGTTGATAATTTGGAGTTGCACTTGATATTACAGGAGAATGATAAGCAAGTTCCCAATCTGACAATAACTGATTGGTATTATATACTTTAATATTCGTTAAAAAGTATTTTTTAGCCGTCCAATAATCCCTATATATCATATTATTATCCAATGCATGACTATAGTTGTCAGCACTATATACAATATTAGGCAACGAATCATACGCAAATATTACCCTAAAGGAGTTATCTGAACATGTAATAGAGTCCAACATTATCTGCTTCTCTAGTAAGTAACTAGCATTACAAGTATAGAACGAAGATAGATGATTATTAACATAAGGATTAAGATATAATGTATCTGTTAAAAAATAATCCGACGCAATATCATCCGTATCTACTTGAACTGAAGTATGAAAACTAAAATGCTTTAAACTATCCGTTGCTGTGGGTTGTTTATAATGGAATCGAATTTCTCTTTGATTAGGAGCTATGATACAATTAAGCATCCATGTGGTTATATCTGGAACTTGTACATAATGACTAAATGGTAATGTATAAGCAAGATATTCGGTATTACCTCCAAACACATAGGTATATCCATCTAGTGTTTTTATAGTAATAGATGAAGCTAAAGGTTCGGAATATAATGGCAAAGCTGAAACGCTAGGTTGATAGTTTGGCTCCTTTTTATCTTGAATAGGCATATTTGACAAATCTACACTTACAAAATCACCAGATAAGATATCTATGCTTCCGTCTAATCCTATCATAAATCTGCCACTATGACCTTGAATATTAAAAGAATAGATGTCACTCTGAACATCTAAATGCTGAGATTCCGTATTTAACAAAACACTTTGCCAGGGATTAGTACTACTCCATTGTCCTGCATACATAGACTCTTCTGTTTCCATGGAATAGGAGGAATCTCGCAAAAGGACTAACAATCCCTTTTCTATACAATCAGTATATGTATTACCTGACGACGAAGTACTCTGACTTTCATAATAGCGATCATCTGCTATACCCATTATTTCACGAGTAATATATCCAGAAGCTACTAAACTCCAATTATCACCAACTGGTCCTGAATATGAGAGAGGGCGAAAACCATCACTGAGATACTGTAAACCGATTGTCAAATCAAAATCTGGGTCCGACAAATTTTGCAAATCCATATATAAATTTACTTGACCAGAATGTGGTAATAGAGATATTTGATGGTATTTGCGTAATTGAGATTCACAATAAGCATTAGATGTAACACAAAACCATATATACAAGATAAAAAGAAAATATTTTTTCATAAGCTTAATCTTTTAATATACTAGTAGAAACAACTTTATCATCTACATGGATATATACAACATACGCCCCAACGGGCATAGTGGACATAGGTATGTATTCCAAATATTCACCTTCATTTTGTAATCGTTTTGGCGATTGATATACACACAAGCCACCATTATAATGTACCGAAAAGAATACATTTGCTTGTCTCGCCTGTCTATATGTGATAGTAAGATTGTCATGTACAGGATTAGGATAGAAACATATATTTGTTAAAACACTATCTATCTCTGTTAATACTATCTCATCATTATCTGCTTCTACAATTTTCGTATCAATAATATTCTGCAGATGCTCATCGGTTGGAATATGATAAAATGCATAGGACATTATTGGACTATTCGGTTGATTGCTACTACACTTATGCGCTACTTCAAACAAAGGATAGCGATAATTAGGATGATACCATTGAAAAATATCCTCAACTATATTTGCGCTATCCATAAGATAACTTTTATATGTATGTTTAGAATGTACCAACAATGTCGAGTCAAAGGTAAATTCAGATAAAACAAGTTTCCCCCACCCCTCTGCATGCACGACACTTTCTCCTGCGATACGATATTTCTTGTTGTGCGAATACTGAGCTATTCCAGAGAACTCATTCAACAAACGATTGCCATAGGCAAAAGGAAAGACCATTGCTTTCCTTTTGCGTATATAATTAACAGATAATTTTGCTTCTTCAAAACCAATATACCATAGGGTATCTGCATCTATTTCATACTGATGATGCGTGTGCAAAAAATGATGACCAATCCGTGTTGTATCATTTGTATATGCATAATAGTTTGCCTCCAACAATAGACTATCTGCAATCAAATTGGAAAAGTCCCATACACAATCAGCACCCGTTGAAATTACAAGACTCTTATGTGGTATTTCTATTAGAACAATACTATCACCAGCCAAAGGTAAATGTTTCTCCTTTGCTAATGCTATTTGCTGGGCATAACCCATCAACACAATAGAAAAATGTAATGCAAAAAGCAATACTATCCGTTTCATAAAATATATAGTTTGTAAATTTATTGACACCTTATTCTACCTCAAACTCACCAGTCATAATGGTGTTTCCTGAATAGATTTGCACGACATACAAACCGGATTGATGAATAGTAGTTTCTGTTTCATCCAAGAACTCCTCTTCAACCACAACTTCGCCTGTTTCTTGATCAATGACTTCCATATACGCAGGCATTTCTGTGTGCGCGCCAATAGATAAATTATTTCCAACTATAGATGCGCAAAAACGAGAAGGATCAGGACCATCTCCTAGTCCATCATCTCGATGATCATCAAGAGGAAGTAAAGAATACAACTCGGTTAAGATAATTTCTTGAGCCATTCCAAATACAGGTGCATTGTACATACCTAGTACGAACAATGCGAGAATGAGTAATTTTTTCATGATATGATTGTTTTAAAAATTTGCCGCAAAGTTACAACAACATCATGAAATTAGCAATAAAAACGGGGAATTGATAAGGATTTAGGGGTGGTATTTGTGTGATTATCAGGTAGTTGTAGATTAGATTTGATAATATAACGAAAATAGTATTTTTACTTATTATTAGCCAACTTCTGTAAGAAAACACCCAATTCTACGGATGTGATACCTAATTTTTTAGCAATACGATTCTTGCGAACAGGAAGGGCTTCTTTAGTAACACATAAATAGTTGGCAAGATCTTCTGTTGCCATTTGTGGATAAATGAAACTTATTACACAAAATACCTTTTCTCTATTCGTAAGATCTAAACTTTCCAAGGACATAAACCAATTTTGCAAATAAGGTTGGATCTCTTTTTTTAATTCGCAATACTCATTCCATCTATTAAGTGGCTTAGGGTATTTTCTACGAATTTTGTCTAAATGTTTATCATAAAGATGTTCCTTGCTTTGCTTTTCTAGTTTATCCTGATGCTCCTGCACTTGTGCTGATAAACTCACTATTTGCTCATCCGATACTCGCATTCTAATGATGGTATGCTTACGATATCTAAAAATACTAAGTGTTAGTATTACACATAAAGCAACAAAAGAGAATAGTACTATCTTTATCCAACGTAATGGGTGCGGATCTTTTAAGTATTCTTCTACCAACGGGAGTGCCTCTGCATATTTAATCATATCATCACGTAATTGTTTCTGTGCATCCGTGCGTGCATGCGAATAATAACTCAACAATTCGGTATTATTTTGTTTCTTAGCATCTTGCATCATGCAGTAATATACATTAACTAAATAATTCGGATTTGTTGAATGTTTTAATATATAATGGGCATAGGGAATAGAGAGAGAAATATCTCCCATATCATAATATGCTTGCATAATTTTAAGATAATCATATGACTTATCCCTATCATTGTCCCGATATGTAAGAGCATGCTTAAAACACATCAAGACAGAATCGTGTTGTTGTTGAGCCTCAAAATATAACCCTCGTTTTTCATAATAGCGTGCTATATATAAGTCATCTAATTGTAACACTTTAGCAATATTCAAAATACTATCGGCCTTTGTGAATAGATGAAGGTCTATATAACACGAAGCAATATTCAATAAACTCTGTGCATAATACCATTCGTTTATGTTCTCCTCATATATTTTACATGCACGTTCATAAAAAATAAAAGCCAAACTATCACTATTATTCTGTCTGCAAATATAGCCCATACACGAATTCACTCGCCCACGATAAATAGGGTCGTCTATCTGCAAGCGGTCGGCTTCTATGTAGCATTTAGTAGCATCCGCTACTTGTCTGCTTTTATCTTCTAAGTTCCGACCCATGTAATAATACGCTTTGCCGAGGGTGTTACGTTGGAATAATTGACCGAATGGATTATCTAAACTGCGGATAACTCTGCCCAATGCAGCCGTATCATCATATATCACATGCTCCGTCTGATCCAAGCTATCTGCTGTGATAATAACCTCTTTTGCTTCGTGCCAACCGCATGAAGACAAAATGAACATCAATCCTAATACACACAAAAGACGACAAAAAGATGATAGGGGTGATATTTCATGGTAACTTTTGGACATTGCGTGGTAGATTTGGTATTGTGTGTGCAAAGATAGTGAAATATTTTGGATTGAGCAAATAAAAATCACTTGGGGAGTGATTTTATTGGGTAAGGCGTAAAGGCGAGGATAAAAAAAGCCGCTACGTCTTCACGACGAAGTAGCTTTTTAACGTTGAAGGTTGAACGAATTAACGAATTACAATCTAGATTTAATATACCATTTGCCAACAATGTACACAACTCCTGCTGCAAGTATAATAAAGAGGATGGTGGTGCAATGCTTGTAAAATGGTGGTATATACCGCTCTGGAGGATGCTCCACTACGCGGTCACGGTATTCGGTAAGGATGACCGTGTCGGTCTTGGTGGAATTTTGAATTTTGAATTTTGAATTAAGAGCATCGCGGTACACTTCTTTGGTGATATAGACCGTATCGTGGATGGTGCGCTCACGATAAACAACAGAGTCGTGAAAAAACACGCTATCATGCACCACAACGGTATCAACTGAATTGTGTAGTGTGGTGTAGTGTTGTGTAGTATGGTGTAGTGTGGTGGTGTTAAGGCTTTTGCAACTCGGGAGGGCAAGGAGTGTCATAGCCATAATCAGTGCCAGGGCGAAAGTCGATGACTTCAAGGATGATTTCTTCATGGGATTCTTGGGTTTGTAACAACAATTGGGTTAAGGATTGCTCTACATCGGCCGCTGAACGACCACAGATACTATTTTTGTTTGACGACAAGGAAGAGTTATTATTTGACGACAACTTAGACAATGTTCTTATCTCACATTCGTTCGAACGATTATTTCCGCTCGAATCAATATCCCTCGAGCGGTTGGGGTTGTCTGCGACAACCAAAATGCAGCCGGTGGAGTGCTCGGGTTTGGTGCCGCGATGGAAGCGTATTCCGCTTCTATAGGCAATAGGCGATTGGCTATTGGCTATGGGAAGGCGAGGGACATCAAGGACCAATGGTAGTAAGCGTTGGAACTTGGGCGATCGGGTGACGGCTACATGGTAGCAGAGGGCGGGGATTTGATAGCCGACACGCTCAAGGGTATTGCAGAACCAGCGAGCGTTGATGACGAGGCGACCGGTGATGGCGGAGCCTTGGGGTTGGTTGCGGATAAGTTGGATTAGCATAATCGTATAGGGTTGTGTAGAGGTGGAGTAGTGGTGGAGTAGAGATTGAGTAGCGTTGAGTAGTGGTTGAGTAGAGGTGGAGTAGAGGTGGAGTAGTGTTGAGTAGAGGTTGAGTAGTGTTGTTATTCTTTATACCGATATTTATAATCTATTCCTATCAGCGAACCGCTGAAGGTGAGGATCTCACCAAAGGCTATCAATAGTGAGTGGTGGATTTCGCCCATAGGAGGTGTCACAAATCCCGCAACCAGCATCGTGCATCCGAAGATGCACAATGCAGTAGCGAGAACAAGCTGAAGGCGCTTCATAATTCAAAATTCATAATTCTAAATTACTCACCTTCAATCTCCGCACGCATCAAGTTCCAAACATACTGATAGAAGGTCTTGTACTTGCTTTGTGCAGCAAAATCCGCTTGGTCTTGTGCCACATGGTTTGGATCTATCATGCGCTCGCGAGTAGCAGCACAGATTTGTGCAAATTTCTCTTGCCAAGCGATCTCGTTAGCTCCGTATGGAGTGGTTCGTTCGCCCATCACAGCGCAACCGCGTTGGCGTTTACCTTGTTTGCGGCGCACTGCTACGAACTTTTGTTTTTTTCCGAAAATCTTGCCCGATGCATTATCCACGGGCGCTAGGTAAAAAATACTTCCAGCCATTTCGTGTTCGGCAATCAAGCTTCGGCTTTTGCCGAATGTATAGGGTTGTATAGGGTTGTGTAGGGTTGTGTAGGGTTGAGTAGCGTTGAGTAGCGTTGAGTAGTGGTTGAGTAGTGGTTGAGTAGAGGTTGAGTAGAGGTTGAGTAGCGTTGAGTAGCGTTGAGTAGCGGTTGTACAATTCTACTCCACTTCTATACCATCCTATACCACTCTATACCATCCTATACCAAGCTTGCTTCCCTCCATGCCGTGGGAGGGGGTTAGGGGGTTAATGAATTAAGGTTGAATGAATTAATGAATTAACGAATTAACGAATTAATGTTTAAGGTTGAATGAATTAAGGTTTCGCGTACACTTGGGCGAAGATGTAACCGCGGAGTGTAAGGTACTTCTTTTGCGCTTTGAATTTAGCCTCGTAGGTAGCACGTTGCTCTGAATCGGCAAGAATGGTGCTCGTTTGCGTTTGAGCCGCTTTGAAGGCCTCACGCACAGCCTGCTGTGCTGTGGAGTTGCCGCCTGTATAAGGATGTTTTACGCGCACACCAATGGTGGCATTGTCTTTCTTGCGGTTACGGAAATGAATCTCATCCGAACTGGAGAACTTTTTCTGAACAGAGTCGAAGGGGGTTGAATTTTTGATAAAAGCCATATCGTCGGCAATCGAACAGAGTGTATTTTTTAAGACAATTAGCGTCAATCAAGTCGTCAATTATTGACAATTATTTTTTTTGAAACAAAAAAATATTAAATACTCGAGTTCGCTATCCTCCATGCCGCGGGAGGGGTTAGGGGTTAATTTTAATGGTTAGTAACTGGGGTTAATTGCTTTCTGAAATGCGCGCTGTATCAAAAAGCCATACACCCGCGTTGCGGTATTTCCGAACGCGAGTGCAAAAGTAGTAATAAAATCAAGTTTTTGTTGGGACGATGTCCCACTTATTGATTTTTCGGATGATTTTTCGGACGGTTTCTTCGGTTAATCCAAACTCTTTTGCCACATAGGTGTATGCCATCATTACAGGCATGGTGCCTAGTCGCTGATTGACCGCTTGCCGGATGAGTTTGTAACGCTCTACGGTACTGGGTAGAACTATTTGTTTTTTCGTTTTTTCCATTGCTGAATAAATTGTTGTTGGTTGGTACGTTCGTGGGGTGTTGGTATATGGTTCTGGCGGTTTGGACAGCGTTGCAAGATGTATTTACCATGCATCTTGCGGATGTAAAACTTGCCGTTGTACTCCAATTTGCCGATGAGACCCGCTACTGGGGATTGGAAGGAAACTTGCATTTTAGTTTAGTGTTTAGAGTTTAGAGATGTGGTACATATCAGCCCTAGATAGGCACGAGTGGTCGCGAAGTGGTCGCGAAGCCCGCAGGGAGCTATGAGTGATGAGGGATGAGTTATGAATTGAGAATAGAGAAAATAAACTTACGCAAGGTGAGATGCTTGGTGGAGGGTTTTTGCTTTTGCAATTGCTCGTAGATAGCACGTTGTGTAGGGTCATGGGGAATGGTGCTCACCAGTTTGGTCATTAGTGCAAAGCGAGTACGGTGATTGAGCTGTGCAGGAGTGGATTGGTGGTAGATGCGTTTGGGTGCTTTGTAGGCAATGGTTTTGCCTGATGGAGTAGTGCGATAGATGGTATCGCCGATTTTGCCAGAGATGGATGCGATGCCTGGTATGAAAGTAACTTTAGCCATAGAGATTTTAAATTTTGAATTATGAATTTTGAATTATGAGTTTTGGGAGGTTGAGCGGAGCCGTGTGGATACCCTCTTAGTATGTATTATTTCCCCTGTATAGGGGGAAATTATACTAAGTGGGTTACGGTTCCTGCTCAAAACAGACTGGGTAAATCCTCTTGCTCAGCCCCCTTTTTCTGGTGTGAAGAGAAATCGTAATACGTTTCATTTTCGTTGATTTTACGCTTGGTGATTAGCTGCATTTGGTATGCTTGACTGAGCAATATCCGATATGCACTATCGCAGTTTACCTCAGGAAAACAACGCATGGTTTTTTGTTTAAAATCGCACGCACGCATTGTGGATAAATCGCCAAACACCTTAGGCACAATTGTATGTGCATTAATCTGATCGGCGTATTTACTATACCCATTATCCACCCCTCGATACCCGTTATCCGAAATTTCTGGCAACCCATCGGCATTGACGGAGAACTCGAGTTTGGCGGTGATGTTGTACTTGCGCGTAGCGGTTTGCTTCAGCGTAAACATCCGCGTCTCAGGATCTTTCTGACACTCGTAGGTCTCGTAGGACTTGTTTTGGAGTTCGGTGCCGAGTGCCCCACGCAGGGTCTTATCCTCGAGGGATTTATTCTGGTGCAAGACGCAGACGATGCATGCCCCTGACCACGAAGCGAGCGATAGCAATTTGTCGAGCACGGTTTGGGCTTCGGTGTAGTTGTTGATATCGCCTACTACATCGCGAATACCATCGAAGATAACGAGGTCGGGCTGATCATGCACGATGCAGAGTTGTGCCCAATGTAGGCGGTCTTGCCAATTGTCGCGGCGGAGGTTATAGACAAAAAACTGGTCATCTGGGATAGGGGCACCGATGAGCGAACCGATGCGGTGGCATAGGATCTCGTGCGTGGAGTCTTCAGACTGCTCGGTGTCGATCCATACGACGCTCAGGGGCTCGTCGTGCAGGCGTGAGAGTCCCATGAGTTGTGGTCGAACAGCGAGTGCCATGAGCATAGAGCAGACAAAGGTTTTGCCTGATTTGGCTTTGCCCGTAAGTGCGACAAGTTCGCCGCGGGCGAAACAGGGGCGGTCGCCCCAACGAAAGAGAAAATCGTGTTGGGGCACCGTCGTATCGGGAGTGATACGACGGGCGAGGATGTCGTCGTAACTGGTATCCATGATTAAAGTAGTTGGGAGATGACTGCAACTTGCTGGGGATAGGTTAGCAGGGCGATGGGATTTAATTCCAGTGCTGTGGCGATGTTTACCACTTGTGCGAGTGAAGGGGAGCGTTTTCCAGCCAGATAGCGGCAGATACTGGGTTGTGAGATACCCGTAATGACGGAGAGGTCAAGCTGCGTCATCTTCTTGTCATTCAGGCATTTAGCTACTGCTTTTTGGAAGTTTGAAGTAATGTCCATAATGTAATAATTTTGTAGTTTAACACTACACAAAGTTACTACATTTGGGTGATACCTCAATTTCCATATGGAAAGAAGTTGTGGTTTAGGGGACGCTCGCAAAGCGAGCTAATGGACGGCTTCGCCTATTGGCTATTGGACGTCCTGCGGACTATAGGACGCGCCGATGGCGCTATAGGTTAAAGGTTAAAGGTTAGAGGTTAAAGGTTAGAGGTTAAAGGCGCATTTGGAGAGCAAAACAAAACTGATAATGACAGCAAGTGTCAACAAGTATATAAATCCCGATTTTTATCACAAAAAAAATCTCACCCCAGTTTAATGAGGTGAGATTTCAATTTTAGTTTTTATTCATTACTTATACAAGAATCGCTTAATGCTCTTCTTCGGCGTCTTCTCGAACGGTTCTTCCTTGACCTCAATATCGTGGACACGCGAGTAAGATGGCAGCAGATCATTCAACTTCTTGAGGTTCTCCTTCATCATCTTATTAATCTCAGCGATAGAAAAGCCCTTGGTCTGCTCCTCATCGGGGAAAACCAAACCAATCAATTTGCCTTCACGCTCTACCACTACCGACTCCGCTACGCCTTGTTGGTTATTCAGCTTATCCTCAATCTCCTCTGGGTAGATATTCTGTCCACTCGCACCGAGGAACATCGACTTGATACGACCACGGATAAAGATATTCTGCTTCTTATCCATATAGCCCAAGTCGCCCGTTCTGAGCCAACCATCTTCCGTGAAAGCTGCCTTAGTGGCTTCGTCGTTCTTATAGTAACCCATCATCACGTTCTCGCCACGTACCAATATCTCGCCTTCGCCTTTCTCGTTCGGATTATCAATCTTGGCTTCCATACCAGGCACTGGCGCACCACATGAGCGACGTTTGAAGTACTTAGGTGGCAAGCCGCTGACCAGAGGTCCACACTCCGTCATACCAAAACCGATAGATAATGGGAAATTGACATCCATCAAGCATTTCTCTACGATTGGATTCATTGCTGCACCTCCGCATAGGAAATAGCGCACTTGACCGCCAAACGCCTTTACAAGCGACTTCTTTACCACCGCACGCACGATATTCATGATACCAGGGGTGTACCAGCAGAACTTAAACGACAACTTGCTCAATAGCGGGTCAAGTTTCTTCTTATAGATTTTCTCAATCACCAAAGGCACTGTTGCCACCAAATATGGATTCACATCCGCCATCGCCTTCAATAGTAGGCTTGGTGTAGGTGCTTTGGTCAAATAGTAAATCGTCGCACCCGCACTGAACGGATACAAGAAATCAGCCAACTGACCAAACATATGCGCCAATGGGAGCATTGACACCACACGTTGTCCTGGCTCTACGGGTAGGATATGCATACCATTCTCGGTGTTGTTGGACAGCGAACGGTGACTGACCATCACGCCCTTGGGCGAACCCATACTACCTGAAGTGTAGTTGATCAATGCCAGCGAATCCAAATCAATCTCACCGTCTTGCACCAACGAGAAGAAGGTCGTTTCGGTCAGTGTACTCTCCTCGCCCATCACATGCTCTACATTACCCTTGTACTCTTCAGCGAGATGGATAAATGAGAAATCATCCATGGACATGATGGCTTGTAGTTCGGGCAACTGTTGGTGTTGCAACTCACGCCACACATAAGGCCCCACAATAAGCATCTTCGCATCTGAATGCTCAATCAATCGTGCCAAGTCCTCTGCTTTGAAGTCTTGCAGCAGCGTGACTGCCACTGCCTTGTAGGACATGATTGCCATGTAGGAAACTACCCAGTTGGAGCAGTTGCGACTGGCTATAGCTATTTTATCTCCTGGTTGAATACCCAGCAGGCGGAAGAGCTTGTGCAAACGACGCACTTGTTGTGCCACTTCGCCGTGGGTGTATTGGGTTTTCTCTCCGTAATCTACGAAGGCGACATCTCGCCAACGATTATGGATCACCTGATCCATATAATGTAAAAAATGGTGTTTCATACTTCTTTTTTTAATTCGCTTTGCGAATGAATGGTTGCTTCGTGAAGGGTTATTCGCCTTGCGAATGAATGGTTGCTTCGTGAAGGGTTATTCGCCTTGCAAATGAATGGTCGCTTCGTGAAGGGTTATTCGCCTTGCAAATGAATGGTTGCTTCGTGAAGGGTTACTTCGTGAATTTCAGCCCGAAGGGCTAACTCCTCATTGCTTGCAATGGCATTCAGCGAAGCTAATCGTTCAGCCCGAAGGGCTAACTCTTCAGCGTAGCTTGCGAAGCTACTTCCTCCCTTGTCACTTCATCCCCAATAAGTTCTGTTGGGCGGTAAGGCACCCCCTCGGGTGCGTGTGCCGCATCAAAAGTAAAATAGGTGCAGGTACATTCTACCAAAATCTCCCCCTCTGCACTTCTAATCTCGCCATCCACGATGGCTATATTGCGGCGCATCTCACGCAAACGCGCACGCAATTCAATAAACTTCTGGCGTATCACTACTGGTTTGCGAAAACGCGTCTCCATCTTGGCCGTCACGCCCGATGCCTGCAACTTATGAAAGACCACCCAACCGCATACCTCATCCAGCAACACAGACTGCACACCTCCGTGCAACGTGTTATCCCACGATTGATAGCGAGCCGATGGATGCCACAAGCATACCACATCATCCCCCTCCTCGTAAAACTTCATCTGCAAACCAAAAGGATTATCTGGACAACAACCAAAACAATGATACCCCTCTGCTCCTATCCACGGATTCTTTATCAGTCGCATAATTACTTATTCAATTTCTCTTTGCACTGCTCTATCGTCATTCTTACCGCATGATGATTCCACTGCTCATACTCCACAGCCGAAAGGCGGTACAAACTATCTGCTTTTTCCAAATATTTCAATGCCTTCTTCTTGCTGCCAAAGGGGTTATAGAACTCCACATTTCCCATCATCGCCATGACAAAGGCATCTTCGTTATCCAAGTCCGCAGCCCGCTTGATACTAGCAAACAGCTGCTTCGCATGACTCATGAAATGCACCTTATCCAGTGCCATCTTATAGGTATAAACACTGGTCAAATAGGCATTATACCTTGCTTCTGACAAGTTGGATTGCAGTGCCTCCAGATGTTGCTCATAGCGCGCCAGCATCGCTGTAGCATCTACCGTGTCTTGTCCCAAAGCCACAGCCGTGTAGCCATACTCATAGTTGAGCAATTGCTTTTGCTCCTCCACCGACATACTATCCCACTGAGCCGAAGCAATATACTCCCCCCATAAACTCACATCCTGATTCAGATACGCCTGATACAACTGATGGTTCGAGTACTGCGCTCGGCACATACCCGAAACCATCAATAGTATTAGCAATGCTAGTTTTTTCACGCTTGCTCCAGCATCAATGTGCGAGTTGGTTGGTCGCACACCTCACTTGGTCCGTAGTATTGGATTGGACCTGGATAAATGTAGCTGAGTTGTGGGTCAGCCCAATCAGCACGGTGAGCAGCCAAGTACTTGAATGGCGCACCGTTGAGGTCAACCAATGCCTTTTGGATCACTGGTTTCATCTTACCGTGGCGACGCTCCATATTCATCATCATGGTCACAGGTACACCACCAGCCACCCACTCGGTAGCAGGACGGGTGAGGTTCTTGACGAGTGCCATATAACCCGTCTTACCAGCTGCAATGAGGTGCGCAGCAGTGTTACCGAGGCTATAGCAGTAGTCTGCATCGAAGTTACTTGGCATTGCGCAGCGACCTTCGTAACCGAAGAAGTGGTTGAGCGCAGAGAATTTGCCCTTGTAGGTACCCGCAGCCTTGAGTTGAGCCAAACGCTTTTGTACCATCTCGATGAGCAGTTTCTCGGTTTCGATTTGGCTCACCATCACATTGCCGTGAGGGTCACGGTCAAGGGTCAATTGCTTAGCAATACCCTTTGGCAAACTGCGATAGAGTTCGCATGAAGCAGGACTGAGCATTGACTTCACATACTCGCGCTTAGCGTCGTCGCCCTCAAGCGCAGCAAACTCCTCGTTCTCAGCCAACATATCGTTGAGCTCTTGGATGAGCACACGCATAGCTGGGATAAACTCAATCAATCCCTCTGGGATAAGGATAGTACCGAAGTTGAGTCCCGCATTAGCACGCTCTACAATCACCTCTACGATTTGCTCTACTACATCATTGAGGGTCATCTCTTTTGCTTCGACTTCCTCAGAGATAAGGCATACGTTTGGTTGTGCTTGCAATGCGCACTCTAGTGCGATATGGCTGGCAGAGCGACCCATGAGGCGGATGAAGTGCCAGTATTTCTTAGCAGAGTTAGCGTCGCGTTGGATGTTACCAATGAGTTCAGCAAAAGTCTTGCAAGCGGTATCAAAACCGAAAGAGGTCTCAATCATCTCGTTCTTGAGGTCACCGTCGATGGTCTTAGGGCAGCCGATGACTTGAATGCCGCAGTTCTTTTGCAGGTAGTACTCAGCGAGTACGCATGCGTTGGTGTTAGAGTCATCACCACCGATGATGACAATAGCCTTGATACCCAGCTCTTGGCACACCTTGATACCATTGTCGAATTGCCAAGTCTCCTCGAGTTTGGTACGACCAGAACCGATAATATCAAAACCACCGGTATTGCGATACTCATCAATCACAGGAGCAGTGAGTTCTGCATACTTGCCATCTACCAAACCGCTAGGACCACCGAGGAAACCATAGAGTTTGTTAGCAGGATTGATACGCTTGAGTGCGTCAAACAAACCGCAGATCACATTGTGACCACCAGGAGCTTGACCACCAGAGAGGATCACACCTACATTGAATGCTTCTACAGCCGCAGCATCAGCAGCAGGTTCAAACTCGATTACAGGCATTCCGTAGGTGTTAGGGAAGAGCTTTTGAATCTCCTCTTGATCCGCTACAGATTGCGTTTTTGCGCCTTCTTTGAGGCTAACATTACCTTGCAAAGCCACTGGCATCTTGGGTTGATACGCAGCACGAGCGATTTGCAATGGGCTTTTAGTCATTGTCATACGATTATAAGTTTTTAAAGTTTAAAAAGTTCTAAGGGTTTTAAGGGTTTTCACTTTTCAGTTTCCGCTACAAAAGTACTACTTTTTTTTGGAATATACAAATGCATTTGTATTTTGTATTTTTCGCTTTACATTATCACACTACTTTTTCAATTGTCTTCCACACAGCGAGATGAATGCGCAATATTCACATGGATGGTCATCCGCGCATGGCATAAAGGGTATTTCTGGATTGCGAATCTCATCAATGAGTTGGGTCAGTTCGTGCACAAACTCCTGCTTCATCTGATTGTCAAACAGGAGTGGCTCGTCCGAAGTACTCGTATGTACGCAGGTGACTGTCGTAGTATCCGAGAGGCGTCTAGCCGCATACACATAAGGCGCGATAGATGGATATTGCTCCGACATGACCCAACAATAGAGCATCGTCTGCAATATCTGACTTTTACCCTTCGTTCGCAAGGTATAACCACCATCCTCGCTCGCAGGCACTACGCCAAACACATCCGCCATCGACTTATACAGCAGATCCGTAGAACCCGTCTTATAATCAATCACACGCGCCACTCCTGCCTTGGAATCTAGGCGGTCGATTGTGCCTCTAATACTCAAACCATTGGGCAACTGGATATTCACAGGTTTCTCTGCTTGAATAAACACAAACGGGGCTTGTGTATAGTCGTAATGAAGGATATTATTTACCAAAGAGCGAATCACACTCCTTGCCAAAATATCTCCCTTGAGATCCTGCAAGGGAGTGAGCGCCTCCCAATAGGCATCTTCATTGATGCGCTCCAGCAGTTCATGAATCGTTGATGCGGTGATATTCTTCCCCACAAAAGGAGTATATAGCTGCTGCATAATCGCGTGCAGCACATTACCCAAAGTAAGGTCACTCACCGATATTGACTCATCTGGCTCGGGTTCCGCCACATGCTCTATATATCTATAATAGAAAGACTTAGGACAACGCAGATAGGTCGTCAATGCCGAGGCAGAAAGATGATTTAGTTGGACAGCACGCTGATTCTTACCGATAGCAGGACACTGAAGCTCCGTGGTAGTAGAATTGAGCGGATACGTGATAATGGTTTGACGAATATCCATATTGTATTGCCACATCATCTGATAGAAGTAGCGCGACACCTCGCCCGAATGTTGGTCATCCGCCGTAGAGTTAGCAATCAGCCACACATTCTTGGCATAGGATAGCATGCGGTAGAAATTGTAGGCAAAGATAGCATTCTGGCGGTCGGGCGTAGGCATATCAAAACCCACTCGCAAGACATATGGGATGAAACTATTGCCTCGTGATCGGCCGGGATAGATGTCATCGTTGAAATCCGTAATGATGATATTATCAAAATCCAATGCACGTGTCTCCAGCACACCCATTACTTGCAGTCCGTCAAGGGGTTCACCCTTATAAGGGATGGTCGTTTCTAGGGTAAGCATCTTGAGTAGCTGTTGCATATCAGCTACCGTGAACGCAATCTGCGGATAGGCAGACAAAGCCGCCTCTAATCGGTCAAGTACCTTAGTTAATTGGTATATCGCCTCTGACGTGTTGGCATGCAGTTGCGAGAGCAAATACTCACGCATCTGAGCAAGGAAATCCGCAGGCATTTCGGGCATTGGTTGCATGAATTGCTCAGGATACGCCACTGGCATATACACCGAAGTAGCACG
Organism: Paludibacteraceae bacterium; assembly: GCA_017503075.1. Lineage (GTDB taxonomy): Bacteria > Bacteroidota > Bacteroidia > Bacteroidales > Paludibacteraceae > Colicola. The sequence continues at coordinate 9,428 of JAFVTU010000011.1, read as the reverse complement.
CAAGGGATAACCCATCGTGACATTGATCTTCTTCACCGATTCAGGAAAGACATTCAACAAAGGCACCAGCAACTGCTCATCGGGCAACACCACAGCCGTACGCGTCAAATCGGTACAATCATCGGGGATAATCTCCGACAAGATACGACTCACCTCATGCACTTCACCCACCGTGGATGGCACAGAGACGAGGGTGATATGGGACGGCGTACCGCCTATTGGATATTGGACGCCCGTTGGGCTATGGGACGCTTCGCTATGGGACGGCGTACCGCCTATTGGGTAATGGGATTGAAAGAGGCGCAGATTCTCCTCCATAAACATAGAGGCCTTATTCTGTGGATCACGCAAAAATGGACTATCGTAGTCGAAATAGAAATCCGCTCTACCCATCTCCTGCAAACGAAGCATCAGTTCGCGTTCGGATGCGGTCAACGCATTGAATCCAAGGAACACATACTGCTCTCGAAAACGCTGCTGAGGAATCTCCTGCCAATGGTCAAGCACCTCGCGGTGCAACATTCCCTCGTATGCCAAACCATCGCGGAGCAGGTTCTCGCGCAAAGCAGTATAGAGCGGATAAAGTAGATCCCAAGTATGCAAGAATCGCTGATGCATCTTCCCATTGGGATGATGCTTGTCGGAGTCTTGAAATTCTTTCCAAAAGCGTGCCAGCGCTTGCCGTTGGTTATCGGTGAGATATTGGAATCGCTCATCAATGGTATGCAAATCCTTTACCGACGCAAACAATGCCTCTACATGCGGCACTAAATGATTGTCTATCTCCGAGAAATCCGCCAACATCATCTTGCCCCAATAGAGGAATTGATCTAGGGACTCAACATCCGGTTTCAAGCGTCGATATTCGCTATACAGGCGCAGCAACAGCGTCAGTTGGTCAGCCACTAGCAAATCAGACAACTCCGCAAAGCACTCATTGATGCTCATCATACGAGGAGCAAACATGGGTTTGTCCATATACTGCGATAGGTATTTGCGGAAGAACAAGCCTGCACGATGATTGGGAAAGACGAAAGTGTAGCGTTGCAAATCGCTGCCGACTTGCTCTACAAAGGTCTGCGCTATGGCATGTAGTTTACTTCTCATCAGTTAGTCTGAATATATATTTCTTTACCCATCGTTTCACACGTGAGATCATTGACCAAGTTTTGCTTGCAGGAGGTATCTCCATGAGCAATGTATCCATATCGGGTTCACCCGTCAGCTGCTCTGGGTAAACGACCATCGAGCTGAAACTAGTGAAATGCTCCGTCAACATTGTAGGAATTTCCTCGAAAAGAGGGTTGTAACTGGCTGTGGACTTACGCGAAGATAAGAGCACCAGCATATCATTATCCATAATGGTCTGCGAGATGATACCCACCTCTTCCCAACCATCCATAGTGCGGAAGGCAGCACGCAAGAATTTACCAGGACGACGACACATGGCTTGCAATGCCACTTGCGTATCTGGATGTGCATAGAAGACCACCTTTGCCCCCAACTCACCCGACAGACGACGCACCAGACCAAAGCATGTGATAAAGTCGCGCTCCTTCTCGGCATAGCGCGGAACTGCCACCACAAGGCGATTGATGGTGTTGATAGGTTGCGCCTCGTGATAGACAATCACCGACTTGCTCGTATGTTCTACCATATCCGAGACATCCTTCCAGTCGGCTGACTGCTTAATCTCAATATTATCCAGCGAAGCCATCTCGCCAATCTCGCGCATAGCAGGACGCAAGTCGTCACCTACTGAAGTCAATAACCAATAGTCGTCTTCGTGGTAAGCCTCTAGTTTGGCACTCTCCTGCAATGCCAACTCCTTGGCAGCATGCTCGGTGATAAAACTTGCTGTGGTGCAGAGTACCAATATCATCAATACGGAAGCATTCAGCACATCCGAAGATAAAAGTCCCATTTGGTATGCAATAGTAACAATTGCCAATGTGCCTGCCGCGGTAGCATGCGACAGACCAAACACCAATTGTCGCTCATGTTTAGAGAATCGGAAGACCACTTGTGCTATCCAAGCGGCAAGACTCTTGCCTATCAACTTGGTGGTAATCATCACAATCGCTATCGTCACTGTCGTCCAACCGCTCCAGAATGCATGAATATCAATCATCAAGCCCACACCAATCAAGAATAATGGCACGAAGATACTATTACCTACAAAATTGATGCGTCCCATCAGTGGAGAACGGTTGGGCAATAGGCGATTGAGTGAAACACCACAAAGGAAAGCACCCAAAATACCCTCCAATCCTGCTAAATCTGCCAGAAACGCACTACCTACCAACATCAACATCACCACCATAAACTCGGAGATAGGATCGCGATAACGCTTAAAGAACATGCGTGCAAAACGAGGGAACAACCATAGTACGCTAATAAGGAAAACAACCACTAATGATAATTGTATAGCATAGTCAGCGATACTCCGCACCGGATGACTCCATCCCTCTACTATGGCTAATACGATAAGCGACAAGGTGATGGCCACCATAGTAGCACCTACTGTAATATTCACAGCCATATTCTTCTGCACACCATATCGACTTACAATAGGATAAGTCATCAGGGTATGGCTACCGTACATAGCGCCCAATAATAAACTTGGCAACCAACCATAAGGGAGCAGATACCTGCTGGTGATGATACCCAAACCAAAAGGAATCAAGAAAGTGCACAAGCCAAAGAATAGCGAGCGATATTTATATTGCTTAAAGTCATTAATATCAATCTCACTACCCGATTGAAACATGATATAGAGCATTCCTAGCGAGCCCAGAATCTTGATTGATGGACTTTCGCCCACAAGGTTCAAGACCGATGGACCAATCACAATACCTGCCAAGATAAATCCCACAATGCTTGGCACATGTATCTTACGGCATACGATTGGTACAAACCAAATGATGCCAATGACTATAGTAAGTATCAATAATGCATCCATAATCTCTAAAGTCTAAATATACCTTCCCGTTATGCTATTTTTGTTTTCTCGTATTTCTTCCACTGTGCCAGTAGCGACTACAGTGCCACCATCGCGACCGCCATCGGGTCCCATATCAATGAGATAATCGCACGAACGAATGACATCGGGGTTGTGCTCTATGATGATTACCGTATTGCCTTTATCCACCAACTGTCGGAGTACTCCCATCAATACACGCACATCTTCAAAGTGCAGACCCGTAGTGGGCTCATCCAATATATATAATGTCTTTCCTGTACTGGGGCGAGCCAATTCTGTCGCTAGTTTCACGCGCTGGCTCTCGCCACCTGACAAGGTTGTAGATGATTGTCCCAATTTGATATATCCTAAACCTACATCTTGCAAAGTCTTGATTTTCTTCAAGATATTAGGTTGACTCTCAAAGAACTCTACTGCTTGATTGATGGTCATGTCCAATACATCGGCAATAGACTTGCCTTTGAAGCGTGCCTCCAAGGTCTCGCGGTTGTAGCGTTGTCCACCACATACTTCGCATGGCACATACACATTGGGCAGAAAGTGCATTTGTATGGTCTTATAGCCATTACCACTACATTCTTCACATCGTCCGCCTGAGTTATTGAACGAGAAGCGACCTGCTTTCCACGAGCGGATCTTACTCTCTGGTAGTTGGGCAAAGAGGTTGCGTATATCTGTGAACACGCCCGTATAAGTAGCAGGATTGCTACGCGGTGTTCGTCCGATAGGCGACTGGTCCACTCCAATCACTTTGTCGATATATTCGATTCCCTCTATGCTATCGTATGCCAAAGGCGTTTGCAAACTGCGGTAGAAATGTTGGCTGAGGATTGGGTAAAGCGTTTGATTTACCAAAGTGGATTTACCACTACCCGACACACCCGTCACGGCAATCATTTGCCCCAATGGGAAAGAGACATCCACACCTTTGAGGTTGTTGCCGCGGCAGCCGCGAAGCACGAGGGTGGGTGTAGAATTGTGTAGTGTGGTGTAGGATTGTGTAGTATTGTTTAATGTTGCGGAGAGTTCTCCGCGAAGATACTTCGCTGTCAGCGTATCAGCTTTCAGCAGTTCGGCAGGTGTACCACTAAACACAATATGCCCACCCAAACGACCTGCTTTGGGACCTATATCAATAATATAATCCGCTTGACGCATCATATCCTCATCGTGCTCTACCACGATCACGGAGTTGCCCATGTCTCGCAGTTGTTTCAGCGAGTCGATCAAACGCTGATTATCACGTTGGTGCAAACCGATACTTGGTTCGTCAAGAATATAGAGGACATTGACCAACTTACTACCCACTTGTGTAGCCAAACGAATACGTTGATTCTCTCCACCGGAAAGACTATCTGAAGAGCGAGAAAGAGACAAGTAGGATAGTCCTACGCTGAGCATAAAGCCCAAACGGGAGATAATTTCTTTGATGATCGGTTCTGCGATAGCGCGCTGCTTGTTGGTTAGACGGGCAGGGACATTCATCAGCCATGCTCTCAGGTCTGTAATATCCATTGCTGATAGCTCAGCAATATTCTTATCCGCAATGCGGAAACTGAGTGCTTCACGGCTAAGACGCTGACCTTTACATGTTGGGCACTCGCACCAAGTTTCTTCTTTCTCCTCCTTCTCGTCTTCTGGTTGTTGCACATATTCCAACATGCGGGTATACCAGTTCTCATCATCACGGAGGATATTGGTCAGGTCAGGATTTCCGGCATCCGGCGTCCGGAGGCCATCTTTGATTCTACCAAGTCCCCTACATGTTGGGCACCAACCTTGTGGCGAATTGAACGAGAAAGTATGTGGTGCGGGCTCGGCATAACTCATGCCCGTGGTGGGGCACATAAGATGGCGAGAAAAATAGCGGATTGGCAATTGGCTATTGGCTATAGAAATAGCCATCACGCCATCGCCTTGGGTCATGGCTTTGTCCACGGTAGCGCGAAGGCGTTTGAGGTCTTCTTCGCTTTCGCTTTTTAATTTGAGGCGATCTACAACGACTTCGATGGTGTGGTTCTTGTAGCGGTCGAGCTTCATACCTGGCGTGATTTCCATCACTTCGCCATCTACACGCACATGCAAATAGCCCTTACGGCGAATAGTTTCAAAGAGTTCTTTGTAGTGTCCTTTACGGTTATTGACCATTGGGGCAAGTACGAGCACTTTTTGACCCGTATAATCTTTGAGAATAAGATCAATGATTTGGTCATCGGTGTACTGCACCATCTTCTCGCCAGAGGCGTAAGAGTACGCGTCCGCAGCGCGTGCAAAAAGTAGTCGAAGGTAGTCATACACTTCGGTTACGGTGCCAACAGTAGAACGAGGATTGCGAGAGGTTGTCTTTTGGTCGATGCTGATTACAGGCGAGAGGCCTGTAATCTTATCCACATCGGGGCGTTGCATCGTACCTATGTATCCGCGTGCATAGGAGGAAAAGGTCTCCATATAGCGGCGTTGACCTTCGGCAAAGATAGTATCAAAGGCAAGGGACGATTTGCCACTACCCGACAAACCCGTAATCACCACGAGTTTATCTCGTGGTATACGCACATCTACATTCTTCAAATTATGCACGCGTGCGCCTGTGATGAGTATGTCGTTGCCTTTGTTTGTCATAGTGCAAATACCTTTGCGCTGCAAAGGTACAAAAAAAATCGCAGATATGCAAATATATTAAAGAAAATAGAATAAGAGGCGCACAATGTACGCCTCTTATTGGTTGTATAACTAATAATGTATTAGTCTTTGAGTTTTGCGCAGAGGAACTCGCGGTTGAGGCGAGCGATGTTAGCCAAAGATACTTGTTTTGGGCACTCAGCAGCACATGCACCTGTGTTGGTACAGTTACCAAAGCCCAACTCATCCATCTTAGCCACCATGGCCTTAGCACGAGCAGCAGCCTCTACCTTACCTTGTGGCAAGAGAGCCAATTGGCTTACCTTAGCAGAAACGAACAACATAGCAGAGCCGTTCTTACATGCAGCAGCACAAGCACCGCAACCGATACAAGAAGCAGCATCCATTGCCTCGTCAGCGTGAGCCTTAGGAATTGGAATGGCATTTGCATCAGGTACACCACCTGTATTAACTGACACGAAACCACCAGCTTGCATAATCTTATCGTATGCCTCGCGGTCCACCATCAAGTCCTTGATTACAGGGAACGCACGGCTACGCCATGGCTCGATAGTGATAGTCTCGCCATCTTTGAACTTACGCATGTGCAATTGGCAAGTGGTGATAGCACTGTCTGGTCCGTGTGGGTGACCATTCACATACATAGAGCACATACCGCAGATACCCTCGCGGCAGTCGTGGTCGAATGCGATAGGATCTTTGTGCTCGCTGATGAGTTGCTCGTTGAGGATGTCAATCATCTCCAAGAACGAAGCACCTTGGAAGATGTGTTTGAGTTCGTAGGTCTCGAAATGACCTTCTGCCTTTGGTCCAGCTTGACGCCAAACCTTCACTTTAATATCAATATATTGATCCATAATGCTTAGCTCTTATAGTTACGTGTTTTACGTTCGGTGAATTCATAGTCGAGTGGCTCCTTGATAAGCTCTGGTTCGCTGTCCTCGCCAGTGTACTTCCAGCAAGCTACATAAGAGAACTTATCGTCTTGACGCATTGCCTCGCCCTCTGGAGTTTGATACTCCTCACGGAAGTGGCCACCACAAGACTCCTCACGGTTCAAAGCGTCAACTGCCATCAAACGACCAATCTCAATAAAGTCTGCCAAGCGGAGAGCCTTCTCCAACTCGTTGTTCAATGAGTTAGCCTCACCTGGGATATATACATTGCTCCAGAACTCTTTCTTGATTGCGTCGATTTTCTCAATAGCAGTCTTCAAGCTCTCAGCAGTACGACCCATACCTACGAAATCCCACATCACAAGACCGAGCTCCTTGTGGATAGAATCCACAGAACGCTTACCTTGGATAGCCATGAGTTTCTCAATCTTCTCAGTGATACCCTTCTCTGCCTCAGCGAACTCTGGGAGGTCGGTGGACATACGAGGAACGCCGATTTGGTCGCTCAAGTAGTTTTGGATAGTATAAGGCAATACGAAGTAACCGTCAGCCAAACCTTGCATCAAAGCAGAAGCACCGAGGCGGTTAGCACCGTGGTCAGAGAAGTTGGCCTCACCAATACAGAAGAGACCCTTCACGCTGGTTTGCAACTCATAGTCCACCCAGATACCACCCATAGTATAGTGGATAGCAGGGAAGATCATCATTGGCTCCTCGTATGGGTTCTCGTCCACAATCTTCTCGTACATTTGGAAGAGGTTACCATACTTTTGCTCTACCACATCCTTGCCAAGGCGTTGGATAGCGTCAGAGAAGTCAAGGAACACAGCAAGACCGGTATTGTTTACACCATAGCCCTTGTCGCAACGCTCTTTAGCAGCGCGAGAAGCCACGTCACGTGGAACGAGGTTACCGAAAGCTGGATAACGGCGCTCCAAGTAGTAGTCGCGATCCTCTTCTGGGATATCTTTACCCTTGATCTCACCGCGTTGGAGGCGTTGAGCGTCTTCGAGTTTCTTAGGTACCCAGATACGACCATCGTTACGAAGTGACTCAGACATCAAAGTCAATTTAGATTGGAAGTCACCGTGCTTTGGAATACAAGTTGGGTGGATTTGTGCGTAGCAAGGGTTAGCGAAGTAAGCACCGTGGCGGTACATTTGCATAGCAGCCGAACCGTTAGATGCCATCGCGTTGGTAGAAAGGAAGAAAGCATTACCATAACCACCAGTAGCTACAACCACAGCGTGACCGAAATAACGCTCGATGCGGCCAGTAACGAGGTTACGAGCGATGATACCACGAGCGCGGTTCTCGCCGTTCTCGTCCTTGATCATAACTACATCCAACATCTCGTGACGGTTGTACATCTTCACTTTGCCCTTACCGATTTGGCGGCTGAGTGCAGAGTAAGCACCGAGGAGGAGCTGTTGACCTGTTTGACCCTTAGCATAGAAAGTACGAGATACTTGCGCACCACCGAAAGAACGGTTGTCGAGCAAGCCGCCGTATTCGCGAGCGAAAGGAACACCTTGAGCCACACATTGGTCGATGATGCTGTTGCTCACCTCAGCAAGACGGTACACGTTTGCCTCACGAGCACGGTAGTCACCACCCTTGATAGTGTCGTAGAAGAGGCGATATACAGAGTCGCCATCGTTTTGGTAGTTCTTAGCCGCATTGATACCACCTTGTGCAGCGATAGAGTGTGCACGACGTGGAGAGTCTTGGATACAGAAGTTGAGTACGTTGAAGCCCATCTCTGCGAGGGATGCCGCAGCAGATGCACCAGCCAAACCAGTACCAACTACGATGACGTCAAGACGACGCTTGTTGGCAGGGTTGACCAACTTCTGATGGTCTTTGTAATTGGTCCATTTCTTCTCGAGTGGACCAGCAGGGATCTTCGCCATTTCAGGCGTAATAACCTGCGCAGTTTGTTTTTTTGTTGCCATATATTTTTGAATTTTTTATGCAAAAAATTGTTATTGGTTCGCCTGTCGGCTCACGAGAGTGGCTCGCTTCGCTCACGAAAATGATTCGCTTTGCTCATGAAAATGGTTCGCTTTGCTCACGAAATTAGTGTATTTTCGTACTTTTACGTCGAAGACCATTTTTCGCTTTAGCCATTTTCGCGGCTGTGCCGCCATGGTTCGTGCCACAGGCACTTATTTTATGCGAGGAGCATGCCGATACCGTAGCCAAGATAGTAGAGAACTACGATAGCGAAGAGACCTACTACGAGGGTTGCTACGATAGCACCAATGCATTTAACGCGCTTCATCCATACGAGGTTGTTGAAGCCCATGGTGTGGAGAGCAGACCATACGCCATGACGGAGGTGGAACCACAAAGCGGTCAACCATACGAGATACAATACGCAGTACACTTGACCCCAGATAGGAGTAGTGAACAACGCTTTTACCATACCAGCACCATCAGTTGGAGCATAAACAGTACCAAAAGTAGCTACTGCAAAGTCCTCAGCACCGCACATGTGCATAATCTCAGTAAACTGCATCTTGAACCAGAAGTTAGCCAAGTGGAGAACGATGAAACCAATCACCACGAAGCCAAGAACGAGCATGTTCTCAGACTCCCACTCAACGCCTTCACGCTTAGCAGTAACCGCATAGCGGTCTTTACCGCGAGCCATACGGTTTTGGATTGTCAGATAGATAGCATAGAGGAAGTGAATGAGCACGAGTGCACCCAAGCCCAATGTTGCTACCAATGCATACCAATTTGCGCCCAAAACGGAACAAATCCAGTTGTAAGCCTCCTCCGAGAACACCAAAGCCAAGTTCATGCAGCCATGGAAAAGCAGGAAGAAGACCAAGCCCAAGCCCGAAATACTCATAACGAGCTTACGACCAATAGATGAATCTTTTAACCACATAAGTTTTTTT
>JAFVTU010000010.1 GCA_017503075.1 Paludibacteraceae bacterium | reverse complement strand
GCTTGTTGGCTTGCGCGAGTTGCTTTCACGCGAGCAACGCAAGAATCTGCAGGGTTCATCAGTTTTAGACCTTCGAGTTTAACTTCGCCTACATACAATTTCTTACCCAAACCGAGGTTGGTAACGTCGATTTCAACGCGATTAGGAATTTGTGTGTAGATACCGTTCACTTTCAGCTTCTTCATCTCAAGAGCCAATTTACCACCGGCTTTCACACCTTCTGCGTGACCTTGCAATTGTACAGGGATAGCTACGGTTACAGGCTTATCCTCAGTTACTTCGAGGAAGTCAATATGAAGCAATTGCTCGCTTACTGGGTGGAATTGCAACTCTTTTACTACCGCCATCTTCTTAGCCTCGCCAATGGTCAAAGCCACTGCCATGGTGTCAGGAGTGTAGATGAGTTTGCGTACATCGTCAACAGTTACAGTGAAAGTCACGTTCTCGCCATTGCCATAGAGGTTGCAAGGTACGAGGTTCTCTTTGCGGAAAGTCTTAGCAGCTTTCTTGCCGTACTCGCTACGTGGAGTACCTACCAATTCAAATGTTTTCATTTTTTATAAAGTGTTACTCAATAATAGGGCAGAATTCCCAGCCTTTAAACTCTAAACTGTAGCTCGCTGTGCGAGCGTCCTCTAAACTTTAAACTACTGTTGGTGTGGCTGCCCGTATCCCATCACACGTTGAGATTTCTCTCAAAAAAAGCCCGTTTGGACGGGCTTCTTTAGTTGACCAACCTGGAATCGAACCAAGATTTTCAGAACCAAAATCTGACGTAATAGCCTTTATACCATTGGTCATCGTCAAAACAAACTACGCGAATTGACTTGCTACGCAAGTGGTGCGCTTCGTTTGTTTTTCCTCTTAAATCAAAACGCGTTTTGATTTAGTTTTGAGGTGGTTTTCATTCTTTCTTTTCGAAAGCGGGTGCAAAGGTACTGCTTTTTTTTGAATTGACCAAATTATTTGCTGCTTTTTTTCAAAAAAAATGCTATTTTCTTTGCAAAATCTCGTATTATGTGCTTAATCTTCGTACACTAGACTCACATTATCTACCCAAAACACGTTGCCTTCCTTGCCGACGAATGCTTCGTATTTACCCGAAGTGAGCATGATAACGAGGTGAGTAGGTTCTAGTGTGCCGTCCCAACCTTCTTCGATGATGGGGGTCACTTTGCCTCTCGAATTCACAGCGCGTTGCATACACTTGAAGCCCATATAATCTTCGTACCAAGGTTCACCCGTGATATCGCCATAGTGGATAGGTATGCGATGACCATTTACCCATGTGAGTTGATCTTCGGTGAAGCGTTCGTAGGCAGTGCCTACGCGGATAGAGTGAATCTTGCCTTTCTCATCCTCCCAGCGATGTTGCAAATATAGATATGCTTCTGCCTCGTCGTGTCCTTCTAGTTTTTTTGGCTTAGCAGTACCTTTAGCAAACCATATCCAATTCTCAGGGGAGATGATGCATTTATAATCAAACTGCAAAGCACTTGGTCGCTCAGTGAATGGTACTCCAAAGTCAATGTTTTGATATGGGTCAGCGGCAGTAGTGATAGGTTCAAGATTGCGTCCTGTGAACAATGTGCCTGGCACAAGTACTTGTATATCAATTATTCCCATCACGCGAACACCTAGCAAGTCCACATCCATACGGCAACATGTACCCCCATCTTCTCTTGCTTCGGGTGTCATAGTGCCTGCGGCTTTCTCAATGCCAATCACATTGGCATAGGCGTTGCTGGTTGCCCAAGGATTGCCGTTCAATCCGTAGGTATAAGAACCGTTTTCCCAAATGGTGTCGGTAGGGGCTAAAGCATACAGTGTTTTGGTTTGACCGCCTAAAAGTTTGGATTCTTTGATGTAACGAACTGCCCAACTCTCCATATCTCCGAAGGGAATAGTGTCAATTCGTTCTGCATACATGCCTACTGTTAGGCATAAAAAAAAGAGTAGAAATACTTTTTTCATTATTCAACGAGTGTGATTTGCATAATAATAGCTCCGCACCAAGGCGAAGCAAAATGTGCTGCAAAGGTACGATATTTTAAGCAAATACACAATTTCCACCGTTGTTTTCATAACAAATGATACCTTTTTATTACGAAATACCCTCTCTAAACGAAAATCAGCGAAACTCCTGCTTCGCTGATTTTCTGTCTATAGCCATTACCCAATAGGCGTTAGCCGTCCATTATCCAATAGCCCAATGGGCGTCCATTATCCTTTTACTTCTACAATATAGTAATTCTTTTTACCTTTTTGGCAGAGCAGGTATTTGCCATTGAGGAGCATATCAATGGTGATTGCCTTTTGTGGGTCGGTGAATTTCTCCTTGTTGATAGAGAAGCCGTTGGCGATAATCATCTTGCGTGCTTCGCCTTTGGATGGGAAGATCTTGGTTTTCTCTGCCAATAGGTCGAGTGGAGGAATACCTGCCTCAATGTCTTCGCGGCTAATTTCGTATTTCTCCACGCCGTCAAATACTTGCAGGAACATCTCCTCGTCTAGTTTGCTTAGTGCCTCGTGTGTCGCATTGCCAAACAAGATGTTGCTTGCCTCTACGGCTGCCTCATAATCTTCGCGGCTATGTACCATCACGGTCACCTCTTCTGCCAATCGCTTTTGCAAGGTACGCATGTGTGGTGCCTCGTCGTGTGCTGCGATGAGTGCGTCGATGGTCTCTTTGTCGAGGCAAGTGAAGATGCGGATATAGCGTTTGGCATCATCATCGCTCACGTTGAGCCAGAACTGATAGAAACGATATGGGCTGGTGTATTTGCGGTCGAGCCATACGTTGCCACTCTCGGTCTTACCGAACTTACCGCCGTCAGCTTTGGTAATGAGTGGGCAAGTCAATGCAAAAACCTCACCGCCACCCATCTTCTTGATGAGCTCGGTACCTGTGGTGATGTTTCCCCATTGGTCGCTACCACCCATTTGGAGTTTGCAGTTCTTGTGCTTGTTGAGATATACGTAGTCGTATCCTTGGAGCAGTTGATAGGTGAACTCTGTGAACGACATACCTTGGCTATACTCGCCATTGAAGCGTTTTTTAACAGAGTCTTTTGCCATCATATAGTTGACGGTGATGAGTTTGCCCACTTCGCGTGCAAAGTCGAGGAAGGTGTAGTCCTTCATCCAGTCGTAGTTGTTTACGAGCTCAGCAGCATTCTCGCCTTCGCCGAAGTTGAGGAAACGCTCTAGTTGCTTCTTAATGCACTCTTGGTTGTGGCGTAGGGTAGGTTCGTCCAGCAGGTTACGCTCGGCTGATTTGCCACTTGGGTCGCCAATCATACCTGTTGCACCACCAATCAGCGCGATGGGTTTGTGACCTGCATTTTGCAGGTGCTTGAGCATCATGATACCGCAGAGGTGCCCAATATGCAAACTATCTGCAGTAGGGTCAATACCCAAGTATGCAGCAGTAGGTTCTTTCATCAGTTGTTCTTCGGTGCCTGGCATCATGTCTTGCAACATGCCACGCCAACGCAATTCTTCTACAAAATTCTTCATTGCTTATATATATAATAAGGTGTATAATCAAAAAACCGTGCAAAGGTACTGCTTTTTTTGGACATATACAAACAAATAGTCTGAAAAAATGTTTTCTATAAAAAAGGAGGATGCCGTAGCACCCTCCTTGACTGTGTATGTGATGAGTAATTATTTTACTACAGAACCCATAACATTGTATTTCACGCCGTCTTTGATGATCAAGAGTTGGTCGTTCTCAATCATTTTGCTTGCGTTGGTGTTTACTTTGATATTCTCGAAACCTGTCTCTGCTGGATTTGCCTCATATACGATATGTGCAGGAACGTCGTATGAGTTCACAGCATCAACGGTAATCTTCAAGTGACCATCCACGTGCTCTACTACTACACTTCCGCCTACCATGAAGAAACATTCATTGAGATACAATTTACCTCCATCTACAACCAATGTGCAGTAGTTAGATGGCATTGCGCCATAGTCTTCATCATAGCCAGTAGATGCTAATACAGTACCTTCAGCGTATGTATCACTGATTGGATATGTACCTTCTGGAAGTACCAAACCTTCTACAGTATCGTTTACGAAGAAGAGCAATGACATCAAGTCGCTCATGTCACCAGCTATTACGTCCACATATAATTCACCATAATCTGCTACGTAATCGGTGTTGAAGGTCAATTCATCATTGAGGTTATATTCGCGATTTACTTTGCCCTCTGTCATATCGTATTGCAAACCTAATTTTGACATGGTTACATCGGTGCTAACCAAATAAAGCACTTCGTTCTCGCAGAGCAACTCAGCGTCAATATGTGCTAATTCTTCGCTTACTTTTGTTATAGTTGCTTTTGCTGCTGCTACAGCCACGCCAGTAGTATCGCCATCTACGATAAGACCTACTTCAGTGTAATAATAATCAAAGTCTTCGCCTTCGTATTCGCCTTCCAATGCGTTCTTCTCTGCAAAGATGTCTAATGCTACGATATACTCCTCGTTTTCATTATAGATATAATAATCACCGTATGAGTCATAGTATTCTGCACTTGCAGGGGTAGTGAATACTACCTCTACGGTATCAGTTGCGGTTGGCAACACATAACTGAGATCTAAGTTGTAGAGAATGGTATCTACACCCAATGCTTGAGCTTTGATAGCACGTTGTCCGTCCACTTCTGTAACAGTTGCGCTGAGGATATCTTCAAACGCAATCTCTGTCGAATCTGCAACACGATAAACAGAACTCCAATCTACATTGAAATCTGCGCTGGTGAGTTCGCCTAGTGGCAAACCATTGGCCATATCGAGAGTAACGGTGTATTCGTCGTTGCTTGCGGTGATGGTGCAGAAATACATACCAATGAACTCGAATTCGTCAATAGTCATGTTGGTGGCTACGATGTCGATGGTGTCGGTTGGAGCAGGTTTGGTATATGACATGGTGATGTGATACATAACGGTATCAACGCCCAATGCGTATGCGTCTGCAAAATAGGTTTGATCTTCTTTGGTGACAGTCAAGTTGAGACCCAAGAAGTCAACGAAAGTAGTATCTATGCCATCTACAAACATGATGTAGTTTGCATAAGCTACATACATATCGTCTTGAGTGTATTCTCCCACTACTTCATCAGAAGCGATAAGGAATGAGGTGTAAACACCATTCTCGTCAGCCCAGAATTGGAAAGTCTCGGTGCTGCGCGTGCCGTCCTCCAAGTGACCATTGGTATAAGCCAACTCTACGGTGTCCTTTGCCTCAGGCAATGGCAACTCTGCTGCACTTACGAGGTAACGGATACTATCCTCGCATAGCAAGTTTGCCTCCAAGAATTTGCTATCTTCGGTAACGGTTACTGTAAATTCTGCTTCTACATAATCCACGAAGGTCTTGGTGCCATCTGTGTCATAGATAGTCAAGTAAGAATAATCCAAATCCAAATCATCAATACCGAATGTACCAGCAAAGCCGCTCTCCTCTGCCAAGTAGTCCAAACGTACTACGTAGGTTTGTGTTTCGTCAATCACAGCCATGTACCAGTCGCCACTCTCTGCATAATACTCATACGACCACTCTCCTCCAAGGATAACCACTGTGTCAGTAGCTACAATCCCTTCTGTGGCTTTAGCAGGAGCTTTGCGAACAGCGTTAGCAGGCATTGCTTGTTTAGCGATGGTTTGCACAGCCTCAATTTGGCGAGCGCCATTCACTTGCAATGCAGGTGTTGCTTTTGCCATACGCTTTGCTGCGATAGCTTCGCGATCTTGTTGGTTGAATTTTGCTTGCTTGTTTACCACTTTAGAGTTGGAAACAGCCAATTGTCTCTCCATTACATAAGGAGAACTAGCCATGGCACATAGCACAATACTTAGTGCCATGAAAAGAGAGTAAATCTTTTTCATAAAAATAAAATTTAAAATTGTACCTTAAAAACTATATACCTTATTATATATATATGCGTGTATGCGCGTAAATGGACTTTGCAGCGGCTGCTTTTTACTTTTTGCCGTTTTTGTTTAGCAAAATCACGTGCAAAGGTAATATATATAATTCATATATGCAAACATTTTTCCATTTTTTTTATACTTTTTGTGATTTTTTGTATGTTTTTCGTTGATTTTGATGAAAATTTGTTTCTCTTCTTGGTAATTTTTGCAATTTTTGTCACCTTTCTCGTCTTTATGCCTTACACTTTACCCCTTCCCGCCTCTCTAGCCCTTCCAGCCCTTCTAGATTCTCTAGCAACAACAAAACGAAAGACCTCCCAGAAGGGAAGCCTTTCGTTTTGTTGCCAAACTAGGATTCGTCGTTCGGCTTGTGCTTGTTGCAATGACTGCTGCTTTGCAGCATTAGGCAACCGCACATCCTCACTCTCCCCCTCGTCAGAATGGACTTGTCGCAATGAATGTTGCTTTGCAACATTGGGCGACCGTCATTCTTCCTCTTAAATCGAACTCACGAAGTTCGATTTATTTTTGTGCTAGTTCAGTAGAAAAAAAAGAAAGACTCTCAGATGAGAATCTTTCTTTTTTGTTGCCAAACTAGGATTCGTCGTTCGGCTTGTGCTTGTTGCAAAGAATGTCGCCCGCGACATTAGGCAACCGCACATCCTCACTCTCCCCTTCCAAGCAAAGCTTGGTGGGGACCCCTTTAGTGGGTTCTCATCCATGAGTTTAGAAACAAAATAAGAACCTCCAATAAGGAGATTCTCATTTTGTTGCCAAACTAGGATTCGAACCCAGACAGACAGAACCAGAATCTGTAGTGCTACCGTTACACCATTTGGCAATATCGTGACAGTTTAAAGTTCTAAGAGTTCTAAAGGTTCTAAGAGTTTTAAATTGTCACGAAGTGACATTACTTCACGCGGCGCTCTGGAATACGAGCTTTCTTACCAGTAAGAGCACGCAAGTAGTACAATTTAGAGCGACGAACTTTACCGTATTTGTTCACAGTAATTTTCTCGATGAATGGGCTATCCATAGGGAAGATACGCTCTACACCTACGTTGCCAGACATCTTGCGAACGGTGAAGCGCTTCTTGTCACCGCTACCGTGGATGCAAATTACATCACCGCGGAACTCTTGAATACGCTCCTTGTTACCCTCTTTAATACGATAAGCTACAGTCACTTGATCACCTGCAGCGAATGCTGGAAACTCTTTCTTCTCGCCAGCGAATGCCTCTTCGGCAATTTTCATTAAATCCATTTCGTTGTTTGTTTAATGGGTTAAATAACTATAGTATACACTACTGTTCGAGCCGCAATCATACGTACTCTATGCTGATCGCCAGAGACTATAGTCGAAAATCGGTGCAAAATTACTGCTTTTTTTTGGATTGACCAAATATTTTTGCTAAAAAATCATCTTTTTGCTTCTTCCCTTTTGTTGTTTCAGAAAAAATGTGTAATTTTGCACCCTCGAGGTTATTTAGATAATATAGT
Organism: Paludibacteraceae bacterium; assembly: GCA_017503075.1. Classification (GTDB taxonomy): domain Bacteria; phylum Bacteroidota; class Bacteroidia; order Bacteroidales; family Paludibacteraceae; genus Colicola. The sequence continues at coordinate 41,904 of JAFVTU010000010.1, read as the reverse complement.
CAATTTAGGAAATCTAGATACACTAGATGCACTAGATACAATAATAGAAAAGACCACACTAGTTAACATTACACCACATGATGAAAGTAGCGATTCTTGGATATGGAAATATAGGTCGTGCTGCGGAGCAGGCGATCAAGGCGGCTCCAGATATGGAGCTCGCGGGCATATATCACCACAATGATAATCTGGATGATATTGAAGCGGATGTTGTACTGCTATGTACCCCTACGCGTGAGGTGGAACCTTTTGCTAAGGCACTGCTGCAGAGGGGGATATGTACGGTGGATTCGTTTGATATTCATCAAAAGATTTATGATCTCCGACAATCGCTTATGCCTGTAGCTAAGGCCAATAAGGCAGTGAGTGTGATTTCGGCAGGATGGGATCCTGGATCTGACTCTGTGGTGCGTGCGTTGCTTATGGCGTTGGTGCCAGAGGGAGTGACATATACCAATTTTGGTCCTGGTCGCTCGATGGGACATACCGTGGCAGCGAAGGCTATTGCTGGTGTGAAGGATGCGCTGTCAATGACTATCCCTATGGGTAAGGGAGTACACCGAAGAGAAGTGTATGTGGAGTTAGAGGACGGTGCAGACGCTCAGGTGGTAGAATCACTGCTGAAGGCAGATGCGTATTTCGCTAGTGACGATACTAAAATGATTGTGGTGGAGTCAGTAGCGGCGATTAATAGCGTAGGGCATGGTGTGAATCTAGTGCGCGATGGTGTGTCGAGCAATGTGGAGGGGCAACATCTGGAGTTTACGATGCGCATCAATAACCCAGCTCTGACGGCACAGGTGATGGTGTCAGCTGCTCGTGCAGCGGTACGGATGCAGCAGAAAGGGCAATATGGCGCTTATACGATGATAGAGTTGCCACCAATAGCAATGCTGCCTGGTGAGGAAGAAAAACTGATACGCCAGTTGGTGTAAGGTTGTTGGAAGCCCTTTCGGGGCTTTCAGACAATTAGATAATCTACAACAAGAGTTGAGCGTGATGCTCAACTCTTGTCTTTTTTTCTATAGTGTTTTCTCTAAACCCTAAACAGTAGCCGTTTTGCGGCGTCCACTAAACATATAGCTGCGCCTTAGCGCACGATATGTCCTTGTGCATCGTAGAGGGTGTTGTCCTTTTGCAAGAATAGTTTGCCATCGATGATGTACTTCTTCGCCTCATCGCCTGTTGTCTCATCGCCTATATTATCAAGGCTGGTGACTGTTTTATCTGGTCTTACATGGAGAGCGAAGCGGCTTTCGAAGGTGCCCTTGCCGAGGTTAACGGTGTAGTTGTCAAGCAGTAGGTTGGTTGTGGTATTAGTCTCGTAGTCAATGAGTTCAACCACAATACCATCTGTTCCATCCGGCATCGCGAAGGTATATTCGCCTGCTGCTGTGATCTTAACACCAAGAGGGATAATGGTCTCTGCGATTGGCATTGCATTTGCAGCCACTTCGATATTGCTTTCTGTACCTGGAATAAGCGAGTAGATATTATTTCCTGAATTAACCATCTTGGTCAAATCAAGGTTCATATCAAACATCTCAGTTGCTTCTTCTGCTTGTAGTTGAACAAATGTCTGATCAACAAATAAACTATTCTTTTGCAATTCAAGGCGCAATACGTGCTTGTCATTTGCGTTATCGGTATTTCTCTTGGCTGCTAATCCTTGACTACCGTTGGCGTCGAAAGCAAATTCACTCCAATTGATAGTACCTGCAAACTGAACCATGTATGAGAACATTGAATTGAAGTTGAATGATCCTGATGAGGTTGGAGTATATGTGTCATTTGCAGAGTTGTATTGGTAGAAGTATGCCACGTTATTCTGAGTGAATGATTTATTCTTATTGGCATATGAAGGAACGCCGAGCATGTGCCAGTGGCTATCTTTGATATATCTGTCATTACGTAGGATAGTACAAGTATATGGCTCTAACTCAATTTCGTTAAGGTCCTGAATGATGTCACCATTAACGGTTTGTACTGTATTTCTAGATGGGAAGTAAAGACTCACTTTGTTTGTATTGGCAAATACATCCATCTCTGCCAAATCTAGTGTTAGCACATAACCTTTTCCTGCTTCTAGTACATAATCAGTGGTATCGGTTTGGAATCTCCAGTATGTAGGTGAGTCTATCCAACAACCATTTTTAGCACGTTCAGCTCCATCGTACCATTGGATAATCCAATGTTTGCCATATTCGCCGAATCCAAAGACATCAGAAACACGGACATCGAATGGGAAGGATATCCAGTAGAATTGTTTTGCGTATTTGGATGCACCACCAGTAATGTGATCTTGGGTAAATGACATTACCGCATATACGGTTGAACCTTCTGTTGTGCGAGCGGCATTGATTTGAGCTCGTACTTGTGTAGCCTCGTCTTGATCCACACGCTCAATAATTACGTCAATTTCTATGTCAGCTACGTTTTCATTCGGCACTAATGCCACCAATGTCTTATCAATCTTAAAGTCATATAGTACACGCACGGTGTAGGTATTATCTCCGTCACCAGTGAGCATGTCTATGTTTTCTGCAAATGTTTGTGTTGTAGGTTCTACAGTGTACTTATCACCATCTTTATATTTTGTGCCATCCGCTTTTGTTCCATCGTACTGATATTCTTTTTCTCCACTTGATTTTGATGGATAAGTAGCTGTTAGTGAAGTTAAGGTGGCGCCAGGTTCAACATCCGTTACATCTACTTGGTAAATCCAGTCACCTCTATCGTCTAATGTCACATCGGGAGGGGTGGTTAAACCACCAGTGGTATAATCCAATACGATGTTATTTAATCGTTGTCCATGACCATCATATGCACCTCGTATATACGCGCGCGAGATTTTGTTGGTTACAACATCCCATGACCAACGGACATTGGCATCTTCAAACAATATACCATCCTCTAATGTGTAGTCATCTTGTGCGCATTCTTTCGCCAAATTAGTGGCATAGTCATTTGCAACCATAAATTTGACATTTGCGTGTGCAGTACCGCCATCTCCATCACCATTATGGTTAATCCATTTGCAGTAGTAGTGTGAAAAGCCACTATTATCTTTTGCATATTGTGAGAAGGTCATGTAGTTGTCAGGTTGCATGTAATTTTTCCAACCACCTGCAGTATTATTGGTACGGATATAGTAGTTGCCCTCGTAAGGTTCGAGGTTATTTTCGTCGAGGAGTAGGGTAGCACTTTCGTTAGTCTTCTGGATGGTGAAGTTCCAAACGCCAGAACCATAGTCGTGTTCTTCGCTGTCAGCTACTGCTTTGATTACCTCTAAACCATCGTGGTCTCGCAACTCTACGGTGTTTCTACGTCCTGGCAATAAGGCAGCAGATGCTTCGGAGAATAGGCGGTTGTACACCATGTGGTACTCAACTTCTTCCCACTGTGCTACGCCTTCAACGTAACCTGTACATCTTTGCAAAATAACCGCAGCGTTGTTCATACCGTTGACTCCTTCCGCGCGTTCATTATATAGGTGTAGGCTAACGATATCTTTGTCGCCAATGTTGGTTAGCTTGACGATGTCAGAAGGGTGTGATTTGTCAAATGTTATTTCTCCATATTCAACAGTTTGCTCCACATAAAGCAATCGGTAATCGCCTTCTTGTGCAGGAAGAATGCCCCAAGTGCCAGAGTAGACCTTGTACCCCGTATGTTGGGTTACAGTGTTTGTGATAGTATAACAATTGACCTTATTAAGAGGAATACCAAATGGGAAACTAGCAGTTCTCTTGGTGTCATCACTAGTGCGGAATTCAAAGTTATTATATCCCGCAGGGATGCTAAATTCGTAGTATGTATTACCGTTTATATCAATAGATTTTGGGTTTTCTAAGGTGGTATTTCCATCCTCATTCCATGCGTATATTTTTGCTGTTGTCCAGTCGTTTGGTACATTCAGATATACCGTATGCGAAGCTTTCGTTACGAACATATCATCAAACTTCGTATCGCCTTCAATGGTGATGGGTGTGTTTTCTACATTTGGAACTTTGGTAGGTAAGACCATTAATACTCCGCCTGTGTACGCGTTATTAAGAGGTGTTCCTTCTAACACTCGTACTGAAGCACCACGTGGTATGTTGATTTCTACATTCTCATCGGGTTTTGAATAATATGTTGTGCCATCGTATTCTATTCCGTATTGTCCAAACTCGCAATAACCTAAAGTTACTTTGGTTGGGTATGTGACGGTCAACTTCTTAGTAGATTTATCAAAGGTAAATGTGTAGTTACCAGAGAGATCCGCATAAATTTGGCAATTGTTTGCTCCATTAGTCATTGTCCAGGCAGTGGAATTGGCGCGTGTCATAGTTCCATTATTGCCATACCATGTTGCATTAGCAGTCAAGTCAGCGACTTTGAAACTATAGGTTTGATCTGCTTCTAGGTAGATGGAAACAGGTGTACTAGCATCCACGAATGAAGGTGCTGTTCCTGCCCAATTATCCCATGAACCTGCGATAAAATATGATTTTTGAGGATATGTGACAGTTACTTTGTTCGTTGCAGGCATGAAAGTAAATGTGTACTCACCGGTTAAATCTGCTTTCAGCTTGCAATCTTCAGCGCCAGCACTCATTGTCCAACCTCCACTATGAACAGCATTCCCTCCACGCTCCATAGTTCCATTGTTACCTAGCCAATGGCCGAAATTGTCATGGATTTTGAATGCGTACGTTTCGTCGCCATTATTTTGGGTAAGTGCAACAGTAACTTTCTTTGTGTCGTTATCAAATAGATGATTTGTACCATTAACATAAACGTATAGTGGCGAATATTTGTAGTAAATTGTCGTTGTTTTACTATTTCCTTTCAAACTGTTGTCAGTTTTATTGATGTTTTGAGCAGTGATAGTTAGCGACTGTTTATCAGAATTAGTGATGTTTGAAATAGTATATGTGTTTGTTGTGCTGGCATCTTTATTCCCAAATTTATAATGCGTATTTGAGTTTGCATCGCTATTTGTCACTGAAGCTGTTAATGTTAATGATGCTCCATATGCTACGATATATGGATCTTGTTGCGTACCTATACCTCCAATACAACCTGTTGCATTAACTTGGATATTTGTTATATCAGGAGGATTTATTGTAAATGTCCATTCATAATTGTTTCCATTGTTACTTAAATATGTATCTCTATCGCCCCAGACTTTTCCGTAGAATTTCACTGTGTATTCACCAGAATTCGTAGCTAAGGTAAGATTCATGTTTTCTTTCTTGAATTGGTACTCTGCTTCTGCCCATCCGTCTGGTTTCCAATCTGTAGCAGTATTAATAACTTCTGTAAATCCTCCCCCGTTGACCTCATAGTACAATGCACCGGCAGTCCAGCAAGTCCTACTCGCCCCCCAATTATCTTTACACTTCAGATAAAAAGCTTGAATAGTAAATTTAGATACAACTCCTAAGTCCTTGTTAGAAGAAAATGCAGCACCTTCGTCATTACCTCCAATATTGTAAGTGCCCCAAATCTCGTTGAAATTTTCATACGCCCATGCGTTAGAAACTCCCATTAGAAGGATTACTGAAATGATAACCGATTTAAGTAGATTGTGTTTCATATGTTTTTTTCTGTTGGCTATAGGCTATTGGCAATAGGCTATAGACTAGGGTTAATATTCTATGTTGTATGTCGCTTTGCGACGTTGGTTTTGCTGTTATTGTTTCTTTGTCCGTTTGACAGTATGTTTCAGCTTCCCAATAAAGAAATCTAGTTCTAATGTAGACTCTGTTTCGGAGGTTTCCAAATCTGGCATCACAAGGTCTGCGATTACTTCTCCAAAGCGCTTCAGCTTTTCGGATGCTTGTGTTGAGTCAGTTTCTTTATGTAGTGCCACTAATTCACGTTTCAAATATCGGGTTTTAGCGAACGTCTCAATAATGGCGATAGTAGTCTGAGTGGCTCGTTCACTTTTCAATATGGTCGCCATCATATACAATCCCTTCTCTGTAAGAGCCGTAGGATTATAGTGACTTTTAGTTATATTTACGTTAACCTTCTCATTTTCAGTAGTTTCTGAGGATGTGGTCAAAATTTTTGATCTCATCTCTGCAACTTCCTGATTATTAAGTATATAAGTATATCCTGCTGGGAATTTTCCAGGGTTATTCTTTATTGCTTGATTAATTTCACGTGTTTCTACTCCGTATAATGTAGCAACGTCACGATCTAATATAACAGGCTCACCGCGCAAGATAACAATCTTGTTTTGCACATCTTCCATAGATATAGGGAGAAGAGGCGTGGTTTGCGCCTTTTTTACAACTGCTTTATGTGCTCTTTTTGTTGGCATCTTCTTGGTCGCTTAGCGACGTTTTGTGTGGCGAAGCCACGTTGTTTTGTTATCTATGTTATTTGTCGCTCTGCGACGTTGTTGCGGGTGTTATTGTTATTGTTATGCTCGGCGGATAGCGCCGAGGACTGAACCGATGGGGTGTTGCTGTTATGTTGGTTGGTTTTGGGCGATAGGCTATTGGCTATTGGCATCCCATATATATTCTTTATACATCCCTTATACATCCCTTAGTTGTCCTATGCTAATCCTTCGGTGAAGTCCCTATGAAGTTCCTATGAAGTCCCTATGAAGTCCCTATGTAGATAGGTGGCAACCAAGGGGCAATCATTAGGCATGTTGCTTCTTACGAAGTGCGATAACTACAGCAACTAACGCTGCAAATACCAGCATAATCCATGGCTCACCGATAGGGGATTCTGGATCTTTATTAGGATCGTCTGGGTGACCAAAAGCGTTTCTCCTGCCACCCATACCCGATGATTGGTCGTTGTTGCTGCCGCCATAACTAGGTGTGGATGATGAGAATGGCTCATAGATAGTAGAGTGGTATTGCTGATAACCCTCTACTTGCACGGATTGAGCAGACATGTCAATCTGCTGAACACGATAAGCAGAGGTGGAGGAAAACTCCTGAGCACCTACTTGAATAGTAAAAAATAGCAGTAAAATCGCTAGTATTGCGCCTCTTGGATGCGCGTGCGTAAGGGGTGAAAATAATGAGTTGCGTGTAGAAATCAAGCTCATATGCAAGTGTATGTGTTTTTATGTATTAATAATCAGGTTTTTAATGCAGATTTTCCACAAAAATAGGAAATCCACAACAATCGGGCGCAAAGGTACGAAAAATAATTGATATATGCAAATATTTTGCAAAGAAAATTTGTTATTAGCAAAATATTGTTAAATATTGGGGTGTGGGGTAAGGTGTAAAGTGTAAGGTGTAAAGTGTAAAGGTGTAAGGTGTAAAGGTGTAAGGTGTAAGGTGTAAAGGTGGCAAGGAGACCAAGGTTCACAGGGTACAACAGGTATATATTTCTTTTTTTTGAATAAATGTTTGCATATGTCGGAAGAATTTAGTAATTTTGCACCAAATTATATAATTTGGATGGCTATGGCAAAGATTTTGGTAATAGATGACGAGCGCGCGATTCGTAACACGCTGAAGGAGATTCTTGAGTTTGAGGGATATACAGTAGATGTGGCGGAGAATGGACGCGTTGGTTTGGAGATGGCACTAGCGGCTAAGTACGACCTGATTTATACTGATATTAAGATGCCAGAGTTGGATGGTATGGAGGTGCTGCAAGCATACCGCAAAACCCAACAAGAGCAAGGCGGTGAAGAAGCCCCCGTGGTGATGATATCGGGTCATGGCACCGTGGAAACAGCAGTGGATGCGCTGAAGAATGGCGCGTATGACTTTATAGTTAAGCCGCTGGATCTGAATAGATTATTGGTAACTACGCAGCATGCAGTGGAGCATAAGTCGCTGGTGCAAGAGACCAAAGTACTACGCAAGAAAATAGGTGCACGCAACAAGATGGTAGGTGAGAGTGCAGCCATTGAGCGCGTGCGCGAAATAATAGAGAAAGTGGCACCTACGGAGGCGCGCGTGATGATCACTGGTGCCAATGGTACGGGTAAGGAGGTGGTGGCACACCTCATACACGAGAACAGCACACGCGCCAAGAAACCAATGGTGGAAGTGAACTGTGCAGCTATACCGAGCGAACTGATTGAGAGTGAGCTGTTTGGACATACCAAGGGTAGTTTCACTAGTGCCATCAAAGACCGCGCGGGCAAGTTCGAGCAAGCAGATGGCGGAACATTATTTTTGGACGAAATCGGCGACATGAGCTTGTCGGCACAGGCAAAAGTGCTGCGCGCTTTACAAGAGAATGAAATTACTCGCGTGGGTAGCGACAAACCGATAAAAGTGAATGTACGCGTATTAGCAGCTACCAACAAAGATCTCAAGCATGAGATAGCCGAAGGACGCTTCCGCGAAGACCTCTTCCATCGCCTGAACGTGATACCAATACATGTGCCATCGCTGGATGATAGAAAAGAAGATATACCGCTGCTAGTCAAACACTTTGCAGAGCAGATATGCCAAGAACAGGGATGGAAGATCAAGGGATTTGATGAGGGGGCTGTGGCTGCATTGCAAGAAAGGAACTGGCCGGGTAACATCCGAGAACTGCGCAATGTGGTGGAGCGACTCATCATATTGGGTGGTGAGACCATTACGGCGAGTGATGTGGCGAGCTTCGCGTGATGGGATAGAGTAGAATGGAGTAGAATGGAGTAGAATGGAGTAGAATGGAGTAGAATAGAGTAGTATAGGGTAGTATAGGGTAGTGTAGAGTAGGATAGAGTAGAATAGAGTAGTATAGAGTAGGATAGAGTAGTATAGAGTAGTGTAGAGTAGTGTAGAGTAGTATAGGGTAGTATAGAGTAGTATAGAGTAGTATAGGGTAGTATAGAGTAGGATAGAGTAGAATAGAGTAGTGTAGTGTAGAGTAGTAGAGAGTAGTATAGAGTAGTATAGAGTAGTGTAGAGTAGTGCCACCGCGATACAACGCTACACAGCGCGGAGCGCTACTACACAACACTACACAACACTACACAGCGAGTAAAGCGAGCATTCGAATAAACAATGATATTGCGAGAACTGAACATATTGAACTATAAGAACATTCGGGAAGCGGGAATGAGCTTCTCGGATAAACTCAATTGTTTCGTGGGATTGAATGGGCAGGGAAAAACGAATATATTGGATGCAATATACTACTTAAGTTTCACAAAATCAGCATATAACGCCATCGATAGCCAGAACATCCATCACGATGAGGAGATGGCTATGGTGCAAGGACGATACCAGATAAAGGAGGAGGATGAGGAGGTCGTCAGCTGCGGCCTGAAAAGAGGCGTGAAAAAGCAATTTCGTCGTGGCAAGAAAGATTACAAGCGATTGCTTGACCATATCGGACTGATACCGCTGGTGATGGTGTCGCCACAAGATAGCGAACTGGTAGTGGAAGGCAGCGATGAACGACGCCGATTTATAGATGGCGTAATATCGCAATACAACCGAGCATATCTGGAGCACTTGACTCAATACAATGCACTGCTCAAACAGCGTAATGCACTGTTGAAACAATACGAAAATGTGGGTTTGGACGAGCTGCCTGTGGATTTGTTTGAGGTTTTGGAGTTGCAGATGGTGCAATACGCCATGCCGATATATCAAGAAAGAGTGCGGTTTATAGAGCAGTTTACACCCTATTTTCAAGAGGTGTATAATGCTATATCGGGCGCAAAAGAGCAGGTGTCGCTGGAATATGTTTCGCAGTTGCATGATCGCGACTTGACGGAGGCATTCGCACGTACACGCTCGCGCGACTTGATATTAGGTTGGACTTCGCAAGGCGTACACAAGGATGAATTGGAGATGAAACTAGGCGACTATCCACTTAAACGCGTCGGTAGTCAAGGACAACAGAAATCCTATTTGTTGGCCATGAAACTGGGACAAGCATTGTTCCTCAACTCGGTGCATGCAGTAAACCAGAAGCCCATACTATTGCTGGATGATATCTTTGACAAACTAGATAGCGAGCGTGTGGAAAGAATAGTGCAACTAGTTGCTGGTGAACAGTTTGGACAGATATTCATTACCGATACTGACCGCCAACATCTGACTGCCTTGCTAACAGCACATAGCGAACATGCCAAAGTGTTTGAAGTGAACAACGGAAATATACACGAGATAAATTAACATTATATATTAACTATTAAAATTTTAAGCTTATGAAGAAATTTACTCTTATGCTTGGCGCAATGCTCCTCTCTATGATGAGTTTTGCAGGTTTAGGTGAAGGTTATTCAAAGGTAACCGACATTGCAACTTTGTCTGCAGGTGACAAAGTAGTATTGTACTGTGATGACGCTGAACTTGGCGTAACAGGTTGGGATGGTAACAAAACAGCTACAGCAGCCGCTTCAGGTTGGGTAGAGTATGTAGTAGAAGCTGCTGATGGTGGTGTTCTCCTCAAAGATGGAGAACAATACATCTCTTTAACCGTGAAAAACACATTCAAGTATGCTGCTACTGGTAGTGTATGCAATGTGAATGCTAGTGGTGTATTGTATTGCACACTTAGCGGTGTTGATTATTTCTTGTATGAGAATGCTAATAATGGTAATCCTCTTTATCGCATGTATGCTGATAAGACGGGTAATGCTCAATACAAACCATTCTATGTATATAAAGTAGGCGAAGGTGGTGGTGATAACCCTGGTGGCGACAACCCTGGAGGCGATGACCCAAATCCTGGTACAGGTGATGTGGTTGAGATCACTGGTTTGCAATATGCTGATGCTTACTATTATGAGTATGAAGGTGTAAAGTTTTACGATATAGATTTGTATAAGAACTTGGATGAAGAGTCATATGACTATATCTATCCTGAACTATATATCATCGTAGAGGCAAATAGCAAAACTGCACTCAATGGCACCTATGATTTGCTTTTTGCAGGGCTGTGGGCAAGTGAGAACGACTCTGTAATGATTGGCGAGGAAGTAGGCACTGTGACCATCAAGAATACCGACAACGAGGGTAACTACTCTTTCAAGGGTTCATATGTGGGCGAAGATGGCAAGACATACAAATTTGATCAAGTAGTGGAGGTATATGCATATGATGCAGATGCTGATTATGAGGATATTACATTGAATGAGAATGGTGGTTCTGACACTCCAGATACTCCAGACACGCCTGATACTCCAGACACTCCTGATACACCAGTAGCAGGTACTGTGACATTTGATGCGGATGTAGATAAGGGTAATGCGTCAGAGGATACTTCTAACCAAACTCCTTACAGCGTAAGCAAAGGCGGTATCACAATGGCTGTTACAAAGGGTGTTATCAGTAAATATAACGACGAGTGCCATTACCGTATTTATCAGAATCAAACGCTGACTTTGACATCTACAGTAGGTAATATCGTTTCTGTTGAGTTTACTTGTACTGCAAATGATAATGCTAAGTATGGTCCTGGTAACTTGACTGCATCAACTGGCGATTATACCTACTCTGGTCCTGTGGGAACATGGACAGGTAATGCGGCTAGTGTGGTATTCACTGCTTCTACTGCTCAAGTACGTGCAAGTCAAATCGTTGTGAAGATTGCAGGTGGTACTACTGGTGTAGAGGATGTAACTACCGTTGTGATTCCTGTGAAAGTGATGAAGAATGGTCAGCTGATGATTATCCGCGGTGAGAAGACCTACAACGTGATGGGTGCACAGCTCTAAGTGGTTGGTTTGTAATAAAAAACGAGTTGCCTGATTGGGCAACTCGTTTTTTGTGTGGTGTAGTAGCGCTTTGCGCTGTGTAGGATGGTGTAGAGTAGAGTAGTGTAGAGTAGTATAGGATTGTTTAGGATGGTTTGAAGCGGACTTGCTCGCGGCAGAAACGGAATTCTACTGGGCAGTACTTGAAGCCGCGTTCGTTGGTCACAGGTTTACCCCAAAATAGATAGGCATGCTCACCACGGCGAACATAAGCGCCTTCTTCTTTCCACTGTTCATAAGTCTTTAATTCGGCATCGATGAGGTTGTAGCACTCGCGAAGTAGCTGATTACATGTGTATTTGCTGCGGCCTGCTGCCTTCGCCATTTCTACAAGACCATCGGTAATTGTACGCAGATGCATACGATAATCGTGCATTTTAGATGAGAGCTGGTTGGTGGTGAGTGTATTCACCTCGTTGATTGTAGTTGTCATAATTGTAAAAAAATTAAAAAGTGAATAATATTTGATTTAAATTTTAGTTGGATTCGCCAAAATTTGCATCCAAATAAGAATGCTGTAGATGTTGTTGGTCAATTCCGCAACATTGGTGCGCAGATCCTTTTGATTGAAGTTGAATTCGAGTTGCATAATCGTAATAGTTTTAGTAGTTAATTTTGTTTGACGGTGCAAAATTACTGCTTCAAACTGCTAAAACTTGTCAGTTTGAAGAAAAAAAATAAAAAAAATACACTTTTTTGGGGAAAAGTGCATTTTTTTTGTTTAGTGGACGCCCTTTGGGCTATGGGACGCGCCGATGGCGCTATTGGTTATGGGCTATTGGCTATTGACCTATTGACAGTACATCTCGTATGCCTTTTGAGCTTCTTCGCGGAAAATCTGAACTAGAGTTTCTGGTTCGCGTACACGGATATCCGTGCCGTGGGTACGTAATTCTTGAATGAAATCCAGTGTAGGAGCGATAAAATACTCAAAAAATGTGTTGCCATGAAAATGCTTCACCTCTTTTTGTGATTCGTGCAATGGCAACAATCGGAGAAATTGAGCAGACTGAGGTGTGGCTTCAATAATCACTTTGGTGGGCTCTTGATTGCGAAAGACACCATAGTAAGGCGCAAAGAATTGTTTGGCACTAAAGTTCTTGGGATATTCAAAACTCTCGGTAGTAGGACGCATATCTTGTACGCGATCCAAAGCATAGACGCGGATCTCATTAGGATGGGTAGAAGGGCAGCCCGCTACATACCAACGCTGTTTGAACACTTTGAGACAATAAGGTGCAAGTGTAAGTTCGTATTGCTCCTGACGGTTGAAACTATGATAGGTGAAGCGGAGCTGATTGCGCTGCTTAATGGCATCTACAATCAAACTGAGGTACTGCGCCCCCTCTGGGATATCTTCGTAGAGAATACTATCGTTGATATCCTGTGCCTGGTCCATCATGGAATGCACAGCCATCGCGTTGAGCAACCACTTGCGGGTGAAACCACCCGAAATATCGTCTTTGTTATCAATATAGTAGTAGTTGCCATTGTTTCTAGTACAACGGATTTCTACATCGAAAATCTCCTGGATCTCCTCTTTGTAGCGGTGAAACTTGCGCTCAGGAAACTCATCTTCGTGATTATCGTTGTAGCGGCAATGTGCCCAACGACGATTGATGTCTTCGCGGGTGAGGCGACCAGAAGCAATGGTGTCAATGAGCCAGAAATAAATATTTACTTGATGTGCGGCCATAATTGTATAGTATAGAGTAGTATAGAGTAGTATAGAGTGGTTAGTGTAGTTTTTTGATGCGCATTTCGCAGTTTTTGCAGTCGAACTCGAGGGAGAGGAGGGTGCCGTTTTGCAAACGGAGGTAGCGAGGGTCATTAGCCATAGGATTGGATTTGCGGCAATGCCCTAACTCATGGAGTATGCAGTATTTGCAGGTCATGAGAGGATAGGACGGCTTCGCCTGTAGTTGGTAGATCGCTTCGCTGTAGGACGGCTTCGCCTGTAGATCGCTTTGCTGTAGATGGGAGGGCGCTTCGCTATGGGAAGTGATGAGCTCTCTGCGCCATTGGTTGAGTTGGCTGGTTGGGATGAAATATGGGAAGGAGTCGGAGCATAGTTGGTCATGGTCAAAGATTTGGATGTCATGGGCGATATAGTCGGTGTCTCCGAGTTTGCTAAGCTGCTGAATGATAGTCTGTAATGCACGACTGGTGTTGTTGGCAGGTTGGTGCTCTGCTGCAAAATCAGCTGTGTCTTCTCCAATAGTAAGGCGATAGCCCTCTGGTATTATCTCAAAACGAATATCTACTGGTATTTGTCGTTTGGCTCGCAGCGAACGCAGAAATTCATTATCAAGATTGCGGAATAAGGTAGTTCCTACCTTGGGTAATTGGACGCCCGTTGGGCTATGGGACGGCGTGCCGCCTATTGGATATTGGTTGTTGGGATAGATCCAATCGCCTTCTATGCGGTTGATAGCGAAGCCCAGATCTTCGTAGCAGATACCATCGCCATTATGCAATGTGATATTGGGGAGCAGCTGGACACGAATTGCATTGTGCTTGATGGCAATGACTTTGCCAATCTCTTCGCCCGTGGATTTAGGGGTTTGCCAATTCGCCATATTGGGTGTTCGACCATGCAAGAAATAGTCGGTTGCACCGCGATGGAAAGTCTTGGTGGGGTTAGGTGTGAAACTATATTGATAGACAGAGCGGGTAGAAGCATGTGCTAATGCGGGATTGCTATCTATCAATTGATCAAGTAGTTGGCGATAATATGCCACTACATTGGTAACATAGTCGCGGTCTTTTAATCGACCTTCGATCTTGAAGGTGGTTACACCTGCTTCAATCATCTCTTTGAGGTGGCGGCTGCGATCCATATCTTGGAGCGAGAGTAGATAACGCTGGTGGATAGGTTGTCCGTTGTTATCTACTATCTCATTGCCATCTTTGTCAAGCAAGTCGTAGCGTTGGCGGCAAGGTTGTGCGCAACAACCGCGGTTGGCACTGCGGTTCATGAGCACCTCGGATAGGTAGCAGCGACCGCTATAACTCACGCATAGTGCACCGTGGACGAAGGCTTCTAATTCAATGCATGGTGTAGTGTTGTGTAGCGTGGTGTAGGGTGGTATAGTGTTGTGTAGGGTGGTGTAGGATTGTATAGCGTTGCTGATTTCTTGTATCTCTTTGATAGAGAGTTCGCGGGCGAGTACTGCACGACGGAAGCCAAGTTGCTGGAGATGAATGATTTGCTCTGCTGTGCGATTGTCACACTGTGTAGAGGCATGCAAGCGGATAGGGGGAAGGTCGTAGTTGAGGAGGTTGAGATCTTGGATGATGAGTGCATCCACCCCCACCTTATATAAATCGTGCGTGAGCGCGCACGCGCGAGGATATTCGTCGTCATGGAGTAGGGTATTGAGCGTGACAAGCACTTGCACACCAAAGCGATGGGCGTATTTGACCAACTCGGCGATGTCTTTCAAGGAGTTGCCAGCCGCTTGGCGCGCACCAAACTCAGGCGCACCGATGTACACTGCATCTGCACCCGCTTGAATGGCTGCGATACCCACCTCCAAGTCGCGGGCAGGAGCGAGAAGTGATATGTGGGTTGACGGTGTCAATGTTCTAAAAGTTCTAAAAGTTTTAAGGGTTTTAAGGGTGGTTAGCGGAGCATATTGCTGAGTTGGTACATCACGATGCCTGCGGTGACGCTGACATTGAGCGAGTGCTTGGTGCCATACTGCGGAATCTCGATGCAACCATCGGCAGCGTCCACTACGTCTTGTTGTACACCAAAGACCTCGTGTCCCATAATGATAGCAGTCTTTTGATTACGAGGGAGTTGCAAATCGTTGAGCATGGTAGCACCATGTGCTTGCTCAATGGCATAGACAGTGTAGCCGTCGGCTTGGAGGGCACGAACGGCATCGAGCGTTTGCTCGAAATAGCGCCAGTCCACGGTGAGTTCTGCGCCGAGGGCAGTCTTGTGAATCTCGCTATTGGGTGGGCAGCAGCAGATACCGCATAGCCAGACACCTTGCAAACAAAATGCGTCTGCCGTGCGGAAGACAGCCCCGATATTGTGTTGGCTGCGGACATTATCGAGTACCACGATGAGGGGTACCTTTTTTGCTTCGTGGAATGCCTCTGGAGTGAGGCGGTTCATCTCTTGTATAGTTGTCTTTTGCATTGCTAATAGATGGGTAACGAATAGTGCGGTAATAGTGCGGTTATTGTGTGGTTATTGTGTGGTTATTGTGCGGTGCATAAAAAGGGCAAACAGATCGTTAGTAGTTTGTTTTCTTGATCGATGTCGATGATAAAATCCTCGTGAAGTGGGATGAGTAGGTCATTGTCAAGTGTGATGAGTGTGTTGATGGTGGATTCATCCACATGGATGATGGTTCCGAGTTCCCCTTGGTCGGTATCGAGTACGCGATAGCCTGTGAGACTCTGCCACGTAGGCAGGAGCTCGTCCTCTTCGCTGAGGTCGGAGGCAAGCATATAGGCTTGGCAACCAATGAGTTGCTGCGCTGATTGCTCGTCATTGATATGGTCGAGTTGGAAAATGAGTGAGTCGCTGCCTTTGCCGCGCCAATTAAGTACGCGAAAGGGAACAAGGATATTGTTGATACTGAGAATTAGAAATGTAGCATCGGCATTATCCCAATACTCGTTGGATGTCTGGCACTGAATCTCACCGCGTTTGCCGTGTGTGCGGGTGATGCGGCCAATGGATATTACTTGTTCGTTGGTAATCATATGGAATGTTTCAAAGTTTCAGGGTTTCATTGTTGAAGTCTCAGCGTGAAATAGAATGAATAGTTTGCAGTGCGACATAGATGATATGTCCCTCGGTGGTGTAGCCCATTTGGCGGAGTAATGACATGTAGTCGCGCACCTGTTCGAGGTGGGATAAACGTTGTTCGTGCCCGAACTTATAGTCGATGACAATGGCATGTTTTCCGCTAATCATCACACGGTCAGGGCGTTGCATATTGCCCGAAGGGGCGATAATATCTTGTTCGGCGAGTATGCGATATTGATTGCAGAACCAATCATCGTGGTTTTCGCGTTGAATGAGTGATTGAAGCGATGCGAACTGTTGGCGCATTTCAATGGCTTGCTGCTGAGTGACTTGTCCCTCTCGAATGAGTTTGTAGAGCGCAGGTTCAGCATCGTTCCATGTGTTGATATATGACATCCATAGGTGCATTTTGATACCCAAATCAATGATGGATAGTGGCGTTTCTGGTGCAAAATCGTCTTCAGCTCGGCTACGCAGTATAAGGCGATCATCAATCGCATTGGATATGTATGTGGCTATACGTGTCTCTTTGATTGTTTGACCTTTATTTTCTCCTTCCTTTTTCTCTTCTTTTAAAGGAGGTAATGGGGCTAATTTAATGGCGTCGTTATCTAATTTAGCATAGGTAAGTTGCTCATCAAGTTCGCCTCTAGTGTCGTATAGATAAGAAAAGAGATGACCGATGTTTTTGATAGAAACTTCCCCTTTTCTACTGACGGAATACTTTTCTCCAAAAGCATACAACCTGTATCGCGGCCGAGTAAGGGCTACATATGTGAGGTTGAGATAGTCGGTGTATTGGGCGACTTTCTCTTGTATAAAATCATCTTTTAGATGCGACATCATAAGTCGTTCATCTGGATGTACAGCCACAAGTGGTAGCGTATTGAAAGGCGCAGTCTTGGGTTCGCACCAAATTATGTCATCTTTGTGAAATGACATGATAGGCCATGATAGTTTGGGCAGGATGACGATGTCGAACTCTAATCCCTTGCTGCTATGTATGGTCATAATTTGAATTGTGTTGGTGGTCTTAGCAGCAGGAATGGTAAACTTGCTAGACTTGCGTTCCCAGAAAGTAAGGAAGGCAGTAGTATCTGCTACACGATTTTTCGTGAATTGATACACAATGTCTTGAAAAGCAGTTAGATATGGTATGGCACCTTCTAATGCTGACAATTGCAATGTATCAATAATGATTTGTATGCGCTCATAGATTGGCAAATATTCAGCGTGTGAAAGCTTGTTAGTCTGTTCCTGTGTTAATTCTCCATAGAATTGTTGTATGGCGTTGTATGTGATTGACGATTC
Source organism: Paludibacteraceae bacterium (assembly GCA_017503075.1). GTDB lineage: Bacteria > Bacteroidota > Bacteroidia > Bacteroidales > Paludibacteraceae > Colicola. The sequence goes on along the minus strand of JAFVTU010000010.1, from coordinate 24,139 downwards.
CATCTGCCAATCATCTTTGAGTAGGTTGATGATCACTTTGACTGCCTTGTGGGCGTCAACACGTAGTCCGGCTGCCGATTGTACGGAGTAATTACGTTGCACTAGAAACTGAGCCAATTCAGCGGCTTCGTATGCAAATCGTGTGAGTAGAGTGACTCGCTTGAGATCAATCCCTTCTGCTTGGAGTGATTGCAGTAGTTGGTCAAGTGCCTCTAGCGCATCTGCTTGTGCCTCTTTGCCCTCAAAGAATTGCATATGGAAATAGCCCTTATAGGATTTTTGCGCCTCTTGGTGCATAGCATCCCAGCTATACATATTACGAATGTCCTGACTAATTACGGGCTGATTGGTTTGCAGGTCTATTTGATCAGCCACCCATGTGCTATAGCGTTGTAGTAGTTTTTCGTTTTCTTGGATGACTATAGGAGCTGTGCGCCAGTTGTCCCCCATCTTTGGGATGACAGTATTGTGAAATTGTGATGGAACAGTATTGAGTAGATGCCAATCCGAGTTGCGAAAGCGATAAATACTTTGTTTCACATCGCCCACAATGAGATTGTCTCGATTGCTATCTTCACTCTCATGTATGAGCGGTGAAAAGTTTTCCCATTGCAACGAGCTAGTATCTTGAAACTCATCAATCATATAATGATGGTAGTACTGTCCAATTCTCTCGTAAATGAATGGAGCATCTTGTCCGTCAATGACTTGATTAACAAATTCGTTGGTTTTCGAAATCGGGAAACGCCCTAATGATATGTCCGTTTCTTGAATTTGTTTGTCCACATCTTGCAAGATTCCGGTAGTATATAAATGAGGCAATATAGCTTTTGCAGTAAAGTAGTCGCATGCTCCTGCTCCAGTACAAATATCGTGTAGTTGCAAGAATATAGGTTGCAGTTGCTGGTCGTAGATTGTGGCAAGATGCTGTTGCTGTGCTTTTGGGATGGATTTTACATATGCTGCGGTAGGGTTCTCAATTACCTTATTGAATGTGGTACCGATTTTTCCTTCTAACCAATCTGTTGGCGGTTTTTTGAAAGCGTTAGTTAGGTTGGAGTTCCATCCTATTTCTGTATCAAAAATGTGCGTTGCTTGTTGTAGCAAATTGCTCACCTGTTGCTCAACTTGGATACATATTTGTTGCAATTGCTGGATATAATTGCGTATGAGTTCCTTATCAGCGAAGACATCTTGGAGTGCATGCATGCGACGCATAAGATGCTCCTGTAGTAATTCAGTAGAGAATTTTTTGATGAGTGTGCTCGGATTCCACTGTTTGTTATTATCAATATTCTTTTGAGCAAAATCGGTGAGCCACATTTTAAGATCACCTTTGTCTTGTTGTTCAGAATGAAGACTCTTGAAGAGATCATCTACCGCTTGCTGTACGATCTCTTCGCTGTCCATAGAGATATCGTAGGTGGCAGACAGACCTAATTCTTTGGCGAAACTACGAATGACTTGTTGAAAAAATCCATCTATAGTAGAAACAGAGAAGCGTGTGTAATCTTGCAGAATACCGATGAGCAAAATTTGGGCACTCTGTTGTATTTGCTCAACACTCATTGCTAAAGTTAAGTCTTGGGTAAAGTCTGAAATGTATTCTGATTTCTCTGGAGTGTTTGCAAGGATATACAATTCGTGCAAGATACGCTCTTTCATTTCGGCAGTAGATTTCTTGGTAAAGGTGACTGCTAAGATGTGGCTATGTGGTAGGTGCTTGTGTTTTGCGAATTGGGTACCTCTAAGCAATAGTCGGATATATTCGCGAGCGAGTGTGTAAGTTTTACCGCTGCCTGCTGATGCTTTATAGATGGATAACATAGTAAGGTAGGTATTAGTTGAGAATGTGTAGTATTTTCAGACCCGATAGTTGTTTAGGGACTGCTTGATAGACGCGCAGCGGGAATTTAGTGATTCCTTTGGTGGGAAATGGATAGCCAGAACTTAGGTCGAAATGTTCGTTGCAGGTGGGACATATAGCATACAATCCATCTACTTGTACAGGTTGGTTTTTCTTGAGACAGTTGGGGCAGCATAAATCGGCGGCATGGTACTGATTATCCATACCTATCCAAATCAGTAGCCCAGCGTATCCAATATATTCACGCTCAAATTTCTTTTGGGTAATTGCCATTGTCTGAAACCCATGATCCACCATGAAGTGGGGATATTCTCGGGTGATATGTAGTGTGTAGTTAACTGGTACATATGGCACAGGAGAACGGCGATTGACATCCTCACATCCAGTCAGCATGCAGCATAGTATCAATATGGCTAGCCAATGTCTCATTTATAACACATCTTTCAATTCTACATAGAATATGAGTGTAGAGTAGGGCGGGATATGACTGCTGGTGCCTTCTGTACCGGTTCCAACCTTGCCGTAGCCCAAATCGTAGGGGATGTACAATTCGTAAATACCAAATTCCTGCATTTTCTTTAGCCCTTCTGCGAAACCATCTACAAAATGGTTAACATACCCTGTATAATTATCGTTGGCATCAAACTCGTATCCATTGATTAGTTTGCCACTATACTTGATAGTAACCATTTTGGCGTCATCTGGTCGGGCCGAGCTCTCGTGACCAGCAAAGATGCACTTATATTGTAGTCCAGTGGGGGTGGTTTGTACTCCTTCTCGCTGTGCATTTTGCTGGAACCACATTTCGTTTTGTGTCTTCCAATCTAGCCAATCATTTTGTTTGCATCCGCTGACTAGTAGGACTACTAGTATCAAACTCAATATCTTAGTTGTCTTCATATACGTAGTTTTTATTATTTGTTGTTTTATTGCGCTAGCCATAGGCTAGGGTTGAGAATAGATCGGTCTTTGTAAAGTTGGAAATATAATTCTGTTTTATTGTCTTCGCTGCTATCTGTATAGATGATACCAATAGTTTGTTTGGCAGTGACTTTGTCTCCTTGTTTTACAGTGATAGATTTGAGTGGTGAATATACAGTTCTGTAGTTACCATGTTGAATAATGACGGCATAATTACCATTCATTTGTGAACACCAAGTAACCTCTCCTTCATACACTGCGCGTGCGTTAGCTCCGTTGACAGTTTGCAGATATATGCCTTTGTTGTCCACAGTGACATGCTCATGCACAGGGTGCTTGTGTTTGCCAAAGTGACCACTGATGTATCCCTTTTCTACAGGCCAAGGCAGACGCCCTTGATTGGCTTCAAATCCACCAGCAATAAGTTGTTGCTCTTTGGTCAGTGTGGTAGTTGTGCGTACTTGCTTAGAGATTAATTCTTCTATTTGCTTGTTGAGCTCATTGGCTTTTTTTTGCTGTTCTTTCTGCTTAGCCAACAAATCTTTTTCTTGCTTTTTGAGTGTTTTGAGCATGCTTTGGTGTTTACGCTCATCACTGGCTAATTTGTCTTGTTCGCGTTTTTGGTTTTTGAGTGCTGCCGAACGGTCGTCTTTGCGTTGCTCTAATAGTTTGTTTTGCTGGTCGATTTCTGCTTGTATGCTCTCTATCTGCTTAACTTGTTCTTTGCGATATGCGGCAAATTGTTGCAAGTATCGTATGCGTCTAGAAAGTTGTTGGAAAGTTTCGGATGAGAGTAGAAAGAGGAGTGGAGACTGTTTCATATCAGCGTAATGAGTTTCTCTAATCATTTGCGCATAATCAGCTTTACATTCCTCTAATTGCTTTTGCAACTCAGTTCGTTTGTCCCTCAGTTGCCCCATTTCCGTATTTAACCCTGTTATTTCAGATTGGATATTCTTAATCAGTTTTTTCCTTGTTTTGATATCATTGTTTAGGAGATTGAGCTTGTTAACAGTGGCAGTTTCGCTCTGTTTGGTCTGCTTAAGCATGTGGCTGGTTTGCTCTAATTGTTGTTGCAATTCACGCTGCTGCTTTTGTAGCTCTTTCACACTTTGTGCGCATAACGATACTGTTAGCAATAATGCGAGATATAAGATTACTGATTTTCTCATAAAGGTAATATTTCGTGCAGTGAAACGCGTTTGTATTTCTGTAAGTTTATTTGTCTTGGAGTCCCCAATTTATCGTACATTCGTTGTGAGAATACGCATTGAATAGCAATCTCAGAAGCACCCATTTGAAGGAGAAGTTTGTCTTGTTGTTTTTTCTTCTTTCCCGATATCGGTGCAGTAACGAAATCTTGTATCAATTTGAATGATGGACTAGGATGTATTTGTCGTTCAGCCCAATTATATGCTAGGGTAGTGTATTGATAATTTATCTTATCCACAATCAATACACTATCTTTAGTTGCTTCTACTCGCAGCATTTCTAATCCTAAAGTAGGTTGCAACGATAGTACCACTAGTTCATTGCGCCACAATTGTGTTGTACAGAATAGCGTGTATTCCAGATGGTTCAACTTTAAAGTTACACTTCCCCTTTGGCTCATTGTCTGATAGTTATGTGGCTCCACAGCATGTTGAGTACGACAAGAGGAGAGTAGTAAACCGAGCAATAATATGATTGGTATGAATTGTCTCATAATTGTAGTTTCTTAATGATTGCCTTGTAGTGCTTAGTCACTTCTGTGTGTGTATCGGTTGTTGCATTTTCCATGGCGCGTTGAATGTAGAAAAATGCGCTAGAGTAATCACCTAGATTATACATAATCCACGCGTAAGTATCTAGATATGTTGAATTGCTCGGTTCTGCCAAAATGGTTGCGCGAGACAACTGTTCTGCCCATTGCAAATCTCCGCCAGATATACAAAGATGCCATGCTAAATTGTTTAATATTAACCAGTTGCGAGGTTGATAGGGCAAGAGAGCCGAATATGCTTCGATCATCTTATCTGATGGTTGGTTGGTTTCTTCGTACAACTGCAAACGAAATACTTGGAACTGGACATCAGTGGGTTCTTCTTCTAAATAACGCTCTACTTCATATATTGCTTGTTTGGTGTCTCCCATTACTACATTTAATCGATATCTTTGCATCGCGCTCATGGAGTTGTAACCCACAATTGAGTCAATCTGGTCTTGTAGCGATAATGCCTGCTCATAGTTGCCTACATGGATATATGCCTTTTGTAGAAAAACATGCATATCCTCATCCTTCGGATTGTTATCAGTAAGTTGCTTAAGGTTGTTGATAGCTATTTTTTCCAATTTATGACTTTCGCTTTGCAAGAGGTGTAGGTTGTAGTTGTACCAATATTCATTGGGTGACAATTCAAATGCTCGCTGTGAATGGAACTGAGTTTTGGTGGGATTGTCAAAGTGCTCATAGAACACGCTCATTTGGTGGTTGATAGTTGCATCATTGGGATTTAGTTCGTAGCAGAATTGCACCAGTTCCCAAGCATGATCTATATCTTCTTTTTCTATTAATCGTTGTGCTTCATAGAAATAATACAGAAATTGTTGTTGCTCCTCCGCAGTGAGAGTATCAAGCTTTGTGTGCATGTTGTGGTGTTTTCCCACTGCTGTTATAGCACATAACAGCAGTCCCCAACAGAGTATTATTTTCTGTATAATCTGCATTCTGCTAATTTATTTCACGCCGCTATGTCCGAAACCTCCGGTGCCGCGTTCGGTTTCTCCTAATACTGTCACTTCTTCTAGTGTTGGTTGTTCGTGTTTGGCAATGACCATCTGGCAGATACGTTCTCCAGATTCGATGGTTTGGGGCTCGTTGCTGAGATTGATTAGTATTACACCAATTTCGCCGCGATAATCTGCATCAATTGTACCAGGGGTGTTTAGTACGGTTAATCCGCGCTTGAGCGCTAATCCGCTGCGTGGTCGTATTTGTGCTTCGTATCCTACGGGTAATTCGATAAACAAACCTGTAGGTAGAAGCTTTCGTTCTAGAGGTTGCAAGGTTACGGGGGCTGCCAAATGGCATCTAATGTCCATGCCAGCTGCTTGTTCACTCTCATAGCGTGGCAGAGGGTTATTGCTTTTGTTTATAATTTTGATTGTCATAATCGTATGTTTTTAAAATCGTTTCTTGACCAACACTTTTAAACCATCTTCTACAATCTTTATGTTTAATTCTGTAGGCATCTCAAATGGATCGCCATCAATATGAATGGCACCTGCGTTTTCACGAACGAGGGTAATCGCTTTGGAACGAACTGTATTCATGTAAAAGTTCTCATCAATGTTGTGCGTGAACAAATTAAGTGCTAATTTAGGAGCTGCACTCAGAGGGAATTTATTCACAATGGCGATATCCATTAAGCCATCTTGTACACTGGCTTTGGGTGCGATATAGGCGTCATATCCCCATTGGCCTGCATTAGCAAAAGTAATTAAGAAAGCTTCTGTGGTAACGTCAATATCTTCGCCTAAAATGTGATAGGTCTTAGGTTTGTAATTGAATAGGCTTTGCAAAGTATTTTGTACATATGTTTTTAATCCTCTGCTTTTTCCCTCGTTGAACTGAACAGCTACGAGGGCATCAAACCCTACACCGCAGGTGGAAAAAAACTTCTTGTCATTTACCATTCCGTAATCAACACTGATAACTTCGCTGCTATTTAGCATTTCAATGGCACGATTCATCCGAGTGGAAATATCAAGATGACGCGCAAAACCATTGCCACTACCATTAGGAACAATACCTAGTGCGGTATTGGTCCCAACCAAGCCATTGGCAACTTCATTTACCGTACCATCTCCACCTACTGCTATTACGGCATAGTAACCCTCTAGTGCAAACTGTTGTGCCAACTGTGTAGCATGCCCAGCATATTCTGTTACAACTACGGTAGGAGAGAATAACTGAGGATCAAGCAAGTCGCGAATTAATTTTGTGACACGATTCTTTGCCTTAGTCCCCGAAATTGGATTAACTATAAAAGCAATATTCTTCATTCTTTTTCTCTAATGTCTGTTCTATTAAAAATTAACGCGCAAAGGTACAAAAAATAATGCATATATACAAAAAAAACCGTAGAAATTTTATTCTCTACGGTTTTTCTCGTTATTTTTAACCTATATGTTTAAGATTACTTGCTCAATGCCAACGCTACGTTCACAGCGCAAGCTACGGTGCAACCTACCATTGGGTTGTTACCAATACCGAGGAAGCCCATCATCTCAACGTGTGCAGGTACTGAAGAAGAACCAGCGAATTGAGCATCAGAGTGCATACGACCCAATGTATCGGTCATACCGTAAGAAGCAGGACCTGCAGCCATGTTATCTGGGTGCAAGGTACGACCTGTACCACCACCAGATGCTACAGAGAAGTATGGTTTGCCTTTCAACACGCGCTCTTTCTTATAGGTACCAGCTACTGGGTGTTGGAAACGAGTTGGGTTGGTAGAGTTACCTGTGATAGAAACATCTACGTTCTCGTGCCACATGATAGCCACACCTTCGCGTACATCGTCAGCACCATAGCAGTTCACCTTAGCGCGTGGACCGTTGCTATAAGGTTTTTGACGAACTACCTTCAACTCGCCAGTAGCGTAGTCGAACTCTGTTTGTACATAGGTGAAACCGTTGATACGGCTGATGATCATAGCAGCGTCTTTGCCAAGACCGTTGAGGATAATACGCAAAGGTTTTTGGCGAACTTTGTTGGCCATCTCAGCAATCTTGATAGCACCCTCAGCAGCAGCGAAAGACTCGTGACCTGCCAAGAAAGCAAAGCACTCGGTCTCCTCGCGGAGCAGACGTGCTGCCAAGTTACCGTGACCAATACCTACAAGACGGTCATCAGCCACAGAACCTGGGATACAGAATGCTTGCAAACCGATACCGATTGCCTCAGCAGCATCAGCAGCGTTCTTGCAACCTTTCTTAATAGCGATAGCAGAACCTACAACGTAAGCCCACTTAGCGTTCTCAAAGCAAATCATTTGGGTCTCCTCGCAAGTCATGTAAGGATCCAAACCGTATTGCTCGCAAATTTGATTAGCCTCTTCGATAGAAGCAATACCATGTGCGTTAAGCGCAGCGAGAACTTGTGCCTCGCGGCGGTTTTGTGATTCAAATTGAACTGGACGTATCATAATTTTGCTCCTTTCTGATTACTCATGACGTGGGTCAATAAATTTAACTGCACCTTGCTCTGCGGTGGTACGACCGTAGGTACCAGTAACTTTCTTCAGGGCCTCGTCTGCTGGTACGCCTTTCTTGATAGCATCCATGAACTTACCCATGTGAACGAACTCGTAACCGCAAGTCTCGTTGTCTGCATCGAGGTATTGTTTGGTGATATAACCCTCGGTCAATTGGAGATAACGAGCACCTTTTGCCTTGGTAGAGAACAATGTACCTGTTTGAGATACAAGACCCTTACCCAAGTCTTCCAAACCAGCACCGATAGCCAAACCGCCCTCAGAGAAAGCAGATTGTGTACGGCCGTAAACGATTTGGAGGAACAACTCGCGCATAGCAGTATTGATAGCATCGCATACGAGGTCGGTATTGAGGGCCTCAAGGATAGTCTTACCTACGAGGATCTCGCTTGCCATAGCAGCAGAGTGAGTCATACCAGAGCAACCGATGGTCTCCACCAATGCCTCTTCGATGATACCGTTCTTTACATTCAAACTAAGTTTGCACGCACCTTGTTGTGGAGCGCACCAACCAATACCGTGAGTCATACCAGAGATGTCAGCGATCTCTTTGGCTTTCACCCACTTACCCTCTTCTGGGATTGGAGCTGGACCGTGGTTAGGTCCTTTAGCTACTTGGCACATTTCCTGTACCTCTTTGCTGTAAATCATGTTTAGTTAATAATTAATAGTTAATAATTAATATTTCCGTTTGGCTACAACTAGCCACAATATTCCATAATCGGGTGCAAAAGTACAAAAAAGTTTGGATATATGCAAATAATTTTGTAATTTTGCAGCCGAAAAACAAATAACAAAACAAAATTAGCATGAAAAACAGATGTTTCCACATCCTCGTCATGGCTTTATTGGTCGCGTGCGTAGGATGCTGCCCCAAGGCAAAACAAGCTATTGAACCAAGCCAAGTAATCGTAACATCCTATCCTTCCAGCATCGGAGAGGCTGGTGTAGCAGTCTATTTGCCAGCAGGATATGCCACCTCCGAAGAAGATTATCCTGTACTTTATCTGCTACATGGCAGTGGCGATGATGAGGCTGGTTGGATGACCAAGGGTTGCGCCAAAGCCATCATCGATTCGCTGATTACCAACGAATTGTGCAAACCTATGATTGTGGTTATGCCTAATGGTTATCTCGAGCAAACTGGCAAATACTATGCCCCTGAATCGCGTTTGTGGATGGAAAGCACCTTCGAAGAGAACTTCAGCCAACTCATCGCGTGGACAGAAGCACACTACCGCACCATCAATGACAAACAACATCGCGCTATTGCGGGACTATCCATGGGCGGATTTCACACTATGCATACAGCGGCATTGCTTAACCAATCGTTTGACTATGTGGGTATCTTCTCTGCATTGTATGTACCACACACCAAGCAACCACATTCCGAGCGCACCATAGAGATAAGCGCATTGGCTTTGTCCGACAAACCTGCATACCAACAAACAGAAACTCTGCTTGCACAGCAGTTTGCCAATCCACCACAACTCTATTGGATTGCTTGTGGTGTGGAGGATTTCCTATACGAGGACAACGTGATTTATCGCCAATTTCTAGATGAGAAGCAATATCCATATGAGTATCACGAATCCGCAGGCGGACACTCTTGGCAAAACTGGATGGACTACCTAAAAATATTTGCACAGCGAATATTCTAATTAAGAATTTTGAATTAAGAATTAACAAATTATAAATTACATGAAAAAGACCTTTTTAACATCCCTATTTGTGGCTTGTGCATGCTTGTCGTTTGCGTCGGAGCCATATTTTCGTGCCACATGGGTGAGCACAGTAGCTAACATCGACTTCCCAACCAAGGCGGCTATCGGCAACTATGAGCAACAAAAGGCGGACATGATAGCTATGTTGGATGAATTCCAAAAGATGAATCTCAATGCGATTGTATTCCAAGTTCGCCCTACCGCAGATGCACTCTATGCTTCGGAATTAGAGCCATGGAGCGCTTGGCTCACTGGCAAGCAAGGCGAAGCAGCCACTTACGACCCATTGGAATTTGTTTGCAAAGAAGCACACAAACGCGGTATTGATGTTCACGTGTGGATTAACCCTTATCGCGTGACTGGTGGCGGTGGCAAGATTGAGGACCTTGCACCTAATCACGTTTATCACAAGCACCCAGAGTGGTTCTTGAAGTATGGTACACAATGGTATTTTGCACCTCACTTGCAAGAGACACGCGACTTCCTCTGCAAGGTGGTGGCAGACCTCGTGACTCGCTATGATATAGAAGCCATCCACATGGATGACTATTTCTATCCTTATCCAGTTGCTGGTGAGGAATTTCCTGATGCTGAGGCATTCGCAGCAGACCCACGCGGTTTTGATAATTTAGGCGATTGGCGTCGTGATAATGTGAACAAGGCTATTGAGCAAGTACACAACACCATTATGAGTATCAAACCTCATGTGCAATTTGGTATCTCTCCGTTCGGTATTTGGCGCAACAAGGTGAATGATCCACGCGGTAGCGAGACCAATGGACTTCAGAACTATGACCAACTTTATGCTGATATCCTCCTGTGGATGGAAAAGGGATGGATTGACTATGTGATTCCTCAACTCTATTGGGAGATTGGTAAAAAAGTGGCTGACTATAAGACACTTGCATATTGGTGGGCACAACATGCTACAGAGAAGTGCCGCGTGTATATCGGCATGGCACCATACCATATGGGTAACCCTAAAGCGGCAGCAGCATGGAACGAAGGTAATGAGATTTGCCGTCAGTTGCGCCTCAACCGCACTATTCCTGGTATCACAGGCGAGTGCTATTTCCCATCGAATGTATTGTTAAAGAATCATCACAACTTGGTGGATAGTTTGCAGCAAGTATTCTATCCAACATACGTGCCTGCTCCAAGAAAGTAATTCATTAAACGCATAAAAATGGAGCGAAATCTTCACTCCATTTTTAATAATTAGACTATGGAAATTATCATTGCATCCATCATCGGAATTCTCCTGGCAGTAGCAGTAGGAGCGTTGGTATATTGGCTTATGCGCCAACAGCTTACTCATGTTCGTCAACAACTGACTACTGCCGAGCAAGCGCTGACCGAAGAACAAACAAAAGTACAAGAAGCCAAACTCCTTCTTTCGCAAAAAGAACTCGAACTCAAGTACGAGAAAGAGAAGAACGAGGCTATTCGCCAACAAGCCGATGAGAAATTGGCGGAACAAATCAAGTTTCTTCAGGCGGAACTTACCAACACCACCCAAAAACTCCTAGACATACGTAGCGAGAAATTAGAACAAACCAACAAGGCGCAGATGTCCTCTATCATTGATCCACTGAAGGAGACAATTTCTAAATTGGAGAAGGAGATGAAGGATACTCAGACTCAACATGGAAATACCACTACTCGTCTAGAACAGAGCATTAAAAATCTTGTAGAAAAGACCGAATCCATCGGTAATCGTGCCGACCGATTAGTGGAAACACTGCTCTATCAACCTAAGTCGCAAGGCGATTGGGGGGAGTTGGTCGTTAAGGAGATGCTAGAAAGTCAAGGGCTGAAGGAGGGAATTCATTATGTTTATCAGCCTACTTTGCGCGATGAAAAGGGGCAAACCTTGCGAAATGAGGATACCAACAAGTTGATGCGTCCCGACTTTATTTTGCACTTGGATGAAAAAGAAGATGTGATTATAGATTCTAAGATGACGATCACTTCCTATGACAATTATGTCCATGCCAAGACCGATGATGAGCGTGAGATATATGCTAAGGAGATTCTGACTAGTATCCATAATCACATCAATGAGCTGCGTCGTGCGAACTATTCGGCATATATCGAAAATGGTAGAAAATCTGCCGATTTCGTCTTTATGTTTATTCCTAATGAGGGCGCAATGCAAGTGGCTCTGGCACACGAGAAGAATCTATGGCGTGACACCTTCCTCAAGGATCGCATCTTCATTGTAAGCGAAATGAATCTGTATGCGGCGTTGCGCATTGTGAATGTCACTTGGCGTCAGATTGAGCAAAATAAGAGTTATGCCAAAGTGTTCCAAACTGTAGGTCTGCTGCTGGATAGACTAAATGGTTTCATCGAGAAATTTGGCAAAGTAGAGAAGGGTTTGCAACAAGCCACTAAGGCATATGAAGAAGCCAACCACCAGTTGATGGTTGGCTCCCGCAGTGTACTAGATACGGGTTACCGTTTGCGTGATATGGGAGTTAAGACCAAGAAAGCGCTTCCCGAATCGTATGTAGATGATTCTTTAGGAGATGAAATGGTGTAAATAAGTTTATTTTGCACTCTGTTTAACCCAAATCAGTTTGTTTGTGTTGTAGCCTCGGCGATTGGCTTCGGCAAGGATGAGTGATTTGGTTGCATCATCCAACTGAGGTGTACGAGATAAGATCCAAAGGAACTTGTCGTTGTTACCGCCTACTAAAGCGTACTGATAATCTGCATCCAACATCATGATTCGATAATCACCAAAGAATGGTCCAAAGAAGGATACGCGTAGCAAGCCTGGTACAGCTGTAGTTTTGGCAATTCCCTTGGCATCCTCAGCTCTCCCGTTTTTGATGCCGGTATTAAGAACATCAATCTTTCCGTCATCGCGCAATGTATAATGCGCCATGGCATAATCTAGACCGCGTTCAAAATAGTGATCATACTTGGCAATTTCATACCAATACCCTAGGTAACGGTTCAAGTCTACGGATTGAACAGTACTGTTGTCTACTTTCGCTGTCGCGTCACAAGCGCTCAGCAGGCCAATAATAAAGGCCAATAGAAAAAACTTTTTCATTGTGTTAAGGTTTTATTAGTTAATTGTTATTGATAACCGCCCATAAGCGGCTGTTGAGTAGTAATTACAAATCTTGATATACATGCTGCATAAATGGTACGCTGGCGGCCATGTGCGAGCCGTAATGGTCAATGTCATAACTGATGTGGGAATCGTTGGGCATCTCTGTTATTAAGTTTTCACTGTTGAGCAATGGCACGACTTCATCGTCCACGCTGTGTAGGAAGTAGGAAGGACATTGCAAGTCGTACCCCACATTGCTATTCCACAGCAATACGTCATATAGCATCTCTGCCAACGGGTCTGCTATATCTAGTGCTTTGGATGTCATTAATTCGCTCATGACCGTAGAACCCATGAGGTGATTGATTTCTCCTACTGTATATTCTTTTGATAGCACCCAATCATCGTAGTGCGAGAGCAATGGCTCAAGGAAGAAGTCTTCTAACTCAAACTCTAGATTATAGGCGTCGCTCAATCCCATAATAATCAGTGGAATAGCAGCTGGTATTCCCATTGTATCGCGCTCAAGGCTATAGAGATAAGTGGCTGCTGGGTCATACGGACCAGCACCAGCATACAATTTGCGTATAGTCCAATTGGTTTCGCTGTCATGTTGTAGTTCTTCCAACATTCTCGCCACTCCGAGCGCTACAGCTCCGCCTTGAGAGTATCCGGAAATAACTACATCTGTTGGGTAGGTGTAGCCATAATACGCCAATAGGTTAGGCATACAATTTAGCAAATCCACCGCAGTCTGCGCTGCACTGCGCCAATGTAGGTAAGGGTGTACTTCATCGCGCGATAATCCATAACCTACGTAGTCGGGCATAATGACCGCATAGCCTTTCATAGTCAATACGCTCTCCATGGAAATCGTATTGCTAGGCGCTTCTGCATCTGAGCATATAGTGTAGTGATTAGCTATCACAATACCATTGAGAAAGCGCCGTTTAGGCAGATATACACGTCCAGAAACAAGCAACGAGTCACCTTGGGGATCTGTACTCCAATATGCCACAGGGAAAGTGACATAATGCTTGTGGGTGAAGCGATAGAGTTTCTTCATTACCTTGTATACACTCTCATCTGAGAAATGCTGGCGCTGAAGTTGCTTTTTAGTATTTTGCCACATCACATCGCCATTTAAAGCAGAACGCACCATATCACCACCACAATCTTTGTTGGGAATAGCGGGCAATGCTGCTGTGTCCAATGGACTAAGCATTACATAGTCTTGGGCTCGCAATGCCATCATAGTGCAAAGGGCAAAAGCACAGATTAAAATAGTAGACTTGCGTTTCATTGTCATAAAAATTAGTTAAGGTAGTTGAGTTTAATGGTTAGTTTGTTTAAAGAAATACAAAAACCGTGCAAAAGTTGTGAATAAATTTTCGTATTTGCAAAAAATGTTGTACTTTTGTACACAAATTATTAACTTTTATATGAAATATTCTATCCTTTTTCTAGGCATTGCTGCGATGATGGTGGCATGCCAAACAAAGACAACAATGAAGATTAGTGACACAACCATTCAGCAAGCAGTAAGCCATGTCTTAGCTTCGCACTCTGAAGCCGATTCTAGCATGGTAGCACGCGGTGCGGCGCAGGTCGCTGCGCTGTGGCGAGAAAGTGATGGCACAGAGGAGGACTATTTGGCATTAGTAACCAACTCGTATGCAGGTACTGCCGAAGCCCAAAAGCAACTTTATGACCGTATGGCTTTCATTTTGGAGCAATGTGGACAAAGTGCTGATATGCTGAATAATACGCTGCAAGAGCCCACCACCCTTTTGGGCAAAGGCGATCCCACACAAGTGGACTGGATTATCAGTGGATATAGCCCAATGGCGCACTTTGCAGAGGATATGTTTGCCAATAAGATTGCACATATCTGCGTGCTGAACTTCCCGCATTACACACTCGAAGAAAAGAACACACTCGGCAAAGAGTGGACACGCCAAGAATGGGCATATGCTCGTTTGGGTGATGTGTTCAGCAGCCGTGTGCCAGGCAATGTGGTAGCCAACTACTCGCAAGCACTGAGCGAAGCAGAGAACTATATCGCTGGATACAATATCATGATGCACTGCCTGCGCAACGAGCAAGGTGAGCAACTATGGACCGAACCCATGGCATTACTATCGCATTGGAACTTGCGCGATGAACTCAAGTCCAACTACGCCGATGTGCCTAACGCCCGCGAGAAACAAGAGATGATCTACCAAGTGATGCTGCGTATCATCCGCCAAGAGATACCCGCAGTGGTGGTCAATAACGACAAACTACTATGGTGCCCTACTACCAACCACGTGAGTGGTAATCCCGACTCAGACATCAAACTGAAAGTTGATATAAGCCGCGAGCCCGATATACGTTACCAGCAGATTATCAATATCTTCCGTGCTGGGCAACAGATTGACGCCTACCGACCAGATGCGCCTACACATGTGCTACGAACCTTCAACGAGGATTTACAGATACCTTTTGAAGAGATTGAATCGCTGTTCACCCAACTTATCCAATCGGAGGAGATAAAGCAAGTAGCAGCCATCATCCGTGAGCGTTTAGGTCGTGACCTTCGTCCATACGATATTTGGTACGATGGATTCAAGAGTCGCAGCAGTATCTCCGAAGATGTGCTGACTGCAGAAACACAGAAACGCTATCCCTATGCCAAGGCCTTTGAGAAAGACATGCCTCGCATGCTAATGGATTTGGGCTTTGCCAGCGACAAAGCAAAAACTATTGCTTCGCATATCGTGGTGGAAGCTGCTCGCGGTTCGGGACATGCACGTCCATGTGTGGGCAGAGAACAACCTGCTCGCTTGCGCACGCGCGTAGGTGATAAAGGTATGGACTACAAGGGATACAATATCGCTGTGCATGAGTTTGGACACAATGTAGAAGAAGTTATTTCGCTTTATGATATTGATTACTACACCCTTGCAGGCATCCCTAATACTGGTTTTACGGAAGCAAGTGCGTTCCTTTTCCAAGAGCGCGACCTACTACTGCTACACCAATCTACACAATCGCCACAACAAACTGACCAACTCTTCGATATGATTTGGGGCATGTATGAAATTATGGGTGTTAGTTTGGTGGACATGCGTATGTGGCAATGGTTGTATGCTCATCCCGAAGCTGATGCTGCCGCGTTGCGCGAAGCGGTAATCGCTATTGCCAGTGAAGTGTGGAATCAATATTATGCTCCTATTTTAGGCGAAAAAGATAGTCCGCTATTGGGAATCTATTCGCATATGGTGGGCTATGCATTGTATTTGCCTGCCTACCCAATCGGTAATCTGGTGCAATATCAATTAGACGAACATTTAGCAAACTGTGCCACACCCGAAGAGTGGGCAAAAGAATACACCCGCATATATCAGCAAGGGTGTTTGACACCTGATGCATGGATGCGCGGAGCGGTGGGCAAACCTATGAGTGTGGAACCCATACTAAAAGCAGTACGCGAGCACCTGAAATAAGATCAATTACGGGTTCATGCTATACCTTTGCCCTACGTGCAAGGGAGAACTGAAACTCTAATCCGCCTTCGGGGCGATTGATTGCGGTGATTTTTCCTCCATGGAAGATCACCGCATGTTTTACGATAGAGAGTCCCAAACCAGTGCCGCCTGCTTTGCGACTGCGACCTTTGTCCACACGATAGAAACGCTCAAAGATATGTGCCAATGCTTCATTTGGAACTCCCTGACCATTATCGGTAATACTGAAATATAGATTCGATGGGTCTTGGCTCGTGAGTTGAATACTAATCTCTGCTTTCTCTACATAATTGATGGCATTGTCCACGATATTGTGGAAAATGGAATAGAGTAGCGTGTAGTTGCCCGTGATAATCAAGTGTTTAGGTATATTGTGCGTGATGGTAGCACCTGCTTGTGAAGCGCGCAAAGATAAGTCTTGCACCACATTCTCCACCACGGTATAAAGGTCTAATTGTAGGCGAGTGTAGAAGTCGGTTTGGGTGTCGAGTTTGTTGATAGTAGAAATGTCTTCCACAAGGTTGGCAAGGCGACCCGATTGCTGATAGGCACGCTCGATGAATTGTCGGCGTTGTTCTTCGGTCATGTCGGGGTGCATGAGGATAGTTTCCAATGCTC
The DNA here is from genome assembly GCA_017503075.1 of Paludibacteraceae bacterium. Taxonomy (GTDB): domain Bacteria; phylum Bacteroidota; class Bacteroidia; order Bacteroidales; family Paludibacteraceae; genus Colicola. The sequence continues at coordinate 7,175 of JAFVTU010000010.1, read as the reverse complement.
CGCGAATACTCGCTACAGGTGTTTTGAGTTCGTGACTGATGTTCTGCGTGAGTGTAAGGCGTTGCTGCTCACGTGCCTTATTGATCTTCTGCTTGTAGAAGGCATAAAAGATGCCTACAATAGCAATAATGCCTATTCCTATGATAATCCAGATGTTCATGTATATGGTGTATAGTGTATGGTGTAAAGTGTAAAGGCGAGGATTAATTTTCGAAGAGGTATCCGTAGCCAGATTTGGTGATAATGCGTTTGCCGTACTGTCCGAGTTTGCGGCGGAGGTGGGTGATATGCACATCTACGGTACGTTCGAGTACATAGCCGTTGCTGTCCCACACATTATTCAGCAAGTGATCGCGTGATAGGATTTGTCCGCGATGGGTGAGCAGGTAGCAGAGTAGTTCAATCTCTTTGCGTGTTGTTTTCACATTTTCGCCATCCACCATGAGCGACATATCTGCTTTATTCACCACAATCCCCTCGAAAACGATGCAGTCGTTGCTAATAGGTCTTTGTTCTTGGCTCCTTGTTCCTTGTTCCGCAGTTCTGCGCAACACCGCTGCTACTCGTGCCAGTACTTCGGCAATACGGAAGGGTTTGCTGATATAGTCATCTGCGCCTAACTTAAATCCCTGAAGCACAGTGTCTTCGTCGCTCAGTGCTGTTAAGAATATGATAGGAATAGACGCCCCTTGGGGGCTGTTAGGCGATGAGGCGATGAGGCTATTAGGTGAAAGGTGCAGCTTTTCTGCCATTTCTAGACCCGACATGCCATCCATCATAATGTCGAGAAGGATGAGGGATATGGGTGATGGGCTATTGGCAATAGGCGATTGGAGCAGTTCCAATGCTTCTTCTGCGGAGTGCGCAACAAGTGTTTCGTAGCCTGCTTTTTGCAACGAATAGGAGAGAATCATGCAGATATCCTCTTCATCATCTACTATGAGTATGCGTTGTTTTGCCATATTGATGATATAGTTTCGGCTGCAAAGTTAGTAAAAATATTTCAATCAACCAACCAGATGCTGTAATTTAATGATTTATTAATATTTTTTGCCGATATTGCAAACAAAAGGTGTGTCAGTATCGTGACACACCTTTTGTGGGAAATTGTTGTTATTTTTCTTCCTCTTCTTGCTTTTGTTTAGCTTCTTTGCGGTCTTTGATTGCACTAATCACAAAGAAAGGACCCATGAAGACTGCTACCATACCCAAAGCAAGGAGGATCATTGTCAAATCATCCATAGTTGTTTTTATGTTTTGATAGTTAAACTTGTAGTTATCGGACAGCGTTCCGCCTATTGGATATTGGACGGCTGCGCCTATTGGATATAGGTTAGATAACTACCAAAAACTATGGAAAGGGAAAGAGATGTGTTCTGTGGGTAAACTAATTGGCGTTGTGCATGATAGTGCCACTATACGCTTGATATTGTGAGAGATACTATTGGCTTGGTAGCGTAATGCTGCACACAATTGCTGCATGTTGGTACGCAGTTGCCACGATGTGGAAATACGCTCCTGACGGCGAGTGCGCAAGCGATTGTCTTCGCTTCGTGTACCGATTTGATATGATGTGAGGGCATCGGTCCAATCGTATTGTTGTTGAAGACGTTTGGCGTAGTCCTCTGATATATCATTTAATACGGAAGATGATGCGCTTGCACTCGCTGATGGGCAAGATGCTGTATCTTGAGCAGAAAGGTCGGACATATGCACAGATGCACATAGTCCGATTATCAATACAAGTAATATATAGCGCAAGTCTTTCACTACAAATCTATTTAATGCTGCAAAGGTACAAAAAAATATGCACATGTCCAATTATATTTCCAGAATTTAATAATTTCTTAACAAAATCTTCATACTTGTGTAATAATATTGCGCTACTTTTGCACGGATTTTGAATGCAAACAATACTAAACAACTCTAAACAATTCTACACAATATTAAACCATTCTAAACAATACATCTATGGAATATATTATTTTAATTGTGACATTGGTCGGCATCGTGTTTGGTGCTGATTTGCTGCTAAATGGTAGCGTAGCTATCGCTAAACGCTTTCATGTATCGGATTTTGTGATTGGTGCTGTTATCGTGGGCATTGGTACAAGTGTTCCTGAGTTGGTGGTCAGTTTCTTTGGCGCGCTGAAAGGCAATGCCGATGTGGCGATTGGCAATGTGGTGGGCTCTAATATATTCAATGTGTTAGGTATCTTGGGTTTGACGGCATTGCTCTTCCCAATCGCAATAGACAAGAAAAATATGACCTTTGAGATACCATTGTGTATTGGTGTTTCGGTCTTGCTGACCTTATTGGCGCTTAATTTCTTCAATGGCACACCTGCCACGATAAGCCGTATAGATGGTATCGTATTATTGTTAATTTTTGCGGGGTATATGTGGTATTCTATAGCTCGCGACAAAAGAGAGTCTACCCCCATTCCCCCTCTAACGGAAGGGGCAAATGACAAGGAGATGCAATGTTTGATGCCTGTTTGGAAAGCGGTTATGAAAGTTGTTGTGGGGTTGGGCATATTAATTGTGAGCTGCGATATGTTTGTAGATGATGCAGTGGCTATTGCTAAATCTTGGGGCGTTGATGATGCTATAATCTCGCTCACATTGGTTGCTTGCGGTACTTCGTTGCCAGAGTTGGCTGCTTCGGTAGTGGCAGCATGCAAGAAGAATACCCAACTGGCATTGGGCAATATTGTGGGCTCTAATATTTTCAATATCTTGCTGATCTTGGGTCTTAGCTCACAAGTCATGCCTTTGGTATCTGCGGATATCACGATTGTGGACTATGCCGTCATGATTGCTGCGGCAGCTTTCCCGTTGCTCTTTGGCTTCAAGGGCAAGATCGGCAGAGTAGGTGGCGCCGTAATGGTTCTCTGCTTTGTGCTCTATACTTGGTATCTGATTGCAGGGTAAGTGTGCTTTGCCTACTAATTGCCTATCTCTACTATGATATTACTATGTGGTAACTATGTGATTACTATGTGATTCAGAGCACATCTATATACCTTCTGTTGGTAAGGATCACTAGTACGGATAGCCCACTACTTTCTATTCGTCCATATCTATGTGCGAAAACTGCGATTTCTGCGAAAAGTGCGCAAAAGTAATCCTAAATAAATACTATCAAATTCGCACTTTTCGCAGTTTGCGCACATATTTTTGAATAGTCACTATCTTTCATTATCAATGACTTGAAGAATAAGAAGCCTCTTTCTACGGACTTCTTCCTACCTGTCTTCAGCCCTCATCCTCCGCGTCCGTAGGATTTATGCAATTGCTATTGTTCTTTCGTGTATGATTCAAACCAGTTTGCACGAATGAGTTTATCTGACAAAACAAACGCTTCTTGTTCGCTAATAGGTCTGTTATTTCGTGCTACAGAATCTAATAGATTTACGCCAAAACCCTTCCAATAATAGTCTTCACAAGCAATAAGATGCATAATTGTAGGATAAATATCCATTTGATAAAAAGTATCTGTTAGTTGGACATTTTCTGATATATGTGGTGAATAAATTATAAGAGGGGTAAATGTTTTTGTTGTTCTCATATCAATGCCATTGCTTGCTGCAAAGTTGTCTATCTCTAGATTTTGTGAGCGGAAAATAGTATGGTCACCAGATATTACAATAGTTGTATTATTTTTAAGTGTGTCATTACCTAAAATACTATCTATTAACACGCCCACACACGAATCTGTATAACTCAAACAATTTAAATATGCAGACATTATCTGTGGCATACCTTCTACTGAAAATTTTATATGTTCTGCCCCATAACTGAATGGGACATGTGATGTAACAGTTATCCCTAATACGGCGCAGTGCTCTCCTACTGTATCTATATACTGTAACATTTCCTTTATTACACCTTCGTCATCCCAATTTTGATTTAACTGAGGTTCTATTAAGGTCTTAAATTGGTACCCAAAAGTCATCTTTTCCTGTCCCCATGTTCCTGGAGTAGGATTAACAATAGCGGCTTCTGAATAACAATCTGCAAAACTAGGAAAACGGTTATCCGCATACAATCTACAAGTAGCACCATTTGCGATTGGTAATACTCCTGTTGCTGCAATCATTTGTCCATCAGCAGAATTACCATGTCTCGTTTGAGATTTTAATTTATCACAATACAACACATGTTTATTATGTACCAAGTTTTCAATATTTGGCATAAAATTATACCCACATACACTTCCAATAGGCCATGCTTCTAAACTTTCGAACAAGATAAATATCAAATTTGTTTTGGGAACAGTTTTTGTAGCAAACGGATTAAAGAATGGGGTAAATTCGGCAATTTCATCCGCAGACAAAGTTATGACCTCACCTGCAGGCCTTATTGCATTAAAAATACATGTTGCAGGCAAATAACTTAAAATAGAATAATCTTTAATGTAAAATCGTGTCCACGCGTCATAATCTGTACATTTTTCTATTTTTGAATAATAATATGCATGTCCAAATGGAAAATAGTAATGAAATCTCTCCGAAGAAAGCATTTGTGAATGGACTTGCGCAACCGCTTCATTCTTATTATTCCAACCATGCATAACTTTGGCATAGCAATAATTATTAAACACGCTGAAAATCAGTGATAGTACAACTAAGCTTATACATTTTATAATGCTAACCTCATTCTTTACTTTTATGAATGTAAAATATAAAACTGCATAGAGGATTGTAATAAGAATAAACACTATTATATCCCATCCCATATATGTATATAATGAATCCCAAAAGCCATTTAGATTGTCTGCCATCTTCATTGTTTCAAGAGATAAGAACAATGTATTTGCTTTATAATAAAAAAGATTAGCAATAAGCCATATATCACAGATGAGATTTACAATAACTGTCCACCAATATTGTCTTGTTGAAAAAACAAACGAGCCTAAGAATAATGCAGGAACAATTTTCCCTCCCCAAAATCTAAAGAATTCGAATGGATTTCTCCATAGAGAAGAAATTAATACGGAATGGAAACAAAACCAATGAAATAGAATGCATTTGATAAATATAACTAATGCAAATGCAATAAATACGCACCATTGAGCGCGGTTACCTTTGGATAGATACGATTTAATCTGTTGTAACATGGATTAATAGTAATAATGCTTACTATCAATCCGTTAAGTGAAATAAAAAGGTATGAGTCTACCTTCGCGTTCAAGGGAAGCCTGAGAAGAAACCCTATCCAACCACAAGTAAACTCATACTTATCTGTATAGGTATTACGTGGTTGAATACAGTTGTCAGGAATCCCAACAACGCTTTTATTCCGACTTATAAGAAATCAGTTTCTCAGGCTTTTTTCTTGAACGCGAAATAATAGTAATGCTATGTTAATATGTCTGCAAACCTTCGTTTGCGCTGCAAAGGTAGTGAAATATTTTGAGATGTGCAAATAAAAATGCCATTTATGCGGATTTTGCATAAATGGCAGGGGGCTTATAACGCTATATTAAATATGTCGGGCAACGGTATTGTTGCGGATTAACTATAAGTTACGAGTGATGAGTAATTTTAGGGGGTTAGCTATTGGGTTTGCTTTCAGTTGACTACAATTTGTAGCCAACTCATGTTTTACACTTCCTTTTTCAAATATTCATACACATACGCTGCGCTACGAAGATACAGTCCTGTACTCTTATCCTGTAGTTTCTCAAAAATGTGGGAGTTGTATATCTTATCAAACGCTTCGAGCATAGGCATCTTGTAGTCTTCCATTAGAAAACTAACCAATTCCTCCACGATAGAGCGTACTACAAAATCATATTCTGCTTTTTTCATATCTTTTGTAACAATGCTATTGCTCGTTCTGTGCAAAATGCGTATTGTACGTTTGGGCGAGCGTACTCTAGTCTTTTAACAAATTCAGCAAGGTCAATAACCTTTGTTTCGTATAGTCGTATGGACGCAATCACTCCATCGTCTGCTACTGGCCCGATGACGACATCATAGTTGTGCATCTTCTTATTGCGTTTATCGCGATTAGCGAAAATGAAGTTAGCCCATTCTTCTGTAGGTTTTTCAAAACACTTAACATTCAGATTAGCAAACTCTTTTTCGTCAAATTGATATGCGAGAATAGTAGGAGCTCCGCCCTCAAAATTGCATTTGTTTTTTGCGCGAGCCAATGCTTGCGTCCGAATAGTGGTAAGATAAAATCCTCTGCCAAAATCTTTGTAGGGCAGGCACTTATCTAATTCGACTTTATCGAATGTTGTATTTGTTCCGTGATAAAGTTTAATCATTAGATTGTTCCTCCATTACGCTGACAAACTATTCGCAATGATTCCTGAGTCTCCCAAAGAGCTTGTGTGTGTTCGTACTCATAATGCTCGTTGAGAAATTCAAGACCTTTGTACTTGTTCAAGTAGTTATATGCTACCTTCGGCGCAAGGCGATATTTGCGAGCGAACTCATCAATACAAAGGTTGATGTATTGTATTTTCCAAAATGTTTTTTGTGACATAAGGTAGTTTATTGTATAATTGCGGCGCAAAGATACACTTTTTTTTTGAGATGTGCAAGAAAAATCGCTTTTTAGGGCGATTTTTCTGGTTTAGGGTGTAAAGTGTAGGGTGTAGAGGCAGGGATTTACTCGGCGAACTAGCACCGAGCACTAAACCAATGGCGGGAATTAAGCCTGTGCACGAATGAGCGCGAGATCATAATCATTAGGTAAGCTTTTCCGAAAAGTAGTCAACCTTTTTAGGAAGGGAGGTAACTTTTTTAGGAAAGGAGATAACTTCTTTAGGAATCGAGACAACCTTATTTGGAAGCAATCTTAACAAACAGCCTTTTTTGAGTTTCGGCGTTCTTAGGTTCATCCTTGGTTCGTCCTTGGTCTTTAGCACGGCACATATATATAAGGTACAAAGGGGCGGAATCTTAATATTTGTATTGTTTAGTGGACGCCCAATAGGCTACTGTTTAGTGTTTAGAGGTATGAAGTTTTTAGCCAATCTCCATAGGCAAAAGAAACGATTTAATAATTTCTTAATATTTTCTTAATACCTATATAATGATATGGCAGTACTTTTGCACAGGATTTGAAAGAACAATTTTAAACAATACTATATAATTTATGGGAATTTTACAAATCTTTACGCTCCTAGGAGCGCTCAGAATGTTCCTCTACGGAAT
>JAFVTU010000009.1 GCA_017503075.1 Paludibacteraceae bacterium | reverse complement strand
CCCAGCAGATGTATTGCTTTTCTACTGGCTTATTGACTACCGCTGGTAGCTCAGTCAAATCCAAAGTATATACCAAACTATCGCAACCCAAGAAGTTCTTGATCACATGGGTGTAGGTACCTGAGTTGTCATATACCTTACCATCGGTAGCCCATGTATAGGTATCACCCCAACAGATCATTGCCTTGTCGGCTGGCAAATATTCGGTAGGTGGCAACACATCCAATTTCAAGATATGCTCTACACTGTCACAATCCACATTTGCGAATTGCTCACGATGCGTATAGGTACCCTTACTTGTCAACTGCTTTCCATACCATGTGTATGGCAACTCAGATGGACATACAGACACACTTTTATTGTCTGTAATCATTTTAGGCATTACAGTCAAGTGCAATGTTGCTACACTATCGCAGCCCACTGAATTAGTCAAAGTATATGTATAATCGCCAGTAGCATTGTATACAGTACCATGCCATTTATATGTCTCACCATAGCAGATTGTCTTCCACTCTTCACCCGTAGTAGAATGATTGACTGTTAAGCGGAGTACTATCACGCTATCACAGCCATGCGCCGTTTGCAAGGTGTCGTAGTAAACACCTGTCTCTGTATATGTCTTGCCGGTATTTTCCCAATAGTAACTATCACACGCAGTTTCTCTTATCACTACCTCAATACTCTTGTTGATGGTCAAGTGTAGGGTAATTGTGCTATCGCAACCATTCTTGGCAGTGGTTGTAAAGGTGTAATCGCCACTCTTGGTGTATGTCTTACCATTCCATGTATAGCTGTCGCATGCCTCAACGGTCTCTTCTGTCTTCACACTATTATTAATAGTCAAGTGCAGAGTGGTGGTGCTGTCGCAACCATTCTTGGCGGTGGTGGTAAAGGTGTAATCACCGCTAGTTGTATATGTCTTACCATTCCATGTATAGCTGTCACAAGCTACAATAGTCTCTTCTGCCTTCACACTCTTATTAATAGTCAAGTGCAATGCGACTACGCTGTCACAACCATGTACGGTATGCAGACTATCATAATATATGCCCGATTGGTCGTAGGTCTTACCTGCATTATTCCAATAATAGCTATCACAAGCGGTCTCGCGCTTAATTACCTCTACGCTCTTGTTGATGGTCAAGTGTAGGGTAATCGTGCTGTCGCAACCATTCTTGGCAGTGGTGGTAAAGGTGTAATCACCACTAGTTGTATATGTCTTGCCATTCCATGTGTAAGTGTCGCATGCCTCAACGGTCTCTTCTGTCTTCACACTATTATTGATAGTCAAGTGTAGAGTGGTGGTGCTGTCGCAACCATTCTTGGCAGTGGTTGTAAAGGTGTAATCACCGCTAGTTGTATATGTCTTACCATTCCATGTATAACTGTCGCAAGCTACAGCTGTCTCTTCTTTCTTCACACTTTGGTTGATAGTCAAGTGTAGAGTAATTGTGCTATCGCAACCATTCGCGGCGGTAGTTGTATAGGTGTAATCACCGCTCGCGGTATAAGTATTACCATTCCAAGTATAACTATCACATGCCACAGCTGTCTCTTCTGTCGTTATACTCTTATTGATCGTCAAGCGGAGCACGACTATGCTATCGCAACCATGCAAGGTTTGCAAAGTGTCGGTATAGGTACCTGACACACTATATGTCTGACCATTAACATCCCAGGTGTAACTATCACACGCCGTCTCCGTCGTAACTACCTCAACGCTCTTGTGGATAGTCAAGTGCAGCGTCACCACGCTATCACAACCATTAGCAGCGGTCAGTCGTTGTACATAATCACCACTGCGTTGGTAAGTAATATTGTTCCATGTATAACTGTCGCATGCCTCGATGGTTTGCTCGGTTGCTACGCTCTTGTTGATGGTCAAGTGTAGGGTAATTGTGCTGTCGCAACCATGAATAGTTTGCAAGGTATGGGTAAAGTCGCCTGATGCAGTATAGGTTTGACCATTAGCAGCCCATGTATAACTATCACACGCCTCTGCGGTCTCTTCTGTCTTCACACTATTATTGATAGTCAAGTGCAAAGTAGTTGTACTGTCGCAGCCATTCTTGGCAGTTGTTGTGAAGGTGTAATCACCACTCGTTGTATATGTCTTGCCATTCCATGTATAACTATCGCATGCCACTTCTGCTACTTCTGCCTCTACGCTCTGGTTGATAGTTAAGTGTAGGGTAATTGTGCTGTCGCAACCATTTTGGGCGGTAGTAGTATAGGTATAATCGCCACTCTTGCTGTAGGTGATGCCATTCCATGTGTAAGTGTCGCAAGCCACAGCTGTCTCTTCGGTCTTCACGCTATGGTTGATAATTAGATGCAAGGTGGCTATACTATCACAGCCATTAGCACCAGTCGTGGTGAACGTGTAATCACCGCTCGCCGTATATGTATTACCATTCCATGTGTAAGTGTCGCAAGCTACCTCGGTGGTTTCGGATGTCGCTATTGACAACACCTCAAACGCTAGCAGATGCTCTATACTATCACAAGTCGTACCCGCGAATGGCACGCGATGAGAATAGGTACCAGTTGTTATCAATGTTTGACCCTTCCATGAATATGGCAACTGTGATGGACATACTGCCACTTTTTCCTCTTGCGTAATCATCTGAGGCAATACCAATAATTGCAAGGTTGCCAAACTATCGCAGCCCGCAGCATTGGTTAATGTCTGTTGGTATTCACCCGTAGCAGTATAATCTTGCCCATTCCATGTGAATTTCTCGCCATAGCAGATAGTATCTAGTTGCGGAGCACCAATAGTGGATTTATTCACGGTCAAGTGCAGGGTTACAATGCTGTCGCAACCATTGATGGTTGTTGTGGTGTAAGTATAGTCGCCACTTGCGGTATATGTATTTCCATACCACTCAAACTCATCACATGCTATAGCTGCGGTATCCACATGATATGATGGATAAATGGTCAAGTGCAGGGTAATTGTGCTGTCGCAGCCATTTTGTGCGGTAGTAGTATAGGTGTAATTACCACTGGTTGTGTAGGTTTGACCATTCCATGTATATGTATCACAAGTATCTACAGTCATTTCTGCCTCAACGCTCTGGTTGATGGTCAGATTGAGCACCACAATGCTATCACAACCTTCCGCGGTGGTCAATACTACAGAGTCTTTGGTGGTTGTAGTATATACTGTGCTATTAAGCGACCACTCATAACTATCACAAGCGGTTACTGGCAACACTGTTATCTCTGGCTCAGGCTCTGTCAAGCGAGTAAACTCTTTCCACCCTGCTGCTTTTTCATAATTCTCCAAACTTGCGCAAGGGATATATACTGGGATAGACTTAGACACGTTATAAAATGCATTCGTTTCTAGTATTGCAGGCTCCTTGCTTTCGCATGTGATGGACTTCAGTCCGCTACAACCAGAGAATGCTAACCAGCCAATATTCTTTATGTTACTAGGAATCGTAATAGTACGAAGTGACCCGCACCCTAAGAATGTTTGATCATCAACACTTGCAAGACCACTCGGTAAGTTCACCGATTGCAATAAACCACAAGCCATAAACGCACTTCCGCCTAGACTGGTCAAAGCATCTGGAAGAGTGATTGACGTTAGCGAGACACAGTTTGCAAATGCGCTCTCTCCAATCGTCTTGACGCTTTCTGGAATTGTAATCGAAGTTAGAGCATAACAACTATTAAATGCGTTGTTTCCTATGCTAGCAACGGTATTAGGGAGCACAACAGATGCGAGCTGAGTACAAGCATTAAATGCGCCCTCTTCGATACTCACTACTCCCTCTGGCAATGTGATAGATGTCAATGAACCACAAGAGGAGAATGCTGCTGCACCAATCTTAGTAATCGGAGCACTGAAGTAGATTACACCCTTACCGTCCTTATATTCGTTCTTTACGAAATATGCGCCGAAATCGCTTGCTGTATTAAATGCCACTACCGAATCATTCATCGTAGTGTAAGTTATCTGCTCAATACCGCCGCAACCTTCTTCCACAAACTCGCTAACATATTGCGCCCAATCCGATGCCTCGTATGCAGATTTGGTTCCGCAAGGGATGTAGGCGGTAGTGAGTTCGGATGGGAATACAGATGATCCAAGTGTAGGAGGCGTTGTTGCTTTGCAAGTGATAGAGGTGAGGGAGGTGCAACCATAGAAAGCATCCACTCCAATGCTCGTGACGCCACTGCCAATAGTGGTAGAGGTGAGGGAGGTGCACTTATAGAAAGCCATATATCCAATGCTCGTAACGCTATTAGGGATGGTGGTATTTTGACAGCCAGCAATAAGTGTGTTGGTCGCTGTCTGGATAATTGCGTTGCAGCTCTCGCGGCTATCGTAGGTGGTATTACCAGGTTCTACTACGATAGAAGTGAGCGAGTCACATCCAAAAAAAGCCAACTGCCCAATAGTATTCACACTACTCGGAAGCGTGATAGAAGGAAGAGCTATGCAGTTTAAGAAAGCATATGCTTCAATAATTTCAACATTATCACCTATCGTAACAGATGATAATGACGAACAACCATTAAAAGCATTTCCTCCAATGAAAGTCACTGAAGAAGGAATATCTATTGATTGCAGTGTCTTACATACGCCAAATGCACCTCTACCAATTTCTATTACCGTATTGGGAATTATTGTATTTTGGCATCCCATTAGCAGTTTATTGGTCGCTGTCTCTATGATTGCGTTGCAATTATTACGACTGTCATATATAGGGTTTCCTGATTCAACCGATAATTTCGTAATTGGAGATCCTAGTACTATATTCGCATGGCTATATTCAGCATAACCTGCTGGAAAAGCTTCAATATTAGTAACCGACGTGGGTATTATTAACGAAGTCAAACCTGTATAAGCAAATGCACAAGGACCAATATGGGTTACACTCGTAGGAAGCAAAATAGAAGTAAGAGAAGTACATTCATAGAAAGCATATTCTTCTATACTTGTAACACCGTATGGAATAGTTATCGCCTCCAAGACAGAACACCCAGAAAATGCATGCTTCCCGATTGTCGTTACACTATTAGGAATAATCGTTGACTTACACCCAAATACAAGTGTATTAGTGGCAGTTTCTATAATTGCATTACAACCTTCACGACTGTCATATACAGCATTATCTGGATCAATGGTAATAGAAGTAAGGGATTTACAATCACTAAAAACTCCGTTTAGAACACTAACCACTGTATTAGGAATAACTACTGACGCTAAAGAAGAACAATAGTGGAAAGCATTATCTCCAATGCTCGTTACACTATAGGTAATGCCATTGTAGGTAACAGATTCAGGGATAATAGCAGTGGTGAGACCAGAGTAGTTATCGTAACTATCTTCTTCATATGCCACCTCCACGGTATAAGGCGCTACATCGCTAGTGATATTGTAGTACAAGTCCCCAGATTTGAAATCATATGCCCAAGAGGCAAGAGCAGACAAAAGGACTAAACAAAGAGTAGAAATTTTTTTCATATTTCTCTAACTTTCTAATTATACATGCAAAAGGGGTGCAAAGATAATTAAAAAAAACCATATAGACAAATAAAAAAATATAAAAAATACTTTTTTATAAGTTTCAAGGTACTTTTATTACGACTACATGCCGTTTTTCATCAAAAAATCCCATTTATCTTCACACAGTGGACCTCTCGGTTTTCATGGCTTGAAACATCAGTATTCATTCGTTGAAGTCCCTATGAAGTCCCTATGAGGTTCCTATGAAGTCCCTATGAGATTCCGATGCAGGTAAATGGCAAGTAGGTGGCAAATAACAGGCAAGTGTAGGGCACCCAATACATACTAAAAACGATGCTATATGTACAATCATAGTTGATAAGTTTGACAATTGGTTTGCGACTGCAAAGATACAATGACAATCTCATATTTCCAAATTTTTGAGCCTTTGAATAGAGCACAATAACAAAGACAGATAAATGAATCTATTTTTTTACAAAAATAATACCGCCAAACTTGCGTATGTGCATTTTTTTTTGTAATTTTGCACGCTAATTTGAGATAATATGCGATTTTGTGATATTATAGGACAGGAAACCGAGAAAAATAAGCTCCGACAAGCCGTGCGCGAGGGGCGTATTCCTCATGCGCAGCTCTTTGCTGGGCCAGCTGGCGTAGGTAAATTAGCCCTAGCCCTAGCGTATGCTCAATACATAGCATGTCCCCATCGCACAGACGAAGACTCATGCGGCGCATGCCCTACATGCCTACAATTCCACAAATTGCAGCACCCTGACTTGCACTTTGCCTTCCCTATCGTAAAAAGCGACGAAGGCGATGTGTGTGACGCATATGCCGAGAAGTGGAGAGGGCTAGTAACCGAGCATAAGTACTTTGATTTAGATGATTGGTATCGTGTGATGGGCACTGAGACCAAACAAGGAATCATATACGAGAAAGAAAGCAGCGAGATAATGCGCAAGCTGTCGCTCAAGAGTTATGCCGGAGGGTACAAGATCATGATAATCTGGCAACCCGAGAAGATGAACAGCACCTGCGCCAACAAACTATTGAAACTGCTGGAAGAGCCCCCCGAGAAGACACTCTTCCTGCTCATTAGCGAACAAAAAGAGCAACTGCTAAGTACTATTCTCTCGCGCGTGCAAGAGGTAAAAGTGCCACGTCTTAAGGAGGATACCATTGCCGAAGCATTGCGCCGAGAGTACACATGGTTAAACGCAGAAGACGCTCATAATGTGGCACATATGGCGAATGGGAGCTATTTGACCGCATTGCGTATAATGAACGAAAGTGATGAAAGTCAGGGGTATTTTGATGATTTTGTGGCATTGATGCGAAACGCGTGGCTAGTGGGACAAAAGAAAGACTACAGCGCCCTATTAAAACTGCGCCAATGGAGCAATGAGATGGCAGACGGGAAAGTGGGTAGAGAAAAGCAAAAAGCATTCCTACAATACGCACAACGACAAGTGCGCGAAAACTACATCTACAATCTTCATCAGGCCGAGATGAACTATCAAACTAAACAAGAGCAGGAGTTCTCAACCAAGTTCGCACCATTTATCCACGATGGTAATGTCGAGAAGATGATGACCGAACTGAGCAAAGCAGAACAACAAATCACGCAAAACGGCAATGCCAAAATCATATTCTTCGACTTGTGCTTGCAGATGATTGTATTGGTGAAATAGTGCCTGCGGCACGAATGGTGGTCGCTGAGGCGACGAAAAATGGCGGCTAATGCCCCGAATGACGGTGTCATGGACACGAACAATGGCTACGCAAAGCTATCAACGTGAGTTAAGCGAACCCATCAACGTACAGCTACAATACGTGAACGATAGTGAATAAATAATGATATGAAAGAAGATTTTACAATAGATAATGGCAGTTGCCATATTACCAAAAAAGCGGTAAATCACAACCCACGACATATGTTACCTGTGGTGGATTGGCTGAGTGATATCCCCGCTACAGGTAGCGAAACCGATTTGGTCGAGGTGCAATTTAAGAATACGCGAAAGGGATACTACCACAATAGCGCGCACCTAGCATTGGAGAAAGGAATGACCGTAGTGGTAGAAGCTAACCCAGGTACCGACCTCGGCGAAGTGACATTGGTAGGCGAATTGGTACCTCTGCAAATGCGCAAGTATCATATCAACACCGAACGATATGAGATTCGCAATGTGCTGCGCCTTGCCACAACAAGCGATCTTGATACGGCTGAGATAGCTCACGCCAAAGAGCAAGAAACAATGATTAAAGCACGTCAATTGGCCAAGTCACTTGGATTAGAAATGAAAATCGGAGATGTGGAATACCAAGGCGATGGTTCGAAGGCGATATTTTATTATATAGCAGATGGCCGTGTGGATTTCCGCCAGTTGATTAAGGTGTATGCTGAAACCTTCCGTATTCGTATTGAAATGAAGCAGATTGGTGCACGTCAAGAGGCAGGTCGTATTGGAGGTACAGGACCTTGTGGTAGAGAACTTTGCTGCTCCACGTGGATGACGCAATTCTCCTCTGTAGGAACCAATGCCGCACGCATACAAAACATTTCACTCAATCCGCAGAAACTAGCTGGACAATGTGCAAAACTCAAGTGCTGCCTCAATTACGAAGTACCTGTTTACGAAGAAGCATGCAAAAAACTGCCTCCTCGCCATCAGCCACTAGAGACGAAAGATGCTACGTACTATTTCTTCTCCGCTGATCCTTTGGCTAACGCAGTGACCTACTCCACCGACGCACACCATCCAGCCAACCTAGAAACTATAGCGCCTGCGCGTGCAAAAGAGATTATTGATATGAACCGCCGCGGAGAAAAACCTCTGAACTTAGGAGGCAAACAATCGGCGGTAGTGATCATGGAAACAGATTATCAAAATGTAGTAGGACAAGACGATCTGACCCGCTTCGACAAGAAAAAAAATAAAAATAACAATGCTGGCAATCGTGGTAATCGTCATCACGACCGCCGCAACAACTCGCATCGTAACCATGAGAAAGATTCTACTACTCGCCCTGAGTAGCATCATGCTTATTGCATGCCAAAAAGAGGCCGTATATACGCATTTTGAGTCGCTACCTGGCACATGGTCAGCCGACTCGACATTGGTATTCCATCCTGTATTGTCGGACTCTATTAACGAATATCAAGTGCTAATCAACATCCGACATACCGATAGATATCCCTATCAAAATCTGTGGCTCTTTGTAGATATACAACAAGACACAGTCCTCTTGCGTAGAGATACAATAGAGGCCCAAATGGCAAACGAGCGAGGTGAATGGTATGGTAAAGGTATGAGCCAATATACTTTGCCATTGCTATATTTAGAAAACGAAATACTCACACAAGGAAAATACACCCTCACCATCCAACAAGGAATGCGTACGGAGAAATTGCCAGGAATAACCGAAGTAGGAGTGAAAGTTGAGATAAGAGATTATGGGAAAGAATAAACTGAAGAAATTTGCGGAGATGGAGACCTTCCACAATGTGTTTCAATGTGGAGCACGTGAGACATTGGAGGGAAATCCTGTGGTTGCGATGCGTGGCAAATGGCACGAGGAGTATTTCCATAATGACAATCCGATTGTATTGGAACTCGGTTGTGGACGTGGAGAATACACCGTAGGTTTGGCTGCTCGTTATCCCGATAAGAATTATATTGGTGTGGACATCAAGGGTGCACGTATGTGGGCAGGAGCCAAACAAGCGGAGTTGGCAGGGATGAAGAATGTGGCATTTCTGCGCACGAACATAGAGATGCTGACCCATTTCTTTGCGCCCAACGAGGTGGCTGAGATTTGGATTACTTTCCCTGATCCGCAAATGAAGAAAGCAACTAAACGACTGACTTCCACGTACTTTATGCAACGCTATGCGCAGTTGCTGCAAGAGAATGGTTTGATCCACTTGAAGACAGACAGTCCGTTCCTCTATACCTATACGCAAGCAATGGTGAAGGAGAATAAATATCCGCTACTGGTGGACACGGCGGATTTATATGGCGATAGTCAGGAATTGGGAGTCGGGAATCGGGAATCGGGTGTTGAGGAGGCGAAAGCGTTGCAGACGCATTATGAGCATCAGTGGTTGGATAGGGGGCTGACAATCAAGTATTTGCGTTGGCAATTACCTGCTAATCCGTCACTCACGGAGCCAGAAATAGAAATAGAAAAGGATAGTTATCGTTCATACGGAAGAAATTATGTATCCCCAACAAATAATTGATGCATTGCAGCATGTTCGTTACCCTGGCACGGGTAAGAACTTGATAGAGGGCGGAATGCTGGAAGATGATATCCGCATTTCGGGCATGGAGGTATCGTTTTCGTTGATTTTTGAGAAGGACAATGATCCTTTTCGCAAGTCGGTAGTGAAGGCGGCAGAGGCGGCTATTCACACGTACGTGGATGAGAATGCGGCGGTGCATATCCATACGAAGTTTGTAAAGCAGAATATGGCACCAAAAGCGGATAGTGTGGAGAATCTACGTGCTGCACAAGTGATAGCTATTCACTCGGGTAAGGGTGGTGTAGGTAAATCGACGATATCTGCCAACCTGGCTATTGCGTTAGCGAAGATGGGATACAAAGTTGGTCTTTTAGATGCCGACATACATGGGCCATCTATTCCGAAGATGTTTCATACCGAAGGTTGTAGACCTGTTTCGACGCCCGTGAACGGTCGTAATCTGATAGAGCCGATTGAGCAGTATGGTGTGAAGATGTTGTCGATAGGTTTCTTTGTTGATCCGCAGCAAGCAGTGGTATGGCGTGGTGGAATGGCGAGCAATGCTATCAAACAACTGATTCAAGATGCCAACTGGGGCGAATTGGATTACTTCCTCATTGATTTACCTCCAGGAACGAGCGATATCCACTTGACCATGGTACAGCATCTGCATTTGACAGGTGCTATCGTAGTGACCACACCACAACCTGTGGCATTGGTGGATGCACGCAAGGGCGTGGATATGTTTATGAATGAGAAAATCAATGTGCCCGTGTTGGGGTTGATAGAGAATATGGCATGGTTTACGCCTGCGGAATTGCCGAATAATCGCTATTACATCTTTGGCAAAGATGGCGGCAAGCAATTAGCAGAAGAACTGAATATCCCGCTGCTAGGACAAATTCCGCTAGTACAGTCAATCCGTGAAGGCGGTGATGAGGGTATGCCTATCGCATTGCAAGATGGACACCCTGCGGCACAAATGTTTGAAGATATATGTCAGCACCTAAGATAACAGAGTTAGGCACTCAGCCCATACGCAGTTTGCTCATGAAGTATGCGTTGCCTGGCATCATAGCGATGACAGCGACTTCGCTATACAACATGGTGGACTCTATCTTCATCGGACATGGCGTGGGAGCGATGGCGTTGTCGGGCTTGACGGTGGCCAAACCCTTTATGGATATCTGCGCTGCTTTCGGCAGTTTGGTAGGCGTGGGTGCTAGTTCACTAGTTGCCATCAAGTTGGGTGAAAAAGACTACCGCTCTGCCAATGATGTACTGGCGAATGTGATACTGCTGAATGTGCTATTGGGTGCATTAGTGATGGTGGTAGGATTGTATTGGCTCGACCCCATTCTGTATGCTTTCGGTGCGAGCGACGTGACCATCTCCTACGCACGCGATTATATGGAAATAATCCTCTGGGCAAATATATTGACGCATATCTACTATGGACTGAATAGCATGTTGCGGTCGATAGGACACCCCAAAGTGGCTATGTTCTCTACGATTGTAGCAGTGGTAGCAAATATCATTCTTGACCCTATTTTCATTTTTGCTTTGGATATGGGTGTACGAGGAGCAGCCTTAGCTACTATACTCTCGCAAGCGATAGCAGTAGTAGGACAAATGGTTGTCTTCCTCAATCCTAAGGAAGTGATTTATTTCCACCGTGGCATATGGCGATTGAAACGCGACATCACCATGCGTGCGTTGGGTATAGGTACTGCGCCATTTTTGATGCACTTGGCAGCTTGTTTTGTGGTGATTGTGCTCAACAACCAACTGAAGCGTTATGGTGGCGATATGGCGATTGCTACGTTTGGCATAACCAATCGCTTTATGTTCTTCTTTGCGATGGTGGTAATGGGATTGAATCAAGGTATGCAACCTATTGTAGGCTATAACTACGGTGCAAAACTCTACGACCGCATGATTCGTGCGCTGAAACTGACAGCCATGTGTGCCACTTGCGTGATGGGTATGTTGTGGTTGTTTGGTTTGATTTGGCCCGAAGGATTCATTCGCTTGTTTACCCACGACGAACTGCTGATAGCCCAGTCTATTGCGCCTGCTAGAGTGATGCTGTGTACAATGGTGATGGTAGGGTTCCCAATGGTGGTGGGCAACTTCTATACCTCTATAGGTATGTCTGGAAAAGCGATTTTCCTCAGTTTGACACGACAGGTACTCTTGCTAATTCCCAGCATATTACTCTTACCGTTGTTGTTTCAAACTGTAGCGGTTTCACCTATTTGGGGTGTGTGGTGGAGTCTGCCTATCTGCGATGCCTTGGCAGCGATTATTGCGGCGATTGTACTCAATCGAGATATGAGGAAGCTTAGTGTTTAGATTTTAGTGATTAAATGCGATGAATATATTGTGTATTGAAACATCTACTTCATGTTGCTCGGCAGCTATCTGCATAGATGGTGTAGCAGTAGCAAGCAAGGAGAACTTAGCAGGGGCAAATCATGCGAGTGAGTTGCCTGTATTTGTAGAGCAATTGTTAGCGGAAGCAAGGGCTAATCAATGGCATCTTGATGCAGTGGCTCTGTCGCAGGGACCAGGCAGTTATACGGGCTTACGCATTGGTACGAGTATTGCTAAAGGTCTCTGCTATGGTATGAACATCCCATTGATACCAGTTGATACACTACAGATTCTATGTAATTCTGTTGATAATCGATATTCAATAGCTGATACTAACACGATATATTGCCCAATGATAGATGCTCGTCGTATGGAGGTTTACACTGCGCTGTACGACACCAGCACATTGAATCCCCTTACAAAGGTTACGGCACAAGTGATTGATGAACAATCATTTGCTGAAGAATTGAAAGCAAATAAAATCTACTATTTTGGTAATGGTGCAGATAAATGCCAATCGGTTATCACATCATCTAATGCAACGTTTATTCCCAATATAGTACCTCAAGCGTCTTTTATGGGATTATTGGCAGAGAAAGCCGCTGCATTAGACGTGAAGCAAATGGCATATTACGAGCCTTTTTATCTCAAAGAATTTGTTCCTGCCCCAAGTCACATAAAAGGATTAAATTGATATGAATACAAAATATATATATATATTGTTATTGCTACTACTAGCCAATAGCATGTGGTCGTGTTCTACCAAGAAGAACACTTGGGCAACACGTAGCTATCACCAAACAAAAACAAAATATAATATATACTACAATGGCGCAATCTCCTTTCAAGAAGGCGAGGATGCTATCCGGGAAGCTAACAAAGATGATTATTCAGGTGTCTTAAACTTATATGCAGTTTCCAATCACGATGCTGCAGAGGCTTCCAAATCACAAATGGAACGCACAATAGAGAAATGCCGAAAGTGTATCAAACTACACAGTATAAAAACGCGTCCAAAAGTGGATTATGAGAAAAAACGCAAGAATTCCAAATACGCCGCATGGCTAGAGCAAGAAGAATTCAACAATCAGATTGCTAACGCATGGATTCTACTAGGTATGGCTGAGTTTCACAAGGGCGACTTTTTAGGCAGTGTAAGCACATTCAACTATATTGCTCGCCACTATGCTTATGACCCAGATGTGGTAGCGCAATGTCAACTATGGATTGTGCGTGCATATGCAGAAATGGGATGGTATTATGAAGCAGAAGATGTATTGAGCAAAGTACAAGTAGATAATCTCAGTAGAAAACATGCACCGCTATACTCATCGGTAAGTGCTGATTTGCTGATTAAGACCAAACGCTACAGAGAAGCCATACCATTCGTTAAAATCGCACTACCCAACGAAAGCAAGCATGGTAACAGGCCTCGTTTTCAATATGTATTGGCACAACTCTATCAATTGAATGACGAGAGAGAACTAGCGCGACATGCCTACAACAAGGTACTCAAGATGCAGCCTTCAAATGAAATGGACTTCAACGCACGACTGAACATTGCGGAATTGGAGAGTTCACCACAAGATGCCATCAAGTTGCTCAAAAAAATGGTACGCTTGGATAAGCACAAAGATCAATTGGATCAGATATACGGGACTATCGGCAATGTATATCTAGCACAGAAAGATACCGTCAATGCGTTAGAAAACTACGAACAGGGCATTGCAGAGAGCACCCAACAAGGTAGCGCAAAAGCAAAAATATTAATTACGGCAGGAGATATCTATTACGAACAACGCAATTATATCAAGGCATCTCCATGCTACAAAGAAGCCGCACAAATCTTATCAGCCGAAAGCGAACAATACCAACGCATACAGCAGCGCTCAGAAACTTTAGATGAATTGGTAGTAGAACACTCTATGGTCTTACTACAAGATTCGCTGCAAAGACTCGCGGCTCTCTCAATAGAAGAGCAACGCGTAGTCGTGGATAGCATTATTGCACGATTGATTCGTGCAGAAGAAGCTGAAAAAGAACGCGCAGCACAAGCAGCTAGAGAAGCTGAGAATAGCAGTGCTCCTCGTAGTGTAAATACATCGAACATGATAGGTGGAGGAAGCAATAGCAGAGATTGGTATTTCTACAACTCACAGCTATTGCAGGCGGGAAAACAAATATTCCGCACACAATGGGGGAATCGTATCCTAGAAGACAATTGGAGAAGATTAAGCAAAGCCACAAGTACTATGATGGATGAAGAGTACATGGATGAAAATATGATGGCGGCGGATTCTACCACCACGGACTCTGTTCAACTTGCCAATAAAACGATAGAAACTGACACACACAAACCAGAATATTATTTACAGCAAATACCCAAAACAGAAGCAGATCTCGCAAAATCTAATGATCTTCTCGCGCGCGCGTTATATAATATGGTGCATATTTATCGAGATCAAGTTGGTGATCAAGCATTAGCAGACGAAACCTTCCGCGACTTCTGCAAGCGCTTCCCTACGCACGAACTATTGCTTGACCTATATTACATGCAATACCTTACTGCACTCAAGGATAGTAACACTATTGAGGCAGTTCAATATAGTCAAGACATACAGAGATTATTCCCCGATTCTAGGGAAGCATATATCGTGAGCCAACCTAATTATTTCCAACAATTAAGGCAAATGGCCCAAGAACAAGACTCACTTTATGACAGTACATACAACGCATATTGTAACAATGCATTTAATACCGTAAAAGAAAACAAAACATATGCGGAAGACAAGTATCCATTGAGCCCCTTGATGCCACGATTCTTATTCCTAAACGCTATAGCAGTAGCCAAGACCGATGGACAAGATGCTTTTATCGGTCAACTGAGGGACATGGTACAACGATATCCAGAAAATGAATTGTCTGCCATGGCAAAAGATATGCTTGCCCTTTTGGGACAAGGAGCTGAGAGCCAACAAGATGATATATCCTCATTAGGAGATAAAAGACAGATTCAAACAGAGAATAATATAGAGGATAGTATCGCCGTACAATTTGATTACGAGCGCAACATCACATCATATGTTCTGCTGATTATACCACAAGATGAAAAGCAAATGAATCAATTGCTGTATGACATAGCATTATTTAACTTCTCGCAATTTATGATTCGAGACTTTGATATCCAGCTAATAACAACCTTTGCCAAAGACCAATCGGCACTACAGATAGCTGGATTTGAAAAAATGGATGATGCAGAGTGGTACGCCAATATGCTAGCTAAAAATCAAGATTTGCAAAATAGTTTTGCTGCCAAAGGAGTGCAAGTAATTTGTATTACAGAAGTCAATATGGCCATGTTAGGTACACAATTCAGTTGGGATGACTATCTAGAATGGCAAAACCAATAAAGAAGTAATATATTTGATAAAGAAATCAGACATTCAGGCCAACCCTAAATGTCTGATTTTCATCATGTAGCGGGACCCAGGATTGAACTGGGGACCTCATGATTATGAATCATGCGCTCTAACCAGCTGAGCTATCCCGCCTCAAAAGCGGGGCAAAGGTACTGCTTTTTTTTGGACTGACCAAATTTTCTGGCATTTTTTTTGCAATTTATTCGTAAATAAGTATTTTTTGGTCTATTTACTATTGTAACGATCTATCTGAGCATGTGCCGTACGTTGCATTTGTTCCAAACGATTAATATCCTTCATCAACCACCCTAGTTGGTAAGTGTCCGATAGTGCTTCTTTTTCCTTATCATTGAGATAATATATCCAATTATGAGAAGGTTTATTACCCATACCTTCTATACGAATGCGCTTTTTGCCATGCGTACTAACAAAATTGAGCAATGACAATGAATTATCATCGTCCAAAGTCATTATCTCATAATGAGATCCATCCTGGAAGTGATGATTATTACCCTTATACACACGTTCTTCTCCATCTGCACTAATCTTCAACGACTGTTGACAAACCTGTTTTGAACCATAGTAATAACTCCTAACTACCGTATGCCGATTGTCCAACACATATGCTTGGATAAAATTTCGAGCCGTGTTCTTATTCGTAACAAGTAGGCGATGCACATACTTGCCATAATCCTCGTATTGCTCATTTTTTTCATATTTAAAACGTTGAACCAATTTATCAACTTGCTCCATTAGAGGAGGTAGGAGTGTATCTACATATGTCAAAGTGCGTTGGGCCTCAAGATATGTAATGCTATCTGAGAGTGCCTTTGCTTGACGACGTTGCGCCACTAATCTAGGATAAGTTGTATGCAACGAGTCTAGAACGATACGCGCATGCCTCCACTGCCCATCTTCTACCAATGCTTGTGCCTCTGTTAAAATCAACTGTGCTCGCTCCTCATCCGATGGTTGACAAGCAACAAATACTAAAGCAAAAAATACGAAAAATGTTTTTTTCATGTTGTTATTGTTGTATTAAGTCTCGTGATTGCAAAGGTATATCAATTTTTCTACATACACAAACAAAATCCAAGAAAAATACATTTTTTTGTGTTTTTCTAGGAGAAAACACATCTAATTCGCTTCAAAACACGAGAAAACACCGAAAAAAACTACAAATATTTGCACGTTTGTAAATATTTTTGTACCTTTGCAGCCGATATAGTGTGCATTTTGCATAGTTCTTGTACGAAAATATGCGGGACTATTATAAATTACGAAATATATTAACACCATAAAATTAATTAAAATGAAAAAGATCTTCAAAATGTTTGTGGCAGTAATGGCTGTAGCTATTCTGACCGCTTGTGGCACCGCTGTTCAACCAACAGACTTCAAGGTGAACCCCAATCCATTGACTGTAGTTGGCGAAAAAGTTGACGCAGACATCACAGGTACTTTCCCAGTAAAGAAATTTGGTAAGAAAGCCATCCTGACTGTTACTCCAGTCTTGAAATTTGACGGTACAGAGGTTGCAGGTCAAACTGTGACTTATGTAGGTGAAAAAGCAAAAGAGAATGGTACTACCGTATTGTACAAAGAAGGTGGTAAGTTCAAATTGCATGCTTCTTTCGATTATGTACCAGCAATGGACAAATGCGAGTTGTACTTGCGTTTTACTGCTAAGAATGGCAAAAAAGTCGTTGAAATTCCTGAGACAAAAGTAGCCGATGGTTTGGTAGCTACCGCAAAATTAATCGTAGCGAAAGAGGTTAAATCACAAGTAACTCCTGATGCATTCCAACGCATCATCGCACAAAAGCAAGAGGCTGACGTCCACTTCTTGATCCAACAAGCTAACTTGCGTAACTCTGAATGGAAAGCAGAAGATGTACAGAATTTGCTTGCTGCAATCAAAGAGGTAAATGCCGCTGCTAACAAAGAAATTACAAGTATCGAAGTGGCTGGTTACGCTTCTCCAGATGGTGCGGAGAATTTGAATACCACGTTGGCTACAAAGCGCCAAGAAAACGCTCAAAAGAAATTGCAACGCAATCTGAAGAAAATCAAAGTAGCTGTTGATTCAGAAATAACGCCAGAAGACTGGGCATATTTCAAAGAGCTTGTTCAGGCTAGCAATCTTGAAGACAAACAAGTTATCCTCAACATTTTGCAAAATGTTAACGATCCTCAGAAACGTGAGGAGGATATCAAGCGTTTAGGAGTTGTATACGAGGAACTTGCTAATAACATCCTTCCAGAACTTCGTCGTAGCCGTTTGATTCTCAACTACAACCTGATTGGTAAATCAGATGAAGAGATTGCTACTTTGGCTCAAAATGATCCAGCTGTGTTGAATGTAGAAGAGTTGCTCTATGCTGCTACTTTGACCAACGATCTCAATGAAAAAGTTGAACTCTACAAAAAAGCTGTTGCTCAATTTGGAGAAGACTATCGTTCACACAACAACCTTGGTATGGTTCTCTATGCTCAAGGTAAGATTGACGAGGCTGGTCAATGCTTTGCAAAAGCTTTGCAATTGGCCCCAAACAATGCAGATGTGAACTACAATGCTGCTCTTGTAGCTATGGCTCAAAACGATTTGGCAAAAGCGGAAGCACACCTTGCTAAAGCAAATGGTACAGAAGGTAACCTGAATATGGCATTGGGTACACTCCATGTAATGAAGGGTGATTATGCTGCTGCTAAGAAGGCACTTGGCGATGCTACTGGCAACAATGCTGCAGTTCTCTACATCCTACTTCAAGATTACGCTGCTGCTCGTAAGGCATTGGCTAATGCAGAAACACCTAACGCTACTACAGCTTACTTGCTCGCTATCGTAGGTGCTCGCACCAATACCCCTAACGAAGTATATGCTAACTTGGAGGTTGCTGCTAAATGCGCTAACCTCAAAGCTAGAGCTCAAAACGATATCGAGTTTGCTAAGTATCAAGACGACGAGAAGTTTCAAGCTATCGTTAAATAATGTCGGTATTATTTCCAAAAGTACCCAAACCCCGTAAGTGGGATTATCGCCCCATTTACTACGATAAAGAAAAAGAGGCGCGCAAGGATAAACTTGCGCGTCTTCATCGTGGTTCGTTTCGTGAAACTCACGAAACAAACACTTACAATCGCAAGAGTCAAACGAAGCGATCTTCTAAACTCATATTTTGGATTGCACTATTGGCTCTACTACTCTTCGCATTCTATTACTTGCTATGAGCGATATCATTCATCTTCTCCCCGATAGTGTTGCCAACCAGATTGCTGCAGGTGAGGTGATTCAGCGCCCAGCCTCCTGTCTAAAAGAGCTAGTAGAAAACTCCTTAGACGCAGGCGCGTCGCACATTCGAGTGATTGTGCGCGATGCGGGACGCACTTTATTGCAAGTAGTCGATGATGGTAAAGGAATGAGTCCAACCGATGCGCGCATGGCTTTTGAGCGTCATGCTACCTCTAAGATTAGCCAAGCTAGCGATCTCTTTCAATTGCGAACAATGGGCTTTCGTGGCGAAGCTTTGGCTAGTATTTGTGCTGTAGCACATGTGGAAGTACAGACTCGACGAGTTGAAGATGAAGTAGGTACACGCATAGAAATCGCTGGTTCGGAAGTACTGTCTCAGGAGATAGTACAATGCCCCGTAGGGACCAATATGCGAGTGAAGAATCTGTTCTATAATGTACCCGCGCGACGCAAATTCCTCAAAACCAATCAAACAGAATTACGCAACCTCATCACTGAGTACCAGCGCATCGTATTGGTAAATCCGCAAGTACAATTCACCTTTGTGAGCGATGACGAGATCATATATGATCTCACTCCTTCGACACTCAAACAACGCATTGAGGCCGTTTTTGGGCATTCGACCAAACCATTCACAAGCCATCTCGTAGACATTGCTACAGAGACAGAGTTAGTACGTATATCTGGTTTTATAGGTAAGCCAGAAACTACTGGCAAAAATAGCCAACAATATATGTTTGTCAATGGTCGCTACATGCGGCATCCCTACTTTCACAAAGCTTTAATGACTGCATATTCTGGAATGTTATTACCTGACCATACACCATCCTACTTCTTATATTTTGACATTCAACCAGATGCTATTGATGTAAATATCCATCCAACTAAAACAGAAATAAAGTTTGCAGACGAACAAGCAATATTTCAAATTCTATTGGCTGCAATTAGAGAATCGTTGGGCAAATTCAATGTGGCTCCATCATTAGATTTTACAACTGAATCTCAATTGGATTTCCCGCATCGCAGTGTTGCAACCTCTACTATTGCAGCTCCTCACATACAGGTCGACCCCACATACAATCCATTCAAGTCACAAACTGCACGCCAGACGGTTTCGGGTTGGGAACAGTTATACCAACAACCTATACCCACTCAACCAAAGACTATCGAACAGCTTTTTGAAGAGCCCAAAATTACTGAGCATACACCCCTACTTCAATTAGATAACCGATACATCCTTGCACTGACAGCTAATGGCATCATGATGATACACCAGCATCGTGCACACACATGCGTATTATATAAGGTGCTTCGAGAACAGTTGGGCAACCATCAGGCAACCACACAACCCCTATTGTTTCCTGAAATAGTGGAGTTGACACAAGACGATTTATCAACCTTGGAACAGCTATTGCCAGAACTTAGCAGTGTGGGATTTGGAGTAGAACAGTTCTCTCCTGCAGCTTATTCCATCACAGCTGTACCAGCCTTATTGGGTCAAAAAAATGCTGCTGATGCTATTTTACAAGTCATTCACAAAGTACAAGATACCGAACATTCTGCCAAAGAACAATGGCAAGAGATGATTGCTCTAAGTCTAGCAGAACAAATGGCTATTCCACAAGGAAAAGCACTTACAGAAATCGAGATGCGTGACCTAGTAGAACGATTACAACAAACATCATTGCGCTATTTACCTAATGGTAAAGCAATTAGCACATTACTATCACATGATGAAATACAAAAACGCTTTTAGATACATAATTACGCTAATGTGTGCTTGTTGTGTAGCATGTACCCAACCTAAATTACAAACACTTACCATTCTACACACCAACGATACACATTCGCAAGTGGAACCCCTCGAAGAAGGCAAGCGTGATGCAGATTGCGGTGGTTATGCACGACGCATGGGATTCATCGCCCAGCAACGCGAAATTGATCCCTATCTACTTCTGTTAGATGGGGGCGATTTCAGTCAGGGTACTCCATACTTCAACTTCTACCACGGGCGCGTGGAAATTGATGCTATGAATCGTATGGGATACGACGCTGTAGTAATCGGCAATCATGAATTTGACTATGGTGTAGATACATTAGCAGCCGTGTTGCAAAATGCACAATTCGATGTTATTTGCGCCAATTATGATTTCACAAACTCTCCTTTGGAGGGTATTGTGAAACCATACACTATCATTCGTCGAGCAAACTTGAGAATTGGAGTGTTCGGAATTGGTGTTAATCCTAATGGGTTGATAGCAGATAAGAATTTCTATCCTTTACAATATCTTGACCCTATTACTACAGCACAAGATATAGCAAATCTGCTAAAAAAACAAAAGAAATGCGATGCAATAATCTGTCTCAGTCATCAAGGTACACATCCTGACACAAATGGAAAGATGTCAGATATAGAATTAGCAAAAGCGACACGAAACATTGATGTTATCATTGGTGCACACACACATAAAATTGTCAACAATCTATATATTGAGAACCTAGATGGAGACAGCGTTTTATTGGCTCAAGTAGGCAAAGCAGGTGCCAGAATAGGAAAAATCGAGCTCAAAATGGCGGAATAAAAGCATATTTATGACAAAAAATTTGCATATTCCAAAAAAAAGTAGTTACTTTGCAGTCGATTTCTAGAAATCTAAGTTAGAAAACAATTAAATTAATATAATTAACAACTAAAAAAATTGTAATTATGTCAGCAATTGAATCAAAAGTAAAAGCTATTATCGTTGATAAATTGGGTGTAGAAGAATCTCAAGTTACTCCTGAGGCTAGTTTGACAGCAGACCTCAACGCAGATTCTCTTGATACCGTAGAGTTGATCATGGAGTTTGAAAAAGAGTTTGGTGTTTCTATTCCAGACGAGGATACTCAAAAAATCAATACTGTTCAAGACGTTATTGATTATATTGAGAAACTCCAAGCATAAGCTTTCACATTTTTTGACTGTTACCATGGACGAGTTTGTGGAATAATCCGCAAACTCGTTAGGTGTATATAAAAGATGCAGCTAAAGCGCGTAGTTATCACAGGATTAGGTATGGTCACATCATTGGGCAATGATATGACTACGACTTGGCACAACTTGCTTTTAGGCAAAAGTGGGGCGGAAGAAATCACCCATTTTGATGCCACTAAGTTTAAAACTCACTTCGCTTGCGAAGTAAAGAATTTAGACATGTCATCACTACTTGACATCAAAGAGTTGCGCCGTTACGATAGATATATCCACTATGCCATCAAATCAGCAGAAGAGGCTATTCAAGATGCCAACATAAAGATAGAACAAGAAGATCTACTTCGATGTGGAGTCATTTATGGCAGCGGTATGGGAGGCGTAAATACATTGGACGTGAATATTGGGAATTTCGGTGCAAGCGATGGTACACCTCGTTATAGCCCATTCTTTATCCCTATGATCATCACCAATATGGCTGCTGGTTTGTTAGCTATACGATACGGATTCAAGGGAGTGAATTTTGCCACAACATCAGCGTGCTCTTCTTCTGCACATGCTATTGCCAATGCCTGCTACCAGATTCGTATGGGATTGGCAGATATTATTCTCACAGGAGGCGCCGAAGCGGCCATTGAATGTTCTGGAATTGGTGGTTTCAACGCCCTTCACGCGCTTTCCACCCGCAATGATTCTCCTCAGACAGCTTGCCGTCCTTTCTCTGCATCACGAGATGGTTTTGTTTTAGGCGAAGGAGCTGGAACACTTGTCCTAGAGGAATATGAACATGCTATCGCAAGAGGTGCTCATATATATGCAGAAATTGTAGGTATTGGTCTTACTGCAGATGCTTACCATCTCACTGCCTCCGACCCAAAGGGTATAGGTGCAAAAAATGCTATGCAATTGGCTATCAAAGAAGCTAATATATCATTAGAACAAGTGGACTACATCAACACACATGGCACCTCCACTCCCATTGGCGACTTAGCAGAAGTACAAGCCATACAAACCCTATTTGGGAAACATGCCTACAATATCAATCTCACATCATCTAAATCCATGACAGGTCATATGCTTGGTGCTACAGGGGCTATAGAAGCAATTATATCTGTATTGTCAATGAAACATAGTATGGTTACACCTACTATCAATCATGAAGAGGGGGATGAAGATCCAAATATTGATTACAAACTAAATTTCACATTCAATCAAGCACAGGCACGTAATATCCAATATGCCATGAGCAATAATTTTGGTTTTGGAGGACACAATGCTAGCTTGCTCTTCAAAAAACTTTGAAACATTTCAACGCGGCTATGCCGTAATATATATTAACTGTTTAATTTTTTAAAGGTATTATGATTACAACTAAAATTGGTGAGAACGCAGGTTTAATCTGGAATGCATTACAAGGTGGTGCTCTCACACTGAAAGCTTTGAAGAAAGCTACAAAATTGAAAAATGACGACTTGAACCTCGCTTTGGGCTGGTTGGCTCGCGAAGGTAAAGTTGCATTTGACGAGGCAGAAGAATTAACTATCTCACTGCTTTAATTCAAATAAGGCTGCCAAGCATTGCTTTGGTAGCCTTATTCGCTATCTTTACTATGAGGTTACTATGTGATTACTATGAGATTACTATGAGATTCTAATATCTTACAAATACTATGAACATCGCTATCGTAGGCGCATCAGGCGCTGTAGGACAAGAACTACTCAAGATTTTGGCTGAGCGCCAATTCCCCATCACCAATCTTCGACTATTTGGTTCTGCACGCAGTGCAGGCACAAAATATACCTTCTGTGGTAAGGAATATACCGTAGAACTACTGCAACACGGCGACCTCTTCCATGGAATTGACATCGCTTTTGTATCTGCTGGAGGTTCTGTATCAAAAGAATACGCTGAAGATATCACCCGTCATGGAGCAATTATGATTGATAATTCCTCTGCTTTTCGTATGGATGAATCATGTCCTTTGATTGTGCCAGAAATAAACCCTGAGGATATTCAACAAGCCATCAAAGAAGGGGGTAAACGTATCATAGCCAATCCCAACTGCACTACTATCATAATGGCAGTGTGCCTTAAAGCAATAGAAGAACTTTCTCACATTAAACGCGTCCATGTATCGTCATACCAATCTGCTTCAGGCGCAGGTGCCAGTGCTATGGCTGAATTAGAGGAGCAATATCGTCAAGCAATCAACGGAGAAGAAGTCAAGTATCAAAAGTTTGCTTATCAACTAGCCTATAACCTCATCCCACAGATTGATGTCTTTGGAGATGATGATTATACGAAAGAGGAACTAAAGATGTATCACGAAACACGCAAGATAATGCACTCAGACATTGCCGTATCGGCTACTTGCGTGCGTGTACCTTCATTGCGAGCTCACTCAGAGGCGATTTGGATAGAAACCACTGAGTCAATCACGCCAGAACAAGTACGCGAAGCACTTACTAAAGCCAAAGGTGTGCAAGTAATGGATGATCCATCCAAATCCAATGGCACATTCCCCTATCCTATGCCACTATATTTGAGTGGTACAGACGATGTGTATGTAGGTCGTATTCGCCGCGATTTGGCAAATGAAAATGGCATTACATTCTGGTGTGTAGGCGATCAAATTCGCAAAGGTGCTGCACTCAATGCTGTACAAATCGCGGAGCAAATTATCAAGAAATAAAAATATTTTAGGTAGCCAACTCACCACCTAAATGTAACAACAAAAAAGCAACTCGCTATGAGTTGCTTTTTTGATTGTATATGTTGGTGATGATTAAATCCAACGTACATAGCAGAAGTCCATACGGTGAGGCAGGAGTGCGTTCTTAGGATAGAGACGCAAACCGAACTTCATACCGCCTGCGTAGTCAAGACGATAGTCTGCCTCAAAGAAGAGATGGCTGCCCTCGGTCTTCACCAATTCGAGTTGTTGTACTTCGTAGAGCTTATCGTTGTTGTGGGTAGAAGTGCGGACTGCTACCAACTCTACGCCCAAACCATTGTCGTTCAAGCCCTTGGTATCCAACTCCACTGCCACCTTGCATTTGCCACCTACATTCACAGGAGCATCACCTGCATCGAAAGTAGAGTTAACCACTTCAATCTCATCCCAGTGAGCTACGATGTTTTGCTTCCAAGCTACAATCTCCTTAGCCACCTTGTAGTTATCAGCACCGAGGAGGGCATGACGCTTAGCCAATTTGTTGTAGAACTTCTCGAAGTAGTCATCCATCATACGCTTGGTAGTGAAGCGTGGGGTAATCTTTGTTACACTATTCTTGATAGTTTGAATCCACTCTGGAGAGTAGCCCTTGCTGTTCTTAGCATAGTACATTGGGATAATCTCGTTCTCGAGCATTTGGTAGATAGTAGCTGCATCCAATTGGTCTTGGTGCGCTTGATTCTCATAAGTGCGCTTGTCGGTCAATGCCCAACCTGCACCTTCTACATAACCTTCTTTCCACCAGCCATCAAGCACAGAGAAGTTCAACACACCATTCATTTGTGCTTTCTCACCAGAGGTACCAGATGCCTCCAATGGACGAGTAGGAGTATTCAACCAAATATCCACTCCTGAGATGAGGCGTTTAGCCAGACGCATATCGTAGTTCTCCAAGAAGATGATCTTACCGAGGAACTGTGGCATACGGCTAATCTCAATGATGCGTTTGATGAGTCCTTGACCACCACCGTCTGCTGGGTGAGCCTTACCTGTAAACAAGAATTGTACTGGACGGTCTGGATTGTTTACCAGTTTATCAAGACGCTCCAAGTCGGTAAAGAGCAAGTGAGCACGTTTGTAGGTAGCAAAACGACGACCGAAACCAATAATCAAGTTATTAGGATTCATCTCGTTCAATGCGCGCACGATACGAGCAGGATCACCTTGGCTCTTCATCCAGTTGTCACGGAATTGCTCTTTCAAGTAGTCAATCAGTTTGCACTTGAGGCTCATACGAGTAGCCCAAATCTTCTCCTCTGGCAACTCGTTGTATGGCGCCCACATGGCGAGGTTCGATTGGTCGTTAAACCACTCTTTTGGGAAGGTCTCTTTGTAGATAGTTTTCCATTCGCTGGCAGCCCATGTTGGCATGTGCACACCGTTGGTCACATAATCCACATGCAACTCCTCCTCGAAGTAGCCTGGCCATACTGGAGCAAACATCTTCTTGCTTACCTCGCCGTGCAACCAGCTCACGCCGTTAGCCTCTTGGCAAGTGTTCAGTGCAAATACAGACATAGAGAATTTCTCGGTATTGTTCTCTGGGTTTTGGCGACCCATACCGATGAGGTCATGCCACTCGATACCCAAGCGTGCTGGGAAAGAGCTCATGTACTTGTAGAAGAGTCCCTCCTCGAAGTAGTCGTGACCAGCAGGTACTGGAGTATGGCAGGTGTAAAGACCGCTTGCGCGAACCACCTCCAATGCTTGTTGGAAGTTCAATCCCTCTTTCTCTACGAGATCGAGCATACGTTGCAAGCCCATGAAAGCTGCGTGACCCTCGTTGCAGTGGTAAACGTCTTTCTTGATGCCGAGTTTATTGAGAGCGAGCACACCACCCATACCGAGCATAATCTCTTGTTTGATACGGTTTTCCCAATCGCCACCATAGAGTTGGTGAGTGATTTGGCGGTCAAAATCAGAGTTCATCTCATTGTCGGTATCGAGCAAATAGAGGTTGATACGACCCACAGCCACTTTCCAAAGGTATGCGTGCACGTAGCGATCTGGATAAGGCACATCAATAATCATTGGCGTACCATCTGCATTCTTCACTTGTGTGATAGGCAGGTTAGAGAAGTTTTGCGCCTCGTATTTGGCTATTTGTTGTCCTTCTGGAGAAAGGGTTTGTGTGAAATATCCATAACGATAGAGGAAACCGATAGCGGTCATGTCCACGTTGCAGTCTGATGCCTCTTTCAGGTAGTCGCCTGCGAGTACGCCCAAACCACCAGAGTATATCTTGAGCACATGGGTCAAGCCGTATTCCATAGAGAAATATGCTACGCTTGGTTTCTTAGGATCTTTTGGCTCATCCATGTATGCGCGGAACTCGGCATATGTTTTGTCCAATTGAGCCATGAACTTTTTGTCCTTGCTGAGCTCCAACATGCGCTCATAACTGATTGTATTGAGCAATACGATAGGGTTGGATTGTGCTTGATGCCATGCATCGAGGTCGATGCAACGGAAGATATTCTTCGCATCCGAGTTCCATACCCACCATAGGTTGGTAGCGATTTCTTGAAGTTTGTTGAGATTCTTTGGCAGATTTGCATGTACATTCAAATCTGTCCAATTAGGTTGATTGGTGTTACTTACTTTGATAACCATAATCTAATGTTTTTATATTCTTTTTTGTACTTAAATTCATTGACTGCGCAAAAGCGGCACAAAGGTACTACTTTTTTTTGGATTACACAAACAAAATTGCAAAAAGACGAGATTGTAACCTCAAAAGTACAATACAATGGGGCATATTTTATCTTTATTAAGCTAATTATTTGGAAGTTTCAAAAAAAAATATTAACTTTGCGGCGTTTTTTTGTATAGTGCCTTCTAGCACACAGTGTGTTAGACTGTTTTTTAAAACAATTAATCAGCAAGCAAAGAATTAAAAAAGTATAATGCAAAATAATATCTATTCATTATGAAAAAACAAATTTCTCTTGGTAGTTTATTGATGGCCGGAATGGTCATTATTACTGTTTTGATGAGTTCTTGTGTTCCTTCCTACAAGAAAGCCATCCCTGCTAATGCAGTGTCTGTTGTAGAAGTGGATGTAAAGAACTTAGTTCAAAAGTCTGACTTTATGGACCAGAAAGAAAGCGTAGCTGATCTAATTGCTTCATTTAATCTGAAGGACAAAACATTGAAGAAGATTGCTTATGCAATTGAAAACCCATCCAAAGTAGGTATTGACTTGGGGCATCCGCTATACTTATTCACATTGCCATCAGCTGAAGATGTGTTCTTTGTAGCTGCAGTTAAGGAGAAAGAGGATATTCTAAAAACTATCTCCTCGCTCGCTGATAATTTCCAAGTAAGAACGTTTGACAATGTATCATGGTTATACATCAACAATGTATTGGCTGGAGTTGTAACCGAAAACACATTGTTGCTCGGTAATGTTGAGAACAAGCTTACTTATCGCCATTTACTTGAGCAAGAAAAGAGTTTCTTTACTACAAAAGCTGGTCGCTGGATGCGTTGCCATAGTGGTGATGTAACCATATTGGCGAACATGGAAAATTTATCAAGTAAAGACCGCAGAACCATTGAGTGCACTATCACTCGTGAATTACCAGAATTGGCTGCAGAGTTGGACGAAGTTTTGGAGCAATTCTTCAACTCCAAAGCTGTGATGAACTTGAAGTTTAAATCTGGTAAAGTGGCATTAAATGTGATTACTGATAGCCCATACAATAAAAATCTCAATGTTTGGAACAAGCGTATTCGTCTAGCAGACCTAAAACGCATGCCTAATGAAAATCTATGGGGCGTATTTGCAATGGGTGTTGATGGCAACAAATATTGGGACGAACTCAAAAAAAGTTTGCGTCCATTAATTAAGAAGATGTCTTGCCAAGAGCGTGAGGAGCTAGAACAACTAGAGGATATCGTGCGCGCTATGGACGGAACCCTTGTTGGCTCTATCAGCGGTCGTAAATTGGATTGCGATCCTGAATTCGTTTGCCTACTGCCTATTTCTGTTGTAGATGTAGATAATGTAATTGAAGATTATGACATCGATTTGGGTTGCAATGTACGCTTTGGTGGAAATCAAGACTATAGTGTATTTACCAACAAACTCTGCTACAACTCAGAAGAGGTAACTTATCCATTTGCCCAAGCACGCCATGCCTTCATGGCTTACCTTTACGGATATTTCAATATTGAACCTGCAGTAAAAGTATTGTTCAATGATTTGCTAAACGATGCCGACTGCCACGAAATGAAGGTTTATGACAAGTGCCTTGCACTATGCGAGTTAATGGAGTATGCTGAGTTGGAAATTCCTACAAAAAACAAACTTTCGATAGCAGTATATCTCAACGATAAATCTCAGAATGCACTTGCTCATATCCTAACACATGGATTGAAGATTGGTGATGCAGTTGTAAATTATAATTGCAACATTGACGCTTCGGCTCCTGTTAAGGAAAAGAACGAAAGCAAAAACAATTACAGAAGATTTATCAACAGTTTCGACGATTGCGAAACCTGCAGGAATATACAATAATATTTTATGCAGATACAATAAATCCCTTCTCATCCATACAGTGAGAAGGGATTTATATATAATAGGTAACATAAAATAAGATGAGGTGCATTTGATATTGCACCTCATCCAATGAATGAAAACACTCTTTTTAGTAATGCTCAGCATTACTTTATCTCTTTGAAGGAACGCTCACGGACATATATCTATTGAATATCTATCATTCGTGTGGGTTGTTTGTCTGGTATCGTAGCCAATTTTGGCAACGTGATGCATAGTACACCACTGCATGCTTTAGCTGTGATAGCCTCTTTGTCCACATTCTCTGGAAGAAGCAATGCTTGTTCGAAGCGTGTGTAGTTGAATTCGCGGCGCAGATACTTAGCCGATTTGTCTTCATCTTTGGTTTCTTTCTTTTTCTCCACGGAGATGACCAGTTGCTCTTTGTCATTGACATGGACTTTGAAATCGTCTTTGGTCATGCCAGGAGCAGCAATCTCCACGGTGAAGGCCTTGTCATCTTCCTTGACATTGATAGCGGGCGCAGTAGCAGCTACAGCACGCATAGGAAACCAATCGTCGTTGAAGAAATCGTTGAAAATGGTTGGCAACCAGTTGTTTTGCCTTTTGATAGTAGGTAACATAATAACAATAAATTTTATAGTTAGGTTTTAGGTTTGATGGCAACATCCTCTCATTAGGTTGCTCGCCATTTTGCCTTTGCATAGGTATAAATGCAAATAGCGTGCCAAACTATGTGATTGGCAGAAAAATTAATATATTTTTACATGTACAGCCTATGTAAAAACGATACTTATTTATAGGATTCAATCAGTTTTTCTACCAATTCGGGAACACCCACAGAGGCGTTTTTCTGGATGTGATGGGCGCGGTGACGGTAGATGCCAAGTTCAGGAGTGTTGGGGTCAATCACATAAATCTCTGCTGAAGAGGGCGCATATTGCAACAAGGATGCTGCGGGATAGACATTGAGCGATGTGCCCACCACGATAAGGATATCTGCCTGACTGGCTACCTCGCAAGCTAAAGGGAAATAAGGCACTCCTTCTCCGAAGAAGACTACATAAGGGCGCAGTAGCGAGCCATCGGGATGGCGGTCGCCATAGTGTTGCTCCCAACCATTTAAGTTGATGGTTGCCAGTTCGTTGGTTTCAGAACGCAGTTTGGTCAATTCGCCATGCAGATGAATGACATCGTGGCTACCTGCCCTCTCGTGGAGATTGTCAATGTTTTGGGTGATGACTTGGGTGTTAGGAATGGCCTCTTGTAGGCGCGCGATGGCATAATGTGCAGCATTGGGTTGAGCTGCAAGGGCTTCGCGACGGCGCATGTTGTAGAACTCAACACAGAGTTGGGGATTATTGAGCCATGCATCGTGGGTGCATACATCTTCTATGCGGTAGCGGTCCCACATGCCGTCAGAGCCACGAAAAGTACCTAATCCGCTCTCCGCGGATACGCCTGCTCCTGTAAAAACAACGATTTTCTTAGTCATAATAAATGGGTGTTAGTGGTTAATGTTATGATTATCGAGTGCAAAGATACAAAAAAAATCGCATATGCACAAGGGCTATGCGATTTTTGGGGGTGTAAAGTGTAGGGTGTAGAGTGTAAAGGCGGGCAGCAAAGCTGCAGTTTAGAACTTAAAGATTAGGGAGTCGGGACACGCGAGACGGGACACCGTCGAGCGTAGTGGAAGAATATTTACTCGGCGAATTAGCGCCGAGCACTGGACGAGTGGTGGGAGAGGTAGTAGCACTAGGAGTTCTAGCCACACTAGAGGCTCGGATGGTATTCGAGGGGGGGGAAAGATCATATATATAACACGCGGGAAGTGATGATATCCAAGCCTATAAATCCGATTATACACATATATCTTTATGCGATAAGTTATATGTTTTCATTTCTTCTTGTAAATCATCAATTTCTTTCAGCGAATAAGGTTCGTCTTCTTGAACTCTAAAATCACTTAGTGACACTAATCTAATAAGAGAATTGTTATTGACAATGGATTTTATATCTTCTAAAGGAGTATAATCGTCCCACAATGTATAAATACTTATGATTGCTTCACTAATATCTAATTCCACTTCGTGTTTACAAATATATCTATATTCATTTTCATGTTCCCAATGCTTATGTTTTGTAAAAAAGTATGCATGAATATTTCTTGCGACGAAGAGGGCTGCCGCTCCCTCCTTTGTATAATCTATGTTTTCAACTCGTGGCGTATCAATC
Source organism: Paludibacteraceae bacterium (assembly GCA_017503075.1). Classification (GTDB taxonomy): domain Bacteria; phylum Bacteroidota; class Bacteroidia; order Bacteroidales; family Paludibacteraceae; genus Colicola. The sequence continues at coordinate 195,708 of JAFVTU010000009.1, read as the reverse complement.
ACCGAATTATAAAAAATTTTGTTAGAATATATTTTGAATGCTGGTTCTTTGATTTTTTCGCTATCAATCGCCAAACATACACCATTTTGCCAACTTCCAACTTTGTTCTTCCTCCATGCATATTGCCCCCACATCATTGGCGATGCATATCCTTTCATACCATTATTATAATCATAAGAGAAACTTACTTGTTTATAATTGTTTAATTCTTCTCTTATTTTTTCATCAAAATTATCAAACTGATCTCTATCTAATGGATAACCATCACACATAAATGTATCTTGAGTTAAAACAAATGTTTTGAATCGTTCAAAGAAATCATTTGTGTTTTTAGCTGGTGAAAATCTTAACTTCTTTGATCTCCAAATACTTTCCAAACATTCTACGGATGTATAGTGGTATAGTAGCATATTGTTATATTTATTTATTTATTTGGAAATAAGATATCTAGCATTTTATGCTTCAAGGCATAATTATATGCCCCTTTACATCCTTTTTGGAAATCATATCTAGTGTTATAACAAACAGCAACCTCCTTAACTTTTTCATCTGTCCATTTTTTGCGGATGTATTTCAATTTAGTATGTTGCAATAATCCTCTTTTTTGTATTAAGCAATATAGCGAGTTGTTATTCTTCCGTAGATCATTAATATTTGTATATGATTTTGCTTCTTCCAGTAACTCCTGATCTGTACGGATAGTATTCGTTTTTGGAAGCCATTGATTAACCCACTTTTTCTTGAGACTGACATTGTAGGCGACTGGAGATGCTTTTCTAAAAGCAATTTGAGACGAAAACTTCATAGCTTCAACTCTACATGTTTCATAGGTCCACATTATCTTTTCTTTTGGAATAAATTCTAAGTCTTTAAGGATACCTATCTTTCTTGCACGGTGATAATGACTAGGATAGTTTTTCTTAAAATCTGATGCATACTTAAATTTCTGAGCTATTTGTATAATTTCTTCTTCTGTAATTGGTGTACGTTGTGCTCTTTTCAACCAATTAAAATCTTTAATCCATCCATGCCGTTTAGCAGCATGATATGCTTGTGATTCCTGTCGAGAAAACTCGGTAATAGAAGTGTATTTTTTTGCGATATCAATGCACAACTCCTTTGTCCATGAATATTCTGCCTTATGATAATTAGTAGAAATAGGAAGCCATTTATCAATCCACCCATTCTTTTTTGATACTGAATAAGCTCCACTACTTTTACTTTCAAACTCTTTTCTAGTCTTGCAAGATAATGCTAGTTTTTCACACTCTCTGTAAGTCCATTTTTTAACAAAAGAACCTGTGGAAGATACATTAACACCCGTTTTTGCAGTGTTTAAAATATTCCAACCATTATCTTTATATTTTTTGATATAATATTCTTCTTTAGCCTGAGATTCTACTAAATTCAAATTATCCTCAAGAATAATAGGATTTGGTAATTTGTCTATTATACCAATGGAGATAAAATATCGTTTAACCACATCATAAGTTTTGTACTTATACGAGATCCTATTATGTTGCGAATGTCGTTGACGGATATTATTAGTCCTTCCTATGTAAACTACCTTATTATCATTATCCAAATAAGCATAAATAAGATGCACTTTATCTAAACTATTGTTTATCTTTCGGATAGGAACTCCAAGCCAAGTATAAGAGTTAATCCACCCTTCCTTTACAGCTTTATTATATGCTGCTTTATCGCCTTTTTGGAATTCAAAACGCGACGAATATTGCTGTGATATTTATCGGACTAAATCATATGATAAAATTCGTTTTCCCATGCAACCCTAACTTGATATAAGATAAGCGAAATAGCACACAAAAAATAATATTATAACCAACAAGAAATGATATTAAAGTGCAAAGTTACGGAATAAATTTGGATTGAGCAAATATTTTGGTTGAAAGTTTATAGTTTAAGGTAAAGAATCCCCGAATAGCATTCGGGAGAATGGACATAGAGTATGCAGAATACTCGACTACAAGTCGAGGCGATGGAAGAATATTTACTCGCGAGAAAATCCGCGAGCACAGGACTGGTGGTGGAAGTTTACTCGGCGAATTAGTGCCGAGAACTAAACTAGTGGCGGGAGGCAAGTGCCCCAATATAATTGGGGGCTAATGGACAAAGAAGCAGCAAGGAGCTATTCAGAGGCGTGGATCAGGGAGCCGATGATGAAGCCGCGAAAAGTGGTATAAGGATTGGGGTGCGTATTAGGATAGCGGTCGGCTTGCTTGCGGTATGCGGCATATTTCTTTTCCCATTCGCTACGGAGTTCGGGGGTGTTCATGATGACAGAGGTTTGTTTGACTGCCTCCGCGAAAGAAGAAACAGCTTTCTGGCGAGAAGGTGCAAGAGGGCCTTTATACGGGTGTTTGACTACATAAGCATGCGTACGACCATTGCGCGTACGCATGATAATCTTATCGGTAGAGCCGAGTTTGCCCGACATGGAGTCGAAGGGATGAGAGAGAGTGGTTTTAGCCATCGTGTTCGGCAATCTCACGCATTGACCAACGACCTCGTCGTTGTTAGGGCGTTCGATGCCTCCACTCTATCCTCGAGTTCACGAAACTCTCGGATGTTTCTAGAGGGAGACTCCTCCTTGCCGTCGGAGGGGACAATGATTGTTAATTATGGGTGCAAAGGTAGTGAAAGTTTTACAGATTTGCAAGTTTTGGAGGGGAAATTTGTGATTTTTTAGTGAAATAGTACAAGTATTTGATAAATATGGTGTTCCTACGGTAAGAATAGGGTTATCTATCGTGTATCTAACGTATATCTATCGTGTATCTATCGTATATGTAACGTAGTTGATAGCGTAATGGTAGAGGAGTTTAGATAAGAAAAAGAGGATGTAACCGAGTGGTACATCCTCTTTTCGTTATAATAGCGAAACTATTATCTCACTTGGGTGAGGGATTTCACGTGGGCGTTGAAAGCGTCTTGCTGGAGCAAGTTCTCCAATGTGAGGTGCATGCGGTAGTTCCAGAAGTGTTCTGGGTTGCTTGGCAAGTTGATACGCTCAGCGTGTTGGTCAGCCAAACGAATATTACCATCAATAGCCAACCAGTCTTGCAATGGCAGAATCACCCACATTGCAGGGCTATACATGTGCTGATTAACGATGAATTCGGCAATTTCTGGTGACATCTCTTGTGGTGCTTCACCCCACCAACCCATTTGTTCGTTATAGAACTTCTGAGTAACTTGGCGGTCTTCCTCCCACCATGCACGCATAGGGTTCATATCGTGGGTACCAATGGTACATACGCTCAAATATGGTGCGTCAGCAGGGTGTGCGAAAGCACGAGTTGGATCCTTAGGCATGCGTTGGATCTCAAGCGAGAGAATCTCCAATTGACTCATGACCTCAGGCACGCAAGTAGGCACCATACCAAGGTCCTCGCCGCAGCAAAGCATGTCGGTAGCAGCGATGAGCGTAGGGAGTTTCTTCATAGCAGAATCGCGCCAGAAAGCCGTATGGCGGTGATAGAAATAGTCGTTGTGGATATCCATGAGGAGTTGGCGTTGGTCAGCATACAACTCGCTGAAGTTATGCGACTGATACATGGCGATACGTGGGTGGAGCATAGAAGGGTTCTTCTGGTCACGCACGAAGAGAATCTCGCAATGGAGATATAACAAACCATTGAGGACATTATCGATATTGCACTTGCCCTCCAGCGCAGCACGGTGCTCAGGGTCGAGGAAGTACTGCTGTACCTTGCGTTGGGTGTCAAGGTGCTCAGGGAAGTAGTAGATATTGCCATCGTTGGTGAGGAGGAAGTTTTGCTTCACAAACTCGGTATCATAGCCAAAGACTTCGCCAAGGAAGTGAGCACGGAGGTAAGGACGAGTGAGGCGGTCCTCATCGAGCTTCACACCCATGTTCCAAAGGTCTTGGAGCGAGTATGGCATAGCAGGAGAGAAGTGTCCGCAGAGTCCCCAAACATCCGACTTGCGCATTTGCCAAATACGGAAGAAGCCAAGGATATGGTCGATACGATAAGCATCGAAGTAGTCCGCCATCTTGGTGAAACGGAACTTCCACCAGTGGTAGTCGTCTTGCGACATGACATCCCAGTTGTAGGTAGGGAAGCCCCAGTTCTGGCCACGTGCGTCGAAGTCATCGGGTGGTGCACCCGCCGAAGCAGAGAGGTTGAAGAGTTGTGGGTCGGTGGAAGCGTCCACAGAGTCAGGAGAGATACCGATAGGTATATCGCCCTTGATAGCCACTCCTACGGAGTGCGCATAATCCACAGCGTCGCGGAGCTGCTTGTCGGCGTGGAACTGGAGGTAGCAGTAGAAGTCCTTAGGTTGCTTGTCGCGTTTGGACATGAACTGCGCATATGGAAGGAGCCATCCCTCGTTGGCAGCGAGGAAAGCATTGTATTCATCAGAAGCAAAGAGCTCGGCTTTGTCGGCCTTGTAGAGCGCTTTGAAGTACTTCATCTTCTCATCGTAAACGCATTGGTAGTCAGCGATAGTCTTGGCATTGAACTCCTCTTGGGTCTTGCGGTAACGCTTGAGTTGGGTAGGAGTGAGGGTGCCCATCTTCTCGATATTGAGGTAGATTGGGTGGAGGGCAAAGACGCTGACGGCGTTGTATGGATAGGAGTCGAGGTTGTTGTGACGGAGGGTAGTGTCGTTGATTGGGAGGGTCTGGATCATCTTTTGTCCTGTAGCAACAGCCCAGTCAGCGAGGAGTTTGAGGTCTTGGTACTCACCAATACCAAAGCCGTTCTCCGAACGGAGAGAGAAGACAGGTACCGCTACGCCTGCGCCCTTCCAGTTGGCTTGTGTATAGCGGAAAGGAGCATCGGTGAGGACATAGTGCTTAGCACGTTGAACGTCCCAGATCTTGCGGTTCTCGCCCCACTCCATGTCCACGATTTCGCCCGATTGGAGGTCATAGATGACATACTTGTACTCAACCACAGTGCCGATTTTGGCGTGGAAAGTGGCGGTCCAGGTGGGGTTATAGGACGCTTCGCTATGGGACGGCGTTCCGCCTAATGGATATTGGGTATTGGTCATTGGGAGCATTTTCTTCTTGTCCCATGCGCCGAGGGCAGGGATATTACCCATGATGGCTACACCCTGATGGCGCTCGAGGCGAGGTACGCTGACCTTAAGGCAGATGTTGCCCGTTGCCTTAGCCGCAGCAGAGGGTTTGCGGTGTGCGAAAAGCACTTGGCTGAAGACTTTAGAGCCGAAAAGAGAACGGTCCTTGTCTTGCCAGAGGTCGCGAAGGATGATGTTACCCGGTTGGCACTCAAGGAGATGAGGCATAGACTCGCGACGGAGAATATTGCCATTCTCGTCCATGACAACATAGACATAAGAGATGTACTTGTGGATATCACTGAGTGTGAGTTGTGCAGCCCATTCGGCAGAGCCATGGCACTCGAGGTCAAGTTGCAGAGGTGAAGCTTGTTGCACGTCTGCATCCGCAGCATAGAGAACGGCGATGTGCTGTCCCCACTGCGTTTGGTAGTTGATTGAAAAGGATAAAGTCATATGATTTGGTTGTTTAGTATTGTTTAACGTTGTGTAGTGTTGTGTAGAATTGTTTATTTGGTTTTGCCGTTGCGGTAGAGGATGGAGCCGATGAGCATAGGCAGGACGGTGTTGATGAGCCATATCAGCAGTACCGCCAAGGCTATGCCAGCCGCATTGTCGCTAAACGCATCGAAAATTATCAATGACCAGCTGCCACGGATGGCGATATTTAATACTGGCATAGATGGGAAAATGGAAATCACCATGTAGTAGAAGGGGATGGAGATAAGGTACTCCATTGGCAACATCTCCACTCCGCAGAAATGCAGAGTTAGTGCCAACTGGATTGCCCAAACCATATAACGCAAGAATGACCAGCCGACCGTTTGCATAAAACGGGTGTAGGAAATCTTGGAGAGTGCCATGACGAGTTGCTGCATCTGAGTAGATTGCCATTGACGCTTAGCTAGACTACGCACAATGTGAGGTAAGAAACTCATTAGGAGTATCACCACGATGAAAGCAATGGCAAATGACTGCATTGGGAGCGATTGATCATAAGAAGCAAAGAGCCATGTGGCAGGTACGCCGATGATGAGTTCGACAAGCAAGAGAGCCACAGTACCTACAAGACCAAGCCCAACCGCAGCGGAGAAATTACCCTTGTCCTTGAGAAGCATAGCACGCGCAGGATAGTCGCCAGCATGATAAGGGGTGATAAACGCACCCACGTAGCCGTAATAGACTTGGCGTTGCGCCCCCCACATAGTCATTGGCTCTACATCACGCAAGAGAAGACGCCACTTACCTGCCTCACAGAGCACATTAACGGGCATAAGCAAAAGCACCGTCACTAGAACAAGACAATGCCATATGTCCATATCTTGAAAAGCCGCAAAGAAAGAGGCATAATCGTCGAAAATAATCAAACGATATGCTAAATAACCATACGCCGCAAGGATAAGCAGCATGTTGAAAATACGGAGATATGGTTTGTTTTGCTTCATTTCGGGCTGCAAAGATAGTAAAAAATTATGTAAAAACAAAATTTTTTTACAATAGTTGGGATATTTCAGCAATTTTTAGTACTTTTGCAGTGGAAATGAAGCGTGTGTGGATAATAGCATTTGTGTTTGTTTCGTGTATGAGTTTGACCATACACGCGGAGCCTTTTTCTCTTGATGCGATCCTAGAAGACATCTATAACCAACTATCGGAGGACGGAGAAGCACCACTAGAAGACATCCAAGAAGAACTATTGGACATTGCAGCTCACCCTATTAACTTGAACCAGACGACAGCGGATGAATTGAGCAGATTACGTTTCTTGAGCGACGAGCAGATTGATGCTATCTTACTCTACCAATACGAGCATCCATTCCAAGAAATATACGAGTTGCAACTAATTGATTGTCTGAAAGATTATGAAATTAGAAATCTATTACCGTTTGTGTATGTAGGAGCCGTAGATTCGGATGAAAAGATGTATGTTCGTGAAGTGTTTCACTATGCCAAGCATGAGATGACGCTGCGAGTGGATGCACGGAATATCGAAGATTATGAGGGTGATCCTATGTATGGCAAACTGCGATATCGCCTAAATTATCAGAATCGCGTACAAGCGGGGTTGACAGTCAGTCGCGCGGTAGGTGTGCCATTGAAAGACATTGACCTAGGTGGGTATGTAGAATTGCGAGATATGGGTCCAATGAAACGGATAGTAGCAGGCAATTATCAAGCAAGTTTTGGGTATGGATTGGTAGTAGGTAGTCCGTTCAAACGCGGAAAAACAGCTTATCTTCAGTCTACTGCGACCACAGATGAGGGACTGAAAAAATATGGTTCGGTAGGTGATAGTTATAATCACTTTTGCGGCATAGGTGCAACGGCAAAAGTGAGTAGTTGGGCTGATGTTAGTGCATTTTATTCGTTGCGCAAAGGGAATGAAGCGTGGAATCATGTGGTGGGTGTGAATGCGACAGGCAGATGGAATCGGCTAAAAGTGGGAGTAACGGCGGTGGAGGAGATTAGGCCATTAGGTGATGAGGCTAAAAGGCTAGAGGCGAGAGCGGTGATGGGAGTAAATGCTCGATGGAATCGGGGAAAAGTGGATATTTGGGGCGAACTTGCAACTAGTCAGCCAACCCAAAACTCTTCCCTAAATGGAAGGGATTTTAATAAATGGGGTATAGGCGGCATCGCTGGCATACGATATACCCCTATGTCTGACATCAACCTATTGGCAATTTACCGCTACTACTCACCTTATTTTGACAATATCTACGCCAATGCATTATGCTCGTGGACAAGAATGAGAGATGAACACGGCGGCTATCTTGGAGTGGAATATAATCGATTGAAAAACTGGCAGTTGTCGGCGTTTGGTGATGTGTGGAAGAGTGGATTTGAGACTATGGCACAAGCGGATTTTATTCCGCAAAAAGACTACCGTATGCACACACGATTCCGCGTAAAAAGAAAAGATGAGAAAGATACCTATTCGCTCCGATGGAATATGGTCTATGAAGTGGGCCAATGGAAAATGAAAACGCAGGCTGACGGTAATCTAGTGTATGCAGATGATAGGATGACATATGGTTGGTCGCTCCTTCAAGATGTGGAATACCGCTTTTCTCAGGTGCCCATCGTGTTGCAAATGCGGGCGCAACTGTTTGATGCACAAAAGTGGGACAATCGTGTGTACATCTATGAAAATGATGTTTTATACGCCTATGCCATTCCGTTTGTGTATGGAAAAGGCGGGCGGTTGTGGTTGAATGCGCGGTACAAAATCAATGATACCTTTTCGATATATTTGCGGGTAAGTGAAACAATATATCAACGTGCATGGTCAGCGGCAAATGAACGCAGAAACCATCGCACAGATGTGCATGCGCTACTGCGCGTGAAATTATAAAAAGTAGGAATAGATTTGCGTATATAAAAAAAATATTGTAATTTTGCGGAGTTTTACAGAATTTTACCATGAAAGTAATCAATCTATCAGAGCAACCATCGTTGCTTAATCAGTACTTAAAAGAGATGCGTAGTGTGGATACGCAAAAGGATAGTCTGCGTTTTCGTCGCAACATTGAGCGTATCGGTGAGATTATGGCTGTAGAGATCAGTAAGCAACTGACTTATGCGGTGGAGCAGGTACAAACGCCGTTGGCCGTAGCTGATGTGGAAGTTCCTCAGGATCAAGTGGTATTGGGCACATTATTGCGCGCGGGACTACCCATGCATCAGGGTTTTTTGAATATGTTTGACAAAGCCGAAAATGCTTTTATCAGTGCCTATCGCAAGGAGACAATTGGCAGGAGAGAGGAAATGCAGATTGAGATTGTATCAGAATATCTGGCGGCACCATCCATCGAGGGCAAGACGCTACTGCTGGTGGACCCAATGTTGGCAACTGGTTTGTCAATGGAAGTGGGATATAAGGCATTGTTAAGTCATGGTGCTCCTAAGAGTGTACATCTAGCATGTATCTTTGCAACGCCACAAGCGATAGCATATCTCACAGAGACAATGCCGGAGGATGTGACATTATGGTGTGCTGTGATTGATCCAATGCTGAATGAGAAGAAATACATCGTTCCAGGCTTGGGTGACGCTGGTGATTTATGCTTTGGCGAAAAGCTCTAAGATATTGGACAAGCATCCTTGTGGTGTGCGCAATAACCTATGTGAGTCTATTGCGCGAAGTACATGTGTCGCTCCCCCCTATTGAGGGGATTGACAAATGGGCACATGGACTTATGTACATGGTGCTGGCTGTGGTCCTCTTGTGGGATAGCCAGAAAGCAGGAGTGGTACAAGCCGCAAAATGGGTCTTAGCCCTTGCGTTCCCTATTATTTACGGTGGCTTGATTGAGATTTTGCAGGAGCAATACTTTTTTCCTCGCACAGGTGATTGGATGGATTGGATAGCCGATTGCATAGGTACGGGAATGGGGGTTTTGATATGGATAATAGGTGAGAAATTACATGCAAGAAGAATGGCTCAATAGGATTGCTCTTACATGGGGTAATAGGACGCGCCAGCGGCAATTGCGTCATGTGCTAGATCGCTATGCAACCGCAACAGAGGCAGTTGCTCGTCATCCAGAGATGGTGAGCATAGAGAGCATTGATCACGCAAAAAAAGAATTGGAGTTTATAGAGAAACACTCCATTGGATTGTACTACTATAAAGATGCTAATTATCCATATCGTTTGCAACAATGCGTAGATGCCCCTTTGCTATTATATGCTAAGGGTAATATCGATGTGAATCAGCAACATATGGTAAGTGTAGTAGGTACACGCATGCCTAGTGAAAGGGGGAAAGACTGGTGCCGACGATTTGTGCTAGATTTGGCAAAGAAGGTGCCCCATCTAACCATCGTAAGCGGTTTGGCCTATGGTATAGATGTGGCAGCACATAGGGCAGCTATAGAGGCTGGTATACCAACGATTATTATCCCGGCTCATGGACTAGATAGGATATATCCTTCGGCACACCGACAAGTGGCAGTACAGGCATTGAACAACGGTGGCATACTGACAGAATACACATGCGGCACGGAGCCAGAGCGATTTAATTTCGTAGCACGCAACCGTATTGTAGCGGGTTTGGCGGATGCACTGGTGGTAGTGGAGTCGAAGCAAAGGGGCGGTTCGCTGATCACAGCCGACATGGCTGTAGATTATGGGCGTGAGGTGTTTGCCGTGCCTGGCAGAGCGGATGATGTATGCAGTGCGGGATGTAATGATTTGATTAAGCGAAACAAAGCACAATTGATTGAGTGTGCAGATGACTTGATTGCTGCCATGCAATGGCAAGTAGAAGCGAAACAACCTAAACAAACAACCATGGTGGAGATGCTGGTGGAATTAACCACCACACAAAAACAATTGGTGGACCTATTACAGGAGACAGAAGAAGGGCTGCATATTAATCAACTAGTAATGGAAACGCAGTTAGCGTACAATGCAGTAGTATCGGATTTAGTAATGCTGGAATTGCAAGATGTAGTAAAATCCATGCCAGGAGGTATGTGGCGAATAAAAAAATAAAATTATGTTTGCATAATTCAAAAAAAAGTAGTACCTTTGTGGCGAATTTTGGAAATAGACATATAAATACAAAAAACGATATGAATACATTTTTGAAAAGTTTAGGTGCCATCTTGGTATTGCTGGGTGTAGTTTGCTTGGCAGTATATTTCTTTGGCGTACAAAAAAACATCTTGTTAGCGATAGGTTTGGTATTGGAGATCGGTGGTCTCTTTGCCCATATTTTCATCAACAAGAAATTACTCTAATTTGTAGAAACAGCTACTTACCGTCAAGCGATCCATGGCTGAGTACACAGACGCAATCAAACAGCATTTGACGGGCATGTACCAAGATTGGTTCTTGGACTATGCTTCGTATGTGATATTAGAGCGTGCCGTCCCCGCGATTGAGGATGGCTTGAAGCCTGTGCAGCGTCGTATCCTGCATGCCATGAAGTGTGTGGATGATGGTAAGTTCAACAAGGTGGCCAATATTGTAGGCCAGACAATGCAGTATCACCCACACGGTGATGCTAGTATTGGTGATGCGTTGGTACAATTGGGTCAGAAGAACTTGCTGATTGATTGCCAAGGAAACTGGGGCAACACCCTAACGGGTGACGGTGCCGCAGCTCCTCGATACATCGAAGCACGATTGAGTAAGTTTGCTTTGGACACGGTATTCAACCCTAAGACCACGCAATGGATGATGTCGTATGACGGCAGAAAGAAAGAACCTATTCATTTGCCTATCAAGTTCCCATTGCTGTTGGCGCAGGGTGTGGAAGGTATTGCAGTGGGTTTGAACTCCAAGATCCTACCCCACAACTTCTGCGAGATTTGTGATGCAGCTTTGGCATATTTGCGCGGTGAAGAATTCCAATTATATCCTGACTTCCCTACGGGTGGCGAGATTGATGTGAGCCGCTACAACGATGGCGAGCGCGGAGGCGCAGTGCGTATTCGAGCGAAGATTCAGAAGTCGGATGATAATCGCACATTGATTATCACGGAGATTCCGTTTGGTACCACCACCACAAAGATTATTGAGACCATCATGCGCGCCGTGCAAAAAGGCAAGATTAAGGTGCGTAAGGTGGATGACTTTACGGCAGAAGAGGCTCGCATTGAAGTGCAATTGGCACCTGGTAGTTCGTCAGACAAGACCATTGATGCGCTCTACGCTTTTACGGATTGCGAGGTGAATATCTCGCCTAATTGTTGTGTGGTACAAGACAAGAAACCAATCTTCACCACTATCAGCGAACTGCTGCGCATGTCGGTGGAGCACACCAAAGCGCTACTGAAGTGGGAACTAGAAATTCAGAAGACTGAACTAGAAGAGCAATATTTCTTCACATCACTGGAGAAAATCTTCATTGAGAACCGCATCTATAAGGAAAAGGGGTATGAAGAGGCACCTGACAAGGAGAAGTTGATTGCCTTTGTAGATAAAGCACTCGAGCCATGGAAGGCAAAACTCATTCGTGAAGTTCGCCGTGAGGATATTGAGCGATTATTTGAGATTCGAATGATTCGTATCACACGTTTCGACTCGAAGAAAGCAGATGAGCTGATGCGTGACTTAGACAAGAAGATTAAAGCCACTATCAAGAACCTAAAAAATCTCAACGACTATACTATCGCATGGTTCGATTCGCTCAAAGCGAAATATGGTCATTTGTATCCTCGTCGGACGGAGGTTCGTAATTTCGCAAATATCAATATCAAAACTGTAGTAGAGGCCAACGAGAAACTTTATATCAATCGTGCTGACGGCTTTATCGGTACGGGATTGAAAAAAGATGAATTCCTATTCAACTGCTCGGACATTGACGAGGTAATTATCTTCCACAAGGATGGAAAATACAAGATCGTGAAGGTAGCAGAAAAAGTGTTTGTGGGTAGTGATATTATCCATATTGATATCTTCCGCAAGAACGATCACCGCACTATCTACAATGCAATATATCGTGACGGCAAGAAAGGCGTTTACTACATGAAACGTTTTGCTGTGACGGGTGTGGCTCGCGAGAAAGAATACGACTTGACGCAAGGCAAAGCCGGTTCGCGTGTGATGTACTTTACCGCCAACCCAAATGGTGAAGCAGAAGTAATCAAAATCCAACTTAAACCTACTCTACATCTCAAGAAGATGGAAGTGATCAAGGATTTGAGCGAACTAGCCATCAAGAGCCGTACCGCACGAGGCAATGTGCTGACCAAGTACGAGGTTAAGTCCATTACCCTGAAGCAAAAAGGTCACTCCACCCTAGGCGGACGCAAAGTGTGGTTTGATCCAGATATATTACGCTTGAATTACGACGGCCAAGGCGTGTACTTGGGAGAGTTTGTAGAGGAAGATCGCATATTGGTAATCACCAACAACGGTGGCTACTACCTTAGCAACTTTGATTTAACAGCGCACTTTGATCAAAACATATGGCGTATTGAGAAATTTGATAGCGAGAAGGTGTGGTCATTGGCCATGTGGAATGCGGATCTAGGTTACTACTATGGCAAGCGCTTCCAACTGGATGCCCAAGCCAAACTACAAAACATGCTGGGCGAAAATAGCGATAGTAAGGTTATCGTGTTATCAGATCGTGAGGAGGCACAGATTCGTATATCCTTCACGGATGAGAATAAGCCCGATATGGACGTACTGCTGTCGGAGTTTATTGATATTAAGTCGCCTAAAGCCAAAGGCAAACGCTTCTCTACTTTGGAGATTGCTGCTATTACAGATATCACTCCAGAACCAGAGGTGGAGGAGGAAGAGCAAACCGAAGAGGAGGAGATACCTGCAGAAAACGAACCATCAGCAGAGCAACCCGCAGTGGATGTACCATTTACTATCACCAACGAAGTGCCCGAAGATAGTAAGCCTGTGGATGAGCAGTTGAGTTTGTTCTGATTCCCATCTTCTTTAGTTAAAACAAATATGTAAATTGTAGCGCTTCGGCAAGGGTTCGGTATCCCTTCGGAAGGGCAAATAGGTATATGGTGAGAATATGAACAATGAATTTCAAATGTTGGCAAAGACCTTCAAAGGATTGGAGGAAGTATTGGCTGGGGAACTGATTGAGCTGGGTGCCAACAACGTACAAATTGAACGCCGCGCCGTATCCTTTACGGGCGACCTACGCATGCTCTATGCTGCCAACTTCTGTTTGCGTACAGCATCGCGTATATTAGTACCTATTGCCACTTTCAAAGCCAAAAAGACAGACGATATCTACAAGGAAGTGAAGCAATTAGATTGGGCACAATACATGAATACTAGAACCAGTTTCGCGATTGATGCCACAGTCTATTCTGACCTATTTCGCCATTCGCAGTTTGTCACGTATCGCGTGAAAGATGCTGTAGTGGACTGGTGGATGGAGCATGGTGGAGTACGACCCAATGTGCAACTCACCAACCCAGACATCTACCTCAATGTGCATATCGGAGGGGACACAGTAACCATATCGCTCGACAGTTCAGGTGAGAGTCTGCACAAGCGCGGCTATCGTGTGGCTAATACCCAAGCGCCTATCAACGAGGCACTTGCCGCAGGAATGCTACTACTGGCGGGGTGGAAAGGACAAAGCGATTTCTACGACCCTATGTGTGGTTCGGGTACATTGCTTATCGAAGCGGCACTCATTGCTCGCAACATAGCACCAGGTATCTATCGCAAGGGGTTTGCCTTCGAGAAATGGGCAAACTTTGATGCAGACCTATTTGAAGAAGTATATAGCGACGATAGTCGCGAGCGCGAGTTTACACATAAAATATATGGTTCAGATGCTGGATTCTATGCCGTACAAACTGCTATCAAAAATGTGCAATCCGCTAACCTACAACGAGATATAGAAGTGAAGCAAATACGTGTGCAGGAATTGAAAACTGAAAACGGAAAAGGGAAAACGGAAGGTGCGCTCGTGATGATGAATCCGCCGTATGGTGAGCGTTTGTCGCAAGATAAAGATGTATTGCGACTATATCAGGATATAGGTACAACACTGAAACATCAATTTTGTGGTGCCACCGCATGGATAATCTCCAGCAACGAGGAGGCACTCAAGTGTGTGGGACTACGACCTGCGAAGCGTATTCGCCTTATCAACGGAGACTTAGACTGTCTTTTTAATCAATATGTGCTATTTAGTGGCGACAGAAAATCATGGAAGAAATCCTTATAGAAGAATATAATTATCCCCTACCCGACGAACGGATAGCCAAATATCCGTTAGCTGAGCGCGACCAGAGCAAACTGCTTGTTTACCGCGATGGACAAGTGAGCGAAGATTGCTTTTATAACGTAGGCAAATACCTGCCTATAGGCTCGCTACTCATATATAATAACACGCGCGTAATACAAGCTCGTCTAGAGTTTCATAAAACTACCGCTACACAACCCTACACCACATCTACACCACCGCTACACAATACTCTCGGCGCGCGCATAGAGGTTTTTTGCCTCGAACCATTGGAGCCACACGACTATCAATTATCCTTAGGTAGTACAGACGGTTGCACATGGAAATGTATGATTGGCAATGCCAAGAAATGGAAGTCAGGTGCGTTGTCTCTACCTGTCGTGTTGCCCTCAGGCGAAGAGGTAACTTTATTTGCCGAGAAAGGCGAACAAACAGGCAATACCTTTGCTGTGAAATTTTCTTGGAAAGGAGTGGCTGTAAGCTTTGCTGAGATTCTCGATGCTGTAGGCGAGTTGCCAATCCCTCCATATCTTAATCGCAAGACCGAAGAGAGCGACAAAACTACTTATCAGACTGTTTATTCGCGTATCAAAGGTTCGGTAGCAGCCCCTACCGCAGGACTTCATTTTACAGATAATGTGCTCAACGGCTTACGTCAAAAGGGTATACAGACCGCCGAAGTCACCTTGCACGTAGGTGCAGGCACCTTCCAGCCAGTCAAAGTGGCAGATGCCAACCAACATACGATGCATACGGAGATTATTGCTGTGCCCAAAGCCACTATTCAAACGATTATCAGTAATCTCGGACATATTGTAGCCGTAGGCACCACCAGTATGCGTACCTTGGAGAGTCTATATTTCCTCGGTGAAAAGTTGTGTATTGGAGACCGGATTCCAGATTCCGGGGATTCCACACTTTCCGTCGCCCAATTTAAGCCCTACGAGAAAGAATATACACTTTCTACACGCGAGGCATTGCAGACAATAGTAGATTATTTGGATAGTACGAAGCAAGACGTCTTGCATGCCGAAACGCAGATAATGATTAAGCCCGGATATCAGTTCCGCGTAGTAGATCAACTGATTACGAATTTCCACCAACCCAAATCAACGCTATTGTTGTTAGTAAGTGCGTTTGTAGGAGGCGATTGGCATACTATCTACGACTATGCCCTCTCGCACGATTTCCGCTTCCTCAGCTACGGCGACAGCAGCATCCTAACGCGAAGCAAATAACGTCGTACAGCGACAAATAACATAATAACGCGAAGCATACAACGTGAGCGCAGTGAACCAACAAAATGATCGACACCCACTGCCATATAGATGACCCGCAGTATGCGGAAGAGTTAGCCGCATTTTTAGCTGACCAACAGGCGAATGGCGTAGAAGCCATTCTGGTGCCTGGTGTAGATAAGACTTCAGTAAAAGATGTGTTGGAGGTGTGTGATAAATACCCCCAATATCTCTTTCCTGCATTGGGTTTGCACCCAGAGAACGTAAAAGAAGACTGGCAAGAACAACTGCAAGTTCTCAAAGCAGCCGTCGATGAGCGTATGTCCAATAGTCCGAAGGGCGTCCCTCATCCAATAGCGGAGCGTCCAATATCCGCAAGAAAACTCATCGCCATCGGCGAGATAGGCTTGGATTACCATTGGGATACCACTTTCAAGGAGCAGCAACATGAGGCATTGCGTGAGCAAATGCGTTGGGCAGAGCAATATGATTTGCCTGTGATGATTCATAGCCGCGATGCCACAGAAGACACCCTCAACATCCTTCGCGAGTTCCCTACAGTAAAAGGTGTGATGCACTGCTTCAGCGGCAGTCATGAGGTGGCAAAACAGGTGGTGGACATGGGGTATTATTTGGGTATTGGTGGTGTGCTAACTTTCAAGAATTGTAAGTTGGCAGAGCACTTAGTAGGTATTCCATTGGAGCGATTGGTATTGGAGACGGATGCCCCCTATATGGCACCTGTCCCTCATCGTGGTAAGCGCAACGAGAGCAAGTGGATGTGGCATGTAGCGGAGCGATTGGCAGAGGTGTATCAATGCTCTGTAGAGCATGTGAATGAAGTAACAACAGCCAACGCAAAAGCACTTTTTGTTATAAATTTGTGAAAAAACACAAAAAAAGTGCAAATTATTGTGCATATATCAATTTTTTTTTGTACCTTTGCGGGTCATTAGGCGTATTGTGTCGTTTCGCGAACGAAAACGCTTCCGCGCCTATGCCAAAAATGTTCATTGAAAATCCGAGTTAGGAGAAGGAATCGCGGTCGCCCCAAGGACGCTGACAAGCGTCGTTTATGCGACAATCCTATAAGTTCTTAAAAAACATCCGAGAAGCACGTGGCTTCGAGGATAGAGCGGAGGCATTGAGCGCCCTAACAACGATATTGTCGTTGGTCAATGCGCGAAATTGCCGAACGCGAAGGAGAGATGCTCGAGTGGTTGAAGAGGCACGCCTGGAAAGCGTGTAAACTCCAAAAGGGTTTCGGGGGTTCGAATCCCCCTCTCTCCGCAAAGATTTTTACGAACAATCGAATCTGAGCTTGCTCAAGTGAGATTGAGAGTAAAAAGATTTGCACAGGATGCCCGTGGCAGACTGTGGGGATTACGAAGAAATCCCCCCAAGGTTCCCCATCGGCAGACTGTGGGTATTCGAGGTGGGCGAGCGTAGCGAGGTCGGTGCCCTCGAATCCCCTCTTGTGGCAGTTTGTTGGGATTACGAAGAAATCCCCCTCTCTCAAGGATGCCCGTGGCAGACTGTGGGTATTCGAGGTGGGCGAGCGTAGCGAGGTCGGTGCCCTCGAATCCTCACGTAACGTGAACGAAGTGAACCACTTTCGTGAAGCGTGAGCGTAACCACATTTCGCAGCTCTGCTGCCATTAACGCTCGCACAGCGAGCCACCAACATGGAAAGCGAATTAAATAATTATAAACAATTTAATACTAAAAACAAATCGTATGAAAAAAATTTTTGCAACCCTAACGGTGTTGGCAATGTTTTCTTTCGGAAGCGTTGCAGTAATGGCTCAAGACGCAGCTGAGGCTGCTCCTGTAGCTGAGGAAGTAACTGTAGATTCTGCAGCTGTTGAAGCTCCTGTAGTTGAGGCTGAAGAAGTAGTAGAAGAGGCTGAGGAAGGCGCTATCGTAGCTCTCCACAAGACTCTCAAAACTAAGTTTATTGAAGGTGGTGCTGGCTTTATGGCTGCAACTCTCCTCTGCTTGGTATTTGGTTTGGCACTCTGTATTGAGCGTATTATCTATTTGAGCTTGAGCAAAACTAATACCAAGGCTCTCTTGGCTGAGGTAGAGAAAGCATTGAAGAACGGTGGTATTGAGGCAGCTTTGGATGTTTGCCGCAACACTCGTGGTCCTGTAGCAAGTATCTTCTATCAAGGTTTGAGCCGTTATAGCGAGGGCGTTGACGTAGTTGAGAAGACTGTAGCTTCTTACGGTGGTGTTCAACTCGGTCTTTTGGAGAAGAACCTCTCTTGGATTTCTCTCTTCATCTCTATCGCTCCATCTTTGGGATTCTTGGGTACCATTATCGGTATGATCCAAGCGTTCGATAAGATCCAACAAGTAGGTGATATCTCTGCTACCGTTGTGGCTGGTGGTATCAAGGTGGCTTTGTTGACAACCCTCCTCGGTTTGATCATCGCTATTATTCTTCAAGTATTCTACAACTACATCCTTAGCTTGATCGAGGGTCTCGTAAACGAGATGGAAGATAGCTCTATCAGCCTTCTCGACCTCGTGGTTGAATACGACGCAGCACAAAAGAAATAATCTATTTTGCATTGTGCAGAACGTGAATTGTTAAACTTGCAAAATTTTAGATTATTATGAAGAATTATAAATTATTCCCAAAAGTAACCCTCTGGGTCCTCATGGCAGTAGGCATCATTGCTTCAGTGATGTTCTTCGTGGGTGGTTCTGAAGGTTCGTTGGAGGTAGCAGGTGACTTCTTGGACATTCCTAAGTTCACCAACGTGCTTCTCTATTGGATTTATGCACTTGTTGCGCTTGTTATCCTTGTTACTTTCGGTTTCGTTATCGCTAAATTGGTTGAGACTTTCAAGGTAGATCCCAAACGTGGTCTAGTATCTGTAGGTGTAGTGCTTGGTGCAGTAGCATTGTGTGCACTCTGCTGGTTCTTGGGTAGCCCTGAGAAGGTAGAGATCCTTGGTTACGAAGGTACCGATAACGTAGGTAACATGGCTCGCATGAGCGATGCTATTATGTATCTTGTTTACATCCTTACCGCTTCTACTGTAGCAGCTTTGGTTTGGGGTGTTATTTATACTAAAGTTAAAAAGTAATTGTAGTTATGGCAAAGAAAATCCCGCAGATAAACGCCAGTTCCATGGCCGACATCTCGTTCTTGCTGCTCATCTTCTTCTTGGTGACCACCTCTATGGATGTGAATCAAGGTTTGGCACGTCGTTTGCCACCTCCTATTCCACCCGATCAAAAGATTGAGGACACCGATATCAACAAACGTAACTTGTTTGTTGTGAAGATCAACTGGGAGAACAAACTCCTTGTGCAAGGTCAAGAACTCGATGTACGTCAACTGCGCGCAAAGGCGAAGGAGTTTATTGCTAACCCCAACGACGATGCCAATATGCCTAAGTTGGTAGAGGAGGATTTTGGTGCTCCATTTGGCATGGTTAAATATGCAAAAGATCACGTTATCTCCGTTCAAAACGACGCTGATACGCAATATCAAGCATATTTGGAGGTGCAAAACGAACTCGTAGCCGCCTACAATGAATTGCGCGAAGAGTGCGCACAACAGTATTTCCACACGTCTTACAACGATCTTGATGAGGAGTGGCAAAAGAAGATTGCCAAGATTTATCCTCAAAAGATTTCAGAGGCAGAACCTAAAAATTATGGAGGAAAATAAGTATGGCAAAAATTCGTAGAAACGATAAACGTGAGATGCCTGCATTGAACACTAGTTCATTGCCAGATATCATCTTCATGCTCTTGTTCTTCTTCATGTCTGTAACTTCTATGAAGGAGGTTACCTATAAGGTTCAAATCCAGAATCCTCAAGCCACAGAGTTGACTAAGTTGGAGAAGAAATCATTGGTTCGTTACATCTATGTAGGTACTCCTACTGCAGAGTTCCGCAAGCAATACGGTGCAGAGACACGTATCCAATTGGACGATGCTTTCGCTGACGCTAAGGAGATTGGTGATTATATCATCAACGAGCGTTCTTCTATGAAAGAGTCTGACCAAGGTTTGATGACAGTGTCAATCAAAGCAGACAAGGAGACTAAGATGGGTATCATCGCAGATATTAAGCAAGAGCTTCGCCGTGCATACGCACTGAAGATCAGCTACGCTGCTACCCAACGTACATCCTACTAATCTAATAGATTGCTATCAACAACAATCACCTGTGCCCACGGTACAGGTGATTTTGTTTTGTTATGTAGAATAGGGTAGTGTTGTAATACGACTTAAAACTCTAAAACTAAACAATAACCGCTACCCTTGCGCTACCTTTGCGCTACACCACACTACACAATGCAACTCAACCCCTACTAGCTCCCAACCTCCCAACCATGCATCTATCTTCTAAAATTCGCGCACGTGCGCGTGTGAGTTTTAATAAACAATGGTAGGGATGTGAGGTTGGGAGTTACACAGATTCTCACCGCCATCTTCTTATCAGAAGATTCTCCATGATAATCAGTTGCTGATTATGCATAACGGAAAGATATATACTGTTATGGGAATTGAAATAAAGTAGTTGCTACAATCTCATTATAAACATCACCTGTGCCAATAGACACAGGTGATGTTTGTTTAGAATACAACTATAAATCCAGCATGGACATTGATACCCGCCTGGGCATAATACCAACAGCAGCGGCTGCCATCCATAAACCTACTGGCCTCCGCACCACCATTATTGGCATACTTGGCATTGAAGATATTGTTAATCTGGCACAAGAGGCGGATAGTAGGCCATTGGCTATTGGCTATTGGCAATAGGTATTGGAGATTGAGGTTGGTGGTGGAATATGCACGGAGCATGGCGTTCTCGTCCTGGGTATTGTCCAAATACTGCTTGCTTACCACATTCGTCTGAACAGTAGCCGTGAAACCTGCCACATCAAAAGTGAAGAGGGAGGAAGCAGTAAGGGTTGGCGAGAAAG
Organism: Paludibacteraceae bacterium; assembly: GCA_017503075.1. Lineage (GTDB taxonomy): Bacteria > Bacteroidota > Bacteroidia > Bacteroidales > Paludibacteraceae > Colicola. Next base: position 174,754 of record JAFVTU010000009.1, on the reverse strand, counting down.
CGATGGTGGTAGTGCCTACTACAGAGTCCTGCCCTACCCAATTCCAATTGTCTTGGTCGTCGTATAGGTCGATATACTGGTGGTAATTGAGGATCTTGTTGCGTGAAGCCACGAGGTTAGCGTCCCAACGCAGCCAGTTGGTGATCTTGACCCCTGCGGTAAGTTCGGCTCCCATACGATACGAGTCCTTGACATTCTTGGTCTTATACGCACCCACATCGTTGTACTCGCCTGTGAGGACGAGTTGGTTGTCGTAGTCCATGAAATAGAGGTTGGCGCCGACAGCAAAGCGAGGATGGGAATAGGTATAGCCGAGCTCGTAGTCGTAGAGGCGTTCGGCATGAGGCAGGCCGGTATATTCGCCGGTAGAAGCGTCGTAGACGACATTCTCCTTGTAGTTGTTGCGACTAGGTTCACGGTTGGCAATAGCGAAAGAAGCAGCGAGCAAGTGACCACGGTTTTGGTAGGTCAAGCCCGCCTTTGGGTTGAAGAAATGGAAGTTGACCTCCAGAGGCAAGTCGGTCATATCTTCATCGTTAAGACCATTGCGCTCATAGCGCACATAGCGGTATTGGAGGTCGGCATACAGCGAGAGTTGCTCTTGTGCGCGATTGATAATGCGCCAGTTGGCTTTGGCATAAATATTCGCATCTGTCTTCTTGGCTTCGTTGCGGTAGTATTCGTAGTTGATAGGCAGGATAAGCGAGTCTTCGAGGTAATGCAGCGTGCCAAAGTGGTCACCCGTATAGTAGTTGGCTGCGCCACCAAACTGCACATCTACTAGCTCAGAAATATACTTAGCAGCCACCACTCCGCCAAAGAAATGGTTGTCGAGTTGCTTGCGGTACATGCCATAGGATTTTCTATCCCCATTACCTATAGCCAATTGCCCATTGCCCAATAATCCCCAATAGGAGAGTTTCTTGCGTTTGTATTGCTCGTAGTAACCCGCGCCATGGGTATAGTGGGCAGTGGCAGAGAGTGACCATTGGGGCGTGAAGCGATGGAGAACAGATAGTTGTGCATGCTGTTGGGCGTAGTTGTCGGTTTGGTTGGGATAGTAGGCAGTAGAATCGGAGCCGTCAGCAGCAGTAGTGGTATATTCGCCTGCAGGGTTATAGCGTCGGTCGGCACCATTGATGCCATAGGCAGTGTTATAATCCACGCCATCCCAACCCATGCCTGTCTTCTCGCTGCCACCAAAGAAGCGACCAACGACTTCTGTTTTATCGCCATACCACCCAAGATCGCCGTAATAGGAATAGAGGTCGGAGGCAGTGCGGTAGAGGAAGCCATCGGAATTGACTTTGGAGAATCGGGCATTAGCTCGCCATTGGTTAGGTAGCACGATATGGGCATTCACCATCTCGCGGAAAGTGTTGTACATACCGCCGTTGAAGGATAAGCCTACGGATGAGGCGATGAGGTTATCAGGCGATGAGGTGATGAGGTGATTAGGTGATGAGGTGGACATGTTGATGCTGGCACCGAAGGAGGCGCTACCGTTGGTGGAGGTGCCTACACCGCGTTGGACATCAAGCGAGGACATGCTGCTAGCCATGTCGGTCATATTGACCCAAAAGACAGTTTGACTCTCGCTATCGTTGAGCGGGACATCATTGAGCGTCATGTTGATACGGGTGTGATCGGTACCACGGATGCGGAAATAGGTGTACCCTACTCCTAGTCCATCGTCGCTGGTAGCCACGAGAGCAGGCGTAGCAGAGAGCAAGAAGGGAAGATTCTGCCCCGTGTTGCTCTGATTGAGCTGCTCATTGGTGAGCGCTGTGTGATTGTTAGTGACTTGCGCCACTGGCGCGTTGATTGTGACCTCATCCAATTGTCGGGTAAGGGTGATGGTGTCCGTTTGCGCATGTGCAACGACACTTGCCGCCAAAGTGGCGGAGAGAAAGAAAGAGAATTTTTTCATACTTCCTTAGCAGCATTACCTGCCCAGGTTCAAAGGGTATAATCTCAGCCGTGAGAGGCACCCCTGTTGGTTAATACTATAGTTAGCTAATATCCCATAAGCACTCGGCTTGTGCTCGGGGGTGTATTATGCTTTCGTCGAAACAGGCTTGCAACAATGAACTCGCTTGGCTCGTTGAGGTTGCCGCCGTTTCTCCTCTCCCCACTTGCTCACGAAGCTCGCGGGGGCCCCAAAGAAGGGAACATCCCAAAACGCAACCGCTGAATCTTATCAAATGCGGCGAGGGGGATTTAATGACAAGTGGTGTATATATTCCTTATAGTCGGTAGGAGAAGGTGCAAAACCATCCCCATTCGTTGATTTTTTGGTTTTGCAATACGGGTGTACGCAAGATATTGTTGAGACCAAAGTCGTAGCCGGCTTGCAAGCGATAGCGATCCCACTCCAGACCTCCACCTATGCCAAACTGGATATTGGTGCGATAAAGTTCGCGGGTGAGGTATCGCTCATGGTTGGTGGTGAGGATATTATTCTGCTCTAGCCATGCTGTGACATCGGCTGCAGTCTGGTTATTGATAATATCGTAGTTGGTCAAACCCACTTGCAATTGAGGTCCTGCAAAAAAGAACATCCGGAGCTCCTTCCACAACTTAATATCATAGTACGCGCGCACGGGGATAGTGAGTTGGAGTTGGAGAATATTGTGCTGCAGGATATTGATTTGGGCATTTTCTTGGCTAATAGACGCCCAATGTTGGTTGTTCTGGCCATAGGTGAACGTAGCTAGAGCACCCGTTTGCAAGCTGAAGTTGTGTGGCAGGATAAAATCCACGGTGGCACCAATGCGCACGCCATGCATATAGACAGCAGAGGTGTCTTGTGTACGATGGTTAAGTTGGGCATATCCCACTTCGAATCGCCATGGTGCAGAGAACTGATAGGGTTCAGCCTCCTTCTCAGCAGTAGGGTCAAAGAAGATGGACTCTGCCGTCTGCAAATCAGGTAGCGTATTCTTATTGTCTTGAGCGATGGCATAACCGTATGTGATTGCTGCCAAAAGGATTATAGAAAAAAGACGCATTTTCATTGTTTAACAGATGTTTTGGGGCTACAAAGGTACTATTTTCTGCGGAAATATGCAATTTTTTAACACAAAAATACATTTTTTTCTAAAAATATTTGCGTATTTGCATTTTTTGTAGTACCTTTGCAGCCGATTTTCGCCCATAGTGGAGAAACTGGTGCCATCGTCTATCGGTTAGGACAAGAGATTTTCATTCTCTAAAGCGGGGTTCGATTCCCCGTGGCACTACAAATAACGATAAAGTATAACAATAAATTACATTACATTTAAGAGATGGCAAATCATAAATCATCTTTGAAGCGCATTCGCCAAACGGCTACTCGTAAGGCACACAACCATTACTATGCAAAGACTACTCGCAACGCAGTTCGCGTATTGCGTGCTACAACTGACAAGGCTGCTGCAGAAGCATTGTTGCCAAAAGTAAGTTCAATGTTGGATAAGTTGGCAAAACGCAACATCATCCACCGCAACAAAGCTGCAAACTTGAAGTCAAGTTTGGCTTTGCACACTAACGCTCTCTAAGCGTATTCAGAAAACCACAATATAGTGGGGCTGCCTGATAAAGGTAGCCCCTTTTGTGCTCGTGTTCGGAAAAAAAATATATTAGAGGTATTCGCGGATGGCGGTTTGGTTGAAGAGTTTGCGCTCTTGGTCGCAGAACCATCCCCACTTATTGAAATATCGGCACATATTGACCACATGTATCCATAACATTTTCAGCGATTTGTAGGAGGCTTGTGCGTGGTTATGGATAATGGTGGCATGTGGGAAATAGACGGTGAGGTAATCGCGATGAATACGGCGAGTAAGATCCATATCTTCGGGGTACATGAAGAAACGCTCATCGAAGAGTCGCGCCTGTTGTACCGCTTGTGTGCAAAGTAGCATAAAGCACCCGCTGAGGTATGGGATATTCATGAGGCGGTCGTAGCCAGAAGCATGCATCTCGTATCTGCTATTGCGACGGTGCATCCATTTGCTAGGTAGAAAGCGTCTGCCAAAGACATCAATAGGCGTGGGAAGTAGCTTGCATAGGTATTGCAAGCGTCCGTCGGGATATGTGACCTTAGGCATCAAAGAGCCCACTTCAGGATGCTGAGCGATGAACTGAAGCATCGTATCAAGTGCATCTGGCGTGAGGATAATATCTGGATTGATGACCAAATGAAATGGGACATTATCATAGATACTCTCACGAATAGCTATATTATGCGCAGCGCCATAACCCATGTTGTATGGATTATGGCGATACGTTATGCGTGAATCAAGTGATTCAGGGGATGTAGGAGCGGGCGAGTTGTCTATCAGATATATGCGTCTGACATGGTTGGAGAGCAAGATAACCGTCGCAAGATCAGTTACTTGTTGCCAGTCAGGGCGATATAAAACGATAGATACATTGAGCATAATTAATATGCTATCGCAAATATCACGCGCTGTGCACTAGGTTTGCCAGTATAAATACACTTACCCGGTGTCTTGTCGCCCTCGAAAGGAATACAACGGATAGTAGCCTTGGTCTCGGCTTTGATCTTCTCCTCGGTTTCAGGAGTACCATCCCAGTGGCAGAGCAAGAAGCCAGGTTTCTTGATTTCCTCTTTGAACTCTTCCCAAGTATTCACTTCGCGGGTGTTGGCAAGACGGAAATCCAATGCCTTTTGGTAGATATTATCTTGAATCTCCTTAAGCAGGTTTTGGATAGTTTCTACGATGTTATCGAACGAAACAGTCTCCTTGGTCATGGTGTCGCGGCGTGCGAGTTCGATAGTGCCGTTCTCGAGGTCACGACCACCCATAGCAAGGCGCAAAGGCACACCCTTGAGTTCGTATTCAGCAAACTTGAAGCCAGGAGTAGCCTTGTCGCTGGCATCTACTTGTACGCGGATGCCGAGTTGCTTGAGTTGGTCAGCAAGCGGATTGAGTTTCTCCATAAGGGCATCGAGTTGGTCTTGTTTCTTAAAGATAGGCACGATAACCACTTGAATTGGTGCGAGATTTGGAGGAAGAACCAAACCGTTGTCGTCAGAGTGGGTCATGATGAGTGCACCCATAAGACGGGTAGAAACACCCCAAGAAGTAGCCCAAACATACTCGTATTTATTCTCATTGGTGAGGAATTGTACGTCAAATGACTTGGCGAAATTTTGACCCAAGAAGTGGCTAGTACCTGCTTGCAATGCCTTACCATCTTGCATCATTGCCTCGATGGAATAGGTATTGAGCGCACCAGCAAAACGCTCGTTTGGCGATTTGACACCCTTCACAACAGGGATAGCCATCACTTTCTCTGCGAAGTCAGCATATACATCCAGCATAGTGGCTGCGTAGTTTTCTGCTTCCTCTTTGGTAGCGTGGGCAGTATGACCCTCTTGCCAAAGGAACTCGGCAGTACGCAAGAAGAGGCGGGTACGCATCTCCCAACGCATGACGTTGCACCATTGGTTGCAGAGGATAGGTAGGTCGCGGTAGGAAGATATCCAATTCTTGTAGGTGGACCAGATGATTGTCTCAGAAGTAGGACGGATGATTAGCTCCTCTTCGAGGCGCGCCTTAGGGTCAACTACAACACCTTTGCCCTCAGGGTCATTCATAAGGCGGTGGTGGGTAACCACGGCGCACTCTTTGGCAAAACCTTCTACGTGCTCTGCTTCGCGACTAAGGAATGACTTAGGGATAAGGAGTGGGAAATACGCATTTTTTACGCCTTTCTCCTTGAAACGACGGTCAAGCTCTGCTTGAATCGTTTCCCATATGGCATAGCCATAAGGTTTGATTACCATACATCCGCGCACAGCCGATTGCTCAGCTAAGTCTGCTTTTACTACTAGTTCGTTGTACCACTTCGAGTAATCTGTAGCTCGAGGGGTGAGTTTTTGAAAGTTTGCCATTATAGTGTTGTTATTTTAGTTCAATATTGTTCAAAATGGTTCAATGTTGTTCAAATTTGTTCAACGTAGCGGGTATGATTTCCGCAGCTGTTCAAATTGATTGGGTTGGGCTTTGAGTTGGTCAGAGATACGGCAGAGCCACCCCGGTGCCGAATCACCCTGCAAAGGTACTACTTTTTTGTTGATTGACAAAATCGGGAGCGAGAAAAATTCGCAAAAAGCCCGTAAACACATCTCACTGGCGCGCATTTTGCCTTCTATAGAGTATCCTGCGATGTGAAAAGATGCCAGATTGACCTTTTCCAATAAGGCGGTGTTGATATTTGGTTCATCTTCCCAACAGTCAATGGCAGCTTTAATGTTTAATGTTGAATGTTGAGTGTTGAGTGTTGAGAGGAGGGCTTGTTCGTCGATGACACCTCCGCGAGCGGCATTGATAATGAGGGCATCTGGTTTGCAGAGGCGTAAGATATCAGCATTACAAAGATGGTAGGTAGGATATTCGCCATCGTGGGTAAGTGGCGTATGGAAGGTAAGCACATCGCATTGTGGAGCCAACTTCTCCAAGGACATGCCTATACCCAGTGGCGGGTCGGATAGTAGCACGCGATAGCCATTACGATTTGCCATTTGTGCTACGAGTTTGCCAACATGACCATAACCAACTATGCCTATTGTAAGGTCTGTTTTGTTCGCTTTAATCGTAGAAATGGCTTCTTCAACATAGTCGCAAACCGCTTGTGCATTGCAGCCAGGACACGACACCCAATGTATGCCTGCCTTGCGGCAATAGTCTTGGTCAATATGATCAAAACCAATGGTGGCAGTAGCGACAAAGCGTACTTTGCTCCCACGGAGTAACTCCTCATTTATTCGCGTACGCGTGCGAACGAAGAGTGCATCTGCCTCGCGCACAGTTTCGGCAGTAATCTCTTCGGGAGAAAGATAAATGGCGTTTATCTCAGGGGGCAATACTCCCTCCAAAAAAGGTATGCCTTTGTCTATTATAACTTGCTGAATCACTAACTAATCACTAACTATCAGTATTGAATATTGTCAATCAGGCGTACTGGACCGCAATAGACGGTGATACAACCAATAGCATTATCAAAGGTACTGGTAGGTTGAAGGGTGGTTTTATCCACAATCTCGTAATATTCCACTTCTAATCCGTCAATAGCATTGATGGTGTCAATGACACGTTGTTGCACTTGAGCAACTGAAGCGGTTTTTGCCCATTCCAACGAAGAAAAAAGTGTTTGTGAAATGTTTACAGCCGTTTTCTTCTCCTCTTCGGATAAGCGTTGGTTGCGACTACTGAGCGCCAATCCACTCTCCTCGCGAACAATAGGGCAATCCATGATTTGGAGATATCCAAAACTATCTTTGAGCGATGAACGCTCCACCATATGATGGATAATTGCCAATTGCTGGAAATCCTTCTCGCCAAAATAAGCACGAGTAGGATGCACTAACTCGAATAATTTACTCACGATTTGCACGACTCCGTTGAAATGTCCGGGACGCATTTTCCCCTCCATAACTTGATCAAGTCCGTTGAAATCGAACGAAAATGCAGTTTTAATCTCTTCGGCAGAGTACACCTCTTCTGCAGTAGGTGCGAAAACAAAGTGAACGCCTAATTCGCTAAGGAGCGCAACATCCTTATCAAGCGTTCGGGGATATTTGAGCAAATCCTCTGGATTGTTAAACTGCGTAGGATTGACAAAAACGCTGACTACGCAGACATCATTCTCAGCAACAGCTCGCCGCACCAAAGCAGCATGCCCTTGATGAAGCGCTCCCATAGTAGGAACCAGACCTATTGTTTTGTTTTGGCGTATGCACGCTTCTATCTGACGAACGATTTCCTTTTGTGTAGTTAAAACTTGCATATATGTTAAAAGAAATTAAATATAATCTTGTAAAAAAGTTTGCAAAGGTACAACAAATCTAGGAAAAAAGAAAATTTTTTGCGTAAAAATTATGTAATATCATTTTTTTTTTGTACCTTTGTAGCGGGAAATTGTACCTTAATAAAAATATATCCAATGAAAGAGCCCAATCGAATATTATTTGTCTCACAGCAGATCTATCCATTTTTAGATCAAGAGACTCCTATTCGTATGCTGAATAGGAAGTTGCCTGAGTGGTTTCAATCTAGTGGCTATGAGACTCGCACATTTATGCCCAAGTTCGGTGATATCAATGAGCGCAGGAATCAATTGCACGAAGTAATTCGCCTATCAGGAATCAACCTAATTATTTCTGAAACAGACCATCCGTTGCTTATCAAGGTAGCTAGTATCCAATCTGCTCGAATTCAGATTTACTTCATAGATAATGATGATTATTTCTTCCGTCGCAAGGGTTTGGTGGATGCCAATGGTGAGGAGTACAAGGACAACGATGAGCGTTGTATTTTCTTTGCTCGTGGCGTATTGGAAACTGTCAAAAAACTTCGTTGGACCCCAACCTTAGTTCATTGTTCAGGATGGATGTCCGCACTGACGCCACTATTCCTCAAGAAGATGTATGCAGATACACCTTTCTTTGAAAAGACAAAGCTAATTCTTTCATTGGACAATGATGAGTACACCACTCCATTTAGTGCAAAATTTAGCAATAAAATTCTGGGCGGTGGTATTTTAAATAGTGATATTCGCGGTGTAGCTGGTTTGCCAGTGGGTTATGAGGACCTTATGCGATTAGCGATTGATTATTCTGATGCGATAGTTTTGGCTTCAGAGCATGTGAATCAACGCCTTCTGAACTACGCCCAAAACAGCGGAAAACCCATTATGGCATACGCAGGTGAGAACAAAGAAGCATACTTAAATTTCTATAACGGTTTATTGGACAAGGATGAGGAATAATTGGGTATTTGGGATAGTAGTATTAGTTGGTTTGTTTTGCCTGAGTAACTGCACTGGAGATAGGAACAGCACGGGCGAATCTATTTTGTCTGAAGAAGATAGGATACAAGTGAAGGCAGACACTTTTGGTGTAACCTCAGCATTGGACTCGTGCGCAGCCATTTCCTTGACTCCAGATTCGTTTCTTCTAGGAGAATGCGAGACCCATTTTGGTGCTATCAAGGCAGATATCTTGACTCAACTAGCGTGTCCTGAAGGATTTCAATACCCCAGTAAAATCGCAGTAGCCCCTGGTGATACCATAGAATTAAATCCTGTGGTAGATTCCGTCTGCTTGAATCTATATTATAATACATGGTACGGAGACGGTAGCAGTCCGATTGGCATTAATGTATATGAAATAGACCGCCAAGGTTTGTTAGAAAACGAGCGCTATCCTAGCAATTTGCAATTATCAGATTACTGTAGTTTAGACGAATCTACATGCGCGACCACCTATAGTTCGATTGTGATTCCCAATGCACCCATGGACTCTTCATATTCTACAGAGACAGAGCAATATACTCCAACTATTCGTATTAAATTGTCGGATGATTTCGCAAAGCGTTTTTTTGCCATCAAGGATTTTTCAACCCAAGAGGCATTTAACAAGCAGTTTAAGGGATTATATATATGCACCGATTTTGGAGGTAGTAATGTGTTGTATGTAAAAGACATGGTTATGACCGTGTTTTATCATTTTACTATGTTGCGTCCGAGCACAACAGATTCAATTATCTATGACACAAAGTCATTTTATGCGAATGAAGAAGTAAGACAAGTGAATCGCTATACCTATCCAGATCGAGAGAATATTTTGCAGCAATACGCTCAAGTAGAAGATACAAATTACATAGTATCTCCTGCCAACATATACACTAGACTAACGGTAAGAATGGATTCAATTCTAGATCGTATAGAAGAACAAATAGGAAATGATTCTACCCTATATAGCGTATATGTCAACAAAGCTGACCTAACAATAGATGTGTTGTATTCGGAAATAGGTACTGACCGTCCAAGAGATGCTTGGGATACACCTGCGCCACATATGATGCTGATAAAGGAGAATCAACTGGATTCGTTCTTTATTACAAACCAGTTACCATCAGATACATGCGCTGTTGTAGCGACATTGACCACTAGTGTTGATAGTTTGGATAATGTATTGTATAGTTATACATATAATTTATCCACCATGTTAACTCAACAACTACGCAACAAGAAAAATGTAAGTGAATTAAGATTTGCGTTAGTACCAGTTTCCGTAATAGCTAATTCATCTACTAACATTATTACTTCCATCAAGCAGATGCAAACCATATCTGCAACGCGTATTCGTTCTGCCAATAATTCCACCAATCCAATGGACATTGAAATGGTATATTGTAGTTTTAATAGAACTCGCTAAGCACTACTTTTCTAAACACAATCGCATATTGACACATACAATAAAAACGGCTACCCAATTGAGTAGCCGTTTTTGATGGAATATTGCAAATCGTGTTAACCAATCAATGCTTGATATCCTGCAGCATCTAAAAGATTATTCAAATCATCAGGATTTACCACCGAGATTTTGATCATCCATCCTTCTCCGTAAGGATCATTATTGACCAATTCTGGCTGATCGTTAATCGTATCATTAATCTCTAGAACTTCACCCTCAACAGGCATGTTCAGATCACTAACAGTCTTTACGGCTTCTACAGAGCCAAACACTTCACCTTGAGCTAATGTTTCGCCTTCGGTATTAATATCCACGAAAACAATCTCACCAAGCTCAGACTGAGCATAGTCGGTAATACCGACAAATGCCTCATTACCTTCTACACGGATCCACTCGTGTTCCTTCGTGTAGTACAGATTAGATGGAATATTCATTGCTATTTATAATAATTTAATTAATCTTGCCCCAAAATGCTCATTGCGCAACGGAAACCAACTGTGCTAGAAGATTGGTTTTGTTGCATATAACGACGAGTCGTTGGATTCAACCAATAGATACGATCGTTCCACGAACCACCCTTGTACACGCGTGTTTCATTATTAACAAGGGGTACCAAGATATCCGATGGGTCTTTCAATTCGTCAACTTTTTTATTGTCAGTTAAAGGATAATCCACCTCAAACGAAGAAAATGCATCACCATCACGGAAATCACGCTTATCATCCACTTCTGGATCATAGGTAATTTTCAAACGACCATAATCATCAACTTGAGGCAAACCATTTTCATCCAAGTCAAGACGAGAATATATATTTCCACGGAATGGGTTATACTCAGTCATTTCCTCATAAGTTGTTTCACGATAAACGTCAAGTACCCATTCATTGACATTACCAGCCATGTTATATAGACCAAAATCGTTCGGCGCATATGCATCTACTGGCGCTGTCAACACATAACCATCCGTATTGTTACCTTTAGCTACACCTGCCAAATCACCTTTACCGCGAGTAAAGTTAGCAAGTAACTTAGTTCTATTTTGTGGACTCACATCACGAGGTTGAAAGCCAGACCATGGATAAATTTTTCCTTCTTTAGGCATACCATCCTCACCTGCAATAGGAGCAAAAGCAGCATATTCCCATTCAGCCTCTGATGGAAGACGATAACCAATAAGCAGTACACCATCAGCATCATTCAACTTACGAGGTTGATCATAAGGATCTAGACGCGACTTTGACCCTTTTTCTGGATCATAGGTAGGGAGATTTAAGTATTTTTCCGTATTAAATATGAAATTGTCCCTAATTTGCTCATAATCTAAATTAGGAAGATCTTGATAGTTTATAGGTTTAATATAACCATTCTTCACAAGAATTTGCTCGTTTACACGATCCGTACGCCATTGGCAATATGCGGAAGCTTGCTCCCAAGACACACCAACAACAGGATAAAAACTATATGTCGGGTGACGAAAATAATACCTAGCGTATGGTTCATTGTATGCCATTTCATCACGCCAAACTGTTGTATCAGGAAGAAGAGCATCTACTAAATCTTTTTTATGTGTACCGAACACAACGGAATTCCAGTGCAGATACTCCCTCCACGCTAGATTCGTCACCTCATACTTATCCATAAAGAAAGAGCTCACCGTCAATGTACGCTGTTGGTTATTGCGAGGAGCTGTAACATACTCATCCATTTGTCCAAGGGTAAAAGTACCACCTTTAATAGGCAACATACCTATTGGCGCATTAGAAAGATTACCCTCATATGCCTCAAAATCCACTGTATTGGGATCAAAGTGCTTCCAACCAGTAAAGGCAGAGATATTCGTGTTGAGGTCTGAATTACGAGACGATTGGCAAGCCGTCAAAGTCAACACAACAAGTACAACAATAACTTTTGATACGATAGTTTTGAAATTCATAATTATTATAAGTTTATTAATAAATACATTTTTCAGCCTGCAAAGTTACGAAAAAAAACTGAAACCCACTAATTTTTACACAAAAAAAAAACGAAAAAGAGTATTTTTCAAAAAAAATGCTAGAATTTTCACTCTTTTTCTACAAAAATTCGTATAATCAATAGATTTTTTGTAACTTTGCAGTTCAAATGCAGTTGAGTATAAAGGTACATAATAACTTGTTAGATTTGTCACTGCCTCGGGTAATGGCAATAGTCAATATTACACCTGATAGTTTCTACACATCGTGCAAGGAAATCAATAAACTCTCTCTCCTTAAACATGTAGAAGAACTACTCAACCAGGGAGCAGATATAATTGATCTCGGAGCATGCTCTACCCGACCCAATAGTACACCTGTTAGTATGGATGAAGAATGGGCTAGATTATATCCAGCATTACAGGCCATTCGCACACATTTCCCAAATGCAATTTTATCCATTGACACATTTCGATCCGAAATTGCCAACAAATCCATCCAAATGGGGGCAGATATAATCAATGATGTTTATGGAGGTGATGCTGATGATAAAATGTGGGAAGTGATAGCAACACATCGTACTCCTTACATTTTAACCCATGCACAAACAATATTACACCAACACACTACAACTGATTATGACTCGACGATGTGTCAACTGTTAGATTTTTTTCAACATCGTCTCGACTTGTTGCACCAAATGGGGATTGCAGATGTAATTATTGACCCTGGATTTGGTTTTGGGAAGACCGAACAACAAAATTACTCTATCCTTAATGAGATAAATGTTTTGAATAATTTGCAGGTACCTATTTTGGTGGGAATATCTCGAAAATCTATGTTATACAAACCTTTGGGTGGAACGCCGGAAGAGGTACTTCCAGCCACTATCGCCGCTAATACTATTGCTTTGGAACGAGGTGCCAACATATTGCGAGTACATGACGTAGCGGCTGCCAAACAAGCCATAACTGTTTATAATAAAATGATACATAATAAAATACAATAATTATGTTACTTGGAATAAAAGACATTATTGATATACTATTAGTTGCGTTCATCTTATTTGCTATCTATCGCATACTACGTCGATCTGGTGCTAGTAATCTATTTTGGGGAATATTAATATTTATCCTCACATGGTTGATGGTTAGTTACGTCTTTCGACTAGAACTAACTAGTGCCTTATTTGACCGTTTTATCAGTGTTGGAGCCATTGCATTGATTGTGATTTTTCAAGAAGAAATTCGTGGATTTTTTTATCGAATTGGTGCACGCTTTAATATGGAACAAATCAAGGATCGTTGGTCAAAGATTAAGCATAAGCAGAAATCACAAAAGCAAGTAGATGCCATTATGACAGCTTGTTTGCATATGTCGGCAAGTAAGACAGGCGCGCTGATTGTCATTACTAAAGAACAGGAGTTGAAGTCTGTAGCGGATACAGGTGAGGTGGTGGATGCTGCACTCTCCTCTCGCTTGATAGAGAATATCTTTTTTAAGAATACTCCTCTGCATGACGGCGCATTGATAGTGCGTAATGGACGTATATGGGCAGCAGCGTGTATTCTGCCCGTATCTAAACGTAGTGACTTGCCTAAACGATACGGCTTGCGTCACCGTGCTGCATTGGGATTGGCAGAGAAAACAGACGCATTGGCGATAGTAGTTTCTGAAGAGACAGGCAAAATTTCTATTGCTCAAGGCGAGCATATACAGACTGTGAATCAGAGCGAATTAGAGAAATGGCTGACCCTAGCCTTTGGTATAGATAGTCCAGAGGAAAAGAAGGCAGGCAACAAGATAAATAAAGAAGAAATAACAAAATAAAGACAATATGACATTTCAACGAACACTTGTAACAACAGCCCTTCCATATGCCAATGGTCCTGTGCATATCGGACACCTGGCGGGTGTGTATGTACCCGCAGACATTTATGTTCGCTACCTTCGTTTGAAAGGCGAAAATGTGCTTTTCGTAGGTGGTAGTGATGAGCATGGTGTACCCGTGACTATTCGCGCACGTAAAGAAGGTATTACTACTCAAGAAGTGGTGGATCGCTACCACAAGATAATAAAGGATTCTTTTGAGGGATTTGGTATTTCTTTTGATGTTTATTCTCGCACTACGAGTAAGATTCATCATCAATTGGCGTCAGATTTCTTCCGCAAACTATACGATGATGGTAAGTTTGTAGAGCAGACATCAGAGCAGTTCTATGACCCTGAGACTCAAGAGTTTTTGACTGATCGTAATATCCGCGGTGAGTGCCCTCGTTGCCATGCAGCAGGAGCATATGGTGATCAATGTGAGAAATGTGGTGCGACCCTATCTCCAGATGAACTCATCAATCCGTATAATGCAATTAATGGTAACCCATTGACTAAAAAAGAGACCAAGCATTGGTATTTGCCTCTAGACCAATACCAAGCATGGCTTGAGGAGTGGATTTTGCAAGAGCACAAAGAGTGGCGTCCAAACGTATATGGACAATGCAAATCGTGGTTGGATGGTGGTCTTCGCCCACGTGCTGTGACTCGTGATTTGGATTGGGGTATCCCTGTGCCAGTAGAGGGTGCAGAGGGAAAAGTGCTCTATGTGTGGTTTGATGCACCAATCGGCTATATATCTAATACTAAGGAACTTTGCGATGCACAACCAGAGCAATTTGGTAATTGGGAGACATGGTGGAAAGATCCTTCTACTCGTTTGATTCATTTTATTGGTAAAGATAATATCGTGTTCCACTGCATTGTGTTCCCAACCATGTTGAAAGCAGAGGGTAGCTATATTGTGCCAGATAACGTACCATCGAATGAGTTCTTGAACTTGGAAGGTGATAAGATTTCGACCTCTCGCAATTGGGCTGTTTGGCTGAATGAATATCTGGTAGATTTCCCTGATAAACAAGATGTGTTGCGCTATGTGCTGACTGCCAATGCACCCGAAACAAAAGATAATGACTTTACTTGGGCAGACTTCCAAGCGCGCAATAATAATGAGTTGGTAGCTATCTATGGCAACTTTGTAAACCGCGCATTGGTGCTTACGAAGAAGTATTTTGATGGCAAAGTGCCTGCTGCAGGTACGTTCAATGAGTATGATCAAGCGACTATAGCAGAGTTCCAAAACGTGAAGGAAGAGGTGGAGAAATTGCTCAATGACTTCCGCTTCCGCGACGCACAAAAAGAGGCAATGAACTTGGCTCGTATTGGTAACAAGTATTTGGCTGACACGGAGCCATGGAAGGTGGCAAAAACTGATATGGATCGCACGGCGACAATTCTGCATTTGGCATTGCAAATCGCTGCTAACCTGAGCGTTGCCTTTGAGCCATTCCTGCCATTCTCTTCGGCAAAACTGCGCAAGATGTTGTCGATGGAAGAACTCCAATGGGAGGAGTTGGGTAATATCAACCTGCTGAAAGAGGGTCAAGAGTTAGGCGAGGTGAGTCTGCTATTTGAGAAAATAGAGGACGCTACTATCCAAGCGCAACTTGATCGCTTGGCAGCAATCAAGGCAGCTAATGAAGAAGCTGAGAAGCAAGAGGCGCTTAAGAGTTGGAAGCCAGTAGAGATAAAGGAGAATACGAATATTGATGAGTTTGCTAAAATGGATATTCGTGTAGCGACAGTGCTTGATTGTCAGCCAGTTAAGAAGTCGGACCGCCTGCTTCAATTCCGTTTGGATGATGGTATGGGTGGTCGTACAATCTTGTCAGGTATTGCACAAAGTTACCCTGATCCATCGGTGTTGATAGGCAAACAAGTGTTGTATATTGCGAACTTCCCACCTCGCAAGATGATGGGACAAGAGTCGCAAGGTATGATTCTGTCGGCTGTGGATGCGGACGGCAAGTTGGTTGTCACTACTGTGACTGCGCCTGTAAAGAATGGTAGCCAAGTAGGATAAGTTAACATCTAATTAGATTACTTAATATATCACAACAATGCAAAATCTGGTCACTATTTACTGCAAAAACAATCGACAGTTTGTTCAAATACCTTGTGGAACATCCCTTCAAGCGTTGTACGAACAACTTAATCTAACATTGCCATACCCCGTAATAGCCGCACGCGTTAATTACAAGGTGCAGTCGCTAAACTTCTTAATTTACAAACCCAAAGACATTGAGTTTATTGACGCAAGCAGTGAGAGCGGGAGGCGTTGCTACATCCGCACGCTAAGTATGGTTATGGCATGTGCAGTACGAGAACTTTGGGAAGACTGTGATCTGCGCATTGAACACCCTATCAGCAAAGGATTCTATTGCACTATTCGCGAGTCACGTGAAGTTGTAAAAAAAGTAACTCCCGAATTAATTGCGAAATTGAAAAATCGCATGCAGCAAATTATTGCAGAAAACCGGCCAATTATTACTGAGGAAAAGCAGACAAAAGAAGTTATTCGCCTATTTGGTGACCGCAGAGATGGAGATATCACTCTATTCGAAACTTTAGGCAACCCATATTGCCGCTATTATCGTATGGGGAACTATATTGATTATTATACAGGAGCATTAATGCCATCTACTGGATATGTGCATCTCTTCGATTTGGAAATGTACCATGGAAACATACTGCTTCGCATACCATGCCGCAAAAATCCAAATCAACTCGAAGAACATTGTGTACAAGACAAACGATTCGGCATCTTTAAAGAGTATATCGGTTGGAACAAACTGTTGCATATCAGCAATGTAGGTGAATTTAACAAAGCCTGCAAAAACCAAAAGAGTTTTGAAATGATCAAATTATCAGAAGCTCTACATGAGAAAAAAGTAGCTCAAATCGCCGATCAAATTGCACATCGTGAAAGCGGTGTGCCACGCTTTGTACTCATTTCAGGACCTAGTTCTTCTGGTAAAACCACCTTTTCCAAGCGTTTAACAATTCAATTGATGGTCAATGGAATACGCCCCGTGGTAATCTCTATGGATAACTATTTTGTTAACAGAGAAGATACACCTCGCGACGAAAACGGAGAGTGGGATTTTGAGCATTTACAAACTCTAGATTTGCCGTTATTTCGCCAACATTTGAAAGATTTGTTGAATGGACAAACGGTATCACTTCCTTTCTATAATTTTGAAACAGGTATACGCGAGTATCGCGGCGACACACTTCATTTAGAAAAAGACACTGTAGTTATATTAGAAGGACTACATGCCCTCAACCCTGAGTTGATTCCTGATATCCCTCGTGAAATGACATTTAAGATTTTCGTCAGCGCTATAACGACTGTCAATCTAGACAATCACAATTGGATTCCTACAAGCGATGTGCGTTTAATTCGTCGCATCGTACGAGACTACCGTTACAGAGGGTATTCGGCATTAGAAACTATTGCACGACTGAGCAGTGTACAGCGTGGCGAAGACAGGTGGATTGCACCCTTCCAAGAAGAAGCCGATGTAATGTTCAACTCTGCTTTACTATTTGAATTAGCAGTACTAAAACGCCATGCAGAGCCTATCCTAGACGAAGTGCCAAAATATTGCGATGAATATACTACTGCACATCGCCTACGTAAATATTTAAGTTATTTTGAATCAATTCCAGAACGAGAAATTCCACCAACATCATTCTTACGCGAATTTGTGGGAGGTAGTTCATTTAGATATTAAAAAGGTATGAAACATATATTTTTATTCGTTGTATGTATTACTACTAGTGGTATTCTCCTTGCACAACATATTGACACCACAATTGTTCAACCTGAGATAATTACACTTGATAGTGTCAAAAATGATGACACCATCAAGAATGTGCTCATAACTGACATTATGAAAAATGCCATAATACATCAAGACTCAGCTATATATCGACTAATGATGGATAAATATCTCGGTATCGAACGAGGACAACAAGAAGTTAGTGGTTTTCGCGTACAGGTATATTCGTCTAATCAACAACAGCAAGCGAAAAGCGAATCTATTTCATTACAACAAGGGTTAGAAAAAAAACTATCTCAACCTGTGTATGTTATTTCCGAACCTCCATTTTGGAAAGTGCGTATCGGAAATTTCCGCACACGAGATGAAGCTAATCAATACAAAAAAACTCTGCTCGATTTGTATCCAGAACTACAAAGCAGCACATATGTAGTACCGGACAAAGTTATTGTTCTCAACTAAACTCTATTTACAACGATGACAAAACCTTTCATTCCATCTGACGATACCACTCAACAAATCGCGCATCATATCCAGCAAATACTTCGTCTAATGAACGAAAACATTGAGCGCGAAGGACTTATCAAAACCCCCGCTCGAGTGGGGGAAGCCATGCAATTTCTGACACAAGGATATCAACAAAACGCTGAAGAAATACTTCGTAGCGCTTTGTTTGAGGAAGATTACCGCCAAATGGTTGTGGTCAAAGACATCCCATTTTACTCTTTATGCGAACATCATATGCTACCTTTCTTCGGAAAAGCTCATGTCGCATATATTCCCAACGGAAAGATTACGGGACTAAGTAAAATTGCTCGCGTGGTGGATGTATTTGCTCGACGCCTACAGGTACAAGAACGTATGACAATACAAATTAAAGACTGCATCCAATACACACTCAACCCTTTAGGAGTAATGGTCGTCATTGAAGCTGAGCACTTGTGTATGCAAATGCGAGGGGTACAAAAACCACACGCCATTACCACTACCAGCGACTTCACAGGAGCATTCAATCGACCTGAAACTAGAGAAGAGTTTATGAATTTGATACGAAACTAACTTCACCTTAGTTTAGAATCAATATCTTTACACTTCCATGTCCTTTCTCGCTTCTAGTATTGCAAATAGCTGTGTATACTCCAGATGCCACTCGCTGACCTTGCGCATTTCTTCCATCCCATGCCGCAGAGCCACCGTTTCCTTGGAGAGTTTTCACCAGATTTCCACTAGCATCTACAATCCGAACATCTGAATTATCCATCATACCTTTAATCGTTATATATCCTTGATATGTTGGACGCACTGGATTAGGATATGCATATAACTCATCAAATGTATCCATGGGCTTCGAAGCATCACTCATATACGATACCAAGCCCCCACCTGTTCCGATAAACACTTCTCCCGTTGACTCTTGAATAGCTATTGATATGATTTCATCCGTTGGTAATATAGAATTATCTGTCGTAAAATGAGAAACTGTTTCCATTCTATAAATATCTATATTTTCAATATCTCCAATAGGATTCAATAGAAATATTCCAGAATTCGCTGTACCCACCCACAATCGATTAGCTCCATCAACAGCTATTGCTTTTATCTGTTCGTTATCTAACATGTAGTCACCTAACCCGCTTCCATCATTACGAGGTATCACTACACGTACACATTGATTAGATTTTGTAAAATCTACATAATGCGGAATCGCAAAAATACCAGAAGATGTACCTACCCATATCGTACCATCCATATCTTGAGCAACAGCATGGATTTCAGATGGGTTAATTACTGTAGAATGCTGATCAATCCAACTAGTGCGATATGTAACATGATCATCATCATGGCTAGTCGGTGTACCATTATCTTGGAATAAAATCAAACCTGCACCTGCTCGTGAAACAGGAATCCATTTCCATTCTGGATTGCGATTATCCACAAAAATCTCACCTGCTGTATGCAATTTAATACGATTCCTATTATAGTATAAATCAAACGAGTGCCATTTACCATTTGGAGACACGACTTGCACATTGCCTGTCCCCTCCCCTAAATTCAACAACCATAAGTTACCTTTATCATCGTATATCGCTCCATCAGTTCTCGTATAAGCATCTGAATTTATAGAATCTGCCGCAAAAAGTCCACTATTTGATGGCAAGTAAAGATTTTGTACGCTCGTACCCTTCATTTCCAACAAACCAGTACCATAAGTAGTGACAAAATAATGGCTTGCATCTTTAGGATCTTGGGCTACATTCATAAAGTCTAGCAATTTATGTCCATCTACAGCTTTTTCTAAGTCTGCATTTTTGATACTTGTCCATTCATCATTTTCATAAATCATAATATCACCTGGTCGCTTATATTGAGTAGCCCAGCGTCCTCCTGGAAGCATATATAACCTATCTCCAAAGAAGCGCAAACGATACGCAAAATTATTCAATGGACCATCTGGATAATATTCTTGTATATCCGATTGATATTCAGGAGCCTTCGTTTTTCGGAGATGTATCAATCCATTAGCCAATGATCCTAGCCAATAAGAATCTCCATCATCAGCTATCGCATAATTATAACCATATGTCAAGTGCATACATACAGTATCTTTATATACCTTCCATGCGCCGTATCGATTATAAGGTAGGGCATATAGACCATTTTTCGTTTTACATAAACTACGGAAAAGAGGAGGATTTTTGTGTGTTATGGGCGTTGCGTGCCACCCATCATCACGCAATGCATATAATTCTTGATTTACCAAAAGACGCAACATATCCGAATGGGCACGCATACCATTAATCGTACCTGTCGTTGGATAAAATAGAATTTGCCAACTCTTATAATCCATCAAATTATCGGTTAACGAAGCATAATATATCCATCCTTTTGTGGCGGCATATATCATCTCGTTGGCTACTGCAATATAATCTACATACACTTCTGAACCATTATCACCAATATAGTATGTATCAGATATTTCCAACTTCTTCATATCCACTACCAAGATACCAAAACTCATTGCTAAAATCGCTTTATTTTGGTGCATGCAAATATCATTAACCCTCTTTGACACACTCATTTGCTTTAGATACAAATCAGCAATATTATAGACCGTTCCATCCGCAGCCATAATATCTATTTGTCCATTGCGATAGGTAATCAGCATTCGATTCAATGACTCATTATAAGCAATATGATCTACTACTGAAGCATTCAATCCGTTTAACTTAGTACAATATTCTATTTCTCCATCATTTTTATCCACCGAAAATAACGAATTCGCAGATAGACCATACACTTTATCCCCCATCACTACCACCTCATCTATCTTAGCAAATGCAGCATGGGAACGCCATTGATACATACTTCCAAATGTTTCCTCTTCTTCATCATACACATCTACGCCGACATCAATACCCGAATCCTGTAAATACGAAACTAATCCCATACCTGTTCCTATAAACATTCTATTGTGCAATGAATCATAAGCCAACGAAAGTACAGAGTTTGATGGCATTACCGAATTTTCAATGGTATAATGTTCTAGCACCTCTGTCGCCTCCGCATTGAGAACATAGATACCTCCCGTTTGTGTTCCAATCCATATATTTTTCTCTTTATCCCACGCAAACGCATTTACTCGCTCTACATCCAAAAAATTAGAGCCATCTGGCATGGTAATACACAATCGATGACACTGATTGGATTGCAAGAAATCTACTGTAGTTGGAATTATAATAGGACCAGAAGAAGAACCAATCCATATATCACCATTGGGCGACTGAGCTAAACAATAGAAATATTCAGGTATAATCACACCACCATTTTGATCATGAAATTCAGTTTGCACCTTACATCTATCATCCTGCGCATCAAACGGTGTACCTCCATCATCCAATTGAACAACAGCTGGTATACTACGACACGATACCGCCCATTTTTTTTCAGGGCGTACTGCATCAATAATCATACTGCTTGATGTATGTACAAAGAAGCGAGTCGCTGCATCTAAATAGAGGTTTACTCCGCGTTGACCACCATTAGGTAAGAAACATACTATAGTTGTATCTACCTCACCATTCACAATAGTCCACAGACAATTATCCTTATCATATACCGCACTTTCTAGTCGTGTATAACGCTCTGGTATATCTGGCACCGCCGAACATAAAATACTATTTTCCGAAGTGTAATGCCCAACGAGTAAACTATCCCTAAACTCATATAATCCGGTACCATAACTAGTCACAAAAAAATGGGAGGGATCCTGAGGATCTACAGCCACATCCATAAAATCCAACGCTTTTTTCTTGGTTTGCTGTTCTATGTAACTGTTGGTAATATTGGTCCATTCGCCATCCTCGTAAATCATCACATTTCCTGGTTTCTTATCTTGCGACGCCCAACGACCTCCTGGTACCATATACAACTTCCCATTCGCAACTTCCACACGATATGGATTATTCACACAAGGACCTTCTGGTAAATAATATGCTTGCTCACCTGTTATGAACGTACGAAATACACCTTTTGAACCTGCAACCTTCCATATCCCGCCACTTTTATCTACGTATTCTTTACCCTTTTTAACATCAAATGCTTGAGGTAACTTATTGCATTTATTCCATACCCGAAAATCTACTACATTATCATCTATATGAGCAGAATATATCGTATTAGGCGTTTGCGCATAAATACTATCACCTACAAACATCACATCTGTCACACGCACATCTTGCGCCTCTGGACCAATGTAATAAGTATCTACAAATTCGTACGCCTCAAGATCAAAAGTGAGAATACCAAAATCCATTGACAAATATGCCATATCACCTTGAATAGTTATATTGTTGCACCTCTTGGAATATGTCATTTGCTTGCTATATAAATCAGATACATAATGCATATTCTTATTGCGTTGGATATCTACTTTTCCATCTGAATATAATATTAATAACTGCTCACGCGATTCATCATAAGCAATATAGGCAATCTCCGTACCATGTAATCCAGAGAAATTAGTAAATAATGTCAACTGCTCTGTCTGTTGATTAATCGAAAATAGTTTACCATTAGCCAAAGCATATACCTCATCCTTGTCCATGGCTATCACTTGCACACTATTGTACGAAAAATGTGTTTGCCAATGTTTGGTCGCAAACAGATTTCCCACACACAACAAAAGTGTCCAAACTATCAACACTATTCTCTTCATAATCATAGTTTCTCTAATATTTTTCGCAATTCCGCCATTGCCTTACCGCGATGGCTAATCGTATTTTTTTCTTCTGCTGACAAACAAGCAAATGTCACATCGTAACCTTCTGGAATAAACACGGGATCATATCCAAAACCTCCATCGCCCATCTCTGCTAGTGCTATCCTACCATTTACAATGCCCTCAACCTGCTCCAATTTACCTCCTAGTATCAAGGATACCACAGTCCTAAATCGGGCAAAACGATCTTCTATTCCTTGTAGTTCTAGCAACGCTTTTTGTCTATTATTAATATCAATAGCATCTTCGCTTGCCCAGCGAGCTGTTCGGACACCAGGAGCACCATTCAACGATTTAATCTCTAAACCCGTGTCGTCTGCGAAAACACCATCTATGCCGTCTAACAATGCATTATCCAAGAGCCATTGCCATACCACACGCGCTTTTATCGCTGAATTTTCTTCTAAAGTCGAACCCGTCTCTTCTATTTCTTGTAAGAAACCCACGTCTTGAAGACTTAGAACATCCACTCCTATAGGTAATATTTTACAGACTTCGTCCAGTTTATGTTTATTATTGGACGCAAATACTAATTTCATTCTATTTTTAACTATGCAATTATTCGGCAAAATTAATGATTTTTGCGTAAATAGCAAAATATTTTGCTAGATATTTGGTATATTCAAGTATTTTTTTGTACTTTTGCCGCGAGTTTTTTAATTATAACACTATAAATAAACTGCAATTATGATGAAAAAAAGAATTCTTTCTCTTGTAGGAGTACTATTAACCACTACCACAATCTTTGCTCAAACGCCTATCATAGGCGAATGGATTACAGTAGATGATGCTACTGAAGAACAAAAATCAGTCGTGCGCATATACCAAGCTGATAATGGAAAATATTACGGAGATATTATCCAATTATTTGAACCCAATGCAGAGACTGCCGTCTGCAAAGAATGCGAAGGACCTGAACACAACCAACCTATCATTGGTCTTACCATCATTCGAGACATGCAACTCAAGGAGGGCGAATTACGAGGAGGTAAAGTATTAGACCCTGATAATGGTAAATTCTATTACGCAAAAATTTATCTTAAAGATGGCAATTTGATTCTTCGAGGATCACTTGACAAAGCTGGATTACTCGGTAGAAGCCAAACTTGGTTGCCTAAAAAGTAAACAACTCTCATACAAACAAAAAAATGACTGCTCACGCAGTCATTTTTATTAACATCCCATTGCTTCTGCTATTGAGTTCGCTATCTCCGCCATCTCTTCTGAAGGCAATATCATTTTCTTATTCGCAAACGACATATCCCCTTCTTTGCTTATTGGAATCAAGTGCATATGCACATGGGGCACCTCTAAACCTATCACTGCTACACCCACACGCTTGCATTCTACCGCACCTTGGATTCCACGAGCTACTTGCTTAGCAAATACCAACATCTCACTCAATATATCATCCTCTAAATCAAAGATATAATCTGCCTCTGGCTCTGCCAATTTAGGTACCACCAATGTATGGCCTTTCTGCAAAGGATTAATATCCAAAAAAGCGTAGAACTTGTCATTTTCTGCCACCTTGTAACTTGGAATCTCTCCATTAATAATCTTTGAGAAAATAGTCATAATATCCAAATATTAATTGTTACTACTGAATCAAAGGCTTATTTCCAATATCTTAAATTGTAATTTGCCTGCTGGCACAACCACTTCTGCTACATCGTCTACTCGCTTGCCAAGAAGACCCTTTGCAATAGGAGTAGTCGTTGCTAATTTCCCTTCTGCGATATTTGCCTCGCTTTCTGTAACCAATTGATATACTTTCTCTTGGTTAGTCTTCATGTTTAATACGCGTACCTTTGTTAAGATCTGCACTTCATCAGTATTAATATCGGTCTCATCTATAATACGAGCATCCACAATCTTTGACTTAATCAAAGATATCTTACTCTCTAAGATACCTTGTTCTTCCTTTGCAGCATCATATTCTGCGTTCTCACTCAAATCGCCTTTATCACGTGCTTCTGCAATCGCTGCAATCACACGAGGACGCTCTACTGACTCCAAAAATTGGAGTTCTTCTTTTAATTTCTGAAGACCTTCTGCGGTCATGTAAGTTGTCGCCATATCTATATTTAGTATTTACGATTAAATATTTCGCTCGCAATAAACGCCTTGCGGGCCTCATTCACATCACTCAAATCTACAAGCAATGGATTTTCTTGATTCTTATTATCTAACTCATTCATATATACAAAAAAATAAGAAAACAATATCTTCATTTTTTGCGATTGTTTAAGAAACAACGAGAAACTTCCCAGCCTCTCGTTGCCATTAAACCTAAACCTTAACTATGAAAATTTATTGTTTTCGCTGCAAAGGTACTACAAAAAATGCAAATACGCAAATATTTTTAGGAAAAAATGTATTTTTGTATAAAAAAAGTGCGTATTTCCTCACAAAGTCCTGATTCCTGACTCCTTAAACCAGTTTCCCCTTCAATGTCGCAGCACTTGCCTCCTCTATCTTCACCATCACCAACTCGCCTATTTTCCTGCCTTCTCTTGGGAATACCACCGTCTTATATTGGCTCGTTCTGCCGTACATGTCTTCGCGGCTGCGTTTCGAATATCCTTCCACCAGCACTTCCACCACTTTGCCAATCTCTTTTTGGTTACTCTCCAACGACAACTGATTTTGCAGCGCAATAATCTCATTCAATCGCCTTACTTTCTCTTCTTCCGATATGTTATCTGGTAGATGTTTCTGCGCGTGAGTACCTGGACGCTCACTATATTTGAACATAAACGCCGTGTCAAACCCTACTTCACGCATCAGTGACAATGTCTCTTGGTAATCCTCCACCGTCTCGTCATGGAAACCGCAGAACACATCCGTGCCTATCGCTGCTTCTGGTATGATTCTCCGTATAGCGGCTATCCTATCCAAATACCACTCTCGCGTGTACTTGCGATTCATCAACTTCAGTATCTTGTTCGAACCGCTCTGCACGGGCAGATGAATAAACTTACACAGATTCTTGTATTTCGCAATCACTTCCAACGTCTCATCCAACATGTCTTTGGGATGCGATGTCGTGAAGCGTACACGCATATCTGGCACTGCCTCAGCTACTTGCGCCAACAGCTGTGCAAAACCAATCACCTCTTCGCTGCCGTCCTCTCGCACGCGCGCGTACCTATAACTATTGACGTTCTGTCCCAGCAATGTCACCTCTTTATATCCTTTCTCTTGCAAGTCGCGCACTTCATTCAAGATACTCTCCACATCCCTACTACGCTCTCTTCCGCGCGTATAGGGCACAATACAATACGAACAGAAATTATTACATCCGCGCATAATGCTCACAAAACCAGATATTTGCTTACCTATTCTTGCGGGCATCACTTCGCGATATGTCTCTGTGGTACTCAACTCAATATTGATAGCAGGCAGCCCTTTCTCGCGCATTGCTAGCAGGTTAGGTATGTCCAAGTATGCATCTGGACCTGCCACAAAATCCACTCCCCAATCCTTCACTAAGGCTTCACCCATGCGCTCTGCCATACAGCCAATCACACCTATCATGCGCTCGCCTCTCGCCTCATTGTCTTGTCGCTTTGTCGCCTTATAGCCTTTCCCTTTTAGTTCTTTCAATCGGTTTTGGACTTTTTGTTCGGCATTATCGCGAATCGAACAGGTGTTGAGAACGACAATGTCTGCCTCTGCAATGTCATCAACCATCTCGCAATCAGTTGTTTGCATGATGGCGGCCACCACTTCGCTATCTGCCACATTCATCTGGCAGCCGTATGTCTCTATATAAAACTTTTTCATGCTACAAAAGTACTACTTTTTTTTCAATTATACAAATATTACTCATATATTACTCATCACTTATCACTTATAGTTCACAACATTAGTTAGTGATTAGTTAGTGATTACCGAATGTATATAGAACAAATACTATATCACAAAACACTCAACACATACCGATTAAAGCCATTTGGCTAAACTATCATAGTATCTCGGAGAAACTGGAATGGATTTTTGATTCGGAACATCTAATTCTGCAGAAATCAGACCTTCTTTATCCCGACGCAACACTTTAATATGTTGTGGATTGATATAATAACTGCGCTGACAACGAATCAAACCATGTTTTTGCATCAATTCCTCTAAAGATTTCATAGAAGCACGAAGTGGATAATCCTTTTGCTTTTCGCCCTCCATATACCGAACATGAACATAATTTTCATCTGCCTCCACATATAAAACGGCAGAAGAAGCAATCAACAACTTCAACTTCTGTGTGCTATCCACAAAACGCATCAAACTCTCATCATACAATGTATCTTGCTCCAAAACAGCTACATACGCAAAAGTCAAATCAAAAATCACATAAGGAAAAATTGTAATAATCAACAAATAAAAAAGACTTTGACCTACCATCTGAAAATATGTAAAATCACCCTTATACATCAGTGTTACATACAAAGCCATAAACATGCTCATCATTAGCAACTCAGCTACTTCCCATACTATCATCTTCCACCAATTCATCTTTAATGTACGATGAATAGCCATCAATACCGCACGAGAAATAATCATCACGCCCAGCAGTACACACATGATTATAGTAGTATTAAAATTCAACTTACCACTACCCATATCCAACAATTCTACAAGGCTACTCGGCTGATAAAGCATCACAAATGATAACCAAAATATCGGTATCACAATCATAAATACCAAATTACTGCGCAAGGCAGTCATAATCGAAGGCAATTTACTCATATTTCTATCACTCTTTCTGATGTGACAAAATCTAATATTAGTATATTTCGTCACACATATAACTATTTCGTCACTCTATCTTCATTTTGCACAAAATCTATGCCATATTATCACAAATCTTTTTACAATCGAAAAAATGGCAGTAATTTTGCAGTCGATTTACGAATTGTAAACCTAATTACAAATATATAATTAAATAATTATGAATTTATCTATGAAGTTAGTTGCACTAGGAGACTCTATTATCAAAGGTGTATTGTTTACACAAGAAGAAAGTGGGCGAACACATTATTCGTTAGCCGATCACAATATTGCTGACCGCGTAGCAGCTGCATTGAATAGCGAGGTTGTCAACTTAGGAAAAATGGGATGCACTATCGAAGTTGGAGAACGCATCTTACAACGCCATTTAGATCAACTAGGTGATGCCAAGTATATCTTAATGTGCTATGGCGGAAATGACAGCGATTATGAATGGAAAGCCATTGCAGAAAATCCTGAAACCAACCACAAACCCAAAACACCTCTTGGTGTATTCGAGAAAACTTACGCACGCATTATCAACACCATACAGACAATGGGATACACACCTCTCATCCTATCCTTACCACCTATGAATGCGCAACGATATTTCGACTTCTTTACCTCTACTTTCAACGAAATACAAAAAAAGAACGTACTAAGGTGGCTCAACGGAAGCATAGAAACCATTTGGGCGGGGCATGAACTATATAACGACGCAGTCAAACGAATCGCCAATGCAACCAATTGCCAACTCATTGATCTCACCAATGCGCTAGGAGATGGCAACGGATACCTATGCAGCGATGGTATTCACCCCAACACAGCGGGACAATCCAAAATAGCAAGCAGTATTCTAAAACAAGGATTTGTTTCTTAGAAATACTTAGTCTCCGTTCCTAAAATACTAGTCAATAGATTGTTAGCTAGACGACTCGCACCAAAGCGGAAAGATTCATTATTGAGCCAATCCTGACCAAGGATTTCCTTTACTAAAGTATAGTGCTGTACAGCCTCATCGGTTGTACTTACACCACCAGCAGGTTTATAGCACACTTTTTCACCCGTCTTCGCGTACCAATCTTTAATTGCCGTACACATCACGTAAGTAGCCTCTGGTGTTGCATTTACTGCAATCTTACCAGTAGAAGTCTTGATAAAGTCTGCACCTGCTGCCATCGCTAGAATGGATGCCTTATAGATATTTTCTGCCGTCTTGAGTGCTCCTGTCTCCAGAATCACTTTGAGATGCGCATCCTTAATCGCTGCTTTGATTTCAGAGATCTCATCAAACACCTCTTGATAATTCCCCTCAAGGAACTTGCCAATAGATATCACTATATCTATCTCCGTTGCACCTGCAGTTACAGCCATTGCCGCTTCAGCCACTTTTACCTCAATGAAGGTTTGAGATGCTGGAAATCCAGCAGCTACCGCTGCTATTCCAATTGGTTCGGTTAGAGTATCAGATGCTGTTTGCACCAAAGCAGGATACACACACATTGCTGCCACATTTGGCACACCAGGAAATTTCTCCTCAAACTCATTAACTCGTTGCGCCATTGTTTCCACTTTTTCCGTGGTATCATCGCCATTCAATGTAGTAAGATCAATAGAATGCAAACATTGCTTCCACACTTCAATATTGTTATTTTCATTGAAATGCTCGGCTAAAATTTCAGCCACCATAGCCTTTACTGATTCGTCAGTAAGAACGCAAGGGTATGCTGCGAAAAGGGATTCAAACTTATTCATTGTGAGTTAT
The DNA here is from genome assembly GCA_017503075.1 of Paludibacteraceae bacterium. Classification (GTDB taxonomy): domain Bacteria; phylum Bacteroidota; class Bacteroidia; order Bacteroidales; family Paludibacteraceae; genus Colicola. The sequence goes on along the minus strand of JAFVTU010000009.1, from coordinate 145,044 downwards.
AGTTTTAGTTTACGAATTTAATCTGCCTATAATAGTTTCATTGCCTTTAACATGTTCGCCCACCGTTACAAAAATATCTGTATCAAGTGGCAAATACATGTCAACACGCGAACCAAACTTGATAAAACCTAAATGCTCGTTACGATGAGAATGCTTACCTGCCTTGGCATAAGTCACAATACGGCGTGCCATTGCACCAGCGATCTGACGAACAGCTAACTGCGCCTTACTAGGAGTTTCGATTACTACCAAAGAGCGTTCATTCTCAGTACTCGACTTGGGCAACCATGCACCCTTGTGACTGCCTTTTTGATGTTCAGACACCAATATAGTACCCTCTATGGGGTACCAATTCGCATGCACATTAAAAGGAGACATAAAAATACTTACCTGCAAACGCTCCTCATGAAAATACTCATTTTCCATCGTTGGTTCCACCACCACAATACGTCCATCAGCAGGAGAAATCAAAAAGTTGGGATCATCGACCTCCAATATACGAACTGGATTGCGGAAAAAGTAAGTCACAAACACCAACAAAGCCGCTGATAATAGCAACACAATAGCAAATACCCAATGTGACACATACATATAAATAGGTACATTGATTGCAAAAATCAAAAATGTCAAACCTACTATAATATTTCTTCCTTCGCGGTGGATACGAAGATTTTTTTTCATTTTTCCCATAAGCAACTATGTTAATTTATTATAAGGCACTTGGCATAACATATCAATGGCTTGATCTAAACCTTGCTGTATTTTCGAGTCAAACATCATCTTAAACATTGCTGGCATATCCGTCTTAATAGTGATGCGAATACGAGTGTCATTTTCTGCCATCTGCTTGAGTTGAATCCATACATTCAGTGGCACAGGAAGACTCTCTGCACCATATTTAATGGTCTTATACTCCTCTTTCTCCACTATTGAAATAGCTATCTTTTGTCCCAATCCTTCTATCTTGAAGCGCACACGATCAGAAGACACTTCTATATCTTGCAATTTATCTTGAGGAATAACATCACGAAAGTGATTTATATTCTCCAAATTGCTCAATACCGCAAACACTATGGCATCATTAGCCGCAATCTGTCCTATTTTACTCTCGTACTTAATCTCTGCCATAGTCTATTTCATCCATTTTGATGGTTTGCGTTGCCATGCGTGCAGCAACTGCATATCATCTTTTGTTATCATATCCAAATTTTGTGCATGATGCAATACTGTATCTAGGTTTGTCAACGCTATTAAATCCACCTCTGATTTTGCCATTCTTTTATGAGTAGAGGGGAAACCATAGTCAAAAATAGTTACCACACCTAATACCTTGCAACCATTTTCGCGCAATACTTTAGCCACTTTCAGGCAGTTTTTCCCAATATTTACTTGATTTTCAACTATTACCACACTCTGTCTAGGACGCAAATCACCCTCGATTTGGTTCTCCAAACCATGGTCCTTGGGAGTTGGATGCACATACACAAAGGGTAAACTCAATTGCTCTGCCACCAATACACCATGCGCTATCGCATTCGTTGCTACACCTGCTATCACATCTGCATCAGGATACATTTCTGCTATCACGCGCGACAATTCTACACGAATAAAATTGCGAATCTTAGGGTATGATAATATCTTTCGGTCGTCACAATACACAGGAGCACTCCAGCCATTAGCCCACTTAAAAGGGTTATTCAACTGAAATTTCAATGCCTTTAATTGCAACATTTTTATAGCCGTCAAATTCTCCAGGACACTCATCTTATCACAAAATAAAAAACTACCTAAAAGTACTAAAAATTTGGACAAAGGTACTATAAATATTGCAAATATGCAAATTTTTGACAAAAAAGTTAATCGATTTTGCCAATGTTATGCCATAAAACATATATGACAACAGTTTTGCATAGTTTTTGTGCGCAGAAATATAGCATTTTGAATATCTAAAAACAAGCAATGAAAACTAAAGATCTCATAGCCAAACGACTTCGTCGTGAGAAAGCCACACGACGAAAAAACATAAATCAACAAGCCAACAAACATACAAATAATCTTGTTGAAAATAAACCCGACGAATATGTACTACCCTCCGGATTCGACGAGGATGTACTAAAAGAAGCCCAACGACTGTCACAAGATTCTATTCACTCGGAAATATTGCGTCGACGTGATATGAGAGATACGCTCACGTTTACCATTGATCCTGACGAAGCAAAAGACTTTGATGACGCACTATCCTTCCGCATTCTTGATACCGGAAACTATCAGATCGGCATTCATATCGCAGATGTTACCCACTATGTACAAGAGCAAACTGCATTGGATGATGCAGCATATCAACGGGGAACTAGCGTTTATCTTGTGGACCGAGTGATTCCTATGCTACCCGAACAATTGAGCAACGAACTATGCAGTTTACGACCAAACGAAGACAAACTCTGTATGTCTGTAGTGGTAGAAATGGATCAAAATGCAAAGGTAATTCGTCATAAAATATGCAGAACTATTATCTGTTCTAACTACCGATTAACCTATCGTCAAGCACAAGATTTACTAGATAACATCGAAGCAAGAGGTGAAAACGAAGCACTGAAACAAGCCATCACCATATTAAACAATCTTGCTCAACAATTGCGTGCCAATCGCTTCCGCCAAGGAGCAATCAACTTCGAAACACCAGAAGTGCACTTCCGCCTAGATGAACATGGTAATCCTACTGATATTATCTTCCACAACTCTCTAGATACCAATCATTTGATCGAAGAGTTTATGCTTCTTGCAAATCGCATTGTAGCCACCGAAATTGGACGAAAGAAAAAAGAAAACGACACAACAACCAAGGAACCTACCAAGCCCTTTGTTTATCGTGTGCATGATAATCCCGATCCAGAGAAAATCGGACGACTCAGCACATTCATCAAACGCTTTGGATTGCATCTCAAGACCTCATCCAACAGCAAAACCACCCATAAGCATATCAACGCATTGCTCGACAACTGTCAAGGTAAAGCATGCCAATCATTGGTGGAAACACTAACTATCCGTGCAATGGCCAAAGCGGTATATTCAACCGATAACATCGGACATTACGGATTGGCTTTCCCTTATTACACCCACTTCACATCCCCTATCCGTCGCTATCCAGATATGATGGTACATCGCCTCGTCTCACGTTACCTATTGCAGTCAAAAGCTCTCTGCCGTCACGAAAAAGAGGAACTCGAAGAAGCTTGCGTGCATTGTTCTGAATGCGAATTAGCCGCACAAATGGCGGAACGCGACTCCATCAAGGAGATGCACGCCAAGTGGATAAGCCAGCATCTAAACGAGGAGTTTGATGCCATTATCAGTGGCGTTACCGAGTTTGGACTATTCGTACAACTCACCGACACTATGACAGAAGGATTAGTGCCTATTCGCACCATCGAACGCAATGATTATATGCAATTTGACGAGGAAAATTATTGCTTGATCGCTGCACGCAGCGGTAAAATATACACACTATCCGATCCTGTACGAGTTAAGGTAACCAAGGTTGATGTTGAACGAAAACTCATTGATTTTGTGTTGGTTGAAAACTAGTAAAATACATTATTTTTACAAAATATTTGCATATGTAAAAAAAAAGTAGTACCTTTGCGGGCTTTTTCGTGTAAAAAGCATACCATTAATATTAACCCGGACATGCAACTCGTGTAGTTGTAGTCCATAAATCAAAACAAACAAATGGCAACAAAAATTCGTTTGGCTCGTCATGGTCACAAAGACTACGCTTACTACCACATCGTAGTAGCTGACAGCCGCTCGCCACGTGATGGCAAAATCATTGAGCGCATTGGCTCTTACAACCCAAACAACAACCCTGCTAAGGTAGATCTCAAGTTTGATCGCGCTTTGTACTGGGTAAACGTAGGTGCTCAACCTACTGACACTGTTCGCAACATACTCTCTGGCGAGGGCGTTTTGCTCATGAAGCACTTGAACGGTGGTGTAGCTAAGGGTGCATTCTCTGCTGAAGAGGCTCAAAAGCGTTTCGATGCTTGGAAAGCTCAAAAGGATGCTAAGAATGGTAAGATCAGCCAAGCAGAGGCAGACAAGAAAGCTGCTGCTGCAAAGGCATTGTTCGCTCAAGAGGTAGAGACCAACAAGGCTAAAGCTGCTGAAGTAGCAAAGAAGCGCCAAGAGGCTGCTGATGCTCTCGCTGCTGCTGCCGTAGAGGCTGCTCAAGAAGCTGCTGCCGCTGAGGCAGAGGCTACTGAGGCTGCTGAGTAATCCAAACGAGAGTTTAAAGCCAAATGGCTTTAGACTCTTTCTTCGGGATGTGGCGCAGCCCGGTAGCGCAACGGTCTGGGGGACCGGAGGTCGCAAGTTCAAATCTTGTCATCCCGACAAAAGGCAGTTGGCTCACAACTGCCTTTTTTATATAAATAGAGATTTCAAACTATGGGACTTAAAGGAAAATTCGAACAAACACATACCTTGACCAAAATCATTCAATGGATTGCATGCGTATGTCTATTCAGCATTCCTGCTATGGGATGTATTATCTTATTTCCACAACCACTATCTATAGCATCACTCAAGTGGATACAACTCCTACAAACCGCAGCGATATTCCTCCTTCCACCACTATGCATGGCATACTTATGGACGCAAGAGCCTATGAAATGGTTGGAAGTTGAAACATTTCAAAGTTTCAAGGTTTCGGGAACAGCTATATTATTGATGCTTGTGGCATTACCCGCAATCAATCTTCTCGCACATATCAACCAACAAATGGCACTGCCCGCCTTTCTCGAACCACTGGAACAATGGATGAAAACTGCAGAAGAGAACGCTGCACATCTCACCGAGCAATTTCTCTCCGTAACCACCTTGGGCGGACTTATCATCAACCTTTTGCTCATGGCTGTATTACCCGCTATAGCCGAAGAACTCACCTTCCGTGGCGTCCTCCAACACCTATTCACCCCCAAACATCAATCCTCCATACCTCACCTCGCAATCTGGTGTAGCGCCATACTCTTCTCAGCAATACATATGCAGTTTTATGGCTTTATCCCTCGTATGCTAATGGGAGCTCTTTTCGGCTATATGCTCGCATGGACAGGTAGTTTGTGGGTACCTATGCTGATGCACTTTGTCAATAATGGTATGGCTGTCTTGCTGTATTTCCTAGCGAATAAAGCAGGATGGGATATGGACAAAGTAGATGCTATAGGCACAGGCGACACCTTATGGTTAGGCATCGTGAGTCTTGTTCTTATGGTAGTGGGAATTTATGCTTTTCGTCGTTCGACTACGATGAGCAATGCCTCTTCGCGAATATCTAGTGGCAACTGAATATTCCGCAGTTGAATACTGCGTACCCAACCAGGCACATCGCTTGCTTTGAGTGTCTCAAACACTTCACGAATCATTTGATATTGCTCTTGGCTATACTTCTCTGCGGCTATGCCTGCTAGTGCATCTAACTCCTCGTCGTCGTAATAGATGATTTCAGCATTGGTTTGGAGTAGCGTTTCTCTCTCGCAAACTAAGTGCTCGCCGCAGCAGCCGTCGTCTTCGCTTCGCTGTTCAGTAGCGACATCAGTCGCTTGTTCAGCATTGTTCAGGAGTTCAGTATTGTTTTTTTCTCTCCTTGCTCGTATCTCAAAGATAATAAGGATAGCAATGCCGAGGCAAACAAATAATATCAATGGTATAATACTACTCCACATCTTCTTCTACGACTAGGTTGTTGATAATGAAGTTTTGGCGCTCCATGGTGTTCTTACCCATATAGAAACCAAGCAAGTCGCTCACGGCATCTTCCTTGCGCAGGCATACTTGATCTAGGCGAATACCCTTGCCAATAAAGCCCTTAAACTCGTCTGGACTAATCTCACCAAGACCTTTGAATCGAGTGATTTCAGGGTTAGGTTTGAGGTCCTCAATAGCTTGTAGGCGCTCTTCCTCGCTATAGCAGTAGCGTATCTCTTTCTTGTTCTTAACACGGAAGAGTGGTGTTTGGAGGATATATACGTGACCTTTCTTCACCAAATCTGGGAAGAATTGTAGGAAGAAGGTGAGCATCAACAATCGGATGTGCATACCATCCACATCGGCATCGGTAGCGATAATCACTTTGTTGTAACGCAACTCATCTAGTCCATCTTCGATATTGAGAGCTGCTTGCAAACAGTTAAACTCCTCGTTCTCATAGACTACAGACTTACTCAATCCATAAGAGTTAAGAGGCTTACCACGAAGTGAGAACACGGCTTGTGTACGCACATCACGGCTCTTAGTGATACTACCTGATGCAGAAAGACCCTCGGTGATAAAGATGCTACTCTCCTCACGCAAATCATCGTCCGCATCTTTGGCTGACTTGGTAGGTTTAGCATCGTTATAGTGTACTTGGCAGTCACGTAGTTTAGGGTTATTGAGCATTATCTTCTTGGCACGCTCACGAGCAATCTTCGTAACACCTGCGATGGCCTTGCGCTCTTTCTCCGACTCAAGGATCTTCTGTAGCATGATCTCTGCTACTTCAGGATGCTTGTGGAGGTAGTTGTCAAGTTGTTGTTTAACGAAATCATTAACGAACTTATTGACTGATAGTCCGCCCTCTGGAGCCATATCCTTGGAACCTAGTTTTACTTTGGTTTGGCTCTCGAAGACAGGTTCAGAGACATTGATAGCAATCGCGCCTACCACACCGCTGCGGATGTCGCTCAGTTCGAAGTTCTTGTTGTAGAACTCCTTGATTGTGCGCCCGATTGCCTCACGGAGTGCCGCTTGGTGCGTACCACCTTGTATGGTATGCTGACCATTGACGAAGGAGTGGTACTCCTCGCCTGTTTGGTCGGTATGGGTGAGAGCAATCTCAATATCCTCGCCTTGAATATGAATAATCTGATAGAGCGGATCAACAGTCATGGTCTCTGTAAGCAGATCTAAAAGACCGTTTTTAGAGGAGTATTTCTTGCCGTTGTAGTTCAAGGTTAATCCCACATTGAGGTAGGCGTAGTTGCGCATCATGGTCTCAATGAAGTCATCTCGGAAACGGTAGTTTTCAAACAATCCTTTGGTATTGTCTGGTACAAACTCAATGAGTGTACCACGCTTCTCTGGTCCGTTATGCTCTTGTATATCAGAGTCTTCTACTAGGTGTCCTTGCTTGAAAACAATGCGGCGGGTCTTGCCGTCGCGCCATACTTGTACCACAAACTCAAGACTGAGGGCATTAACTGCTTTGGCACCTACACCGTTGAGACCGACAGATTTTTTAAAGGCTTCGGTGTCATATTTAGCACCCGTGTTGAGAATAGACACGACTTCCACCATTTTGCCCAATGGAATACCGCGACCATAGTCACGAACGCGTACGCGTTGGGAGTTATCTTCTGGCGAAGGGGCAGAAACGCTGACCTCAACTACTTTACCTTCGTTCATGCGGAACTCATCGATACAGTTATCAATAGTCTCTTTGATGAGTACGTATATACCATCGTCCGAGTGACTTCCGTCACCTAGTTTACCGATATACATACCCGGACGGCGGCGAATATGCTCGCGGTCATCAAGGTGAACGATGTTATCTTCGTTGTAAGTAGCTGTTGGTTTTATCTCTTCTGCCATAGTGGTTTTCTTTTCAGCCTGCAAAGGTACAAAAAAAATTGTATATTTGCAAGGAAATAGCGTTTTTTAGAACGTTGCGCCTATGTTTTTCTCTACCGTTTGCCCTTTCACATCGTGTTTGTCGTTCAACCACAACCAAGTCGTATTACTTTCTTTGCCTAGGTAATGCACCTTTGCCTTCACAATCTTGGTTGTAGCAGGTATGGCGATGGTATTGGTATAGACTTTCCATTCGCCATCGTCTAAGCAATACCATATCTCTCCCCCTTGCATCACTTTGTTCATTTCTATCAGTACGTGGCTCTTGTCTAATTGCAACTGCTCATTCTCTGTCGCCACTTGTCTGATACCTGGTTGTTGGATATGGAAGTTTCTTCCGCTTGCTGCCAACTCTGGCAGGAACTCCTCATACACTAGATGGTTATACTCGCTCAATGTCAAGCTGCTGCGGTTGTTCCATGCGCGTTCAGCAAGACCATAAATCTTAGGATAAATCTGCCATTCCACTTGACTAAACGAGCGAATCACCTCGCCCCAAAGTTGGGCATTCATACCGATGATGTTGGGGTGTTGAGCGGGTTGCCAGTCAAACGAACGGTACTCATCGGTATAACCTCCCCAACTGAGTCCTTTCTCCTCGTGGTGGTTGCAATACGCAAAGTCAAAATATAGGTGACTAGCTGTAGCGATAACTACTTGATAACCAGCCTCAGCTAATTGCATTGGCTTGCTTTCGCTATTGAGCCAAGCATAGCAGATTGCACCACTCTTCGCTGGGCAAAAATGGTCAATCTCTTCCCAACCCATTGGTTGCAGGTTGTAGCGCTTCAGTATCTCCAAAACGGCATCAATAAACGCTTGATGTTCCTCTTTCGTCAGCGCTCCTTTGGGTACTTCATCGCCTCCGATATTGAAGATAGTCAGCGGATGACCCGCCTCCTCGTGCATCTTAACAATCTCCGTCACCACATGGTCAATAAACTCCACCGCATAGGGCTTCGTTACATCTATCACATTGTCCGTATAGTTTTGTGCGGACTTATACACGCGTGCATCAAATGCGCTATCTGTCAACATATTACCCATTGCTTTCTTAGCCGCACGCATATGCCCTGGCATATCAATCTCAGGAATCACACGGATATGACGCTCGCCTGCATATTTCAATAGTCCGATATACTTTTCGCGAGTGATATAACCATTGGCTGTTGTTGGTGCCTCAGCATCCCAACCGCCGCAGTACATAGGCAGCAAGCAGTCGCTCTCGTCGGTGGTATAACCTCGCTTAGAACCAATATCGGTCAGTTGTGGCAGACCAGGTATCTCCAATCGCCATGCCTCGTCGTCGGAGAGGTGGAAGTGTAGCACATTCAGTTTGTGGTATGCCATCATATCCAGAATGCAGTAGATTGAGTCCACAGGGTAGTAATTGCGCACCACATCCAGCATGATACCACGATGTTGTAGGTCGGGATAATCTACCACCTTTCCGCATGGCACTACCTCTCCCCATTGCTTCAATGTTTGTTTAGCATAATACACACCTGCGTCATCGCTTGCCTCTATGCGAATCGTATCAGGGCTGATTATCATCGTATATCCCTCTTTGACCATATTGGCATCGGTGTGAGAGATGATTTCTGCCTTCGCCACTTCACACACCCCCTCAGCATACGTCATCTGCTTAGGCTGTGGCAACAGAGGTTGCACCACCTTCGCCTTATCGCCTAATACTCGCTCCACATAATCAAACACATACTCTCCGTCCGCATACGGTGTTTTCTCCCATGTCACGATGCCGCGTTTCATCTGCCCGGGGCGAGTGTAAGGGGCGTAGGTGCAAGGGATTGTGATGGGTTTAGGGTTTAGGGTGGAGTGTTTAGTGTTCACCAAGATGAAGCCTTCTGGACGGATATTTTCACGGATGGCGCTGCCTTTGTAACGCAGGGTGAAAGTCTGGCTCTCGCCTGGCGCAAGAGGATCAAACGTCTGGGTAGGTTCGATGCTATGCCAACTAGCCTGAATCTCGGTCTCACGCAGGGCATCGCCCTCTGTGTAAATGGGATGAAGAGACATGAGATTGAAATAGAGTATCCAATCCTCATGGGTGAATTTCTGGTCACTTGTATTCGTAAGTGTCAGATATGCTTCGCAAATGCCAGGTTCCACATCGTTTTGTCCAAACTCCCAATGCAGAGATATTGGCGCGGTAGTAGGAGTACATGCTGTGAAAATAGCAACGAGTGCCAATAGAAGAATATAAATACGATTTTTCATGGTGTATGTGTTTTGCTGCAGAAAGTCTATTAAGACCGTCTTCCGTAGATAATTATTCTCTGCAAAGGTACGACAAAAAATGCACATACGCAAGTCAAGCGAGCTTTTTTTGAAAAATTATAGATTTATCTATCTCATCCTAGATTTTGTACTCACTCAAGCTCGCTTGAAAGCGAAGTATTGGATAGTGGATGAATAGGGTGTCAAGCGTTTTTTTGAAAAAAATTGCGATATATTACGGGGTCCCCACGAACTTCGTGAGTGAGTGGGGAGAGCGGAGGCATTGATCGCTTTTAACTCGCCAAGCGAGTTCTGTGCGCGTCAATTGCCGAACGCGAGAGTATGGGCTGCATTGAGCGAACGTAGCTACGGGGGAATTGGCTTTGATTGTTTGATGGCATTTGAGTGGATTAATCAAAGCCAAGGCAGATGTCCGAAGTACAACAAAAAATGCACATACGCAAGCAAAGCAAGCCTTTTTTATGAACTTTTGCTCGCTTTTCTTGTATTTATGCGTATTTTTTCGTACCTTTGCACCAAAAACATTAAAATACCATGAAAAGAGTTGTTTCATTTTTGATTATAATGGCTTTTGCCGTAGGTACCACATGCGCAGAATATGTGGTGCTAGGTGCGGAGCAAACGAAAGAATATTTGCCTCTACTCCGTGGCAAGCGTGTCGCCCTATTGAGCAACCATACGGGCATCGTTATCCAAGGCAACGACACCATCCATACCCTTGACCTCTTGCTACAGCATGGCATACAAGTGACTGCTATCTTCTCGCCAGAGCATGGTTTTCGTGGCACAGCACGCGAGGGCGAGAAAGTGGCAAGCAGCGTGGATGAGAAGACTGGCATACCTATTCTGTCGCTCTACGACGGTAATAGCAAGCGACCATCCAAAGAATCAATGGCAACTTTCGATATCTTAATCACGGATATTCAAGATGTGGGACTGCGGTTCTACACCTATTATATTACTATGTTGCGCCTGATGGACGCGTGCGCACGCGAGGGCAAGCAGTTTGTAGTCTTTGACCGCCCCAACCCCAATGGCTGGTATGTGGACGGACCAATACTGGACATGAAGCACAAGTCAGGCGTGGGTGCACTGCCTATTCCTGTGGTGCACGGCATGACCTTGGGCGAGTTGGCATTGATGATCAATGGCGAGTATTGGCTCACCGATTCATTGCAGGTGGACCTTACTGTCATTCCTTGCAAGCACTACACCCATCAGACCCTCTATCGTCTGCCTATAGCGCCATCGCCTAACTTGCGCAATATGCTATCTATCTACCTCTACCCATCCGTTTGCTTGTTTGAGGCCACGCCTGTGTCATTGGGGCGCGGCACCGATAAACCCTTCCTCTGCTATGGGCACCCTAACTTCAATGCCCCACGCACAGAGGCGAGTGTGTATGGTCCTGCGATTACCTTTACCCCTAATCAATCCACTCAGAAAGGTCGCATCTGCGATGGTGTGGACCTCAGCGGCATGAGCGAGGAGGAAGCACGCAAGGTGGGATTCTCGCTAAGGTATCTGCTGGATGCCTACAAGCATCTGAATATGGACAACTATTTCTTCCGTCCGTTCTTTGAGCTATTGGTAGGACAGGATTATGTACGTAAGATGATCAATCTGGGCAAGAGCGAGGAGGAGATTCGTGCTTGCTGGCAAGAGGATGTAGTGAAGTTTAAGGAACAACGCCGTCCTTATCTCCTCTATGCCGAATAAAACGACTCTGAACTATATTGAACAACTTTTGAACGGCGCAACGCGCCATTGAACCTCAAGTAATATGAATCCACTAACAATCCTTATCGTTATCGCATGCTACTTTGCATTGCTGTTTTTCATCTCTTATCTGGCTGGTCGTAAGGCCGACAATGCAGGTTTCTTCTCGGGCAACCGCAGCAGCAACTGGCTGCTCGTAGCCATGTCCACCATCGGTGCAGCCATTTCAGGCGTCACTTTCGTCAGTGTGCCAGGTATGGTTGCCACTTCGGGTTGGGCATACATGCAGATGGTGCTCGGCTTCACCGTAGGTCAGTTCCTCATTGCTTATGTACTGATTCCGCTATACTACAAGCTCAACCTCACCTCTATCTACCAATACCTGCAACAGCGTTTTGGTATGAGCACGTATAAGTCGGGTGCATGGCTCTTCTTTGTGAGCAAGATGCTTGGTGCTAGTGTGCGCCTCTTCGTAGTGAGCGAGGTGCTTCAGCTGCTAGTATTTGACAAACTGGCAGTACCCGTACCATTCTGGGTAAATGCCATCATCACCGTGCTTATTGTCTATCTCTGCACCTTCAAGGGCGGTGTCAAGTCGCTCATCTGGACCGACCTACTGAAGACCTGCTGCCTTATTCTATCCGTGGCACTCTGTATCTATTTCGTGCTTCGCGCGGGCGTGAATATCGACAATTGGGGAGCTAGTGATATGACTCGTACTTTCTTCTTTGATAATCCTAAAGAGGGCACCTATTTCTGGAAGCAGTTCCTCGCGGGTGTCTTCCTTGTCATTGCTACTACAGGTTTGGATCAAGACCTTATGCAGCGTACCCTCTCCTGCAAGAACCCTCGCGAGAGCCAGAAGAACCTCATTGTGGGTGCACTCATGCAGATTGTGGTAATTGGTCTTTTCCTCTTCCTTGGTTTCTTGCTCTATTCGTATGCTAATCAAATGGGAATAAGCGAGGTAGCTAATCTCAAGGGCGACGATGTCTTCCCGTTCTTGGCGACGGGCAACTACTTCCCTGTGATTGTAGGCATCCTCTTTATCATTGGTTTCATCGCAGCCGCTTACTCCGCTGCAGGTGGCGCACTCACTGCACTCACCACCTCCTTTACAGTGGATATCCTCAACAAGGAGAATGATGCCAAGTTAACTAAAGTGCGCACTTGGGTGCATATTGGTATGGCTGTTTTGATGGCGGTGTGCATCTATGTGATTCACTTGCTCAACGATGATTCTGTCATCCAGACTGTGTATAAGGTAGCTAGCTACACCTATGGCCCATTGCTCGGTATGTTCTGCTTTGGCATCTTCACCAAGCGTCAGGTGCGCGACCGTTGGATTCCAATCGCTGTCATCGCTGCTCCTGTCATCACATGGATCATCGATGTGAATTCAGCGGAGTGGTTCAATGGTTATGTGTTCTCTCACGAGCGCCTCATCCTCAACGCACTACTTACCATTGTGGGTATGCTGCTACTCATCAAGCCAACCAAGAAACCAGCATAAGACTAATTCTCTTCCTTACAAATAAAACAAAAAGCAACCAGCCTCTCAGTTGGTTGTTTTATTTCATTGACTCATCTCACTTCACCATCTCTACCTCATCTATCAGTTCACCTGACAAGAGGGTGTAGGTTTTTATCTTTAATGCACTAGGCGTAACCAAGATATATTCATATACAGGTTCGCCCGCTAGCGAAGTTTCGTATTTATTATTTTCCTTCACAGGATACTTCTTCGTGGAGGCGTTGGTAGCAATAAACACTGTGGGTTCTTCTTTCTTCCAAAAACGCTCCTTATAATACTCTGTGCGGCGAGCATAGTTATGGTCATGACCAGAGAACACCACATCCGCTTCGCGCATAGCACCGTAAAACGTTAGCCACATGAGCGGATTTTGTCTGCCTTTAGCAGTGCTATAAACAGGGTGGTGCATCATCACTATAGTGAACTTATCACCTGCCTCACGCAAAGTTTTCTTTAGCCAAAATGCTACTTGTGTATAGTCGGACATACGATGCAGACCATCCGTGTCAATTGCTATCAGTCGCAATTGTGGGAAGTCCACAAAGTAGGTCGTACCTAAGAACCTGGCAGGACCATTCTGCGGATTAGGAAAAATGCTTTTCCACTTCTCAGGCAACGTTTTTACTACCCCTTTAAGATATTCATGATTACCCGGAATAGCCACCACGGGCAATGCCTCCCAACCTGTACCTACTAGCGACTGGTACATCATCTGTTCATAGTACAGATACGGGCGCTCCATCCAGTCGCCCGTCTGTGACCAGAAGTCTATATCCGTATGGCGCACAGCCAGCAGAGCCATCTGCGCCTTGGTAAGCGAGTTGTGAATATCGCCTAGCAAAAGGAATTGTAGTGTATCTTGCTGCGCACCGTACAAAACGCTATCGTCGGCAAAAGTGATGAACTGATAATCGATAGTGTCCCCTACCCATTCTGGCTCAGGCGGATTACCAAACCACGCCTCCCAGCGGATGGCGCAAGTAGTAGCGCCACCTGCCAGAAGGCATAATCCTATTATCCATCCGATAATCTTTTTCATCATCTATAGCCCGAAAGGCGTCCTATACCCAATAGGCGGTACGCCGTCCAATACCCAATAGCCGCTCTGCGGCGTCCCATAGCGCCTTCGGCGCGTCCATTATCTATTAGAATGGCAAATCAGTAGTTTCATCTACGCCTGCAGCAGCGTCGAATGTCTCCACATTAGCTTGTGGAGCAGCTACTGGTTGCGCAACAGGAACGACTTGTGGAGCAGCAGCGTCAACTACGCCTTGTTGAATCTTCCATGCACGGATGGAAGTGTACCAACGGCCGTTGAACTCGCGGCTTTCAATATCGAAACTAACAGTTACAATATCATCCAATTGGCATAGGTTAGCTTTGATACGGTCCTCGCCAAACACCTCAAAATGCACCTTGCGTGGGTATTGCTCCTGTGTCTCAAGCACATAAGCTTGGAGTTTCCACTCCTTGCCAGAGGTTTTACTTACGCCACCTTGCTCTGGCAATACTTGTATAATCTTACCTGAAATTTCCATATTCTTAACCTTTAATTGCTGCTACACCTGGGAGCACTTTACCCTCGATTGCCTCGAGCAATGCGCCACCACCAGTAGAAATATAACTTACACGGTCAGCCATACCGAACTTGTTCACACAAGCTACGCTATCGCCACCACCAATCAAACTATATGCACCTTCGTCGGTAGCTTTAGCAATTGCCTCAGCGATTGCCTTAGAACCAGCAGCGAAGTTATCAAACTCGAACACACCTGCAGGACCATTCCAAAGGATAGTCTTAGCGCCTTCAATAGCTGCAGCAAATGCTTTGCGGCTCTCTGGACCAGCGTCCACACCTTCCCAACCCTCTGGGATAGCGTTGCTTGGGCAGATTTGAGTGTTAGCATCGTTAGAGAAATCATCAGCTGCTACGCAGTCGGTAGCCAATACGAGGTTCACACCTTTTGCCTTAGCTTGAGCGATGATATCAAGTGCGAGCTCGAGTTTGTCGTTCTCGCAGATAGAGTTACCAATCTCGCCACCATTGGCTTTAGCGAAAGTATAGGTCATACCACCACAGAGGATGAGGTTGTCCACCTTGTCCATAAGGTTTTCGATGATACCAATCTTGGTAGAAACCTTAGAGCCACCCATAATAGCGGTGAAAGGACGCTTGATGTTACTCAGGATATTATCCACAGCTTGTACCTCTTTCTCCATGAGGTAGCCGAGCATCTTGTTATCAGCATCGAAGTAGTCAGCGATAACTGCAGTAGAAGCGTGTTTGCGGTGAGCAGTACCGAAAGCGTCGTTTACATAGCAGTCAGCATAGCTAGCGAGAGTCTTAGCGAACTCTTTTTGGCTTGCCTTCATCGCTTTCTTAGCCTCTTCGTATGCAGGATCCTCTTTGTCGATACCTACTGGTTTGCCTTCCTCTTCTGGATAGTAGCGGAGGTTCTCGAGAAGAAGCACTTCACCTGCTTTGAGGGCAGCAGCTTGCTCAGCAGCTTTAGCGCAATCCTCAGCGAATTGTACTGGAGCACCGAGTGCAGCACTAACAGCGTCAACAATTTGCTTCAAGCTATATTTAGCCACTACTTTACCTTTTGGTTTACCCATGTGGCTCATGATGATGAGCGCACCACCCTCTTCGAGGATGTGTTTGAGGGTTGGCAACGCACCGCGAATACGGGTGTCGTCTGTGATTTGTCCGTTCTCGTTCAATGGCACATTAAAGTCCACGCGAACAATCGCTTTCTTTCCAGCGAATTTGTAATCATTAATTGTCATAATCGTATAATTTATTAGTTAGTATAGTATCGTATAGTATTGTGTAGTGTGGTGCAGTATTGTACACTTTTACCCAATTTGGTTGCAAAATTACGAAATATTTTGCATATACACAAGTTACGTAAAATATTTTTTCAAAAATGATAGATGTATCTATCAAATATATGGCTACCAGAAAAGCATATGTTTGGAATATCAAAACGCTGAAAGTGGGCGGAATTTGACAAAAATGCTCAAAAATGCCCCGTTTCAGATCTATGATTGGTGATTGGTTGGGTAGTTGCAGACATAATAAAGGCGTCATAAGCGCTTTTTTTATAAAACACTTGCATAATTCGTATATTTTTCGTACCTTTGTAGCCAATATATGCGAGTAACATCGCTTGAAAACTTTTAATATTATGAAACGACTATTTATTCTTTTGTGTACCTACGGATTTTTATCCCTTTGCGTGGCACAAGATGCCCATTTCTATCTGAAGAACGGCATGCAACTAACTTGGGAGCTATCCACTATTGATAGCATCACCTATGTCAAACCCGACGCAGAGGTGCTATTACCTGCATCGTGTACGCTGAAAGCAGGTAGTAAAAGCAAATTTTCGTATATGGTAAGCGAAGGCATCGCTAGTGAGCCCATATATCCGCTATCTACAAATGCCAGTGTCGCATATGTCTATCAAGACACGCTATACGCCGTTGGAATAGGTCAGTGCGTCATACACACCACCTACAAGGGGGTCACATCTAGTTGCGTGGTAACCGTCGAACCCACTCACGAGATGGGAAATCTAGCGACACTCCTATCCTATGCCGCATTGGCTACCTACTCTACCGCTGAGATAGGTGCATACCTATCGCAAGCAGTGACCACGCTATCAAAAACGCAAACAGCACTCTACCCCTATCGCAATGGATGGAACTTTGGGCAGGATGTGCACCCTCATATGACATGGCATAGTCTACACATGATACCTGCCGCCCTGCAACTACAAAGCGAGGCAGAAGCCAAAGGGTACAAGAATGTCAGCCTCATTGCGCGTACCATCCAGCTGATGGCTACCATGCTGGCTACAGACCTATATGGAGATCTGCCTGAAGCCAATATGAGTATGTTTGTCACTCCAAAATACAAAACACAACAAGAGATATACGACTGGATGTTCAAGGAGGTAGAAGACCTATTAGTAGCATATCAATCATCGGACTATGTAAACTGTAGCACCAACCTCAAAATAGATACACAATTAGATCCCATCTATGGAGGTGATCTGAGCAAATGGGCTAGTTTTTGCCAAGCCCTCAAGGCGCGTCTATGGTTGCGCAAACTACCTAATTGGGACAACACTGCGGCTAACTGCCAGAAGATAATTGCCGCAGTAGATGCGGCACTAACCAATTGGCAAGATCCACTCTACCAATACACTAATGATTCGTATGCGACATCATGCCCTTGGGGAGAGACTGCTCCTTACCCAGCGCAGTTGTTCAACAACAATCTATATAGATCTATACCTACGACCTTCTTCTTGCATGCTATCCTGGGAAGCATAGATAATGGCCTCCAAATCGATCGTACTGGTCATGCTTTAGACCCTCGTGCTAGCCGTATGATGGCAGCTCGTGGCAACCGTGTATCCATGCTCCATGTAGAGAGCAACATCGGTACAACCACAGATAAGGTGCTTACCGACTTCCCTAACCTATATTCATCTACCAATCCATATACCCAAAACACGGGCTATATTGCGTTGATGACCACTGAAGAACTTATGTTCATCAAAGCAGAGGCACAGTATTGGGCTGGGGATATCAAGGGAGCATATAGTACTACGGTAGAAGCAACTAAGGAGAGTATGAAGCGTTATGGTATTGAAGAGGATTTGTTGAGTGATATAGACCCGAATGCTTATACGGGCGGTGCGTTGGATCAATACCATCGATTCTTTAATATCAAACTGCCAAATGCGAATAAGTTTACTATTGCCGACTTGATGCAACAGAAGTATGCAGCCATGTATCTTCAACCTGAGCAATGGACAGATATGCGTCGATACAACTATAGTTCTTCTGAAAACGGCATCTCCTATGTGCATCCAACCGCAGGACACGCTCCTGTCTATGTGTACGATGTGAAACATGTACACAATGGCAGACGCGCCACTTTCGCGCAGGATTCTGTCAACTTCCGCTTGACCTACTCATTGCGCCGCCCTTACAACCTATATGAGCCATACTGGTGGACGGCGGATGACTTCGGTGTGAATGCGAGCTTGTCACCTAACGCATGGATCATGCGAATCAATCCATCGCCTACCACATATGCCCTACCCGAACTACAGCGATTGGGCTACTACACGGTGGATGCAGACGAACGCTGGCAACTCAATCCCGCTATCCTCAGAAAACGCATGATATGGGCACAAAAGAATGCGAATATTGTTACATGTGCTGATAACACCCCATGGAAATAACCACTAATCATATAAAAAATATGAAACGACTATATATCATCATCGTAGCACTCATGTGTATGTGCTATATGTATGCACAAGAAAGGATATATGTGCATCGAACCAATGGCAATATAGAAGCCATCTCGCAGGAGCAGTTGGATAGTCTGAGTTTTGTGACTACCCAAAGCGATTTGCAACTCAGTGCAGATAAAAACACCATTCGTGTGGGCGAAGAAGCTAATCTGACAACCAATATCATACCGGGTAGTACGATGAACTTATCTTGGGGAACACGCGATGGAGAGTTGATCAGCGTAAGTGGAAGCTACACTAGAGGCTTTGCCACAGGAAAACACCCTGGTCAAGCAGAGGTGCAAGTTAGCCACAAGGGGCAAATAGCCACCTATCCTCTGACCGTGATTGGTAAAGCTACTAGCAACGGAGCACCCAAAGCCGCATGGACAATATATAACGAAACTGCACAAACTGGCGAAGACATCCGTTTTGTAGCCGAATACGATAGCAAGAACTCGCCTGTGGACTACACATCGGTATGGTACGAAATAGTGGAAGTAGAAGAGAAATCAGCCAATTGCCCACTAATCAACTATACATACTCGCCTACAGGAGCATCGCGAACCATCCTACCTATGGCTGAGAAACAACGCTACAGCCATAACGCTAACTCATGGAGCGACGACACACAGTCCTATGTGTGCAACAATCATTTTGTGGCTACGCTCAACGATACATTATCTCCGACAGAATGGAGTAATCCACGAGATACCAATGGGTTTACGCAGAATATGAAATCGTATTTTGGCGAGAACTTCCCTCAGGAGTTTAAGAATGCAGTCAAGACCATAATGGACTCATCCAAACACGGCAGAAACTATGATGCCTATCGCATGGTTAATCGAAGGGTCGGAATCATAAGCGATGAGGACTGGCAGTGGATGACTGACTCTATGTTCAATGCCAATTCCAATAAGTGGGAATATATGTTCAAACAACATGATACCATCTGGAGTACAACCCACTTCGACACCTTGGGCATACGGATAGACACTACGATCAAGGTTAGTGGTCGTCCTCCTCGTATAGATACCACATACTACTACGATACCGTACTTATCCTACAACCATGGATAGATGAAGTGCGTTATGTGTACCCAGAAATCGAAGCACGATTAGACCGAGTATGGAAAGATTCGGTCAGCTATATGGCTTTGCTCATGAATGATAATGGCTTTTATGACTTACAATACAAGAAGAAGTATATGGTCAATGCCGAGTTCCATGTATATGACAAGCAGGGCAATAGCGCTAAGACTAATACACATAGTATCTCGCTAGACAACATAGTGGAAAAATACAAGGTGATAGCAGCCAGCGAACCTATCATTGTAAGAACAACACCCGTCACACTACAAATAGGTAAGTACTACACCTCGCTTCAAGGTGCTAAACGATACCTCTGGACACTACCTGAGGACACAAGGGATGCCAACACGGGAGAGATAATCACTAGCTACGAAGGAGAAACGACTCCTCAACTGCTATTTAGCCACGTAGGTACTGCACAAGTTACCTGTCAAGTCACCATCAATGGCGTGGCTATGCCACAGGAGAATATACAGATTCCTGTGGGGTATTACAAAGAAGTGCCTACCCTATACTATGCTACTGCACAAGGTAATATCATGGCACTCAAGGCAATAAAGAATGGAGAATTACCTCCAGATATGATAAATACGCCATACGACTTAGGCTTCTATACGGAGCATGCGTTCAATATCTTATTCAAGGACTCGTTGCTTTATGTTCTAGATGCTGGTAAACAATTCACCTACGTCAATGACGCAGCTAGCGTTTTGGGTGATGGTAAGATCAGCGTGCTGTCCAAAGATGGTAGCCGTGTAGAGACGATGATTAGCAATGTGGGACAAGCAGCGTTTAACGACCCATTCTATGGCTATATAGAAGGTGATTACCTCTACTATGCGAACCGTAATACAGGTATCATAAAGGTACATCTCAACGACCGCGACAATATGTACAGCGAATATGCATATCCATATTTTGTGACCCACAACCGATTGCATTATTATGGTAATGGACTAGCATATGGTGCTATTAGTCGCAACTTCGCTAAGATCGACAATGTATGGCATTGGTCAACCTACTATAACGCTGTAGGTACATTCTGCTTTAGAGATGGAGATATATTGCCGGATCCGATTACCTATGGTGATAGAGACCTACTTCCTGAAGAGGGTATCATTTGCCAGGGCATGAAGATAGGTTCGTTCTACTACTCAAAGAAGCATGATAAAGTGATCTTCTGCGCCATGGTGCCGACGACAAACTGCGTGGCTGTATGTAGTTATGCGGAGTGGCAAGCGATGATGTCTCCAAGTGATATCAATAAAAAGGCTATCCAGTATCAAGGTATGGATTTTGCAAGCAATCTTGACGGTAACCTCCTTAATAGAGAAGGCACAGGCATAGAGTCGGTGGGTATCACACAAATGGCATATGACGAAGTCAACGAATGCGTGTATTTCGCATACCGCAACAATAGCAAAAATGCCAATATATATCCTCCTACTGGTATTTATCGCTTCAATCTCGCCACATACGATGTAGAGTGCGTGATACAGGGAGTAGAAGCATATGGCATAACCATCAATAATCAACCATCTAAATTATTCTGATATGAAACGATTATTATTAATAGTATTTTTGAGCGGATTATTCGTACGTATGCACGCTGTGAACATCACAGTGGTGCGCGTGACCAACGAAATGACCGAAGTAGCAGCCGTTAGTTCTATGCGCTTTCTGCCAGGTCAGACCATTCAATTCACAATGGCTAATGGTGAAAAAAGCGAAGTGAGCGGTGTTCGCATGATCAACTTTGAAAACAATGATTTTACAGCTGTAGAAGATGTCGTTGCGTCATCCTCTATTCGCGTCTATCCTAATCCTACTGCGGATATGTTGATTATCGATGGAGCTAAGGCCAAACAAGAAATTGAGATGTATTCCCTCAACGGAACAAAAGTATTCTCCGCACAATCACAAGAGGGCGTCAATACCATTCATGTGGCTGAGCTACCCAATGGCGTGTATATGTTGAGATTGGGTAACGAGACATTCAAATTGATTAAAGAGTAATACAATTAATGTGAGTTCCGACGAACTCACATTAATTGAATCTAGTTATTGGCATTTTCAAAGTCCTTGGCCTTGAAGATGAACTTATCTTGTGCCTCATTGAGCAGTTCGGCACGGCGCTGGTAGCTCAGGTGATTGAGATGAAAATAGCCATCCGTATGGTCGTGCTGCTGGAGAAAACGAATCACCTTGGTTTTGGTGGGCAATGCTAGCGCCTGCTTCCATAGTTGTTCGATGGCTGTGATAGCGTGCGCGTCGGTGCGAAAGAACGCTGGGATAGCGGGAGCCGACTGGGTAGTCTCTTCTGCCTGAGGCTGTGGCTCAGCTTGCGGTTGGGGTACGGGTGCACCTTGGTAGATGGTGCAGTTGTGGTACTCATTGTGATTGATGGCGCCTTCGTGGCGGTGGATGAAGATTGGCATAGTTGTTGGATTGGGGTTATGGGTCATTGAGTATGGGGTATTGATTGTTAGTGGTTGTTGCTCTAGTGCTATTTGTTCAGCATTGGCTTGCTTGATGATTTTTCGTATGTCTGCGTCGATATTAATCCATGTGATTCGTCCATGTCCTTCGGAGTCGATATAGACGGCAGGTTCTTTACCCATGTGCTCCATATCGTGCCAATGACAGGGTGTCATGCTGGCGATGGCTTTGCGATAATAGGGGCATGGAATCTTATTGATTGTATCTAGGATATCCATGGGTGAATCAGCATGACGTAGCATATCCTGAACCTCAAACTGTAGGTCCTCTTCGCTAGGCGGATTGGGATAGTTGATTGGAAATATTTGGCTCAGGTTTTTCATGGTGCATCTCTTTATTGGTAATGGACGCTTCGCTATTGGGTAATGGACGGCGTGCCGCCTATTGGTTGGCGAAAGCGAGTGCAAAATTACGATAATTTTTTGATAGTAAAAAATAATTTTGCAGAAAAAATTTCCCACCATTGTTGATAACATTCCTAACTCTATACATATCAAAAAAGTAGCGAAAAAATTTTTTTTCGCTACTCACTCTCCGCTCTTAACGGTCGCCGCCCTATAGTTTGGCACTCTGGCCCTGCCTTCTCACAAAAAATAAAAGGAGCCCTTCTGGACTCCTTTATTTTTTTGCGGAGAGAGAGGGATTCGAACCCCCGGAACCTCTCAGTTCAACGGTTTTCAAGACCGCCGCAATCGACCACTCTGCCATCTCTCCTTCGTCGGAATGCGCTTGTCGCATTGAATTCGCTCTGCGAATTAGGGCGACCGCGATTCCTCCTCTTAACTCGAAGCCACGAGCTTCTCGTTAGTTTTTTACGGTCTTACGACCGACTGGAGTACTTAATGCGCTTGTCGCATTGAATTCGCTCTGCGAATTAGGGCGACCGCGATTCCTCCTCTTAACTCGAAGCCACGAGCTTCTCGTTAGTTTTTCATATATAGAAAAAATGTGCGCAGGATGAGACTCGAACTCACACGGTCTTGCGACCACTACCCCCTCAAAGTAGCGTGTATACCAATTTCACCACCTGCGCTTCGTCGGAATGCGCTTGTCGCATTGAATTCGCTCTGCGAATTAGGGCGACCGCGATTCCTCCTCTTAACTCGAAGCCACGAGCTTCTCGTTAGTTTTTTATAACTTTTTGAAAGATCACTTTTATACTCTGTGCCCAAAACAGGACTCGAACCTGCACGTCTCTCAACACTCGCACCTGAAACGAGCGCGTCTACCAATTCCGCCATTTGGGCGTCGCGTCAGCGACTTTTGTATCGACTGCCGATTCTTTTCCGTATTCAAAGAGCATTTTAGAAAAAAAGCAGGAACTGTGTCCTGCTCATCTCTATAGAGCGGCAAACGAGACTCGAACTCGCGACCCCAACCTTGGCAAGGTTGTGCTCTACCAACTGAGCTATTGCCGCAAAATATGAAAGAACATCGCTCTCTCATTCGAAAGCGGGTGCAAAATTACTGCTTTTTTTTGATATGACCAAATATTTTGCAAAAAAAATACGAAAAAAGTACTTTTTGTTGCATTTTTGTGGGATATTTGCTAATTTTTGATTACCTTTGTACGTTTTTTGGAAAACAGAAAAGTGAAAAGTGGAAACGAAAAAGAGTTGTTGCGCTTGCGCGCTCGTTTGACTAAGCGATTTCACAAGGCCTGCTTCGACTATGGGCTCATAGCCGATGGCGATCACATACTGATCGGACTAAGTGGCGGCAAGGATTCGTTGGCGCTAGTGGAACTGCTCGGCAAACGCGCACAGATTCATGTACCTCGTTTTAAGGTGACAGCCGTACATGTGCGGGTAAAAGAGCGTGACTACCACTCCGATCTGAGTTATCTAGAGGATTTTTGTGCGCGCGTGCGCGTACCTTTTGTAGTGCGTGATACGGAAATAGGGAGTCGGGAATCGGGAATCGAAAAGGAGAAAGATCCATGTTTCTTGTGCTCGTGGTATAGGCGGAAAGCATTGTTTGATGTGGCACAAGAGTTGGGATGCAACAAGATAGCATTTGGGCATCATAAAGATGATTTGGTGGAGACCTTGCTGATGAACCTCATATTTCAGGGAAGTATGACCACTATACCTCCTCTGCTGCAAATGGAGAAAATGCCCCTACAGTTGATCCGTCCCTTATGCCTAATCGAGGAAGAGGAGATTGCTCAGTACGCAACACTCAGCGGGTATGAGAAGCAAGTAAAACTCTGTCCTCTAGAGAAAGCTAGCAGCAGGGCAGAAGTGAAGCAGCTGATAAAGCAGTTAGAAACACTCAACCCCGATGTGCGCGATTCGATATGGGGCGCAATGGAGAATATTAAGTCCGATTATTTGCCGAGGAAGGTAGGTAGATGATAGCATGAAATTATGATGAAGTCCCTATGAAGTCCCTATGAGGTTCCTATGGAAGTAAGTGGCGAGTAAAGGGCAAGTAAAGGGCAAGCAAAGAGATTATGCAAAGTTTTTATACAATATTGCTTTTGGTGGCGTCGAATGTATTTATGACATTGGCGTGGTATGGCCATTTGAAGATGGCGGAATTTTCGTGGTTCAAAGCGTTGCCTATGATAGCAGTGATTGCGCTGTCATGGGGTATTGCGTTCTTTGAATATTGCTTGCAAGTACCTGCAAATCGCATCGGTTTTGAAGGCAACGGAGGACCATTCTCGTTGATGCAACTCAAGATATTGCAAGAGGTGATTACGCTGGTGGTGTTTTTGCTATTCTCCGTGATTGCCTTTCAGATGCAGATTAAGTGGAACCATATTGTAGCAGGATTATGCCTAATAGCTGCGGTGTATTTTGTATTCGGATTTAAGTGATATGAAGAAGGTATTATTTGTATGTCATGGCAATATCTGCCGCAGCGTGATGGCAGAGATGGTGATGCGCCACTTGGTGGCGGAGAATGGGCAAGAAAGTCAGTGGGAGATAGACTCCTGCGCTACTTCTCGTGAAGAGCTAGGCAACGACATCTACCCACCCGCTAAACGCTGTTTGTCGGCTCACAGCATACCATTCACGCGTCATGCAGCGCGTCAGATAACGAAAGAGGATTATGAACACTTTGACATGATTCTATGTATGGAGGATTATAATATTCGCAACTTGGCACATGTGTTGGGACCCGATATTTTAACCCGCGATGCTAGTTTGCCTAATCCCAAAATCCATCCGCTACTGCCTCATGATGTGGCAGATCCATGGTACACGGGGGATTTTGAAGCCACCTACGAGGATGTACTAGAAGGATGCAAAAGATTGCTCAAATAAGAAATGATATTAACCATTAGAAATTATATAGTCATGAAAAAAGTAATTACCCTATTTGTACTATTCGCATTGATGTCTGCCAATGTGGAAGTAAACGCACAAGCACTAACACAAACCTATGACCGTTTGGGCTTAACTTGTAGATTTCCTGCAGGTTTTCAAGCAATCGGAGAAGTAGAGGATGGTATGGCAATGCACCTATTTGCCGACAATACCGAGAGACCCAAGAACGCCATGGTAGTGGTGGAAATCAAACACGAATTGGCGCAACAAGTTATCGAAGAAGAAGGCATAGACTACGAGGCACTACTAGACACCTTGGTGGAAGTATTGGAAGGCAATAAAAACGAAGAACTAGAGCGAGAATTGCAAAACGAGTTGGATATTGAGAATATAGATTTAGACGAACTGGATATGACTAGTTGGCACCTCGACCGACTGAACCTGAATGCAGTGAACTTGCATGGATTAAACCTGATTGGTATATGTGGTGAGTTGCTCAACATGGTGTTTGACTGGTGTGTGAATGCTATTTACAATGTGCTGTACGACATTGTCTATTACGCCATTGACTGGGAAATACTGCCCGAAATTGCGGCAGAAGAAGGGGTTGGGCTGAAAGTGAACCACCTAAGCGACAATTCGATTGATGCCATGATATGGGATGATTATATAATGTTGAACCTCAAGTTATACAGAGCATATAATGATTATATAGCCCTATCCGCTACTGGCGTGATTGAAGGAGATTACATCGAGGGTAGCGCGATATTATACAAATTGAGCGACAACAATCTCGGACTATCCACTAAATTGACCGTTAATCAAGAGGAATACAATGCAATGGCAAACCTTACCAAGCTGGACAATCGCACCTTTGGTTTGACTGTAGATGTGAAGGATTTGGCTGAATTGATAGAAGAAGAGGAATTGGCTGGTATTCAGTATGCGAAAGGTATTCTCAGTTTGCAAGACAATAGGATAGTGGCAACGGGCTGGATGAGCGAAAGCTATACCATGCAACACACCTTTGAAACCATGTATAGCACCATCCAATTCAACGACCTAGTTCACTATCAACCTACTACAGAAGACTATTGGTATTGATTATATACAAACCCAAAACATATATAATTATGAATGATTTTTTGAAATTTGCCGTAGATAAAGGCATGAACTCGATGCATGTGGAGAAGGCGATGAATGCATCGGCGAGTTATATCAGTCCATCTATTTTGGAGGAGCGCCAACTGAATGTAACACAGATGGATGTGTTTTCCCGTCTGATGATGGATCGTATTATCTTCCTCGGCACAGAGGTGAATGATTATACAGCCAATGTGATTCAAGCGCAGTTGTTGTACTTGGACTCTGTGGATTCGGAGAGAGATATTAGTATCTATTTGAACACTCCTGGTGGCAGTGTCTATGCAGGATTGGGCATTTATGACACGATGCAGTTTATCGGTTCGCGTGTGGCTACCATCTGTACGGGTATGGCAGCGAGCATGGGTGCGGTACTGCTGGTGGCAGGCGAAAAAGGTATGCGTGCTGCATTGCCACATAGCCGAGTGATGATCCACCAACCATTAGGTGGTATCCAGGGGCAAGCATCAGATATTGAGATTACTGCGCGCGAGATACTGAAGTTGAAAGATGAGTTGTATCAGATTATCTCCGATCACTCTGGTCAAACGATGGATAAGATTCGCCAAGATGCCGACCGCGATTATTGGATGACCGCTAACGAGGCATTGGAGTATGGTATGATAGATAAGGTGTATTCGAAGAAGTAGTTTAGAGGACGCTTCGCTACTGTTTAGTGTTTAGAGATTAGAGAGAATGGGAACAAAGAAACAAGAGAAGTGTGCGTTCTGCGGGCGCGAGATGAAGGATTTGTTTCGCGCAGATATTCCAGGCGTGTATATCTGCCACGAGTGTATCGAGGCAGGACATAAGATGATTATGGAGATGCAGGTGCAGAAAGCACAGAATCCAGAAATAGAAGGACTAGAATTATCGACCCTACCTAAACCTGCAGAGATTAAGGCCTTTCTTGACCAATACGTAATTGGTCAGGATGAAGCCAAACGGTACCTTTCTGTGGCGGTATATAACCACTACAAGCGTGTGCTTCAGCCCAAAGATGATAATGGTGTGGAGATTGAAAAAAGCAATATTCTGTTGGTGGGCTCTACGGGTACGGGCAAGACATTGCTTGCTCGCACGATTGCCAAACTGCTGAAAGTGCCTTTTGCCATCGTGGATGCGACTGCGCTGACCGAAGCTGGATATGTGGGTGAGGATGTGGAGTCGCTATTGGTTCGCCTGCTGCAAGATGCGGACTATGACTTGCAGAAAGCGCAACGCGGAATCGTGTTTATTGATGAGATAGACAAGATAGCCCGTAAGAGCGAGAACCCAAGTATCACGCGTGATGTGTCGGGCGAAGGTGTGCAACAGGGCTTATTGAAACTACTCGAAGGTTCGGTGGTGAATGTACCTCCTCAAGGCGGACGCAAACACCCTGAGCAAGAGTTTATCCATGTGGATACACGCAATATATTGTTTATCTGCGGTGGTGCGTTTGACGGTATCGAACGCAAGATAGCACAGCGTATGAATACGCAAGTGGTGGGCTTTGATGCACAGAAGAAGGCACAAAAGATTGACAAAGATAATCTGCTGCAATATGTAGCCCCACAGGACTTGAAGTCGTTTGGATTGATACCTGAGATTATCGGTCGTCTGCCTATCTTGACCTACCTGCGTCCATTGGACAAAGAGGCACTGCGCAATATCCTCACGGAACCCAATAATGCCATTGTAAAGCAATACAAGAAACTGCTTGAGATGGATGGCTATCAACTGAGTTTTGCAGATGATATGCTGGACTACGTGGTGGACAAAGCTTTGGAAAACAAACTAGGAGCTCGTGGACTGCGCGGAATGATGGAGACGGTGATGATGGATGTGATGTTTGACCTGCCGTCATCGAAAAGCCGAAAGAAGAGTTTTGAAGTGACCAAAGCGTATGCACAAGAGCGAATAGAGAAAGCCGACCTCTATCAATTAAGAATGAAGAATTAAGAATTTTTGAATGATATGAAAAAAGTACTGATTATGATGACTATGGTAGCAACATTAGCAGGTTGCTGCGCAAAGAAGCCACATTATGAAAATGTGGATAAGTATCCAGTGAAACAAGGTTCGTTGGACGAGATGATGTATTCGCCAGAGCAAACCACATTCTCTGTATGGAGCCCTAATGCAGATACGGTTTATCTGAATTTGTATGCGGATGCTGCTACAGTAGCCCCATTGCAAACACTCCGTATGTGTCGTCAGAAAGATGGCAGTTGGGTAAAGACGGTAAAAGGCGACTTGAATGGTCAGTTCTATACCTTTAAGGTAGTAGAACCTAGTTCGCGTTGGACATTGCACGAGACTCCAGGTATCTTTGCAAAGGCAGTGGGTGTGAATGGTCGTCGTGGAGCGGTGATTGACCTCGCTAGTACCAATCCAGAAGGTTGGGCTGAAGATGTGCGTCCTGCTTTTGGCGGTGCGAAAGATGCGATTATCTACGAGATGCACCACCGCGATATGACTATCCATGAGACTTCAGGTGTAAAGAACAAAGGTAAGTTTATCGGTTGGACCGAACATGGCACCAAGACCGCTGAGGGTTTGGCTACAGGTATAGACCATTTGGTAGAGCTGGGTGTGACTCATGTACAGATATTGCCATCGTATGACTACGGATCAGTGGATGAAACTCGTTTGAGCGATAATAAATACAACTGGGGTTATGACCCAGTGAACTACAACGCTCCTGATGGTGGCTATAGCACCAATCCATATGATCCTGCTACTCGTATTCGCGAGATGAAGCAGATGATTCAAGCATTGCATAAGGCAGGTATCCGCGTGATTATGGACGTGGTATACAACCATACGTTCAATGTGGAGAATAGCAATTTTACGCAGACCTGCCCTGATTACTTCTACCGCTTGACGGAGAACGGCGAACTAGGTAACGCTTCTGGCTGCGGCAATGAGACTGCCAGTGAACGTGCGATGATGCGTAAATTTATCATTGAGTCTTGTCGCTATTGGATTGAAGAGTATCATATGGACGGATTCCGCTTTGACTTGATGGGTATTCACGATGTGGAGACTATGAACCAAGTACGCGCGATGATGGATAGTATTGACCCAAGCTTGTTGCTCTATGGCGAGGGTTGGGCTGCAGGTGCGCCACTTTACAACGGCGATTCGCTGTGTATGAAGGCCAATATGCAGAAGTTGCCTAATATTGGTGCTTTCTGCGATGATATGCGCGATGCACTACGTGGTCCGTTCTCCGATAACAACAAGGGTGCGTTCCTCATTGGCGAGAAAGGACATGAGGAGAGTATTAAGTTTGGTTTGGTGGGTTGCATTAACCATCCTGAGGTGGATATGGAGCAAGTGAACTACTCTAAGCAAGCATGGACTAGCCAACCTACTCAATGTATCAGTTACGTATCATGCCACGATGATATGATGCTCACCGACCGCCTAAAAGCGAACAAACGTCTTCGTCCAGGCGAGTTGCAAAAGCTGAGCAAATTGGCACAAACAGCAGTATTGACCTCACAAGGTATGCCATTCCTCTGGTGTGGCGAGGAGATTGCGCGCGATAAGAAAGGTGTTCATAATAGTTATTGCAGTCCAGATGAGATTAATGCGATTGACTGGTCGCTGAAGGCAGAGAATATGGACCTCTTCCGTTACTATCAAGGTTTGATAGCGCTACGCAAGGCACACCCAGCATTCCACATGGGAGATGCTGATTTGGTGCGTGAGCATATGCATTTCTTACCTGTAGAAGATGGTGTAGTAGCATATGTGCTGAATGGAGAGGCAGTGGGTGATAGTTGGAAGAGTATTGTAGTAGTGCTTAACGGTCAGACCAAAACTGCGCAAGTGGCATTACCAGAAGGTGAGTTCCGCTTTGCGTGCGTGGATGGGAAGTGCCCATACTATGGTGAGCGCATAGCGGAGAAGACCGTGCGCGTAGCACCTCAATCCGCAGCAATATTGTACCTATAGGATGCCTTCTTTGAGGCTATGGAACGGGCAAAGCCCTATTGGACGCCTCTTTGAGGCTATAGGACGCTCTGCGGGCTATAGGTTATAGGTTAAAGGCGATAATGAAAAGAATATTGATATACTTGCTGCTACTAGCAGCAATGGGAATGTCGGCACAACAAGTGCCGACATCTTTTCCTCGTACGTTCTTGCTAGAACACTTTACAAGTGCGAATTGCTATGAATGTCCGATGGGTATGCAAAATATAGTAGCATACTTGAATCAACAGACCACCCCCTACATCTGGGTAAGTTATCATGCTATATATGGCACAGATGAATATACACTCCCTGAAAACGATGAACTAGCGAAGAACTTTATGGGGATTTATAATGTACCAAGTGTGGTATTTAATCGCACAGAACAAAGTGGAAGGTTGGAAGTTCGTGCAGCAACAGATTTGGCGACATGGGTAGCTGAAGGACGAGTGGCAGAAGGTGATACAGTGGCCGAGGCATCGGTAGAGATAGAGCATACATATAACAATAAGACCCGCCAATTGGCTATAACGGTGAGTGGGCAGGTGGCTAATGTAGATAGAACAGCATATCTGCTCACTATATTAATTAAGGAGAATCGACTAGTGGGTAAGCAGGCAGATCAGATTACCTCATGGAAAAAGGCCAATTGGTTAGAATATATGCATCCTCGTGTGGTTCGCGACTTTGTGAATGGCACTTTTGGTGATACGGTAAAGGTGGAGAATCAAGCATATAGTTATTCGACAACTTACACGATGGATAAGGATTGGGTAGCAGAGAATTGTTGTGTGGTGGCATATCTGACACCGCTAGAAAAACAGCCAATTATCAACGCAGAGCAGGTGGCTGTGGTAGCAGGTACAGAAGGCGGCGAGCAGTATGGTCCGTATGGTATCACCGAAGCCAAAGGACCTAGCACAAGTATCAGTTTTGATAGTGTACTCGTGACGAAGTTGAAGGATGATGTATTGGAAGTTCAGATGGTATCTAATAAAACGATGTCTAGTTATAAAGGCGTCTGCAAACAAGTAGGATATGTGTATGTCAATACCGCAGATAGCGTGCTAATGTCTGGTACCTACCCTATTCAAGAGGGCAACGAGGATGGCACTAT
The DNA here is from genome assembly GCA_017503075.1 of Paludibacteraceae bacterium. Classification (GTDB taxonomy): domain Bacteria; phylum Bacteroidota; class Bacteroidia; order Bacteroidales; family Paludibacteraceae; genus Colicola. The sequence goes on along the minus strand of JAFVTU010000009.1, from coordinate 113,451 downwards.
CACAGCGGGTTATCGAGTGGATGAGGAGGAGACATTGGGAGGTTCGCGATTGGTGTATGCGCTGTCCACAGATTTGAAGAAGGGTATTGTGACTCCAATACATATGTGGCGTATGAGCAAGGGTGAGATGGTGCTGGATGAGAATGGCAATGTATCACTGACCTTCACGACATACAACGGCACGACGGTAACCGCGACGGCGGTGTATGATTTTTCGCCAGCGGCAACAGGAGTGGAGGATGTAGTGGGCGGTGCTGCAACAATTAGGAAAGAATTGCGCGAGAGACGACTGCTGATTATCAAGGATGGTCAAGTATATGATGTGATGGGGTATAGGTTATAGGACGCCCTGTGGGCTATTGGATAATGGACGGCGTTCCGCCTAATGGGAAAAGGCGAGAGTGTAAGGTGTAAAGGCGAGAGATAAGAAATAGCGTGGTTCAAAAATGAGCCACGCTATTTTTATGGGGTCTAGAGAGACTAGAGAGACTAGATGATCTAGATCGATTGGATTATTTTACAAGTGCGCCGTTGGCGTTGTAGGTTTCTCCGTTGCGGATAATGAGAAGTTGACCGTTGAGGAGACGCTTTTGTGTACCCACCTGTTCGGTCGTGATATCCTCTAGAGCAGTAGCAGCTGCATTGTAACGCAGAACGACAGGTACATCGTATGAGTTGACTGCATCTACCTCTACTTTGAGTTTGCCATTGATATTCTCAACTATTACAGTACCATCTACGAGGCAATATAATTGCAGTGGATCAAGGTATCCCTCAGCATCCAAGCCGCAGAAGTATGATTGTGCAGGACCATCAGGGAGAATACCTTTGCAAGCTAGCACTGTACCTGACTCAAATGAACCATCTATAGGATATACGCCAGCAGGTACACCGATGACAGGGTCCATAGCGTCAGCATTAACATAGAAGTCCACGGCATAAGATTTATCGGCAATAATCAATTGGATCATACCATATCCTTCTATAAAATCTGTCACAATAACTTCTGCATCTGTAGGGAAGGTATAATCCATTTCTCCCTCTTCTGTATCAAATGGAATAGGTTCACGGACAAATTTAGTCTTGTATGTCAGGTCATATTGCACTGCATTGTCACAAATAAATGATGCTACCGCAGTGAGGATACCATTATCTACAGTGACGGTCATTGTACCCTTTTGTACGGAGAACTCATCGTCTTTATTAGTAGTTGGATTCCACTCTCGGACATATGTATCAATGGCATAGAAGTCGTTGTGGTCGAACTTACCATCGTTGTAGAAAGTACCTTCGACGCTACCATTTTTGATACGCTCTACATTGACTTTTGCCGTTAACAAACCATCTTCACTCATACCATCAAGGATGAAGATGCCACTAGACAAGGAGTTGATAAACTCTACTGCTTCTTCGTTGGCGAGTCCATCGAAGGTACAAGTAACGGTCTTAGTAGGAACAGGTACAGCGTAGAACATGGAGATGTTGTATCGGCATGAGTCGAAACCGAGTACGGAAGCGGTGAGGAAGGTGGTGTCGTTGCGTTGGAAAACATTACCTGATACTTCTGCAAAATCTACAGCGATATCCTCAGGCAGACCATTCGCATCTTTCGTGTGGTGGGTGATGAATGTTTGTTCCATACCCAAATTGATGCGCTCGAAGTCGCCACCCATTTCTATTACTTGGTCGATTTTGAAGATATCAAATGCTACCGAATACTCGCCATTGTAATTGGCTAGTTGTACCTCCTTTGAGCCGAGTGGATCAATATAGAAATAGGATTTAGCCGAATTGGTGAAATTGAGGTCAAGTGATCTTGCCTCTTCTACGCCATAAATGAGGTGCATGATATAGTATTTGTGATCGGTACCGAGCATTTCGATTTCCACTTGGTATCCCTGGAGTGAATTGCCAGCAACCTTGATAGAACATACCATAGAGGTAATCTCTTTACCCGTTTTGCGGTCTGTGAGATACATATAGGCTTGGTCGCCAGCGTAGGTAGCAGGAGATGTGATTCGGTTGGCATTGTATCCCGCCATGATCTCATAGTAGGCATTGCTAGCAGTGATGAGGATAGTGGCATCGGACATGCCATAACTATCGTCAATGAGCATGTTGTTGCATGTAAATTCTACTGTATCTGTAGGCACAATAGGTGCCTCCATAGCGACATTGTAGAAGCTAGCGTCAGTAGTCAACGCCTCGAACATGAATACATAGGAAACACCCCCCGCCTTATTAGGTGAGCTGTAGATAACACCCTCAAGATCCATAATCTCGTAAGGTACACCACGATGCACCAGTTTGGCATTTTCGGTATCCATGATTTTGTGGCTATAATAGCCAACAACACCTGTCTCGGTGAAGAAGGTCAAGTCCACATCCATGGTGTCGTTCTTACCAGCAATACGCACACGGTCTTCTTCTGGAGTTACCACACAATTTAAGATAGCCACATCGTATTTGACTAGTGGTCGGATGATAGTATGCTCTGCGTGCACCTTGAAGTAACCATACTCTTCGCCACCAATACCTTTGGTAACCAGCATAACGGCATCCAAGGTAAATTTAATAAGGCTTTCACTTAGTTTCTCCTCTTGGATTGTCAGTTCACAAGTTTTGTAGTAGTGGGTTTTGCCATTTGCTTCTGGGAACATACACCAAGAGTACCATTCATCGAGGTCTTCCTTGGTATAAGTACCTGCAGGGGTTTCAGGAGACGCACCATAGATGTCAAAGATGAATTGATAGCGGTCGTTGTGAAGTGTGATATACCAATCGCCTCCTACTGTATCGCCACCACGTCCCACTTCTATTGGATAGTAGATAGGATCATCGTAGAATGATCTAAAGATGACTTCAGTCGTGTCATGTTGGATCCATGTAGGTTCATCTGCAAGTGTAGCCTGCTGAGGTTCTGGTTGTTGGAGCGCCTTGATAGTGTTGCTCAAGCGCTCTGTAGCCATCAGCGACTTTAGGGCTTGTGGTTTGGTGGTCCATGTTGCTTGTGCAACTGCTGTCAGAGATATGGCAGCCACCATGAAAAATGTGAAAAAACGTTTCATTGTTAAAAAATTTAATTATGGTTTATTGTATCGTTTATTGCAATTTCATGCCTTGTGCATTGTACTCGGCACCATCTTTGAGGATAATCAGTTGACCATTGCGGATGATTTTATGGGTATTGGATACTGGATATTGGATATTGGGGAGTGCAGTTGATATAGAGCCATCGTAAATAATATGTACGGGCACATCGTAAGAGTTGAGAGCATTGACTTCGAGATAAAGTTTACCGTCTTTCTTTGCCACAGTCACTGTACCTTTTACCCACATATAGATATTGGTCAAATAACCTAGATTATCAACAGTTGCATAGAAAGGAGTAGATATTTGGTTTTGGTCATCAGGTCCAGCATTGCCGAGTACGGTACCAGGACGGAAGGACTTGTTGATTTTGTACTCGCCTTCAGGGATAAGGATATCCGCATCGGTAGAGTCCACAAAGAAGTGCATCGCCATGAGGTCAGACTGGTCGGCTGCTCCGACAGCAAGGTATATCCATCCTTCCTCTTCGGATTTATCCATGGTGGACAGAATATCGTTAGCCGTATATGTTCGCTCTATTGAGCCGAAAGGCATATCGCCACGCAGGTATTCGCGCTCGTAGTGAGCGGTCATGGTGATATGATAATAGACGCTATCTGCACAAATGGCTTCCGCCACGGCAGTAATATTGCCATCCTGATCCATGGTGACGGTCATTTTGCCCTTCTCCAGTGGCATGATAGCGGTCACATAGTCACCCTCCATCTTGGCAATATAGGTATTGCGGTACTCCATTTCCATGCGTCCACCTTCAGCGCCGAACTTGCCAAACATACCGTCATAGACAAAAGTGCCTTCAATATCTTCAGAGAGCGGGCTGAATGCCACAATATAGGTTGTATCCAATGATGGGCCATATAGTTGGTAATAGCCTTCTTCGTTGCGCAGGTCTCCAAACTCTACTGGGAAAGAGAGCGTAACGGTGTCAATAGGTGTAGGCACTACATACCACAACTCTATGTCATAGAGCGTAGCATCCATGCTGATGAGCTCAGCTTGCATAATGGTGGTATCACCAAGTTGGAAGATACGACCATTGATGTCTGCCAATTCGGTGTATTTACCTGTAATAGAGTCTTTCACACCACAATAATCTCTATCCACATCTTGCAAGGAGAACGCGCTACCCATCTCCACGCCGCGAATATTGATAGAAGCATAATAGTGCTCATCTTTGTTCTCGAAGAGCAGGTCATTGTTCATATCAGGGGTGAAAGTGGCAATGGCTGAGTGATTGAAGCGTACCATCACCGTATCTTGAGGCGTTGGCACGACATACGATAGATTTAGATTATATACCACATTATCGTCGCCACGCATCGTACCCGTGATCGTCCAATGGGCAGAATGATCCATCTTCACATGCAACGTAGCATCTAAGGAATGGATAGTTGTATTGTTTTGTACATCTTGCAATTCGATGGTGACATCCTCTTTGGAGTAGGTTCCTTCTTCTGCTTGGGTAGCCATCCATGCACCAGAAAGGATGTATTGGTCGTTCTTGGCATCGAAGCTGACTACACCCAATTCCTCTGACAACGCATCATTGATAATGAGGTTGGTGGCTTTAAGTTCTACAGAGTCGGTGGGTGCAGGGAAAGTATGTGTCATTTTGATGACATATAATATAGTATCGCGCGTGAGAAGAGCCACATTGGCGATACATGCCAGATTATTGTTCTTGAGTTCGGTGGCCACTTCTGCTTGAATGGATAGAATATCCAATTTCTGTTGGTTGTAAATAAAATGCGTTTGCTGCAAATCAAAATGCTTCATTGTGTATTTACCCACCAACTTGCTGCTATTGATAGTTACAGAGGCCTCCATACCGCTATTAGTACCTTCTAGTGTGAAAGAATCCTCGTTGCGAGATAAAGTGGCATTGGTAATTTCCGCTGTGATTTGCTGTGTAGGTGTGATGCTATTGTGGACACAAGTAACGATATAGGTTACGCCATCCTCGCCTAATAGTGTGGCATTGGCAATGGTTTGAGTGAGGTTGTCGCTCACTTTTTTCTGCTCCACAGTGAGTGTCACACTATCAAACATCACGTATCCCGAAGGTGTTTGGAGATGTGTATCTGCCATGTTGATGTCATTGTTGGCAGTGGTAAAGGTGCCGAAGCCATTGTTAGCAGGGGCGTAGTAGGCAAGCTCTAGTCTGTAGCCATATTCAGGTTTACCAGGGTCGGTACCTTCCATGCGCATAAACCAATCTTTGTAATTGCTGTCATAGCCAAATTGGCTGAAGCCAGAGAAGTTGAGTGTGACAATCTCTTGTGGTGTGTAGGTGCCAATGATGTGAAACACCTGGTCTTCTGCCGTAGGTTCTTTGTCGAATGGTGCGGTAGAGAGGTTGGCATCTAATATCTCCACATTGCCATCCTTACTCCATTGGGCAGAGCCAGTAAGATTGAGTTTACCGAGGGTGGCATAATATACCTCGTATGTTTTGTAGCTACCATTGTATTCGTTGAGATAAATGGTAATCTTACCATATGTGTCGTGCTGACCATATAATACAAGGTTGGCATATCGACCAGTACCTTGCACCTCTTTGTTGGTTATTTCAAATTCGATTTCTTCTACTGTTTGCGCATAAATACTCGTGCTGCCACATACCGCAGCCAACAAGAAGAGAAGCAAAAAGATTTTTTTCATATACATACCTAATAACACTAATACTCCAAATTAGGCGACAAAGGTAGTAAAAATTTGCAAGATATGCAAAAAAAAATCGCTACATAGCGATTTTTTTGTTTAGAGGACGCTTCGCTATTGTTTAGTGTTTAGTGGCGAGAATAAAAAATAGGCTCCCTCGTAGGAGGAAGCCTATTTAATTATGAATTATGAGTTATGAATTATGAAGTACAAATACTTCTAAATTCACAATTCTTAATTACTTCAAGATAGCACCTTGAACATTGAATTTGCGGCCACCCTTGTTGATGATAAGCATACCATCCTTGATCATCTTCACAGGTTGAGCATTGAGGTTGATATTGTCAAGACCTGTATTAGGATCTTCTGGCAACTTACCAGAAACGGTAACATCGAATGCTACTTTAGTGTATGGGTTAACAACGATACCCTTAGCTGTAACCACACCATCAACAGTAGTGATAGTTAGAGTACCTTCACCGAAGCCAAGCCATGGATCATCATCACCCTCACCACCGATAGTAACGGTACATAGTATCTCTGATGGCTCAGTTGCTGCTGGATAGTAAGCAGGAACCTCAACCAATACTGGATAAGTTACACTGTCCTCTTCATATGTCCAGTTAGCAGTCATCTTCAATGAATATTCCTTCATTGCACCTGGGAATGGTTCGAATTCATCTACTGCAACTGTAGCATCTTCTACTACTACCACGATAGCCTCTGTTGGGGTAGAAGTCATGTTGAGTTTGAACTCATAGAAGAAACCGCTATCCTCTACATGCAATACAGCCTTAGCAGCAGGAGCATTTACATCAATATCGTAAACATAACCATCAATGAAGCGAGTATCAAAGCCCATAAGAGCCACAGAACTTTCCTCTGTCAAAGTGAATGTGCCATCACCATTGTCTTGACCCAAGCCAAGGTAAACCTCAACTTGCCACTTTGTACTTGGACCACCAATGATAGCCATGTTCTCGAGGTCAATTACCAAGTTGGTAATTTCGTCTTCCCAAGTCATGTACTCAGGCTCAGATTCCAATGTGAATGCATACTTGCTTGCAGCAGGAGTAGAAACCTCGCCAGAGTAAGGCATAGCCCAACCGATAAGTTTCTCAGCAGAGTTACCACAAGCGTAGAGGTTACCAGCATAGTCAAATGCAAGGTCGTTGATATTGTTGCCAATAGCAGCCATATCAATTACTGTCTCCTCTGTCAATACAGGAGCACCGTTAGCATCTTTAGAAACAGCGTAGATAGTAGCTTTCTTAGCTGCACCATTGTTACCTGCTACAATGAGCTTAGTGAAGTCGTTATTGAAGCGGATACCTGCTTGACGTACATTGCTCCAAACGAGTTTTGCATCTTCTACACCATCAGCATTGATGTGAACCAAACCTGGGTTAGCATCATTAGCTGTACCACGATAAGACGCAATCCAGATACCACCTTCATTATCATAAACAACTTGAGTACCAGTATAGTTGATAGCATATTTACCAAGAACCCAGTTCTTAGAAGGAGCAGTAGCCCAAGAAGTTGCAGTACCGAGGTTGTACTCATCGCAGCGGAAGCCACTCATTGCAGCACCCGTGATACCTGGCAAGTTAACAGAATACATCATGAGTTGCAAGTTCTCACCAGCACCCTTCACATCAAAGCCATTGTTAGGAGCAGCTACGAAGTTGCTATCTGCATCTACCAACTCTTTATTCTCATTCAATGTACCTTGGAATACAGGTGTCCACTCGTTCATGTTAGCAGGGTTAACCTCCCACAAGTAAGTACCATCGGTATTGAGTGAGGTAACGAAGATACGACCGTCCTCAGAGATACGGATACGACGTGGAGAATATGCAGTACCTGCACCATCAGCACGACCAGTAGTGAACTCTACACCACCATTGTAACCAGGTTTATCACCATTAGGCATTGGTTCAAGTGCTGGGTTGAATGCGAAGATACCTGCACCGAAATTAGAAGATACATAGCCACTGTCAATATCCTTAACAGAGTGCATACCCTCGTTAATGAGAAGCATACCGAAGGTTGGGTTCTCTGGGTTGTTATCAATATCCAAACCTGATGGGTGGTAGAAACTATAGATGGTTGGGTTTTGAGTAGGAGCAGCTACAGAAGTACCCTTCACATTTACAGACCATGTGAAGTCAACATCTTGTGGAAGACCAGCAGTAGAAACCTCTACGGTGTAAGTACCCTTATTGATACCCTTGCATGGGATAGTCTTAACAACCTCTTCGCCGCTTAAGATAACTACCTCAACAGCATCCGCATTAGCGTTCAATGTGTAGTTGATAGTCAAAGTAGCGAGATCCTCAGAAAGTGTAGAAGATAGGTCATAAGCGAATGGGTTCAATACAGTAGTCTCGGTACGCTCTGGTTTTGGCAAGTTGTAAACGAGGTTGTAGATATAGCCATCAGCTACGAGAGTGATGTTTACATCGTAAGCAACCACCTCAACAGCAGTAGCAGCAGCGGTAGCAGCTACAGGAGCATCCAAATCCAATGTAGCAACAACAGAGTCAGCAGCCAAACCATCGGTGATGTCAAGAACCTTCACACCAGCGAGTTTGCCATCAGCGTCAGCATAAGGAGCAACCATGAGAACTTGCTCACCTTCCTTAAGGATAGTTGCACCATTGAACTTCTTACCAAGATCTTGTGTGAGAGCTACACAAGTAGAAATCTCAACATTGTTGGTCTCTGGCTCTACAATCTCAACTGGGTTAATCAACTCAGCATCGAGGATCCAGTTCATAGAATCAAGAGGAGAAGCGTTCAACTCATATTGTGTACCAACGGTAGTCTCAAGAGCGACAGCATCAGCAACGTCGTAGAAGTGATAATAGTCGTTGTTGTTAACATCTGGCTCAGTGTAAACACCATCGATTACGCGATAAGAAGATGTGCGTGCCCATGCTTTTGTTGCGTGGATACCAGTTGTGAAGATCTCCATGTTGTCAGAAGTACCCTTAACAGCCATGGTCAAACCTTGCTTGCTGCGGAACCAGTTAGAAGACATCTTAGAGGTGAATAAGGTAGATGGATCACCTGCGAGGTTGTCCCAGAGGTAAACGCGAGTCTCACCACGTTTGTAACCTGCGTCTACATAGTCGTCACCTGATTGAGTTTGCATGTAGTTGATAGCAACGAGCTTGCCATCCTCAGTAACAGCGATATCAGAAATAGCGAGAAGGTCGCCAGCGTTGGCAGTATCAACAGCGATAACGCCTTCTTGAGATACCTCAGAAATCTTCTCACCTACTACGTTGTAGATGTGAGCAGTACCGTCAGCCTCGTGAGTGAGGACAACAACGCTTTCGCCCAATTGAACGGCACGTTTAACAACACCCTTCAATGCAGGCTCCTCTTTCACTGGCAATGTACCAGTAAGCATTACCTCATAAGATTTGCCAGTAGCGAAACTGGTGAACTCGCCTTCGAGCGTAGCCACACCATCCGCAATAATAACAGCAACTGGACCAGCAGCAGCGTCCACCCAGTTAACACTGTCACCGATAGAGAGCCAGCATTCCTCGTACTCTTTGAACTCTACCTCTTCGAAGCCAGAAACCTCTACTTGAAGTGGAGAACCTTCCCATGTAGCATTGAAGAATGCGATTGCACTTTCTTCGTTAACAACAATCTCAACATCTTCCAACTCGATTGCTATAGGAGGAAGAGCATACATCTTGAGATCAAATGCAACGTACAATACTGCGCTGTCTTCTTCAACAGAAGCATGAACAGTACCAGCGAATACATCGCCCAACTCTGGGTCAACAGACTTGGTGATAGAACCATCCATAACGGTGAGTTCCATACCACCGAAGGTCATTAATGAGCTCTCAACGTTTACTTCGTAAGCTTTCTCCTCGCCAGTGTAGTTGTTGAGGAAGAGCATTACGTCTGCATCATTTATATCATCACGACCTGTCAATTGCAAATAGGTAACACCCTCTACAGGCATTTCCATAGTAGTCAAGTTGCTGATTTCAAGAGGCATTTCAATCCACTCGATTTCTGGCTCAACAGGAGTTTGAGCTGCGAGGTAGTAAGGACCCCATTTTTCTGGTTTACCAGCTTCGGTGAAGTCGGTACCTGCAGCACCATTAGCACCAGTAGTAGCATTGAAGAATGCGTGTACAGCCCAGCGCCAAGCGCCCTCGTTAGCAGCTGCCATATCTGTTGGCAAGTTTACACCTTGACCAGCAGCAACACCCAAAACATAGTCACCCAACCATTTATACTCAGATACAGCGTCAGTCATGATCTCTTGCATCTTTGCATTAGCGAAGGTAGAAACTTTGTCGATAGGTTGGTCAGCACGTGTCAAACCGTAGTATGTGTTGTAGTAAGGTTTGAATGCTTCCCACAATTCAGCATTAGTAGGAACGGTTACTACAGGTTCTTCTTCTGCAGCCTCGTAGGTCACTGTGATAGCTGTGATACGAGCTTGGCCATTAGTTACAGCAGCGTCAGTGTTGCCTACAGTAAATGTAGCAGAAGCAACTTTGTCCAATGCAACAGCAGTGCCAGAAGCGACTTGTGCACTATCTGCATCAAGCATAACACCAGTCTTGTTGCTCTCATAAGTGAATGTAACAGAAGTTAAAAGATAACCTTCTGCTGCAGTTACCACGATAGCTGGAGCTTCGTTTTGATACATGCGCCAGTTAGTACCACTGTCATAATACTTTCCAGTATTATTATAAGTACCAGTAGTAGGGTTTGCAGTTACAGTTACAACCTCGTCCATTGTTAGAGTGTCGTACGGTGTAGCATTAACCCAGCCATTAGCGGTAGCATAGTCCGCAATGGATACTGTTACTTCAGTTGCAAAGCTCATCACTGAGAAGAGCATTGCCATCAAAAAGAAAGATAATTTCTTCATAACGATTTGATTTTGGTTAATAATAAAGTTAATTATATAATGTTTGCTAAACATATGTTCGTAGTATTTAGCGCACAAAGGTATAAAAAATATTTCAAATACGCAAGTGAAATGATTTATTTTATATAAAATAAAAACAATTTATGTTATACAACATATAATACACCCAAAAAAAAGACTGCCGTAGCAGCCTTTTTATTTCTAGCATTACTATTTCACTAAGGTAACATCACAACTTCAAACATATTACCAGACTCAACCAAAGATTTCAGTGTCTTTTGTACGCTTTCTGCAGTGATATTCTCCACTGCAGATTGATAATCGGTTATGTAGTTGATACCATAGAGGTAATACATATACAATGCAGTTTGCCAATAGCCATTTTTCTCCAAATCCTCTTGGAAGTCCTTGATCATAGACTCTTTTTCCTTCTGCAAGTCATTTGCCAATGGACCATTTTCGAGAATTGTGTTGACCTCCTCGTGGATGATATTAATCAACTTTTGTTGTTTCTCAGGATCGGTATCAAACTGCATGATTAGGCGTGCACAAGGTGTAGGTAGGATATCCATCATACCAGCACAACCTACGCCATACGAACCACCTTCTCGTTCGCGAATAGATTCCAAATAGCGAGTAGAGAGGATGCGACCAATCACCTCCATATTGAGGGCATTGGCCAAGGTATAAGGCATCTCATAAGAGGTGTATTGGATACGATTGCTAGCGGTTTTGGTTTCCATATTGCGGGTGAAATAATTTTTGCATATACCCTGTGGTGCACGAACATTATGATTGATTACTTGTTCGCGTTTTTTAGAAGTTTTCATACCACCTAACCAAGTGCATATCAATTGTTTGAATGTTTCGTCTTGTGGATCAACATTACCCACAAATGTGAATACGAAGTCCGCTGGATTGGCAAATCGTGCTTTGTAAATTTCCAATGCCTTATCTAGGTTCACCCTCTCAACCAAAGTCATATTTTCTAGGACAGTACGAGAAGAATTATTGGTTGCCATCATTTGAATAGAATCCGAGAAGACAGCTTTAGGGTTCTTATCCTTGTTAGCCAATTGGCTTTGGAGGATACTCATCAATGTTTGGAACGCTTCCTCATCTCGACGAGGAGCAGTGAAGGCCAAGTAATTGAGTTGTAACAAAGTTTCCAAGTCCTTTACTGTAGAAGATCCACTAACGGTCTCGGTATTATTGTTGATTGAAGCAGAGTGCGAGACATTCTTGCCTGTCAAAGCCTTTTGCAAATCGGTCATAGACATATCAGCCAATCCACTGAAATCCACGATAGTACTAGCCAACATAGAAGATGGTAAATTCTCGGTATCTACTTGCGATGCACCACCCAGCGACATACCTTGGAATAAGATTTCATCTTGTTTGAAAGTAGTTGGTTTGACTACGACGCGAACGCCATTTGATAGCGTCCATTCGGTTGTTCCTAAGTGCTCATCGTATTGTGTATGTTTGATTTTTCCTGGTTTTGGCGCAGTCTCTACAAGTTTCTCTCGGATAGTTTCCTCTACAGGAGCTTCAATTTCCTGATTTTTGACTTCAGCTAAGAATTGAATAGCTTCTGCTTCAGTAGGAAGTACCACAGCACTATCTTCTGGTGCTTGGAAAGAGATAATGAGATTTTCGTCGGTTACTAGTTGCCCAGCAATTTGATTAAGCATATCTACGCCGATCATAGGCAACATCTGTTGTACCACTTGATACTCCCACGCCTCACCAGGCATAGGTGCTCCGTCAAGATAATGGCGGATACACTCTTGTGCGCGGCGGATATTGCGTACGGTTGTGCGCTCATTGTATGACTTCTCATAAGCAGCTAACCACTCCTTCTTGACGCGGTCTAATTCGGCATTGGTGAAGCCATAGCGACGCATTTTCTCCAATTGAGTTAAAAGGTCTTTGTATGCTTGCACCTCTTGACCTTGCTTTGCAAGATAAATAGCAACAAACGCATCTTTCTCCTTTACCAGTTCGCCATAGTATGAGCCTGCACCCACAAAAGATGCTTCAGGTTTGATAGCCAAATCAGAAAGGCGATTATTGAACATACTGCAAACCAAATTCAGAGCAAGTTCCATGGTATAGGCAGCATCAGTTCCGCGCAAAGCTTGTGGCAATTTTCCTTTTTTGAACTCCAGTTCAATACGAGTATTTTGTGCCTCTTTGTCGCGCACGATAGCCACGATAGGTTGCTCATTGTCGTTTACTGAGTACAATGGACGCTCGCCACGGTTGGCGCGTGCAGGTACATCAGCCCAAAGGGCTTTGATCTTTTGTTCGATTTGATCGACATCTATATCACCCACTACGATAATTGCTTGGTTGTCTGGACCATACCATTTCTTATAATAGTCGCGAAGCGCATCGTAAGCAAAGTTATTGATCACAGCCGTATCACCAATCACATCGCGTTTAGCATATTGGCTGCCTGGGTATTTGAGTGGGTTAATGGCTTTCCACATACGGCGATTAGCTTGCGCACCTGTGCGCCACTCCTCGCGGATAACGCCACGCTCTGCGTCAATCTCTTCTGGCAGTAGCAACAAACCGCATGCCCAGTCGTGCATCACGAGCAAGGCAGAGTCGATGATGCCTTCGCGGGTAGTAGGCACCTCACTGAGGCGATAAACAGTCTCGTCGAGTGAGGTGTAGGCATTGATATTACCGCCGAAGTTCACACCGATAGACTCGAAGTACTCAATGATACCTTTGCCTGCAAAGTGCTCTGTACCATTGAACGCCATATGCTCGAGGAAGTGCGCCAAACCGTTTTGGTGGTCTTCTTCGAGGATAGCACCTACCGCCTGTGCGATATGGAACTCGGCACGTTGTTTAGGATATTCATTGTGACGGATGTAATAAGTCAGACCATTCTCCAACTTGCCCACGCGCACTGCGGAATCAATAGGCAGTGGTTGTGGTTGTTGCGCTGCCATTGTGAGCGACAACGCCAGCACGAGAGTGCTTAAGATAAATCTTTTCATAAATGTGTTGTGTAGTATTGTATAGTGTTGTTTAGAGTGGTGTAGAGTTGGTTTGTTCACTAGGTTTTTCTAGAACCACTACTTCCTCTTTCTTTTTGCGTGGGGCACGTTTCTTTTTTGGTTTCTCGGTTTCTTTTACCTTTTCGTTTTCCGCTTGCAGCGCATCGTTGGCAGCGATGATTTCGTCGGTACGACTTGCCCAAGGACGAGGCCCTAAGATAGCTTCCACATCATCTGAAGTGATGACCTCTTTTTCAATCAACATCTCTGCCAACTTATTGTGTCCTTCTGCATTCTCTTGCAAAATCTTCTTTGCACGTGCCATCTGCTCGGCGATGATTGCACTGGTTTCGCTGTCAATCACTTCTGCCGTCTTCTCTGAATAGGGTTTGGTGATACCCATGTCGTAGCGACCTGTAGAATCGTAGTAGCTGAGGTTCTTGAGTTTATCTGACATACCGTAGTATGCCACCATCGCGTATGCTTGTTTGGTAGCACGTTCGAGGTCATTGAGTGCACCTGTGGAAGTTTGATGGAGGAACACTTCCTCCGCAGCGCGACCGCCCAAGAGCGAACAGAGATTATCCATGATATGATCTTTGTTGGTCAATTGGCGTTCTTCAGGCAAATACCACGCAGCACCTAATGCCACGCCGCGAGGCACGATGGTCACTTTCACGAGTGGGTTGCCCCAACGCAACAGCCACGAGATAGTAGCGTGTCCTGCTTCGTGATAAGCCACAGAGCGTTTTTCCTCTTCGGTCATAATCTTGTTCTTGCGTTCCAAGCCACCTATGATTCGGTCCACAGCGTCCATAAAATCTTGTTTGGAAACTTTCTTGTGGTCATTGCGTGCGGCAATGAGTGCAGCTTCGTTGCAGACATTGGCAATATCTGCTCCAGAGAAACCAGGTGTTTGTTTTGCTAAGAAATTGATATCTAGATTATTATCAATTTTGATAGGTGCAAGGTGCACACCAAATATTTCTTTACGCTCTTGCAAGTCGGGCAACTCAACATGTATCTGACGGTCAAAGCGCCCTGCACGCAGCAGCGCAGCATCCAACACATCTGCACGGTTGGTCGCTGCCAAGATAATCACACCCGAGTTCGAGCCGAAGCCGTCCATCTCGGTAAGTAACTGATTCAATGTGGATTCACGCTCATCGTTGCCGCCGCCCATCATATTATTTTTGCCACGGGCACGACCCACAGCATCAATCTCATCAATAAATATGATAGCAGGTGCTTTCTCCTTTGCTTGACGGAAGAGGTCACGCACACGGCTTGCACCTACGCCTACAAACATCTCCACGAAGTCGCTACCCGACATTGAGAAGAATGGCACATTCGCTTCGCCTGCTACGGCCTTGGCAAGCAATGTCTTACCCGTCCCTGGAGGGCCTACGAGCAGCACACCTTTTGGAATCTTACCACCCAGATTGGTATATTTGGTAGGGTTTTTGAGGAAAGAGACGATTTCCTCCACTTCTTGTTTGGCTCCAGCTAGGCCTGCCACGTCTTTGAATGTTACTTTATCCTTCTTATCCTTGTCAAAGACTTGTGCCTTAGCTTTACCCACATTGAATATACCTCCAGGTCCCCCACCTGAAGCGTTAGCCATGCCTCGACTCATCCATACAAAGAAAAGTACGATGAGTAAAATAGGCAGAAGGTTGATAAGTATTAGATACCAATCACCTCTAGATTTAGCATAACTGACATCGATAGCAGGTTTGCCTTGCTCTTTACGCTTAACATTCACATTATCAATGTATTTAGCAAACTCCTCAACTGTAGGAATTTGCATACTTAGTTCGCCTTTTGCATTTTCTCCAGCCTCTTGATTACTAAATACAATTGCGTATTTTTCTGGGCGTATTTTAGCTTTCGCCGTGTTGTCATCATAGACTGTAATCGATGCTATGGCATCGTTTTCTATGTAAGCAGTAAATTTGGTATAACTAAGGTTTTTATCTGCATGTTGTGTATCTCCGAATGGGAAAAAGAAGAAGAATAGCAATCCAATCATGACCACATAATATAGCCATGACCAACGCGAACGCTTAGGTTGGTTGGGTTGATTTGATTTTTTTTTCTGTTGTTCTGGCATAAAAATATTGTTTAGGATTATATAGGGTGGTATAGATGATTATACATCCTCTATTTCGGTGATTTTTCCGTCAGCCCATAAATGTTCGATATCATAATAAGCTCTAGGTTCACGCTGCATAATATGGACAAATATCGTTCCATAATCCATAGCTATCCATTCTGCGTTGTCGCGTCCATCAATAGCAAGCGGATGTACATGAGTTTTGGTGCGAACAAAACTATCTACTTCATCTGCAATTGCCACTACTTGAACATTAGAACCACCTTCTGCAATGATAAAATACTCTGTTGGCGCATCTTTGAGTTTGCGCAGATCCACTGTTACAATTCGTTGTCCCTTACGATTTTGGATACCTTCCACTATCGTTTCTACTAATTTTTTTGTTGATACTTCTTTCATTATTATAGTTCGTAATTCATTCTGCTATACTATCTGCCAATTTGACACTCTTGGCATTATAATCAAAAATCATGCAAAAGTACAAAAAAAACTGTAAATCTGCAAGAAAAAAAGCGAAAACTAAAAATGGAACTTCTAAAATACTAGTAAATGCATCGTAATCACTAACTAATCACTAACTAATCACTAACTAATCACTAAGTAATCACTAAGTATAGAAGTGGTATAGGATGGTGTAGGATGGTATAGGATGGTGTAGGATGGTATAGCATGATGTAGAATGGTATAGCATGGTATAGCATGGTGTAGAATGGTATAGGATAGTAGAAGGTAATAAAATAAAAGAGCGTGTCAAGTGTGACACGCTCTTTAGTATATTACGAATGATTTATTCGCTATTATTTTACAGCAGCTTTCTTTGCTTTGCGACGAGCAATGGCCTCTTGGATATCGTAAGCAAGAGGAGATGCTACGCAGAGTGAAGAATAGGTACCTACTACCACACCGATGAGCAATGCGAATACGAATCCGCGAATGGTCTCACCGCCGAAGCAGAAGATTGCAATCAACACAACGAGAGTTGACATAGAGGTTGAGAATGTACGGCTCAAGGTGTGGTTCAACGCATCGTTCATATTTTGCTTGAGCGCGCGTTTTGGATACAAACCTTTATACTCGCGTACACGGTCGAATACAACCACGGTATCGTTGATAGAATAACCGATAACGGTCAAGATAGCAGCGATAAATGATTGGTCAATCTCCATAGAGAATGGCATCACCTTCCAGAGGAGTGCGTATGCACCCAATACGATCAAGGTGTTGTGAGCCAAACCAGTCAATGCACCTACAGAGAATGCAAAGTTGCGGAAACGGATCAACACGTACAAGAAGATTGCTACCAACGCTGCCAACACAGCCCATACAGCAGATTGAGTAATGTCATCAGCCACAGCAGGACCTACCTTTTGTGATTGCATGATACCAATCTCAGGATTAATCTCTGTGGACTTGAATTGCTCCAAAGTGATGTCCTCTGCCAAGAATGGCTTGCAACCCTCGTAGAGCAATGCTTCGATAGTCTCATCCACGTTGTCAGAGTTGTCGTTAATCATATAGTTGGTAGAGATACGTACTTGATTTGCATCACCGATGGTGATTACGTTCAGTGCGAAAGTTTCTTCGTCAGCCAACTCAGCTTTTGCAGCCATAAATACGTTATCAAGACTTGCATTCACTTCCTCTGTGCTAACAGGTTGAGCGAAACGAACGATATAGTTGCGACCACCAGAGAAGTCAATACCAAGGTTCAGTTTACCCATGATATGTGGGTTCACACCCAAGATACCTACGAGTACCAATACGCCAGACAAAATGTAAGTCACCTTGCGCGCACCGATAAAGTTAGCTGCGGTATTTTGCAAGAAGTTTTGCATCAACTTGGTAGTGAAGCTAAGTTCCTTAGCATCTTCCTTCTTAGCATATGCCTCGAGCAACAGACGGCAAACGAATACGGCAGTCAAGAACGAGGATACGATACCAATCATATAGGTTACAGCGAAGCCCTTGATAGGACCTGTACCGAAGATAGCCAAGATCGCACCTGTCAAGAATGATGTTACGTTAGAGTCGATAATCGCAGAGATAGCGTTGCCAAAACCGTCTTCGATAGCTTTGCGCAAGCTCTTACCAGCACGACGCTCCTCACGGATACGCTCGTAGATAAGCACGTTAGCATCCACAGCCATACCCATGGTCAACACGATACCGGCGATACCAGGCAAGGTCAATACTGCTGAGAATGATGACAAGATACCTGCCAACAAGAATACGTTGCAGAGCAATGCGAAGTCAGCAATCAAACCAGGAATCAAACCATAGTAAATAATCATGTAGAGGAGAATCAAGATAAAACCAATCACGAAGCTCCAAAGACCATCGTGAATAGCCTCTTGACCGAGTGACGGACCTACTACATCCTCTTGGATAATGCGAGCAGGAGCAGGCATCTTACCAGAGTTCAAGGTGTTAGCCAAGTCCTTTGCCTCTTCTACAGTGAAGTTACCAGTGATTTGTGAGCTACCACCAGCAATCTCGTTTTGTACGGTTGGGAAGCTATATACATAGCCGTCAAGTACGATAGCGATAGATTTACCAATGTTGTCACGTGTGATACGTTGCCAATCACGTGCGCCCTCAGCGTTCATGGTCATAGATACATTTGCGTATGCAGATGTTTGACCGAAGTCAGCGCGAGCGTCGGTGATTACGTCACCTTCGAGAGAAGGACGACCATTGGTTTGGGATTTCAATGCTACCAATTGATAGAAGCTCTCTGCCTCATCAATAGCCTTTACAGTCCAGCAAAGGCGCAACTCACGTGGCAATATAGATTTAGCTACTTGAGAGTTCAACATAGCCATTACCTTAGCGGTATCTGTATAGTGTACAGTACCTACCACTGGGCCACGATATGCTTGACCTGATTGGTTTACTGATGGGTTCAATACAGCGAACAATGGGTTATTTTTCTTGTACTCTTCTACAGCCTCTTGTTGCTCTTTCTCGAGTTGAGCCAAGCTATCTGTAGCTAAGTCCTCTACCAATGCCTCTACATCGTCAGCAGCTTTTTCCTCTACCACTTCAACCTTCTCAGTTTCTGGTTGAGCAGCTTCGGTGCTAGCGTTAGCTTTAGCTACTTCCGCATTGATTTGAGCCAATTGTGGAAGAATCTCTGCCAAGTCATAGGTCTCCCAGAACTCGAGGTTAGCCGAACCTTGGAGCAGTTTACGCACGCGCTCTGGCTCCTTGATACCTGGCAACTCGATGAGGATACGACCTGTTTGGCTGAGTTTTTGGATGTTTGGTTGTACCACACCAAAGCGGTCAATACGAGTACGGAGTACGTTGAATGAGTTGTCAATAGCCCCTTCTACTTCCTCGCGAACCACTTTCTCAACCTCAGGATTGGTAGAATTCAAAGAAACCTTTTCCTTCAACTCAAAAGTAGAGAATACCGATGCCAATTGAGCATTAGGATCCAACTCATAGAATGACTCGAAGAAGAGTGTCAAATAGTCTGCTCCAGAAGTTTTTTGTTTTTCGTTAGCAAGTGCAAGAGCTTGATTAAAGTTTTCAGAAGTGTTATGACCACTTAATACACGAAGGATGTCAGGAACAGACACCTCCATAGTCACATTCATACCACCCTTAAGGTCAAGACCTAAGTTTAATTCCTTCTCACGGCACTCTTTCAATGTGTAGCCGAACCACACCTTCTCACCTGCGATAGAGTCAATATATTGATACTCTTTCGCATCATCGCCTTGTGCATATTCTGCTGCCTTATTGTCGTAATAACCTGTCACAAATGAGAATGACAAGTAGAACGCACTTACCAAAGCCAAGCACACTGCCAAGGTGATAACTAGTCCTTTGTTTTGCATAATTAAAATTTATTTTGTTATTATTTATATTTCCTTGTTTGTATCCCTACCTAATTTGTTCGCGCACATACGCGTATATACAATAAGGTGTACATACACAAAATAGCGTGCAAAGGTACAACAAAAATTGCATATATGCAAGAAAAATCTATGAAAATTTATTTTTGCCTTATTTTTTCATAAAAAAAAGCCACCTGATATCTGTCAGATGGCTTTCCTTGGTTGCGGAGGGCGGGATCGAACCACCGACCTTCAGGTTATGAGCCTGACGAGCTACCACTGCTCTACTCCGCGATACATCATCTCTTTCGAAATGCGGTGCAAAGGTACTGCTTTTTTTTGAAATGACCAAATATTTTGGCTACTATTTTTACTTTTTTGTATTTTTTTGTTATTCTCTTTTGCTTGTCTCGAAAAAAAGTAGTACCTTTGTCGCCAATTATTGAATTAGAAATTGCGATGCTATTGAATATTCTGAAATCAAAGATTCATCGTGTGGTAGTAACCGAAGCTAATTTAGATTATATCGGTAGTATTACTATTGATGAAGACCTGATGGATGCTGCAAACATCTATTCGGGTGAGCGCGTTCAAGTGGTAGATAATAACAATGGTTCTCGATTAGAGACTTATGTTATCCCTGGAAAACGCGGAAGTGGTTGTATCTGCATAAATGGTGCAGCAGCACATTTGGTGCATGTAGGTGATACTGTAATAATCATGGCCTATGCTATGATGACGCCTGAAGAGCAGACAGATTTTAAACCATCTATAATATTCCCCATAAATAATAAACTTGCTTAATGTCATTTTTTGACCTTATACATACGGACACACGAACATGCGCTCGTGCGGGTGTGGTACATACCGATCATGGAGATATATTGACACCTATATTTATGCCTGTGGGTACTGTAGGCACCGTAAAGGGTGTACAACGCCATGATTTGGAAGATGATATTCATGCACAAATAATATTAGGTAATACCTATCATCTTTATTTGCGCCCTGGTACCCAAATTTTGCGTCAAGCGGGTGGATTACATCGTTTTGAAGGTTGGAAACGACCTATACTTACCGATTCTGGTGGTTTTCAAGTTTTTTCATTAGCTGATATTCGTAAGATGAATGAAGAGGGGGTTCAATTTTCTTCTCATATTGATGGTAGAAAATTGATGTTTACTCCTGAAAGTGTGATGGATATAGAGCGTGAGATAGGTGCTGATATAATGATGGCATTTGATGAATGTTGTCCGGGTACAGCAGATTATCAATATGCAAAAAAATCAATGGAGCGTACCCATCGTTGGTTAGAACGTTGTATATCCCGCTTTGATTCTACTCCAGACCTGTATGATTATAAGCAACATTTATTTCCAATAGTTCAGGGGTGTGTATATAAAGATTTGCGGCAAGAAGCAGCTAAGTATCTTCGTGATTTAGATCGCGATGGATATGCAATAGGTGGTTTGGCTGTGGGTGAACCTACAGAACAAATGTATGATATGATTGAAGTGGTAAATGATATATTACCACATAATAAGCCTCGTTATTTAATGGGAGTAGGTACTCCATGGAACATATTAGAGGGGATAGAGCGAGGTGTGGATATGTTTGATTGTGTGATGCCTACCCGCAATGGTCGCAATGGTATGATTTTTACTCAAAATGGAGTAATGAATTTGCGCAATAAAAAGTGGGAGGATGATTTTACAGAATTAGATCCTTGTGGTACAAGTTATGTAGATCATCATTATAGCCGCGCATATGTGCGTCACCTTATACATGCTCAAGAAATGCTTGGATTGGAGATACTGAGTATTCATAATTTAGCTTTTTATTTGTGGCTTGTGGGAGAAGCACGCAAACATATTTTGGTTGGCGATTTTAAGGCATGGAAAGATGATATCACTCCTCGATTAATGCAGAGAATGTAGAATGCTGTGAAAAAAATAGATAGATATATCATAGGTAAATTTCTCGGCACATTTTTCTTTTCAATTGTGCTGATAATGAGTATTGCTGTAGTATTTGATTTAACAGAAAAAATAGATAATTTTTTTGAAAATCAAGTACCAATGAAGGAAATTATTTTTGATTATTATCTTAATTTTATTCCTTATTTTATGAATATGTTTAGTCCGCTATTCATATTCATATCCGTCATATTTTTTACTTCAAAATTAGCAGGTAATAGTGAAATAATCGCTATGATGGCAAGTGGTATTAGTTATCATCGTTTGATGGTTCCTTATGCAATTAGTGCCACAATATTATTTGTATTATCTTTTGTTTTAACAGGATATATTATTCCGCCTGCATCGGAGAAAATGCTAAATTTTCAAGATAAATATATACAGCGATTTAGTCGTGAAAATGCGCGAAACATTCAGATGGAAGTATCTCCAGGAACTATATTATATATAGAGACTTTTCAAAAGCGAACTAACACTGGTTATCGTGCGTCTTTAGAAAATTTTGATGGTAAGAAACTTACAATGCGTATAACAGCAGATCGTATAACATACGATTCGGCGTATAATTGGCATTTTTCAAAATATGTTCGTCGTGATTTTGATGGAATGTACGAAACCCTTTCTAGCGGAAATCAATTAGATACTATACTACCTATAGTTCCTAAAGAACTATTTTATACTGCTGAAAATGCTCAGATGATGACTAATCCAGAGTTAAAAAAATATATAACTCATCAAAGAGAGCGAGGAACAGGCAATGTACAAGCTTTTGAAACAGAATGGTGGAAACGCTGGGCTAGTCCAATAGGTGCGTTTATTATGACATTTTTAGGTGTAACACTCAGTTCAAAAAAGGTTCGTGGAGGAATGGGTAAAAATTTAGGTATAGGTATAACTCTTAGTGCATTATATATATTATTCTCTACAGTATCTACCACATTCTCTGTATCAGGTGTAATGTCACCTTTTATGAGTGTTTGGCTACCTAACTTTATATTTCTTGCTATAGGTATAGTTCTTTATATCCGAGTTAGCCGATAATAGAAACCAATTATTAAATAATAAAAATAGAATTAATTAAAGATTCCTTTATTATTATTGGTTGGGGAAAATGTGGAAAACTTGCGTATTTATCTTGTTATTAGTAGGTTAGAAGGAATATTTATTGGCGTTTGATTGTTGATAAGATTGATAAGTTTTGGTTATCAAATCTCATCAACAATATAAGTTAGCCATTGTTGAAAACTTGTTTATAACCACTTCTTCAACTTGAAAATGAGCAAGATAGCCAGTGTGAAAACAAGCATTAGTCCGATAGCAAACGGATAGCCGAGTTTCCAACTGAGTTCGGGCATAAAGTCGAAGTTCATACCGTACATACTGGCAATCAATGTAGGTGGGAGGAATACCACATTTACCACAGTAAAGATTTTGATAATCTTGTTCTGCTCGATATTAACAAGACCGAGGAAAGTATCCTGGAGGTAGTCCAGACGGTCGAAACCAAAACGAGTGTAATCGAACAGAGAATTGATATCCTTGATAATCATTGTGAGGCGTGGTTGAAGCTCCGTTGGGAAGAAGTCGCACTTGAGGAAGTTGCTAATCACACGTTGTTTATCCATGATGTTTTGACGGATAATGGTGACTTTTTCCTGAAGGTCCTTGATTTGGATAAGTACCTCTTCGTCCACGTGGTCTTTGGCGTTGATTTCACTAGAAAGTTTGGTGATAAGGTCAGTAGTATCCTCAATCATATCCGCATCTTTTTCTACACGTGTTTCCATGAGCGAAACAAGTACGTGGTAGCCCGTTGGGAAGTTGCGTGTGTTTACGAGCATCTTCTTGACCGTCTCATTGAAACTGGCGAGTTCAACGTCGCGCGTGGTGACAAGGATACTGTTTTTGAGGATAAAATTGACGGGCTCTACCTCGAAGTTATCGCGGAGGAAGTTGGAGTTAGCTACGATAGAGTCATCCGTTTGTATATAACGAGATGACATCTCAATTTCTTCCATCTCTTCATCCTCTTGGATGTCGATTTTGAGGAAGTCCTCGAGCACGCCCTCTGTTCGGTCGCTTACGTCCAGCAGGTCGATCCAGATTATATCGGATTTATCAAGACTGGTGAGGATGTTTACACTGCGTCCTACTTTGATTTTATCTTTGTCTTTATCTTTATAGAAAATCTTTAACTCTGCCATGGCTACACTAATTTTGAATGGTTACTTTGAATTTTGAATTAGTTGGGTGAGTGCGATAAATTCTTCGACACTCAGTTGTTCGGGGCGCTTCGTGAAGATGGGCTCGTTGAGGATAGGATTCTCTTTTCCTACGAGCTGCATCAACGAATTGCGCATCTGCTTTCGGCGCTGGTTGAATGCTGTCTTGACTACGTTCTTAAACAGCGCCTCGTCGCAGCCCAATCCCTGGCGGTTGTTTCTGGTCATTCGGATAACCGCCGACTTGACTTTCGGCGGCGGATTGAACACATGTTCGTCCACTGTGAATAGATATTCTATATCATAATATGCTTGTAGCAGTACACTGAGGATACCGTATGCCTTCTTGCCTGGTTTGCTGGCGATACGCTCTGCCACTTCCTTCTGAATCATACCTGAGCAGATAGGGATACGGTCCTTATTATCAAGCACTTTGAAGAAAATTTGACTACTGATATTATACGGATAATTGCCTATCACGCAGAACTCGCCATCGGGATAAATGATATTAAGATCGAGTTTGAGGAAGTCGCCCTCGATGAGGTGCAACTCGGGGTACCACTCTTTGAGGTACGCCACACTCTCCCTATCTATTTCGATAGCGGTAGTCTGGAGATTAGGATTTTTGAGGAGATACTGCGTGAGCACACCCATGCCAGGTCCTATCTCTAAGACACGACCTGCGGGGATAGTCTCAGCAATTCGTTGGGCGACACTCAGGTCCTTCAAGAAATGCTGACCCAAAAATTTCTTGGCTCTTACTTGTTGCATTTTGCTGATGATAGTCGTCCATAAATGGTTGTTTTTGGTTAATAATATTCGGCAAAATTTGCATAGTCGCAAATTTTTGAGTACCTTTGCACGCCGATTGGTTTATTTTCGGCTGCAAAAGTACAATTTTTTTTTCAAAAATGCAAACATTCGCCCAAATAATCACCAAAATAGTCGATTTTTTCTATCGACCATTTCGTAAATACGTTCCGCAGCAGCTATTTCGGTATGCGGCTTGTGGCGGTGGCAACATGGTGTTGGATTGGGTGTTGTACTTTGTTTTTTATAATTTTGTGGTGGGGCATGAGTTGGTGTATATAACTTTGCCTTTCGCGTCTGAGGTATGCCTTACTCCTCACGTGATGACACTGCTGATAGTGTTTCCTATTACGTTGTTTACGGGATTTTGGTTGAATAAATACGTGACGTTTACGCAATCTTCGCTGTGTGGATATAAGCAACTTTGGCGATATATTCTGATTGTGATAGTGAACTTGTTGGTGAACTATTTTGGGTTGAAGTTGTTTGTAGAAGTGTGCGGTATCTACCCTACTCCATCCAAGATGATAGTGACGATTATTACGGTGATTATCAGTTTTTTTGGACAGAAGTATTTTTCGTTTAAGAGATAAGTTATAGACTAAATAAATATTCCAACGCCTCATTGATATCTTCTTCAGTGAGGTATTGGTTTATAATTGGCTCACCAATGTTACGGAGAAGTGTGAAGTTTGGTGTTTGGTTGGCGTTATTTTTCTTGTCTTGATACATCCGTTGGATCAGTTGATCACGTTGCTTGCAATCGCATTGTGGTTTGCCATACCATTGTAGCATTATTTGTGTGAGTTGCTGTAGTACCTCTCGTGGACAACCTGTGTGTACCACGCTTAGATATACCTCTGCCACCATGCCCCAGAGTACGCAATAACCATGGGAAGTCTGGTGTAGCATGGTGTAGCGTGGTGTAGTATGGTGCAGCATGGTTGATTCGATGGCGTGCCCTACAGTATGTCCGAAATTGAGTATCTTGCGCAAACCCACTTCGTGTGGATCTTGAGAAACGACATTTTCTTTAATTTGAATGCTCGCTTGTAACGCACCTGTTGAGGATAATGCTTCTACAAACTGCTCTTGAGGTAACTCTTCTTGAGCAAGTTGCAGTAGTTTTATCCACTCCTTCGGACTAGCTATCAATGCATGTTTGAGCATTTCAGCAAAGCCACTGAGTAGTTCGGTAGCGGGCAATGTGCGCAAAAATTCAGGATGAATCAGTGTAGCCACTGGCGGTGTGAAAGTACCTATTACATTCTTTATACCTTGATAATCAATACCCGTCTTGCCGCCTGAAGAGGCATCTACCATAGCGAGCAAAGTGGTGGGTATATTTACAAAACGAATGCCACGCATATAGGTCGCTGCGGCAAAACCACCTAAGTCTGTAATCATACCACCACCCAGATTGATGAGTACTGCTTCGCGTGTGGCACGATGTTTGAGCATAAAATCCCAAACCGCCTGCACCGATGCTAAGTTCTTGCTCTGTTCGCCTGCTTCAATCGTAAGCAAATGGTAAGGGATTTTCCCGATGAAATCGGCTAAAATGGGCAAACAATACTCCGCAGTATGGCTATCGGTTAGCACAAATAATTGTGCTTTAGGCAAGTCAGCGAGGATACTATGGAGATGCTTTAAATCGTGTAGCATTGTATTGTGTAAAATGGTGTAGCGTGGTGTAGAATAGTTTTTTGTAGTAAAAAGTTTGCAAAGTTACGAAAAAATTTGTAACTTTGTGCCCTAAATTAACAAAATTATGCAAAAAAGAGTATTTTTTACCATTTTAATGGCATTTTTTGCTCTCTCCTGTATGGCAGAGGGATTAGTTTATCTTTCCACCGAAGACTTCAAAAAGAAGGTGTGTTATTATGATTTGACATTAGATAAGCAACCCCAATGGAAATATATTGGTGATAAACCTTGTCTAATAGATTTTTATACTTCTTGGTGTAAATGGTGTGATGAATTACATCCAATACTTGAGCAAATAGCCAAGCAGTATGAAGGGCAAATCTACGTGTACACATTAGATGCAGAGAAAGAGCCCGAAGTGGCAGCATTGTTTGGTGTCAGTGGTTATCCTACTGTAGTTTTTTGTCCGATGGAAAATAATCCTCCGCAAGCAATTTCTGGTTATCGGCCAATCGAGTTTTGGCAAGAAGTAATAAAGCAAATTTTCGGAATAGAGAAATAGCTTAAAGACTATTAATTTAGGTAGTAGAGACATGCAAGTAGAACTTATCCTTCTCGTCCTTTCGCTCCTCTTTTTTGCGAGCATTTTTACCGATAAAATCGGCTATAAATTTGGTGTACCTGCTCTGTTGCTTTTCTTGTCAGTGGGTATGTTGTTCGGTCCTGACGGTATCGGACGCCTCATCAACGACGACGGAGTGGGTTATATGCTGAATGTGGGCTCTGCCCAAGCCATTGGCACAATCGCGCTGTGTATTATCCTTTTCTCGGGTGGTTTGGATACCAAACTTTCGGATATCCGCCCTGTGATGGTACCAGGTCTGACTTTAGCGACTATCGGTGTGCTAATCACCATGCTCGTGACAGGTGTGATTACTTACTATGTATTCGGTTGGCTACATTCAGTGGCAAGTGTGAGTATTGCTGTGGCAATGCTAATGGCGTCCACGATGTCATCCACTGACTCTGCTTCGGTATTCTCTATTCTTCGTACCAACAAAATAGGACTAAAGCACAACCTTCGTCCGTTGTTGGAGTTGGAGTCAGGTGCCAACGACCCTATGGCGTACGTGCTTACCACTACTATGATTGGTATTGTCACTGCTACCAGCCATCAAGTGACAGCGCTTTCTGTGATACAAGATATTGTTATTCAGCTAATTATGGGTGCGGTGCTTGGTTTTATTTTTGGTAAAGGTATTGTTAGCATCATGCGTAAGGCGGACCTTGGCAACGAGTCGTTGTATCCCCTTATGGTGCTTACAGCATGTATCTTTATCTTTAGTATCACCTATTTCCTCAAAGGTAATACCTATTTGGCAGTGTATATCGGTGGTTTGGTGATTGGTAATAGCAAGTTCACTCGCAAGCGCCAAACGCGCAGTTTCTTCGATGGACTGACATGGCTCAGTCAGTTAGTTATTTTCCTTGTCTTAGGTTTGATGGTGCGTCCGCATGAGTTATTCCAATTAGAGGTCTTGCTGCCATGTTTGATTATCAGTATTGTGATGATTTTCATCTCACGCCCTATAGCGGTATTTCTTTGTATGTTGCCATTCAAGCAGTATAAGCGTAACGACAAGATGCTGCTCAGTTGGGTAGGATTGAAGGGGGCTGTGCCTATTATTTTCGCTATTATGTGCGAGGCGAATAATGTGCCGCACGCAGACCTTATCTTCAATATCGTCTTCCTCTGCACCATTGTTTCGCTCATCGCGCAAGGTACAACCTTGTCGGTGGTGGCAAAGAAACTCAAACTGGCTACTCCGCCTATGGAACTCAAGAAACTCATCCACTTTGATATTGATTTGCCAGAGGAGGTAGAGTCTTCTGCCACAGAGATTGAGGTGAAAGAGGAAATGCTCGTTCATGGCAATTTGCTCAAAAATCTCATTTTCCCGGATAAGACCTTGGTTATCATGGTACGCCGTGGCGAAGACTTCTTTGTGCCAACGGGCAATTCCGAATTGGAAGTGGGCGACCAACTATTGGTTATCACTGACAACGATGCTATGCTTGCTGCTCAATATCTTGAGGAAACAAATGAGGAAGAGAGCAAACACTGGGGTGTACAACTTATCAACAATACGTGGGATTTCGCCAAGCAGAAATGGCAACAACTCGTGGCTGGAAAGCGCAAGCAATAGGAAAAAGCTTTTATTAGAAAAGTTTTCTTGTGCTGAAGAATAGTTTGCGATTAATCGTTTGAGCCCATTGGGCGAGATAAGACGATTGTGCCTAGTTCAAAACTAGTAATCAACATGTTCCCTGCAGGTTTCGGGACCTGAAGGAGTGCGACGGAACGCACTCCGAGCGCAGCGCTCGAAGAGTCCCCACTCTGAGGAAACAGCGCAAGCATAGAACAAAGCAAAGACATCTATAGGAGATCTATGGGCTATCTGTGGCTATCAACTCACTCTCAAGTTGACTTCGGGCTACGCGACCACTTCGCGACCACTGTAGCACATCTATTGCCTAAATGTGCCCTATCAGTGGCTTTTAGCTTCAAATATTTGTGCCTCTATAATAATGTTGCAAAAAGTAGCTGCAAGAGTAGATAAAGTTGCAGCTGATTTGTGGTTTAGGGCTTCAGAAGTGCGATGAATATTGATAAAAATATTTTTAGCACTTGCCGCTAGTTCTGCTGCTTATTTTGTGTGCTTCTATATATTATAAGGTAGTTGGTAGTTCGGGCTGCGCCCTATAGATCGACTTTGCCGAGGTTGTGTGCGCGGAGTTAGCCGCGAAATGCACGATTACTCGGCGGAGTAGCACCGAGAACTGGACAGGTGGCGGGAAGAAAAGGATACCTGAATAACATTCGGGGTAATGGACATAGAAAGGCAAGAAACAATAATACGAAGCTACGGTCGCTTAATGCAGCCCATTTACAATAAAATCGCACTTGAAAGTAAACTTTCGCGCAATTTTATTGCAAATGTGCATTTTTTGTTGTACCTTTGTACCCGAAAGGTGTGTAAAGACACCACAAACCCGAAAAGAACAATGAAAAAAACAATCTTCCTTACTGGTGCTACTGGCACTATGGGTTACGCAGGTATGCAAGAGATACTGCGTTATCCCGAGAACTATCACTTGCGTATATTGGCTCGTCCAAGTGCTAAAAACAAAGAACTACTTGCGCCACTGATGGATAAAGTGGAAGTCATCTGGGGCGATCTGACCAAATACGAAGATATCCTCCGCGGTGTAACAGGCAGCGATATTGTGTTGCACGTGGGTGGTATGGTGTCGCCACAAGCAGACTATCGTCCTAAGGCAACTCTCCGCACCAATATCTCCGCTGCGACTTATATTCGCGATGCGGTGTTGGCGCAACCAGAGGACAAGCAACCTAAAGTGGTGTATATCGGTAGTGTAGCTCAGATGGGTGACCGCCGCGAGCCATTGCATTGGGGACGCGCAGGCGACCCTATCTGCGTGTCAGCGTATGACCACTACGGTTTGACCAAAGCGCAGGCAGAGCGCATCATTACCAATTCGCCTATCAAGCAATGGGTGGCACTCCGCCAATCAGGTATCCTCTACCCTGCTATCTTGAAGAATTACGACCCTATCATGTTCCACGTGCCTATTCGTGGCGTGTTGGAATGGGCGACAGTGGAAGATAGCGGACGGCTGTTGGAGCGCGTGTGCCGCGATGAGGTGCCAGAGGAGTTCTGGAAAAACTACTACAATATCGGCTCTGGTCAAGAGTACCGCATCAGCAACTACGAGTTTGAGTGCCTCCTCTTGGATGCCATCGGTTGCCCTCGCCCAGAGAAGATCTTTAACGCCAACTGGTTCACCACCCGCAATTTCCACGGCATGTGGTATATTGATGGCGACCGCTTGGAGAACTACTTGCACTTCCGAGCCAATGTGCCAGTGAAAGAGTATTTCAAGCAGATGGCTAAGGCAGACAGTGTGCCTTGGGGCATCAAGTTTGCGGCTAAGACTAAGATTGCCAAACTTTTCCCACGCTGCGTGAAACTGGCGATGTACGCCATGGCGATGTCTAAGGAGCATGGTACGCAATGGTGGATTAAGCACAACAAGACCCAACGCATCAGCGCATATTATGGCACGTTGGAGGCATACAAAGCTATTCCTGATTGGAAGCATACCGATGTGTCACACAACAGCGAGGAGTATGTATTGCTTGACCACGGCTACGATGAGCAAAAGCCCAAAGCATTGTTTACCATTGAGGATATGCAAAAAGCGGCGGCTTTCCGCGGAGGCAAGTGCTTATCCAAAGACATGGTGCAAGGCGATTGGGACACTCCATTGGAGTGGGAGTGCGCAGAGGGGCATAAGTTTACCGCTATGCCACGCTTGGTATTGCTGGGTGGTCACTGGTGCGAAGAATGCATGCCTTACCCTTATGCTGGAGAGAAGAACGCTCGTCCATGGCAATGGGATAAAGTGGCACGCAAGAACCCATTCTTCGCTCAATTGTGGGCACCATTGCACGACGCCAATGAGGATAATGTGTATGGCCCTGAAGTGTTTGACGGTTGGGAGAAGTAATCGCTTGAGCGAAAAGACATGTATTTTGACGAGTTAGCATTATCGGATGAGGTGTTGGATGCCCTGTGGGACATGCGCTTTGATACTTGCACGCCTGTGCAAGAACAGACTATACCTGTGATACTGGACGGACACGATGTGATTTCGTGTGCGCAGACAGGTACAGGCAAGACCGCAGCGTATATCCTACCCCTCCTCACCAACCTACAATACGACAACCACGACCCTAACAAACTCAATGCCATCATCATGGCACCTACGCGCGAGTTGGCACAGCAGATAGACCAACAGATGGAGGGATTTGGGTTCTATGTACCATTCTCTTCAGTAGCCATCTACGGCGGAAACGATAGTGGTGCATGGGGAACGCAAGTGACTGGTTTGCAGAAAGGTGCAGACATAGTTATCGCTACGCCAGGGCGATTGCTCAGCCAAATGAATATCTATGACATTGACTTCTCGGGTGTGAAATACTTTATTCTCGATGAAGCCGACCGTATGTTGGACATGGGGTTCTATGACGACATCATGACTATCGTGAACAAGTTGCCTAAAGACCGCCAAACGATTATGTTCTCGGCGACTATGCCAACGAATATCCGCAAGATGGCGAAAGCCATTATGCAGCATCCTGTGGAAGTGCAGATTGCTATTTCTCGTCCGCCAGAGAGCATTCGACAGATGGCGGCAGATATTTACGAAACGCAGAAGACTGCGTTTCTTGTGAGGTTATTGGGCTTTGGACTCCAGACTCCCGACACCAGCGAGAAACTCAAAAAAGTCATTATCTTTGTTGGTAAGAAGCAGAAAGTGAAGGAGCTTACGCGTGCGCTACGCGCGAACCATATAAATGCGCGCGCAATGCACTCCGACCTGGAGCAGAAAGAGCGCGATGAGGTGATGTTGGATTTCCGAAACGGCAAAGTGGATGTGCTGGTAGCCACCGATATTGTTTCACGCGGAATAGATGTGGATGATATTCCGTTGGTAATCAACTATGATGTGCCTCGTGATGCGGAAGACTATGTGCACCGTATTGGTCGTACAGCGCGTGCAGAAAATAAAGGCGAGGCGATCACCTTGGTGAGCCCCGAAGATAAGCGATTTTTTTATAAGATTGAGCGATTTTTGCAGAAGATTATTGACCGCGTTCCCTTGCCTGCCGAGCTTGGAGCTGCGCCAGATAGTAGCGTATGTTCGCTTGCTGCTGACGACCGTAAGCCGTCTTCCAAGCGCCGAAAAGGCGGATGGCACGCTGGGCATAATCGCAAGCCGAAGCATAATCGCCCGAAAGTTCGTAAGCAATAGCGATATTAGCCGCGGCACATGCTGCGGCTTTTTTATTGTTTCCGCCTACGCAATGTTGCCATAGCGAGATGGCTTCATTCCAATGTTGATAGCGAAAAGCATCTAATCCAGATTGTAATTCATCGAGTTCGTAGATATAGCGGCGAGTGGTTTGCCACGAAGGTGCGAAACTACTACCCACTTTGTTGCCCAACTCTTGCGCGAGATAGAGCAATGCCTCTTGGCGGTCTGGTAGCTGGGTAAGGGTCTGAGCGCGAGTATAATACGTATCGCTTTCCCAAAGCAAGGTGTCGGCCTGCGTGAAGGAGCGTTCGCGCGTTTGTCCTGCATAGTGGATGGTCCAATGCGATTGGGCGTATGCTTGCAGGTAAGCAAAATAGGATCCCTCTTCCGTAGGGAAACTCTCAAGTACATCATACAGCACCAATTGGTTGAGTACTAAAAGCGCATCCACTTGATAATCAGCGCATAGCTGCTCGGCAGCAGCATGCTTTAGTGGGGTGCGTGTATAGTAATTGGTAGAGGGGTTTTGCGAAATATCCATGAGTTCGACAGCATCAAACTCGCCACTGGCTTCTAAACTTTGTGTCGCAGAAAAGAGAGAATAGAGTATGCTACGACTTAAATCCACCTCTACGCCACCTTTGCTCTCGCCATCAATCATAGTGGTGTGACCAAAGTCTTTAGGTTGCGTTAAGGCGTTGTTTACCACCAAAATACGACTGTTGTTTTTCAGTTCGGAGCGCTCGGCAGGGTAGCGTTCGTCCACCGAGAAATACCATTGCTGTTGGGCATTTATAGGAAGAGAGCAAAGAACCAAGAGCAAAGAGCAAAGACGGATTACTTTCGACTTTGGCAGACTAAAGTGTTTAATCTTTATTCTTTGTTCCTTATTCATAATTCCAAATGAGTTTATAATTTTCGTATCCGCCACTCTTTGGGATAGAGGTTGTTACAATGGTTACCCACATTCTTCACAAAGCCGAGAGGGACATTCTCATAGGTCACCATCACTACGCCTGCGGCAGCGTTAGGCAGGGTCAATGCTTCGCTGCGCAAGTAAGAGAGTGCTTGATCTAAAGTGAGTTCGACCTTGTTAAAAGCATTTTTATTAACGTCCTTGAGCATCGCCAGAGCATGTTGAGGTACAACGGTTTTGCCACGCAGTTCACCTATACCAAAGCCTGTGCTGATGCAGATGAACTGCGAGTTGAGAAACTCAATAAGTTGCTTATATTTGGCAGGATAAGCCACTACGAAGCGGTCTTGTTGGCGGATAGTCCATTGGTCGGGATGCTGAAGCCAACTTTGCATAATATCCTTAAACTCTACGGTTTCAGAAACAGAGTTCTTCTGTTTAGGAATACGGAAAGTACCTGTAGCGACACCACGTTTGCGGAAAGCACAGATATAGAACCCTTCGCCTTTGGTTTTGTGTGGATAGAAGTGATAGCCAGGTTTGCCCTCGGTGATTCCCCATGCTGGGTCGTGGCTGATAGGTAGTATCTCGGCTCCCAATTCATCGGCAATCCATTGGGCATTCTTCTCGTTTTCTTCGCGGTTGAAGGTGCATGTGGAATAGATGAGTATGCCACCTGGTTTGAGCGCATCCCACACATCATCGAGGATATCGCATTGGCGCTCAGCACATTCCTGTACATTGCGCATGCTCCATTCGGCTACCGCCCCCTCATCCTTGCGGAACATACCTTCGCCCGAACAGGGGGCATCAACGAGGATACAATCGAAGAGCTCGGGCAGTTTGTTGCCAAAATCAGCCGCAGGGTTGTGGGTCACCACAGTGTTGCCGTTCCCCCATTTCTGGATGTTCTCCGAAAGGATAAACACGCGCTGACGCACAACCTCGTTGCTAACGAGCAAGCCCTCGTTGCCAAGGAACTGGCTGATAAGGGTAGACTTGCCACCTGGTGCAGCGCAGAGGTCAAGGACGATACTATCTGGCTTGAGGTACTGTTGAAGCACCTCACCAACGAACATACTACTGGCCTCTTGCACATAGTAGCAACCTGCGTGCAGAAGCGGATCAAGGGTAAACTGCGGACGACGGCTGAGGTAGTATCCATCTTCGTGCCAAGGTACCTCTTCGGTGTCGGCATCAAAGGTGAGATAGTCCAACTTGTCGTTCAAACGAATAGATGTAACTGGTTCTGATTCAAGTGATTGGCAAAGCTGTTGCACTTCCTCAGGCGACATCTGTTCGTGAAGATTTTCTATGAAGTCTAATGGTAACATCAAGTTAAATAAAGTTGAAAGGTTCCATGCGCATTGCGCTAGTTTCAAAGTTTCATTGCACGTTGCATTTCTCTTTTGTCATCCGCTGCGCGGAGGGCTTGGCGCTTGTCGTAGGTGTGTTTACCTTGACAGAGGGCTATCTCCATCTTCGCAAAACCTCGTTCGTTGATGAAGAGGCGGAGTGGGATAATGGTTTTACCCGTATCTTTGACCTGTTTTTCTAGTTTGCGCAACTCCTTTTTGGTCATCAGCAGTTTACGGTCACGCTTGACTTCGTGATTGGTGTAACTGCCAAATCGATATTCAGCAATATGCATCTGCTTGACCCACAGCTCATTGCCTATGAACTGACAATATGTATCCACCAACGAAGCTTTGTTCTCGCGGATAGACTTTATCTCCGTGCCATACAGCTGAATACCAGCGGTATAACGATCTAAAATCTCATAATCAAACGAGGCACGGCGGTTCTTGATATTTATGTCACTTTTCAGGCGCATATTTCGCATAGGTACATAATTCGCTGCAAAAGTACAAAAAAAACTGTAAATTTGCAAGAAAAATAAGTAAAAACTGTATTGAATGGTAAAAAATGTAGTGTAGCAGTTCTGTAAAAATGAGTTTAAAATAAAAATCTAGAATAAAATGAAAAAAAGAGTTGCATAAATAAAAAAAAAGTTGTATCTTTGCAGGAAATTTTATGTTACCTTCGGGTAATAGGTCTGCAAATAATGAACCTTTAATATATTGATAACAAAAATGGGACTATTTTCATTTACACAAGAGATTGCGATTGACCTAGGAACTGCGAACACAATCATCATTTGTGACAACAAAGTGGTTGTGGATGAGCCGTCTGTAGTGGCTATTAGTATGGCTGATAACAAGATGGTAGCAGTAGGTCGTAAGGCACAACAGATGATTGGTAAGGGTGGCACACTGATTCGTACAGTACGCCCCTTGCGCGATGGTGTGATTGCCGACTTCTACGCCTGCGAGATGATGATTAGAGGAATGATTAAGATGATTCCTAAGCAAAACAAGTTGTTTACTCCAAATATCCGTATGGTAGTGTGTATTCCTTCGGGTAGTACAGAGGTGGAGATTCGTGCAGTGCGTGATAGTTCGGAACACGCAGGCGGTCGCGATGTGTATATGATTTATGAGCCAATGGCAGCAGCAATAGGTATGGGTATTGATGTAGAGAGTCCAGAGGGCTGTATGGTGGTAGATATAGGTGGTGGTACGACTGAGATTGCGGTGATTTCTCTCGGTGGAATCGTGGCAAATAAGTCCATTAAGGTGGCTGGTGATGACCTGAATGCTGATATTGTGGAGTATATGGGTCGTATGCATAACTTACGTATTGATGAGCCAACCGCAGAGCGCATCAAGATGCAAGTGGGTAGTGCGTTGCCAGAGTTGGAAGATGCTCCAGAGGATTATATGGTGATTGGTCCAAACAAAGTGACAGCATTGCCAATGCAAGTGCCAGTAAGTTATCAAGAGATAGCACACTGCTTGGAGAAGAGCATTGCGAAGATAGAGAATGCTGTTCTTCAGGCGCTGGAGGCTACTCCACCAGAGTTGTATGCAGATATTGTGAAGCGTGGAATATACTTGACAGGTGGTGGCGCACTGTTGCACGGATTGAGTAAGCGTTTGACGGATAAGATTACTATTCCATTCCATGTAGCAGAAGATCCTTTGCATGCAGTGGCTCGTGGAACGGGTGTTGCACTAAAGAATGTGAACAACTTTGGTTTCTTGATTCGATAAAAAGATATACTCAAGCAACACCTAAAAGTAGGTCTAAATGCGAAACTTAATACAGTTTTTATTACGTTCTAGCAACTTCCTAATATTTATGATATTGGAAGTTGTTGCGTTTATACTGATATGTACTTGCAATGAATATCAGCATAGCGCAGTATTGTCAAGTGCAAATCGTATTGCAGCAGGAACAAATAGTTTTAAGACGAGTATAGAGGAATATTTTTATTTGCGGTCAGAAAATGCGATATTAGCTGAAGAAAATGCTCGATTGAAGTCAGAGTTGATGATGCTAGCAAATAATAATGAGGTTGCATTAGAGCGTGATAGCCAGTATGTGTATAGCCATTTAGATTGGGATTATATCCCCGCAAAGGTGATAGATTTGAGCACGCATAAGCAACATAATTATCTGACAATTAATAAGGGTTCGCGTGACGGAGTAGCGATAGATATGGGTGTGATTGGTGCTGATGGTGTGGTGGGAATTGTGAGTGCTGTGGGTGAGAAATATGCATTAGTGATACCGATTATTCATACGAAAATAAGTATTAGTAGTCGTCTGAAGAGTAATGGTCAATTAGGTGGAACTGCTTGGGATGGTCGTGATTATCGTTATGTGAACATGATAGAGATTTCGCGTCATGTGGATGTTCATGCGGGTGATACTGTTGTGACAAGTGGTTTGACGGATGTTTTTCCAGAAGGGATAATGGTAGGTGTGATAACAGAAACTGAGTTGGGTAAGGGAGACAATTATCACCATACTATAGTGGAGTTGAATACCGATTATAAATCGCTAAAATATGTGCAAGTATTGGGTAATAAAAACGCTAAAATGACCGATGAAATCGGTAAAAACGATGGGTTGGAATAAACAGATATTACAAGCTTTTATTGTAATAGTGCTGCAAGTACTATTATTTAATCATTTGCAGATTGCAGGTTGGGGATACCCGATGGTATATGTGCTGATATTAATGAACTTACCCGTTCATATTCCTCGTTGGGCTGAAATGGTAGTAGGTGCAGTATTAGGATTATTTTTTGATATATGGTGTACTTCGTTGGGTGTAAATATGGCTGCATGTATTGCATTTAGTTTTTTACGTCCGATTTTTTTGAGTAATGGAATCCAGGATATTGAACGAATCAAGGGAGAAGTTACTAGCAATAGTATAGGTAGGATAGAGTATATAAAATATCTTGCACTATTGACATGTGTTCATCATTTCTTGGTGTTTGCATTGGAGGCATGGAGTTGGCATAATTGGTGGATGGTGCTTATTGAAACAGTGATAAGCAGTGTACTGACAATAGCGATTATCGTGACTTATGATATTTTTAACCGATGATAAATGACAAGAATTATAGTCGACGATATGTGATAGCTGGCATTGCTGTTTTGGTAGTGCTGACATATATTATTCGATTATTTGTCTTGCAAGTGATAGATCAGTCGACTCAAGGAAAAGCAGAAACGAATGCGCAACTTAGGCAAACGGTCTATCCATCTCGTGGCTTGATATATGATAGAAATGGTGATTTGATAGTAGCAAATCAACCTATCTATGAGGTGACAGTGACGGTCCATGAAATGCAAAGCACTGTGTTTGATACAGTTGGTTTTTGCGAAAAACTACGAATTACTCCTGAAGAATTTAATGATCGAATGCGACAAATTGCCAATCCGCGTAAAAATCGTGGATATTCTCGCTTTTCACCTCAGGTTTTTATGGGTCAATTGCGACAGGAAGATGTAGCAGCATTGCAACAAGAATTGTATAAGTACGATGGTGTATATATACGGTATAGGACATTGCGCGATTATATATATCCGATAGCTTCGCATGTGCTTGGAAATGTAGGAGAGGTAAATCAGCGAGATTTGAATAGGGATAAATATTATGCTTTGGGTGATTACTCTGGTCGCGATGGAATCGAGCGAACCTATGAGAAATCGTTGCGAGGTGAGAAGGGATTAAAGGTACTGATGCGTGATTCACGTGGGCGTGTACAAGGTCCATACAAAAATGGAGAGTTGGACAAATCGGCAGTAACGGGTGAAAATTTGTATTTAGGTTTGGATATACAAACGCAACTCTTGGCAGAGCAATTGATGCAAGGCAAAGTGGGCAGCATAGTGGCGATAGAACCTAAAACGGGTGAGGTTTTGGCGTTGGTTAGTTCGCCTAGTTGGGATCCAAGTTCTTTGGTTGGACAAGATCGTTCTGCTAATTATCAAGCACTATTGAGTGATACCTTGAAGCCTTTGATGAATAGGGCAACTCAAGCGCAATATTCTCCTGGATCAACATTTAAGGTTTTGCAAGCATTGATAGGTTTGCAAGAGAAAGTAATCAATGAGAAAACTCAATATGTCTGTAATGGAAGTGGGTCTAGGCCTATTCGTTGCACGCATAGTCATGGATTACATGTGGATTTGGAAGAGGGAATAGAGCAGAGTTGTAATCCATATTTTTGGGCAATGTATAAAGACTTGTTGCAGAGGGAAGGATATTCAGGTGAAAATGAAGGTTTTAAGGAGTGTTATCAAGAATGGCGAGACCATGTGATGAGTTTTGGATTGGGTAGTCGATTTGATGATACAGATATCCCTGAGCAAGCCAGTGGAGCAATTCCATCAATAGGGTTGTATGATAGGATTTATGGGAAAACTGGTTGGAAGGCACTGACAATTCGTTCATTGTCGATTGGGCAAGGTGAAATATTGGTAACACCCTTGCAATTGGCTAATCAAACTGCAGCTATTGCTAACAAAGGGTATTATATTACTCCGCATTTGAATAAGAATGATTCGATGAAATCGATGATTCATCGTACTACGATTGATGCAAAACACTTTGATGTAGTGCATCGTGGAATGGCAAGAGTGATGACGAATGGTACAGGTAGGTGGTATAATGTTCCAGAGTTGCAGATTTGTGGTAAAACTGGTACGGTTGAGAATCCTCACGGAGAAGATCATGCGTTATTCATTGGTTTTGCGCCACAAGATGATCCTAAGATAGCCATTGCTGTAGCAGTAGAGAATGCTGGTTTTGGTTCGAAAACAGCTTGTCCGATAGCCACATTGGTAATAGAGCAGTATTTGAGAGGAAAAATAGCTCGTACATGGCTATATGATGAGATGGTAAAAATGAATTTGATAACTAATAAAGAATGAATAACAGAAGTATCATATCGGGTATTGACTGGTGGACAATCGTTTTGTTCCTCGTGATTGCGCTGTTCGGTTGGCTGAATATCTATGGTTCGAGTTATTCGTTCGATCAAACGAGTATTTGGGATTTCTCCAACCGCGCAGGTAAGCAGTTGGTATGGCTTGCTACGGCTGTTGTGATAGGTGGAATCATACTGATGATAGAAGAAAAAGCGTATGATATTTTGGGTTATATCTTCTATGGAGTAATGATAGTGTTGTTGATAATCACGCCTATTTTTGCGCGTGATATCAAAGGTTCGCTGTCGTGGCTGACGATAGGTCCGATTAGTTTGCAGCCAGCAGAGTTTGCCAAATGTTTCACGGCTATTGCTGTAGCCAAATATATGAGCCAATATGGCTATAAAGTACGTGATTTGCGCGATTTGATCGTACCTTTCCTCTTGATAGGTGTGCCAATGCTGATTATCATGGTGGCTCAGCGAGAAACGGGATCGGCATTGGTGTTTGCTTCATTCTTATTGGTCTTCTACCGTCAAGGCATGTCGGGCTATGTGCTTTCGGGTGGATTGGCGTGTGTAGTATTATTCATATTAGTGATATTATTCGGTGAGACGGCATTGCCAATAGGTTTGGGCAATGTAGGTATCTTGGTAAGTACACTAGTGATAGAGGCGATTGTGATGGGGTTGTTGGCGTTTAAGGAGAGAGATTTTCGTTCGTTGGTTATTGTGGGTATAGGTGTGGTGGTTTGTTATGGAATAGGATTGTTGCTCAATATTTGGCTATCGGTTAATTTCAATTATATTGCTCTGGCTTGTTTAGCATTTACGGCTATTCATCTGCTGGTACAGGCGGTGAAATATAGGAAAAGCAGTATGGGTTGGATCGTGGCATTTGTGATGACTACTGCGGTGCTGTGCCAAGGCTGTGACTATGCTTTCCACAATATTCTGCAACCTCACCAACGCATTCGCATTGAGGTATTATTGGGCATGAAAGATGATCCTCATGGCGCGGGATATAATGTGAATCAGTCATTGATTGCTATTGGTTCGGGGCAGGCGACAGGAAAAGGTTTTCTGCAAGGCACGCAAACAAAACTGAAGTTCGTACCTGAACAAGATACCGACTTTATCTTCTGTACAGTAGGCGAAGAATGGGGATTTGTGGGGTCTGCTGGACTATTATTGCTATATTTGGCATTGATACTGAGGATTATATATATTGCTGAACGTCAACGAGATACATTTAGTAGGATATATGCGTATAGCGTGGCGAGCATATTGTTGTTCCACGTGACAATCAATATTGGTATGGTGCTGGGATTGCTCCCTGTGATTGGTATTCCGTTGCCATTTTTTAGTTATGGTGGTTCTTCGCTGTGGGGATTTACGATATTGTTGGCGATTATGCTGCGACTGGATGCTGCGCGCGTGAATAAGATGCAAGGATAATGGCAGAGCATAATATCATAGGACAAAAGGGCGAGGAGTTGGCGGCCAAGATTATGCGGGAGAAAGGTTTTCGTGTGGTGGATATGAACTGGAAGTTCGGGCACTTGGAGATGGACGTGATTGCTGTAAGCAAGAAGGAGATTGCTTTTGTGGAAGTAAAGACGCGCACTACCTCTTTTGGTGGAAAAAGACCAGAGGAGTATGTGGACGATTTGAAGAGAAGAAGAATGGCTGCTGCAGCCAATGCATATATCAAGTTTCACAAGATAGAGTTGACACCCCGTTTTGATATTATAGGCATTACGATGGATGCTACCACGCATGAGGTGAAGGAGGTAACACACTTGGAGGATGCCTTTTTGCCTCCACAACGAACGATAGGCAAAAATAGCTACAATGGACAAGGCAGATGGAAACACAGGCATCGAGTAATTGGTAGATAAGTGATTGATTATATGGAATTTAAGTACGATATTATTGTAGTAGGTGCAGGACATGCAGGATGCGAGGCAGCCAGTGCTGCGGCTCGTATGGGTAGCAAGACATTGCTCATCACGATGGATATGAATAAGATTGGTCAGATGAGTTGTAATCCTGCTGTTGGTGGAATAGCTAAAGGTCAGATAGTCAGAGAGATAGATGCGATGGGTGGACAAATGGGTATTGTGACGGACAGGAGTGCTATTCAGTTTCGTATGCTCAATCGCAGCAAAGGTCCTGCTATGTGGAGTCCGCGCAGTCAAAGCGATAGAAAACGCTTTATTGAGGAATGGGTGAATATCCTGACGGATACACCAAATCTGGATATCTGGCAAGATACGGTGGTGAAATTGGTGATAAAAGACGGCGAAGTAAAGGGAGTAAAGACCTTGCTCGGTATAGAGATGCAGGCAAAGGCGGTGATATTGACCAATGGCACTTTCTTAAATGGTCTATTGCACTTTGGGCGAACACAGATTGAAGGAGGAAGAATATCGGAGCCAAGTAGTTTTGGTATCACGGAGCAATTGCGCCAGTTGGGTTTTGCGACCGATAGAATGAAGACGGGTACGCCCGCGCGTATAGATAAGAGGAGTATTGATTTCTCGCAGATGACTGAGCAGTTGGGCGATAACGACAGCCATCAGTTCTCGTATTTGGATACTGTACAACGCCAGCTAAAGCAGATGAGCTGCTGGATTACTTACACCAACACACAAACGCACGATGTACTGCGTGGCGGATTGGAAGACTCACCGTTGTATAACGGTCAGATACAGAGTATTGGTCCGAGATATTGTCCAAGTATAGAGACAAAGATTGTTACTTTTGCAGAGAAAGATGCGCACCAGTTGTTCTTGGAGCCAGAGGGTGTAGATTCGAATGAATACTATGTAAATGGGTTCTCCTCTTCCCTACCCTGGCAGACACAATGGCAAGCATTGCGCACGGTGAAAGGATTGGAGAATGCGGTATTGTATCGCCCTGGATATGCAATTGAATATGACTTTTTTGATCCAACACAGTTGCTGCATACATTGGAGACAAAGATGATTAAGAATCTCTTCTTTGCAGGACAAATCAATGGTACTACGGGCTACGAGGAGGCAGCAGGTCAGGGATTAGTGGCTGGTGTGAATGCACATCAGAATATCACGGGTGGTGCACCATTCACTTTGGCAAGAGATGAGAGTTATATTGGTGTGCTGATTGATGATTTGGTGAATAAAGGTGTGGATGAACCATACCGTATGTTTACTTCACGGGCAGAGTACCGTATCTTGCTACGCCAAGATAATGCAGATGCTCGATTGACGGAGCGCAGTTATGCGTTGGGCTTGGCAGACGACTATCGTTTGTCTTTGCTAAGGAGTAAGCAAGCTGGCGAGCAAGCATTGACGGAAATGCTACGCAATACCTCCGTAAAGGGTAAAGATATAAATGCGTATTTGAATGCAATGGGCTATGGCGATTTGCAACAAACGAGTAAGTT
This sequence comes from Paludibacteraceae bacterium, assembly GCA_017503075.1. Taxonomy (GTDB): domain Bacteria; phylum Bacteroidota; class Bacteroidia; order Bacteroidales; family Paludibacteraceae; genus Colicola. The sequence continues at coordinate 70,588 of JAFVTU010000009.1, read as the reverse complement.
GATTGATATTGTAGCGCGTCCAAATATCACTATTATGGGCTTGGCAGAAGTGGTTGCTGAACTAAAAGAGAAGATTGAGCAACTGGGCAGCAGAAGCGAGGAGATTGTAGAGAGTGCAGAGATTAATATCAAGTACAAAGGGTATATTGAGCGCGAACGACTGGCAGCAGATAAGTTGCAACGCCTGAATAATATCCACTTGCCCAAAGATTTTGACTATAATAGCGTACAGTCACTGAGCACCGAAGCACGCCAGAAGCTCAGTCGCATTAAGCCAGGCACTATTGGTGAAGCAAGCAGAATACCCGGTGTAAGCCCTAATGATATTAGCGTATTATTAGTACTGATGGGGAGATAATTAGGTGTAAAGATTAAAGTTTATAGCTTAAAGGCATGGGGTTGTTCCACGTGGAACGTTATCTATATTTGTAATAATAAAAATAATTAAGATATGAAGCAAGAAGAAATTATCGCGCATATTCGCGATGTGAAGGATTTTCCTGTAGAGGGAATTGTATTTAAGGACATTACTACTGTGTTGAGTAATCCAGAGTATTTGAAATGGATGAAAGATGAGATTGCCAACTTGTATCGTGCATACGGTATTACAAAAGTGGTGGGTATTGAGTCGCGCGGCTTTATTTTGGCACCTGCGGTAGCTATGGAATTAGGTGCAGGATTTGTACCTATCCGCAAACCTGGTAAATTACCAGCAGAAACAATAGAAGTGAGTTATGCAAAGGAATATGGCGTAGATACTATTCAGATTCACGCAGATGCGCTGAATGAAGATGATGTGGTGCTGCTGCATGACGACTTGTTGGCTACTGGTGGCTCAATGGCTGCTGCGTTGGAACTGGTAAAGAAATTCAATGTAAAGAAAGTGTATATCAACTTTATTATTGAGTTGGAGTTCTTGAATGGCAGAAAAGTGTTTGGTGACGATGTAGAGGTTAGCAGCTTGCTGAGTTGCTAAACCTTGAGTAAGGAATCAAGAATAAGGAGCAAAGACAAATTAGTAACACCGAAATCAATGTAACTGATTTGTAATTTGCTCCGATTTTATCGGAATAAATGTCTAAAAATCCACATATACAAGAGTTGCTTCAGCGCATACCTGAAGAGCCAGGGGTGTACCAATACTTCAATGAAGCAGGGGAAGTGATTTATGTGGGTAAAGCAAAGAACCTGAAGCGCAGGGTAAGTAGTTATTTTCATAAAGAGCAGGATCGCTACAAGACTAAACTGCTGGTTCAGAGTATTGCGGACATCAAATATGTGGTGGTGAATAGCGAGCAGGATGCTTTTTTACTGGAAAATAATCTCATTAAGCAGTATCAACCCCACTATAATATCCTGCTCAAGGACGGAAAGAGTTATCCAAGTATCTGTATTACGCGGGAAGAATATCCCAGAATATTCAAGACGCGGAAGATAATCAAAGGTGTAGGTGAGTATTTTGGACCATATAGTTTTGGCTATACACTGGACTTGGTGTTGGAGCTCATTCATAAGCTCTACCCTATTCGCACTTGTGGCATGCAGATGAGCAAAAGTGCCGTTGAAATGGGGAAATATCGCGTATGCTTGAAGTATCATTTGGGTAATTGCTGCGGCATATGCGAAGCAAAAGTGAGCCATGAGCAGTATATGGAGTATATTGATGCTGCGCGGAAGATTATTCGAGGCGATGCACAAGAGATTAGCAAGCAGATAGAGGCAGAGATGTTGCAAGCAGCAGCAGAAATGCGGTATGAGGAGGCAGGCAGACTGAAAGAAAAGCTCGATTTCATCGAACAATTTACCAGTAAAACTATTATCACGAACTCGCATGCGGGCGATGTGGATGTGTTTGGTTACGATGAAATGGGGCAGAATGTATATATCAGCATGCTGCATGTGCATAGAGGAAGTATTGTACAGGGGCAGACTATTGAATATAAGAAGCAGTTGGATGAGAGCCGAGAGGAGGTCTTGGCGATGGGTATATACGAATTGAGGGAGCAGTTGGGGAGTACAACAAAAGAGGTGATTGTTCCGTTTATTCCGGAAATAATTGATGAAAATCTGCATGTGAATATCGCTCTTGGAGGCGATAAAAAGAAGCTCTTGGATTTGGCGATGCAGAATGTGCAGCAGTATAAGAAAGACCGCATTAAACAAGATGATAAGCTGAATCCAGACCAACGCGCGGTACGTATCTTGGGTGGTTTGCAGAAGTTGTTGGGCTTGCCTACAATGCCGATGTGGATAGATAGTTTTGATAACTCCAATACGCAGGGTAGCAATGCAGTGGCAGGTTGCGTAGTTTTTAAGAAAGGACGCGCGTGCAAGAGCGAGTATAAGAAATTTGAGATAAAGACGGTGGAAGGTCCCGATGACTACGCGAGTATGAGGGAGGTGGTGAGAAGAAGATATAGCCGATTGATGGAGGAAGGCAGTCCCCTACCCGACTTGATTATTGCCGATGGTGGTCTGGGGCAGATGAGTGCTATTCGTGAAGTGGTGGAAGGCGAATTGGGTTTGCAAATTCCAATTGCGGGACTGAAGAAGGACAACAAGCATAGGACAAATACCCTACTCTATGGCGACCCTGTTCAGGAGTTTGGTATGAAGGTGACGGATGAAATCTTCCGACTAATGGTAGAGATACAAGATGAGGTGCATCGATTTGCCATTAGTTACCACAAAAAGAAGCGCAGTAAGGCACAGACAAAGAGCGAACTCGATGATATTCAAGGAGTTGGCGCAGTTACTAAGCAAAAGATACTGCAACGTTTTGGTTCTGTGGCGCGTGCTAGAAGTGCGAAATTAGAAGAGTGGATTGATTTGCTCGGAACTCGCTCAGGCACAAAGCTTTACGAGTATTTTAATGGCAAAATAACTCCCTGAGAATTGAATATTTTTGTTGGGCGTGGAACAAGATGCGATAAAAATAGGGGTGTTGAACCTCTATTTTTGTTGTTTATGTTTTCATAGGGCATAGAATACTCGGCGAACTACCGCAAGTGCACCCCATAACGCTAAGCGTTATCGGGGACCCCGCCGAGCACTAGACAGGTGGCGGGAAGGTAAGAAGTGCTCGAATAGGATTTGATAGAAAGGGGCAAAGATTATATATATAACACGCGGGAAGTCCTGTGTTTGTTAGGATTCCCGCGTGAGTTCTTTTGAAAAAAGTTTTCGTTTGCCGAAAGGAATGCTTATTTAACTATCTTTTATTTTCCTTAAGGTAGCGCAAGAGTGGTTAAATTATAGAGTATTTTACACCTCTAATTAAATACCGGACGAACTGTATATCCTTCATAGCGAAATTGGTAATAGTAATCCACTTCTGCCATATTGAATTCCAAACTAAAGCTAGTATTTGAAGGACCTTGAGGATCTAGTTCTTTTGAACTATATCTGCCAGCCATACCCGCTTTGTTTAATTGATCTTGCATAGATCCAGCAGCAGGTAAAAAAATGGTATTTCCATTAGGACCCTTAACTTCGAAACCGTTAATATCATTTTTAGTTTTCCAAGTCCACGAACATTTATTAATTAATTCTTGTTGCTCTTTTCGTGTTGGCATACGCCATTTTCCACCCCAATTTACAGATGCTACATCATCTTCTTTATCAAGAAAATACTTGTAGTCAAGTTCATTATCATACTTTGTAAATATCACGTCTCTAATACCATCCCAATAGTCATATTCGCTCCATTTATAATTATCCCAAGAATATGTAGATTTTGGAGTAATTTCCCCCCATGCATAATAATTTCCATATTCTTCTGGTTCACTAGCCCCTACATTACAGGTTGCCCATTTAACACTCAAACCCAAATCAACGTAAGCATGATTGTTTTCTGTTGGTTGGGTCACTCCAGATGTGGAGTTTTCACCTTTTTTATTAGAATTTGGATCATCAGGGATGTTTTGCTCACATCCAACGCACATTATTGCTACACACATAATGGCGAATTTAATTTTTTTTTCCATGTTAATAAACATTTGTGGGAAGTTGGCTCCAAACTACCCGTTAGTATAAAAGAAAAGCGTGGAACCTCTTTTTGCTTATTCTCCTGTTAGAGGTACTGGAAAAACCTTGCAACAAGAATAAGCAAGTAACGCCCACGCCGAATATGAAATGCCACCAAACAGAGCAGTCCACGTATGGACGCTCTGCGGGCGGGATATACATATCCCAAAGGGCGTTTACTGCCTCTTGCTTTGGGTTGCGTGAAAGTTTCCAGTTTTCTAACAGCCAAAACAAGCGCTAATAAACGCTTTTTTACTATGTCTGCGCACCCTAATTAGGGTTTGCGGTTGCAAAGGTAGTGAAATATTTTGGATTGAGCAAGAAAAATCGCCTTGGAGGGCGATTTTTTAGGTGTAAAGTGTAAAGGAGGGGCGATTTGCCAGACCACTGACAAAAGCAAAACTGGTGGCGGATAGGCAAGTGCCCCAATATGATTGGGGGCTAATGGACAAAGAGGTAGTAAAGCGTTATCTATACGCTATACCTACGGTATAAATAGTATAATCTATCGTATATCTAACGTATATCTATCGTGTATCTATCGTATATGTAACGTAGTTAATAGCGGGAGAGTAGCGGAGAGGGATAGGAAAGAAATGGGAAAAAGAATGGGAAGAAATAGGGAAGAAAATTGATTGTATTTGCATATATGAAGAAAAAGTAGTAATTTTGTGCGTAGAATATAACATAAAGAGATACTTTGATATGATTAGGATAAGAAAAGCGACGGTTGAAGATGTGGCGTATATCGCGGAGGGGATATACCATGCGTTTTTGTTGGAAGATGAAGGGCTTTATAATCAGTGGATTAGGACACTGAAGGATGTGTGTGCGCAAGAAGATACGCACTATAGTTACAGGAACACTTGGATAGCCGAAGTGGATGGAGAGAAGGCAGGAATGATGATTGCTGTAAATGGCGAATATTATAATACACAACGGAATAACATGTATTCGCAGTTAAAAGAGCTGTTTGATGTGGCTTTTGGAAAAGGGTGGGATGATATGGAAGATGAAGCAAAGGCAGGAGAGTTCTATATTGACAGTTTGTCGGTGTCCCTACCCTATAGGAATCAAGGCGTGGGAACGGCTTTGATAGAAAAAGCAAAGGCAATGGCGAGAGAACAGGGAATAGGCGTGGTGACGTTGGCAGTAGAGCCCATGAACACGGCGAAGAAGTTGTATCAGAAGTTAGGATTTGCGTATCAGAGAATGATAAAGATATTCAATGAGGAATATGAGCTATATGCAGCGGAAATAGTTGTGTAATTGAAAAAAAAATAGTAACTTTGCAGCGAAATTATTTTGTTAAAGACAATTAATGTCAATTTTGATGTCAATTATTGTCAATTCAAGGTGAATTTTTTGTTTTGGTTGGATGAGCGACGCGTCGCTTGCAACCAAAAACAAAAAAAATGGATTATTTTTGCACTGCCAAAATTATAGAATATTATACAAAATTAACCAAAATTATTATTGATGGCAAACAATTTGAAATACACGATAAAAAAGGATGAGGAGAAAGGAATTTACTTGCTGAATGAGCAAGGAGAGGAAGTGGCTGCGACGGATATTTTGGACAAGTGCAGCGAAGCACGCGTGTTTGCTTTTGACGGGAAGATGGGGGCAGGCAAGACGACCTTTATCAAGTGCCTATGCGAAGCGATGGGGACAGAAGATGTGGTGAATAGTCCGACGTTTGCGATAGTGAATGTGTATGAAATCACCGCTAATCGCCACCCTGATGAGTTGAAAGTTGAAGGTTTAAAGTTTAAAGGCGAGATATATCACTTTGATTGTTACCGAATTAAGGACTTGAGAGAGGCGATGGATATGGGTACGGAGGAGTATCTGTATTCGGGGAACTATTGCTTTATTGAGTGGGCGGAGATGATTGAACCACTGCTGCCAGAAGATACGGTTTGGGTGAAAATCGAAGTGATGGAGAATGGGGAAAGGGAACTGAGAATTTTGAATTAGGAATTAAGAAATGATACAAGTTAACGACTTACATAAATCTTTTGGCAGTTTGGAAGTGCTAAAGGGTGTGGATTTGAGAGTAGAGAAGGGTGAGATTGTGAGTATTATTGGCAAGAGTGGGGCAGGAAAGACTACTCTACTACAGATTATTGGTACGCTGGATAAGCCCGACGCAGGTAATGTGGTGATTGATGGGGTGGATGTATTTGCGTTGAAGGAGAAAGAGTTGGCGGATTTCCGCAATAGGCATATAGGATTTATCTTTCAGTTTCATCAGTTGTTGCCAGAGTTTAATGCGCTGGAGAACGTGATGATGCCTGCAATGATAGCTCGTATGAGCGAGAAAGAGGCTGAGCAACGTGCGGTACAATTGCTGACGGAACTGGGTATGGCAGAGCGACTTACGCATAAGCCTAATGAGTTGTCTGGTGGCGAGAAGCAAAGGGTTGCTGCAGCGAGAGCGATGATGATGTCGCCCGATGTGATATTGGCGGATGAGCCAAGTGGTAGTCTGGATGAGAGCAACAAAAAGGAGTTGCACAAGCTGCTATTGCAGATGAGAGAGCAGTATGGACAAACGATAATTATCGTGACACACGATAAGGAATTGGCAGATATTAGCGATCGAGTGATTGAAATGAAAGATGGAAAGATTTAGGCGATTAGGCGATAAGGCGATAAGGCGAATAGGCTATTGGCTATTGGCTACAGTGGTGCTGTGTGGATGTGGGAATAAGTATCAATATATCCCCAAAGATATTGAGCCACTAGAGGTGGAGATTGTGCGGTTTGATAGCGCGCAGTTGGCTGTAAGACCAGATAGTGTGGAGGTGGATATTCAGCAGTTGTATGCAGATTATGAAGAGTTTATGCCGATGTTTGTGGAGGGGATATTGCGAATACCCACAGAGGATACTGCTTATTTGTGCGAGATGTATGCACAGTTTTTGACCGATACTGTGATGGGCTTTGCGCAGACTAACGCGTTGGCGCAAGAGAAGTTTGCGAATGTGGATAGTCTGCAAGAGGCGTTGAATATGGGCTTTTCGCGTCTGCATTATCTTTTCCCTGATTGGGAAATTCCGATGACGGTGTATTTGTTTGTATCAGGATTTAATTCTTCTGTGGTATATAACGAGAATCTAATGGGTGTGGGTGTGGATATGTATTTAGGAAGTGATTATCCATACTATAACCAATTGGTATATAACTACCAGAAACACACTATGCGCAAGGAGTGTGTGGCAGGTGATTTGCTGAATCTGTATCTTGCGTATAATATATCATATAACAGCAAGTATAATAGATTATTGGAGCAAATGATTTTCCGTGGGAAGCAAATGTTTTTGCTCAGTGAGTTGTTACCAGATGAGCCAGAGTGGGAGGTGATAGGATATACGAAGGAACAATGGCAATGGTGTGAACGCTATGAACGAGCTATTTGGAATCGCATTATGTCGAAAAGAGATTTGTTTAAGACGGAAAGTATGTTGCTGAACTCATATATGAATGATGGTCCATTTACTTCGGAAATATCACAAGAGTCTCCAGGACGATTAGGATTGTGGGTTGGCTGGCGAATTGTGGATAGTTATATGCGTAATAATGAGCATGTTACAATACAAGAGTTGATGAGTGATGGCGATGCGCAAAAGATATTAGAGCAGAGTTTTTATAAACCATGAGACGAGAAGATTTTTCTATATTGAATGAGCAAGTGCACGGCCGAAAGTTGGTGTATCTAGATAATGCTGCGACTACGCAAAAGCCACAAGTGGTGATAGATGCGATAGCCGAGGCGTATAGCAAATGGAATGCGAATGTGCACCGTGGAGTGCATCATCTGAGTCAAGTAGCGACAGAGAAACATGAAGAGGCGCGCAAGAAAGTGGCGGGATTGATTCATGCGCAGTCGGAAGAAGAGATAATTTTCACTAAGGGTACGACGGATAGTATCAATATGCTGGCACGCAGTTTTGGCGATGCGATGGTGGGAGAAGGGGATGAGATTATCGTTAGTCAACTGGAGCACCATTCGAATATTGTGCCCTGGCAAATGCTGTGTGAGAGAAAGAACGCTGTGCTGAAGGTTATTCCTCTGCGAGAGGACTTATCGCTTGATGTAGAGGCATTTAAGGGGTTGTTGAGCGAAAGGACACGATTGGTGTCTGTGGCACATGTGAGCAATGTGTTGGGCATAGTGAATCCGATAGAAGAGATTGTGAGATTGGCGCATGAGAAGGGTGTGGCAGTGTGTGTGGACGGTCCGCAGTCGGTGCCTCATTTGGCAGTAGATGTGCAGCAATTGGACTGCGATTTCTTGGTGATGAGTGCACATAAGATGTACGGTCCGACAGGATTAGGTGTGCTGTACGGAAAGAAAGAGTGGCTGGATAAGTTGCCTCCAGTAGAGGGTGGGGGAGAGATGATAGAGCATGTGAGTTTTGAGAAAACGACATACAATGTGTTGCCCTATAAGTTCGAGGCAGGGACACCGAATTATGTGGGAAGTTATGCGTTTAGCAAGGCGATAGATTATGTACAAGAGATTGGTTTAGAGAAGATTGCTGAATACGAGGAAGAGTTGGCGAAGTATCTTGAAGCACAGTTAATACTATTGCCCAATGTGCGAGTATATGCTGCGGGGCTTCCCAAGGCTGGCGCTGTTTCGTTCAATGTTTATCGTGAAGATGGGGCGTTAGTTCATCCGTTTGATGTGGGGGTGTTGCTTGATAGACAAGGTGTTGCAGTTCGAACTGGTCATCATTGCGCTGAGCCATTGATTGATTATTTAGGCGTGCCAGGTACAGTGCGTACATCGGTGGCGATGTATAATACGAAAGAGGATATTGATGCGTTTGTGGCTGCACTGAAAAAGGCAATAATGATGCTTAGTTAGACCTAATATGAATCGTCGGTTGAAAGCATTATTTTTTTGTTGTTGGGGAACGATTGGTCTTCTTTTGGCTCAAGAGCCGCAGACTATAGTCTTCTATAATGTAGAGAATTTGTTTGATTGTCAGCATGATACACTGAAAGATGATTACTCTTTTTTGCCCGATGGTATGCACCATTGGACTTATTATCGCTATTACAAAAAGTTGGATCGTATAGCTCAAGTTGTAGTGAATATCTCTGGCTGGGAGAGTGCAGCGTTGGTGGGATTATGCGAAGTGGAGAATGAATATTGTTTAATGGACTTGTGTTATCGTTTGAAGCGTTTTCACTATAAATATGTGCATTATGAGAGTGATGATGAACGCGGTGTGGATGTGGCATTACTATATGATAGCACAAAGGTTAACGTGCTGAATAGCAAACCATTAAAGGTGGATTTGAACGGGGATAGAACGCGCGATATATTATATGCGTGTTGCTTGCTAGATAAGCAAGATACTATTCATACCATGGTGTGTCACTTGCCTTCACAATTTGGGGGTAGTACAACGACCAACTGGAAACGCCTAGCGGCAAAACAAGTCATTCAGCAACAGATAGATAGTATCTATTCCTATCAACCAGGAGCCACCATTGTGGTTATGGGAGATATGAATAGCGAAGCTAAAGATGATTTACAGGGAATGAGTAATTTAATGAAAGCTTTAGCAAAAGAAGGGAAAGGCACGCACAAGTATCACGGTATTTGGTCGTGTTTGGATCAATTTTATGTTTCTTCTCATATTCACAAAAAATCAGAAGTGAATATATTCTCACCTCAATGGTTGTTGGAAGAAGATAATAAATACCTTGATTATCAGCCTAAACGGACTTATGTAGGTTATCAATATCATGATGGTTATTCTGATCATTTGCCTATTGTATTGAAAATAAACTAATTAAAACATTTGCATATCCCACAAAAAAGTTGTACCTTCGAGGGCACCTTAATCCTCGAAGCTATAGTAAAAAATGTAGCCTATGGCAATAAAAAAATTTCTTTTTCTTGCACATATACATTTTTTGTTGTACCTTTGCGCTGAAAAAGAATGCTATCATGATAACTATTCGTCTCAAACCACATAAGGAAGAATCTCTCTTGCGTTTTCACCCATGGGTGTTTTCTGGCGCGATTCGTAGTATTCAACTTGATGTTGATTATCCTCACGCTGAGCCACAAGAGGGAGAAATTGTACAAGTAGTATCTGCAGACGGAAAAGTACTGGGTGTAGGGCACTATCAAATAGGCTCAATAGCCGTAAGGATGTTGGCGTTTGGTGTGAGTGAACTACCTACTAACTTTTGGCGAGATCGTATAGCAGAGGCATATGCCATGCGTAAGCGATTGGGACTGGTGCGAGATGATAATAACTCCTATCGTTTGGTTCATGGTGAGGGGGATTTTTTGCCAGGACTGATTGTAGATGTTTATGCGGATACAGCGGTCATTCAAGCCCATTCTATTGGTATGCATTGTCATCGCGAGGAGATAGCTGAAGCAATTATCAGTGCGGTTGCTCAGGTGGATAAAGTGTATTATAAATCTGACGATACATTGCCCCATAAAGCACCTATTCAAGGAGAGAGAGTAGGGTACTTAATTGGTGAAGAAAAAGCCGATTTCAGCGGAGATTTTTGGGCAAAAGAGAATGGTTTGGATTTCCGAATCGATTGGCTTCGTGGACAAAAGACAGGGTTCTTTATCGATCAACGCGACAATCGTTCGCTATTGGAGCATTACGCGAAAGGTAAAGAGGTGCTGAATATGTTTTGCTACACGGGTGGTTTCTCGGTGTATGCTTTGCGCGGTGGCGCAAAACTAGTCCATTCGGTGGATGTCAGTCAGAAAGCCATCGACCTTGTTCGCAGTAATGTGGCACACAATTTCGGAGAAAACGTACCACATGAAGCCTTTGCGGAAGAGGCATTTGAGTTTTTGGCAAAGAACGAAAACAAGTATGACCTCATCGTGCTGGATCCTCCTGCTTTTGCCAAACATCGCGATGCAGTAAAGAATGCTTTGCGTGGGTATCAGCGCTTGAATGCGAAGGGCATACAGAGTATTCGTCCAGGTGGAATATTATTTACATTCTCTTGTTCGCAAGCGATAGACAAGGATATGTTCCGTTTGGCAGTTTTCTCCGCTGCGGCGCAAGTAGGTAGGCGTGTGCGCATACTACATCAACTGCACCAGCCTGCTGATCACCCAATCAATATATATCATCCAGAGGGTGAGTACCTAAAAGGGCTGGTATTAGAAGTAGAATAATAACTTACACCTGATACAATATAATGAGTTATTTAGACGAGCTAAATGAAGCGCAGCGCAAAGCTGTGGAGTATAACGAAGGACCTCAACTGGTGATAGCAGGTGCAGGTTCGGGCAAAACACGTGTACTAACCTACAAGATTGCATATTTGCTTGAGCATGGTGTACATGCGGGCAATATTTTGGCATTGACCTTTACCAATAAGGCCGCAAGAGAGATGAAAAGCCGTATTGCTAACTTGGTAGGAGAGCAAGTAGCAAGATATCTTTGGATGGGTACTTTTCACTCTATTTGTACGCGAATCTTGCGCCAAGAAGCAGAGCTTATAGGTTATACTCGCGATTTCACTATTTATGATACAACCGACTCTAAATCAGTGATTAAGCATATTGTCAAGGATATGCAGTTGGATGAGAAAGTATATAAACCTAATGTTATACTTTCGCGTATTTCATTGGCAAAGAATCAGTTACTTTCTCCAACTTCGTATAGTTCAAATCGCGATTATACCATGCAAGATCGCTTTGCACGTATTCCAGAGGTATCGCGTATTTATGTCGAATATAATCGTCGATTGAAAGCATGCAACGCCATGGACTTTGATGATTTGCTTTTCATGACCAATACGCTCTTCAAGAATCATGTGGAGGTTTTGCACAAGTATCAAGAGTATTTTAGATATATCTTGGTGGATGAGTACCAAGATACCAATTATTCTCAATATTTGATTGTTAAGCGATTAGCAGAGCCAGATAACCATATTTGTGTGGTGGGAGATGATGCACAATCTATTTATTCGTTCCGTGGTGCGAATATAGAGAATATATTGACATTCCAAAAGGGTTACGATAACGCACAACTTTTTAAATTAGAGCGAAACTATCGTTCTACTCAGACTATCGTTAATGCAGCCAATTCGTTGATACGTCATAATCGTGGTCAGATTCCGAAAGCTGTTTATTCAGAACTCGCATTAGGAGATCGTTTGCAATTGAGTACCTATATGTCGGATCGTGATGAGGGTAAAGCAGTAGCGCAGCAAGTGAAACTTCTCCATCGTGAAGGCTATGATTATGAGTCGATTGCAATTCTTTATCGCACCAATGCACAATCACGTGTGATAGAGGATGAGTTACGGCATTTAGGTATCCCATATAGAATCTATGGTGGTATGAGTTTCTATCAGCGCAAGGAGATTAAAGATGCTATCGCTTATTTCCGTCTTGCTGTTAATCCTCATGACAATGAGGCATTTGCACGCGTCATTAACTATCCATTGCGCGGTATTGGAGAAACCACCGTATTGAAAGTACGCGAGGCATCGCGTCTTGCTGCATGCTCCATGATGGAGGTTATTTGTAATCCTGAAGCAGCCAAGCTGGATGTGTCTGCAGCAACGCAAAAGAAACTGACAGTTTTTGCAGAGATGATTAATGGTTTTGGCGCGCGCGTGGCTACGACCGATGCGTATGAGTTCGCTACTATGGTAATGCGCGATACGGGTGTAATGCGCGAGGCTAAGGCTGACACATCGCAGGAAGGTATTGCTCGTTTGGAGAACTTAGAAGAAATGCTTGCTGGTATTCATGAGTTTGTAGATCAGCAACTAAGAGAAGGGATTTCGTTCACTCCGATGACTGAGTTCCTCTCTGAAGTAAGCTTGCTCACTGACCAAGATGAGAAGCAAGATGATAATCAACCGCGCATCACGCTACTGACCGTACATTCTGCCAAGGGATTGGAGTTTAAAGTGACATTCATTGTTGGATTGGAAGAGAATCTTTTCCCATCGCAATTTTGTCAGGCACCTAAGGAGATAGAGGAAGAACGTCGGTTATTGTATGTTGCAATTACTCGTGCTATGGAGCGTTGCTATCTCACTAACGCACGTCAGCGTTTCCGCAATGGACAAACGCAATTCTCTTCGCCTTCGCGTTTCTTGAAAGACATTGACACATGTTATGTACAACAAACGCAAACGATGTCCTCTTTCCCTCCACAACCTATTAAAAATCAATCTACAACATCTGTTGCATCTCATGTTTCTTCGAATTTTTCGAGTTCAAAACTGAAGAGTGTATCCAAGCAAGTGGGTGGTAATACTCTTAAAACTCGTAAGGAAGTACGTTCCGAATGGAAGAAACAAGATCGCGTAGTGCACAAGGTATTTGGCGCTGGTCTAGTATTAGATGTATATCACGAAAATGATAATGACAAGATAGATATACAATTTGACAATGTAGGTAAGAAAACACTACTCCTTACTTATGCCAAATTGATGCACGAGTAAAAATAAAAAAAGTGTGATGACCAATTGCCATCACACTTGCGCTCCCTCAAGGACTTGAACCTTGGACCCCCTGATTAACAGTCAGATGCTCTAACCGACTGAGCTAAGGAAGCATTATTTAATCTCAAAAACTTAATCCGTTTCGAAATCGGGTGCAAAATTACTGCTTTTTTTTGATATGAGCAAGTTTTTTTGAAAAAAAATTACTATCTTTGCAGAAAATTTTAATTTTATACATAAAAATTGGCAAAATTATATACGAAATAGCAAATTTTAATATTAAAACAATCCTATGAAACGAGTTTTAGGTTTAGGAAATGCTTTGACCGATATTTTGCTGCAGGTCTCAGAGGGTGATTTGCGTGAAATAGGTTACCCTAAAGGCAGTATGAATTTGATTAATGCAGAGCAATTTGAATGTCTGCAATCAAGGTTTATTTCTGTTCGCAAGCATTTAGTAGCAGGTGGAAGTGCTTCTAACACGGTTGCTACGATAGCTCAACTAGGCGGAAAAGCTGCTTTTATTGGTAAAATAGGTAGCGATGAGGTAGGTAAATTTTATCGTGATGATTTAATTAAAAATAATGTAAAGCCTCTATTGCTGACCTCTTCATTAATGTCTGGATGTTGTGTAGTATTGATTACGCCTGATGGTGAACGAACATTTTGTACGTATCTAGGTGCAGCAGCAGATCTCAAGGCGGAGGACATACGCAAAGAAGCTTTTGTAGGATACGACATTTGCCATGTCGAAGGATATTTGGTTCAAGACCATAATCTTATAGAGAAAGCATTACGCACAGCAAAGGAGCAAGGATGTACAGTTTCATTGGATTTAGCAAGTTATAATGTAGTAAATGAGAATCACCAATTTTTAAAGGATTTGATTTATAAATATGTAGATATCGTATTTGCTAATGAGGATGAGTCTTTTGCTTATACTCATCTTAATCCAGAGGAATCAGTATCGAACATAGCAGAACAGTGTGATATAGCGGTGGTAAAAGTGGGTAAGAGGGGGTCGTATGTGCGTCAGGGAAATCAGGTGCATCATATAGGTGCAATTACATCGTCTTGCTTGGATTCTACAGGTGCTGGTGATTTATATGCAGGTGGTTTTTTACATGCTTTATCTGATGGTTTTGATTTGCGTCGTTGTGGTGAAATCGGAACAATTGCTGCAGGTCGTGTTGTGGAAATCGTAGGAACAAAACTTCCAGAAGAGACATGGGACGAGATACGCCGTATATGTGCTTTATATCGTGGTTTTATGCATAAACTAAAATTTTAATTTTGAAAATATGAAGTTTCTTTACATTTTATACCAATATTTGATAGGTTTTCCTTTGATAGTTGTAGTAACTTTGTTTACTGCCTTACTGACGATTGTTTGTTTTCCATGGCGTAATGGTAAAATACCTCGTGCTGTTCAGGTATTTTGGTCGCGCAGTGTGTTGTGGCTTCTGCTTGTTCCTATTAAGGTTACAGGTCGCGAGAATGTAGATTCTCAACAGTCGTATGTGTTTGTTGCTAATCATCAATCATTTTTGGATGTGTTTGCAGTGTATGGTTGGTTGCCCAACAACTTCAAATGGCTGATGAAGAAGGAGTTGCGTAAGATTCCTTTCGTTGGAACAGCTTGTGCTGTGGCAGGTCATATCTTTGTTGATCGTAGTAATCCGCGTGCGGCGATGGAGAGTTTGACATATATCAAAGCCCAACTTCACGATGGTATAAGTACGGTAATATTCCCAGAAGGAACGCGTACTAAAACAGGTGAGATGGGGCGATTTAAAGCAGGTGCATTCAAGATAGCTATGGATATGGGTTTGCCCGTTGTACCTATTACGCTTAATGGTTTTTATAAGTCAATGCCTTCAGGACAGTTCTTTGTTAATCCTCGCTCGCGCGTATCATTGCATATTGGTAAACCGATAGATATTTCCCAATTCACTGATATCAACGAAGCTATGGTGGCAGTTCGTGAGAAAGTAGCAGAGGGATTAAATTAAGAATCTTATATGATGTTACAAAAAAAGCAGTATGCTAAAACATACTGCTTTTTTATTGTTTGAAAAGTTTATTTCTTTTTAGCGTCAATATCAGAATCAACTAAGATTCGTCCACAGAGTTCGCAAACGATAATTTTTTTACGGAGACGAATATCTAGTTGGCGTTGTGCAGGAATTTTGCTGTGGCAACCGCCGCAACTATCGCGCTCAATCTTTACAACCGCCAATCCATTGTGTGCATTTTTGCGGATACGATGGAATGCAGTGACCAAACGCTCTTCAATATGTTTCTCCAAATCAGCAGCACGAAGCATTAACTTTTCGGTTTGCTCTTTTGTTTCTGATAGGATAGAATCGAGTTCGTTGCGTTTTTGATTGAGATCCACTGTGCGATCTTCGATATCTGAGATTGTTTTTGCTTTTTCCGCTTGTCTTTCTTCTAATTCTGAAGTGAAATTGCGGATTTTGCGTTGTGAAGCTTCAATATCAAGTTCTTGATATTCAATCTCTTTTGTTAAGTTGTCGTATTCGCGGTTGTTACGAACATTGTTTTGTTGCTCTTTGTATCGAGATATAGCAGCATTTGCATTTTCGATACGAACGCGGAAATCTGAGATACCAGTTTCACATTCTTTGATGCTGTTTTCGATGTTGGTCAATCGTGTTTTGAGACCTTCTACTTCATCGCTCATGTCTTTTACTTCTTGTGGCAACTCGCCTGCTAAGATGCGCAACTCGTCGATTTTGGTATCAACAGTTTGCAATTCGTACAATGCGCGTAGTTTTTCTTCTACGGTCATTACTTTTTCTTCTTCTTTTTTAGCCATAGTTGTATGTTTTTATAATTATTATTCTTTGCTAATTAGCCATTTTATCGGAGTTTTGTCATTTTCTGCAATATGGGTTTGGATATATGGTTGTAGCAACTCATTAAATATTTCACGAGTGAATTGTTCGCTAGTCCAATGATCCATGTCTATCAGTCCAATTCGTCCTACTGCTGCTTGCATTTCGTGGTATTTTATATCCGCTGTGATGAAGATATCTGCCTTTTGTGCGATAGCTTGTTCGATAAATTCAGCTCCAGCACCTCCACAGATAGCGACTGTGTTAATCTGTTGTGTAGGAGGTTCAATAAAACGGATAGAACATTTAAATACCTTTTGTACTAAAAGAATAAAATCGTCCGAATTCATCGGAGTATTTAAATTGCCAATTACGCCTAATCCGATATTTTTTTCGGTTGTAGGACAGAGTATATGGTAATTGGTAATGCCTAATTTGTTTGCAATTTTTCCGCTAACCCCGTGTATGTATGCGTCCATAGCTGTGTGTGAGGAATAGATTGCAATGTTATGTCGAATAGCTTTTTCTACACAGCGTTCTTGTGGTGTGGCACCTGTAAGTTGTTTTATTCCATGGAATAGTAGGGGATGGTGAGAAATAATTAAATCGCAATGCTTTTTAATAGCCTCATTGACGACGGACTCTGTGACATCCACCGTCAACAATGCTGCATGTACTTTTGCATTGCGATCACCCACCTGCAGTCCCGAATTATCCCACGTTTCTTGGTAACTCAAGGGAGCGACAGATTCTATGATATTGATTATATCCTGAAGGATCAACCTTTTTTAGAGCCAACGCCTGTTCGAGCTGAAGAGGCAGCGGCTTTTTGTGTTTTAACCTGTTGTTTTGGTGTAGTTTTCTTCACCTCTTGTTTCTTTTCTTCTACGATGGTTTCTTTTTCTTCTTCCACGGTGAAATCGGTAATTCCAGCCCCAATAAGAATATTATACCATTGGATAAGTTTGCGAATGTCGCTAGGATATACGCGATCACGGTCATAGTCTGGAAGAACTTCTCCAAAGAAGTTACTCAACTGTGCATTGTCAGCTTTTTTGGGATCGAAAGCGACGACTTTGAGTCCTTCTTTTTCGCCAAGTTTGGTCAATACTTCACTGAGTGGCACATCATCTCCCATGGTGTACATAGAAATTTCGCCAAGCGATACGATTTTATCGCGCGCGTATGTAGGCATTCGTTTTCCGTCCAATAGGGATTCAACGATAAGCATATTATTGCCTTGACTAACTAGCTTGTACAAACCAGGTTTTCCTGTGATGGATAGAATATTCTTTAGCATATGTGTGTAGTTTTCAAAATCGGGTGCAAAATTACAATATTTTTCACAAATATGCAAGAAAAACATATGAAAACTGAATTCTATATTGCGAAATATCTATAAAACTACTTTAATCACTAATTAATCACTAACTAATCACTAATTAATCACTAACTAATCACTAAGTATTTACTTTGTTATTAATAGTGATTGATAGATTGTTTTTCTATTCTTTTTTCTATTTTCTGTTACTATTTTGTTGTTTTATTTCCAGCAATATTTTTACGAAATATTGTAAACATATGAATGAATTATATTTTAAATTTGCACATTTCAAAAAAAACTACTACCTTTGTAGCCCAAAGTGTGAATATGAATATTAATTTGGCATGGTCAAACACAATACCGTAATAGTAAGAATATAACAATCATTTATAAAATCAAGAGGATGAAGATATGAAAAAGATTTTATTTGTATGTGTGGCTCTTGCGCTGATGATGCCTATTTCAGCCGTAGCAAGTCCTATATCTGTTCAAGATGTGCAGGTTGAATGTACAACTAGCGAGATAGATGATTTGTTGACAGAATTGGATGCATCTGTTGATGAATATGTGGCATTAGCTCCAAAGGCTCAATCGGGTGATACAGATGCGACCCTTAAATTGGCAAAAATATCTGTACAGATATCTAAACTAGCCGAGAAATTGGCTGATAATAAAGGTGTCATGACTGAGGCGCAGGTAGTTCGCTACACATCTATCTTAATGAAGATGTCAAATGCGTTGAAGTAATTGTTATTAGTGGATGTTGCTGGACGAATCCTATTATTTCATTGAGTTATGAACAAGATTGTATCCAAGCGTTTTTATTCAGAGAATGTAGTCGAGATTGTAGTTGAGGCTCCCTTGATTGCTCGTAGTAGAAAGGCGGGGCATTTTGTAATTGTTCGTGTTGATCAACATGGCGAGCGTATGCCGTTGACAATTTCGGATGCAGATGTGAAGCAAGGAACAATTACTTTGGTAGTTCAGCGTATAGGCGTATCTTCCAGTAAGTTATGCGCTCTAGAGGCGGGAGATAGTATTGCCGATTTGGTGGGTCCATTGGGCAAAGCAACAGATATTCGCAAGTTTGGTACAGTAGTTTGTGCGTGTGGTGGTGTGGGTGCTGCACCGATGTTGCCCATCGCTCAAGCGTTGAAAGCAGCAGGCAATCGTGTGATTACAGTGTTGGCTGCAAGAAATAAGGATTTGATTATCCTGCGTGAGCAGTTGGCTGCAGTATCAGACGACGTAATTGTGATGACCGATGATGGGTCGATGGGACAGAAAGGTCTTGTGACAGAGGGAGTTGAGCAAGTGATTAATCGAGAGCAAGTGGATAAATGTGTGACTATCGGTCCCGCTGTAATGATGAAGTTTGTAGCATTGACCACAAAGAAATATGGTATTCCCACCGAAGCCAGTCTGAATACAATAATGGTGGATGGTACGGGTATGTGTGGTGCGTGTCGTGTGACAGTAGGAGGTAAGACCAAGTTTGTGTGTGTGGATGGTCCTGAGTTTGATGCACATGAGGTGGACTTTAACGAAATGTTGTCACGTTTGGGACAATATAAATCGGCAGAAGTGGTGGCATATGAGACATATCATGCACACTCTACTACCACCGATTCGGGACACGAGATTGCCAGTGAAGGTATATCACAAAATATTGATTTTCAAGACGTTGCGCCTTTTGTTGGAACTGCAAAAGATAGGGTGGCTATTCCGCGTGTAAAGATGAACGAGTTGGAGCCCGCAGCACGTGTACAATCATTGTATCAGGAAGTGAATCAGGGCCTAACATTTGAGCAAGCAGTGACAGAAGCTCATCGTTGTCTAAACTGCAAGAAGCCTACCTGTGTGGATGGGTGTCCTGTAAACATCAATATCCCTGGTTTTATCAAGCAATTGGAAGTGGGAAATGTATTAGGAGCAGCTCAGGTGATTAGCGAGAGTAGTACTTTGCCTGCCGTTTGCGGTCGTGTGTGTCCACAGGAGAAACAATGTGAAGCACAATGTATTCATCTAAAGATGGGCCATGAAGCTGTGGCTATTGGCTATTTGGAGCGTTTTGTGGCTGATCATGCGAGTGTGAAAGTAGAAAGCGGAAAAGTGAGGATAGGTAAGAAAGTGGCGGTGGTAGGTAGTGGTCCTGCAGGTCTTGCATTTGCTGGTGATATGGCTAAAAATGGTTACGATGTAACAGTGTTTGAGGCCTTACACGAAATAGGTGGTGTATTGAAATATGGTATTCCAGAATTTCGTTTGCCTAATCGCATCGTAGATAAGGAGATTGCTGGTTTGCGTGCGTTAGGCGTGCATTTTGAGACAGATACCATTGTAGGCAAAACGATAAGTGTAGATGAATTGATGTCCGCAGGATATGCGGGTGTGTTTGTGGGTAGCGGTGCTGGTTTGCCGCGGTTTATGGGGATTCCTGGTGAGAATCTGAATGGTGTGATGTCGTGCAACGAGTATTTGACTCGTGTCAACTTGATGCGAGCGGCATTAGCAGATTCAGATACGCCCGTGTTGAAAGCGAAGAATGTTGCAGTGATAGGCGGTGGTAATACAGCGATGGATGCAGTCCGTACTGCTAAGCGTTTGGGGGCCGAACGCGCGATTGTAGTATATCGTCGTAGTGAGGATGAGATGCCAGCGCGTGTAGAAGAGGTACGCCACGCTAAGGAAGAGGGTATTGAGTTTATGACTCTGCATAACCCGATAGAATATCATGCAGATGAGACAGGTCGAGTAAAAGAGGCAGTGTTGCAGGTAATGGAGTTGGGTGAGCCAGATGAATCAGGTAGAAGAAGCCCAATAGCTGTTGAGGGTAAGGTAGTTGTTTTGCCAGTGGATTTAGTGATTGTGAGTGTGGGAGTTAGTCCAAATCCGTTGATTCCATCGTCAGTAAATGGGTTAGAAATCTCGCGTCGAGGTACGATAGTTGTCAATGATCAGATGCAATCATCTATACCGACATTGTTTGCTGGTGGCGATATTGTTCGAGGAGGTGCTACAGTTATTCTAGCGATGTCAGATGGTCGGAAAGCGGCGAAAGAGATGCACGATTATTTGGGTAAATAAGAAAAAATCCCTAATACTCAAAGTATTAGGGAATTTTTTAGAAAACATATTTCACACCTGCTAGGAAGTGGCAACCTTGTGTTTCATATCCGAAATAGATTGGATTTTTTCTATGTAGATAGTTGCCCAATTGTAGATATACATTGAGCCACCTATTGATATCATATTGTGCACCTATATTTAAGTCAATGACCATGGGGAGTTGTTCTACTTGCATGGTGGTCATCGCTAATCGTTTTCCCTCAAGTTTGTTGTCCGAATAAATAGACCAGTTTTGGTCAATATTGACCTCTACACGCAAAGTAGCATCCCAATTAGGGCGGTCATAAACCAGCATATTTTCGCTGAGGTTTTTCCAAAAATAGTAATGTCCTTTAGCTTTCACATTGACGATATCGCGGTAATGATAGTTTAATGCAGCACCGATATGTCCTCGTTGGTAGTTGTGTAAGAGATATGAATATTTGATAGTATTGTTATCTTTATCTACATCTGCAACCATAGTGTAGTCGTGCAAATAGAGGGAATATCCCCCGTATAAATCTATTAACATTGTACGGATTGGACGCACAATTAGTCCTATATTAACAGTCACAGGCACATAGGTTTTAGCATCTCGTTTAGCCGCAATTTCCGCTATGTTGAAGTATCGATTGATATGCATACATTCGTCGGCTGTTCCTGTTGCAAAATATCCGTTGATTTCGGTGTGAAGGTGTAGTTTATCAGGAATAGCATACCATTCAAATTGTATGTTTGGAGAAGGTGCAAAACTGATGTTTTTGTTAGCACTGAGCATTTGCTCTGTACCAATATTCATATCTAGATTGATGCCTGCGTGCAGTTTGAATTTCGCTTCGTCTAATTCATAGAAAGGTTGCATGCGGATATTATGAAGGGGTTTTATATCCAAAGAGGAAGATGTGTACAAATTGTTTTGCAGATACACTTTTATGCCTCCTTGATGTTGTCCTTCGTTCCAAGACATATCAAAATGTGTTCGAATTTGGTGTTCAGCGGATATCGGTGTTATAAATGCTTTGTAGCCTGTTTGTATGTTGTATTGTAGAAGATGTTGTTTAGAGCGAATGCCCGCATATACTGCTGCGTGATAAAGTGATTGTAGTTGCTTTTGTCCTATGAGTGAATATGCGGTGTTGCCAGCATCAATACCAAAATAAAGTTGTGCTGTCTTAAAATCATATGTGCCATTACCACCGATATTTGAATATGCCAACGTATTGCTTCCCCAATAAGCATTATGTTTGGCATAGACATTTGTCGTTAGATTAGGTATACCATGTATTAGATAGTTGAAATCAAGGTATGTGTTGTGATGTCCTAAAGCAGCATTTAGTATGCCATTAGTTGGATTCGGTGCTGTAAAATGCAGTGCTGCGGCCTGCAGTGGATGTAGGTTGAATCCGATAGATAGGGGGTTAGAATAGGTGGAGTAGATAACAGGATTGGGATTTACTACCACTTCTAGAATAGCAGGTTTTACGCGTATAATGTTTGCATTTTCTATTTCTGGTTGATAATCTCGTTCTACAGTAACTACTCTGTTGAATGTAGTGTCCTGTGCTTCAATGGTGCAAGGCAAACAAATGAGTAAGGCACATGCGATACCTAATATATATTGTACATTTCTCATAATTGCAATATTTTCTCCAAGGTCAGTAGTTTATTGTATTTCCAGTTGAGCGATGAGCTCCAACTTGTCGTTAATTATTGTGTGAATATCATCTTGTTGTCCGCGATAATTTTTCTGCAGTGCCAATAGGTATTGTTTGGCTTGGAATAATTCATTGCGTTTCACATTAATATCTGCTAATAGAATCAAACTCTTGGCCAACCAATATTGATGAGATGTTTGTTGCTTTGTGAATGACATGATTTCCTCTTCAGCTGTATTAACGGCATCTAGTAGATAATGGCATTCTGCAAGCAGGTATTTGGCTTCAGCTCCTCTTGCGGTGCGTACCTCTTGTGATACGATATCAAGATCAATTATAGCTAATTCGTATTGTTTATTTTGGATGTGTGCTTTAGCTCTGTAATATAATGCTTCGTTGCGTACAATAGAATCCAATGTGGGCTCATTTAACAATTGTGTGGTAATATTTATGGTAGTACTATTTTCTGCCACATTATGGCTACAGCGCAACATACCCAGCAGAGCTGTGATGCGTTTGCTAGATGATGATGCTACTTCGCTCATACGCTGGTAGTAGTAGAGTGCAGTACGATATTCTTGCTTGTCATAGCTCATTTCAGCGACACGCATACATGCCTCTTCCATATATGGATTACCTTGAATATCTGCTAATGCACTATATTGCTCTACAGCTTGATCATATTGCTTGAGTTGATAGAAACTATTTGCTGCATAGTATGTAGCATTTGTACAATAGCGTCCACCAGGGCAGAAGGATGTGAGGTATGTGGTCAGTCCTGCTACAGCTTGCTCGTAGTTGCCCATCATGTATTGTATCTCAGCTGTTACATACACCAAGGAGTCTTCGCTGCTAATAGCCTCCATATTTATATTCGTGAGGGTTTTGGTATAGGCAATATATTCGTCCACTTTGTTGGTTTCTACGAGTATTTGCTCAATTCCCTCGAGTGCAGAATATGCTTCTTCACTACCGATATATGTACTAACAGTGTGTTTGAATGCTTCTATAGCTTCATTGTATTTTTTAAGTGTACGATAGGTCATACCCAACTCCAATGATGCTTTGGCTGTTCGCTGGCTGTTGGGGTATTTTTCCAGTAGTGTTTGATATGCTGTAATCGCTTCCATGTTATTTTCTTGTTGTAATTCTGCACGAGCAATTTCATAGAGAGCTTCAGCTGCATAATCTGAATTTGGATATTGTTGGGTGAGCGAAGTAAGGGTTTCTACTTTTTCCGCGTATTGATGCATTAGCCCTCGTGCATAACCACTTTGCAATAGGGCATAGTCGGCGCCATAACCATTTAGTTTTGCCACTTGTGTATAGGTGTTGCATGCTTCTTGGAAGTGTCGTTCGTGGAATAAGCAGTCTCCCAATCGAGTCAATGCATCCGCGTAGGTATTGTCTTCTGTGTTATTGGTCAATTGACTGATATATTCACGAAATATAGGTTCTGCAGTTGTGTATTGTTTTTGATTGAATAGTGCATATGCTTTGAGATAGATGGCAGTTGTTTGATTGTCTGATTGAGCTATATTTGGTTGTTGTTGATACAGATTAATTTGTTCAACGGTTAGAGGAAATTGTTGTAATTGATAATATGCTTGCGCACACAGATAATATGCTTCGGTTTTGTGATTCGTAATGTTGGACTCCTTTGCAATTAATTCTTTTGCCCAACTTATTGCATCGTTCATATTGTTTTGCAAGAACGCGTCTATAGCTAGTTGATAACGGAGATATTGACATGTTTGCAACACTTTTTCATTTGGTTGTTGTATCTCCAATAGTGCATCTAATGCCGCTTGGTAATTTTTGCTAGTTAGATACATATCTGCCATCAAGGCGTATACTCTATCTATGTATTTTGATTGTGGATATTCTGTGATGAAAGTCTGAAAGGCCGTGATGTTTTCGCCCAAAGCGGAGTTTTGCAAATAGGTTGCTTGTACATAGTTATACATAGCCTCTTCGCGCAAGCTGGGGGTTATTTTAAATTGTAACGCAGCGGCATATGCTAATATGGCTTTTTCTAAATTATTTACTCGTAAATAGCTATGTCCCAAGTGCAGACACGTGCTTTCTGAGATAGAATCGTTTTCTTGTTTCACTTGCTTGAGGTAATTGATGGCTTGGTTGTATTGCGCGATACTGTAATAGGAAATGCCTAATAAATATAGATCGTTACGCAATATTTTTCTGTCATTTTTCATACGCAATGTATGGTATTGCTCTAAGTGATAGGATGCCTTATCATAAATGCTATCTTGGTAGTAGATTTCACCAACCATTCGGTGCAACTCATCGTTGTACTCGTTATCGGGAAAATCCGTCAATAGTTTGTCAGCCCTCTCTAATACTTTCTCGTATTCTGACATGGCATAATATATTTGCACAACATAATATGGGGCGATCTTTCGATAACCGCCTACATGCTCTAACCCCAAAAACTCTACCAATGCCTTGTTATATTCTTTCAGATTATAGTAGCAATATCCTGCGTAGTAACTTGCTTGTAGTGTATATGGACTATTGCGTTCTGTCTTCAGTGGAAGTAGATAGGTCAACGCTTTTTTATAGTTGTGCATCTGTAAGTGCGCATAACCCATATGGAAAGAATAAGTGTATTCGATTGTTCGAGAGATGTTTTTTACATCCACTTTCTCTAATTCATCAATGGCTTGTTGATACTCCCCTTTTTCGCTCCATAGTATCCCTTGCATCGTCCTTATCTCATCTATATACGGAGTATAGGGATACTTGTTTAAGTATTCCCTAATATTGTCTTGTGCTGTTTCTAGACGCTGCTCAAAGCTTTGTTGCACATCATAGTATGCTTTCTCGTAGTCTTGTGCGCAGACTATTGAGACGTTTAATACTAGAAAAGCTATTGCGTAAATTAATCGTTTCATCATATGTTATCTTCTACGGTTTCTTTTTTTGCGTTGCATGTCGCGTTGGCGTTTGCGATTGATGGCTTGGATAATCACCACTACCATGATGAGCACCAATACAACGATGATGAATATCACCAATCCGCTACTCAGGTTGTCGCCCTTGACGCGTGACCACATAGCCAACATATCCTCGGTCTTATCACCGCAGTCGTGCATGAGTGCGCAACGCTCAATAACTTTGGCATCTGGATAGAAGACGTGGTTGGCGTGTACCGCCTCCGCTCCTTCGCCAAAGAAATAGGTTAGGTCGGAGGTCGCTTCAATCTCCTCATCGTTTGCCCATGCAAGAATAGTAGAGTCTGCCACCACACTCACATAGCCAATCTCCTCCATGTTGAGGATGGCGTTCTCGGGCATACACATATAGTTGATGAAGTAGCTTGCTGCCTTGGTGTTCTTCGCATATACTGGGATACACCATCCGTCGAACCACACATTGCTACCCTCTTCAGGCACAAAGTATTCGAGGTTAACGCCCACTTCGCTTGCCTCATCG
The DNA here is from genome assembly GCA_017503075.1 of Paludibacteraceae bacterium. Classification (GTDB taxonomy): domain Bacteria; phylum Bacteroidota; class Bacteroidia; order Bacteroidales; family Paludibacteraceae; genus Colicola. The sequence goes on along the minus strand of JAFVTU010000009.1, from coordinate 44,684 downwards.
ATAGCCCATTGTGCATCGCCTGACCAGCTGAGGTTGAGCCATGCTTTGCCTTTGGTCATCTCCTCTTTGCCGAAGTCCACTTCCCAACCGGCGATATTGTCTTTCATGCTGGTGAGGAACTCCTCTACGCGTTGAATACGCTCATCGGTCACGTTTGCCACCAACTCATCGCGGGTCACTTCGCCACGGGCAATCTCGTCGCGGTAAGCATAGAGTACTACTACGGAGTAGATGTCGCGGAAGGCATCTTTCATAAACACTTTGCCAGCAAACTTAGGGTTCTGCAAACCGCCTAAAGAAAGTATTTCAGATTTGTCCACCAATGCGGTGTTATAGAGAATACCAGTTGTACCCCACATATAGCCCACAGTGTAGTTTGCCACGCATACGCTACTGTCGGGTGCCATCTGTTGGAACTTATCCACAGCAAAAGGGGAAACCAGTTTGGTGTAGTCGGGTGTCTGCCTAAAATCCTTATTGATAGGTTGCAGCAGTCCGTTGCGCAACATACGCTCGATGATATATTCCGATGGACAAATCACGTCGTAATCTTCTTGTCCCACCTCAATCTCGGTGAGCATCGACTCGTTGATGTCGAAAGTTTGGTATAGCACTTCTACCTGCTCTCCTGTTTGCTCATAGTACCAAGCAGGGAAACCGTTGAGCACGTTCATGTCAATATAATCGGCCCAGTTGTAAACTTTGAGCGTATGCTCGCGATCAGCAGCAAAAGCGTTAGATACCAATACACAAGGTAGCACCAAAGCGGCTACAGCAAAAAAGAACTTTTTCATTTCGTTTTGTTTTGTTGTTTATGGGTTCGTATATTCATTATTATCAGCAAGACCAAAATGGTCAAGAATATCAGTGAGAATAAGGGTCTGAGCTCAGGTGTCAAACCACCTTTGCGCGCGTCCGCGTAAATGAAAGTGGAGAGGGTTTCCAGTCCGCTACTGCCTTTGGTGAAGTAAGTCACGCCGAAGTCGTCAATGCTCAATGTCAAGCTCAAGATAAATCCGCTAATCATTCCTGGCCATAGTTCGGGCATCATCACTTTGCGCAATGCTTGGAAGGGGGTAGCACCTAAGTCCAATGCTGCTTCGTAGATGTTTGGATTCATTTTCGTGAGGCGGGGCATCACACTCAGCACTACATACGGCGTACAGAACACCACGTGTGCAGCAATCACTGTGCCCAGTCCGCGACTGATACCCAAGAATACGAATAGCAAGAACAAACTGATACCTGTCAGAATATCAGGGTTAATCATTGGGATGCTATTCATAAAGGTGAGTATCTTCCTGTCGCGCGAACGCATGTGATAGATACCAATCGCCGCCAATGTACCCAATACGGTGGAGATGAGTGCCGAAGCGAATGCAATCACCACTGTGAAGAAGATAGCGCGATATAGGTTGGGATCCACTTTCACTTGCGCCACAGCATCGTAACCCGTGAATAGGTTCTCGTATAATCCTAACGTAAATCCCGTCCAGTTGCCAAACACTTTGCTCTGTGTGAACGAGAATATGATAATCAGTAGAATAGGGGCGTACAACACCACCAGCAGCAACCACAAGTATGCTTGTGCTGCTATGCGCGAACCCAATCCTCGCTGCTCAACTTTCGATTTTTTATAATTTTCAAACATGTCTCTAAACTCTAAACACTCAACGATTTATATCCTCCTTATCTCCTCCAAAGAAGCTGGTCAATCCGATGATTATCAGCATAATCAGCGACAATGCTGCACCGTAGTTCCACATCGCTATACCGCCTTCGCCGAAGCAGCGTTGGATGAGTGAGCCGAATAAGGTCACCTTGTTATGAGTGAGCAACTCGGCGATAGCGAAGGTCGAAACCGTAGGCATGAACACCATCACGATGCCCGAATAGATACCCGGCATGGAGAGTGGCAAAGTCACTTTCAAGAATACTTGATGACGCTTTGCGCCCAAGTCGTGTGCTGCCTCAATCAGACTGGTGTCCATCTTCTGCAAGGTGTTGTAGATAGGGTAAATCATGAAGGGCAGGAAGTCATACACCATACCAAACAGCAGTGCCCCTTCGCCCAGTGGCAAACCGAACATCCGGAATAGCTCCACTGTCGCAATCGTGCGGAGCAAGAAATTTATCCACATGGGCAGAATGAATAGCATCGCCATCACTTGTGGTGTCTTGAAGTCTGCCATTGCCATGATATATGCTGCGGGGTAGCCCAATAACAGACAAATGATGGTAGTAATCAGCGCAATAGCCAACGAATAGATAAATGTGTTTATCGCTTCGGACTTTGTGAAGAAACTCACGAAGTTCTGTATTGTAAAGCTTCCGTTCGCGTCTGTAAAGGCATACACACCAATCAGCACCAATGGCAAAATCACCAAGCATAGCATAAACAGCGCATAAGGCCATGCCCATGTACTCCGCGACTGAAACACCATTCTTAATTTACTATTTTTCATCTCTAAACTCTAAACAGTAGCCCATAGGGCGTTCACTAAACAAATTAGTCTTGGTTCTTAGTTCCTGACTCTTGACTCTTCTTGTAGAGACGTATATAACTTGGTGCAATACGTATTCCCACTCGGTCGCCGTCGTCCCACACATCATGGGTGTCCACATACAGGTCATCACCATCATCGGTGCGGACGGTCAGGTGGTAGTGGTCGCCTTTGTACAAGATGAAATATACTTCGCCACACAGCACGCCATCTTCCTCATCATCTTGCAGGTTGACGCGATTGAAATCCACTTCCACTTCCACTTCTTCGCCCACTTCAAAGCGTTCTGCCACGCGCTCTGGAATATCCCATTCCTCATCTAAGAAACGCACACGATTATCTTCCAGCACTTCACCTTCGAAGGTGTTGCATAGGCGTTCTTTCTTCATTACTTGTATATCTTCTGGCTTCACCAATAGTCCTACATTCGTGCCTGGCTCAAAGGCGTGGTAGTCTTGAATCATGAGTTCATAGCCATTGTCAGTAAGCACAGCCATCTCATAGTGCACGCCTTTGAAGATACAACTCTGCACCTCGCCATGCAATTGCCATGGGCTCTCCTTGCCTTTCGCCTCATCGCCTAATCGCCCGATATAAATATCTTCGGGTCTTATCACTACATCCACTTCTTGGTCTTCGCCAAAGCCTTTGTCCACGCACTCGAAGTCTTTCTCGCAGAAGTTCACTACGCCGTCCTTCACCATAGTAGCGTCTAAGATATTGCTCTCGCCAATGAAGTCGGCTACGAAGCAGTTTTGCGGTTCGTTATACACGTCCGTAGGTGTACCAATCTGCTGAATCTTTCCTTCGCGCATCACCACCACGCGGTCGCTGAGTGTCAGTGCCTCTTCTTGGTCATGCGTTACGTATATGAAAGTGATGCCGAGTTTCTTGTGCATCTCGCGCAGTTCCATTTGCATGTCTTTGCGCATCTTCAGGTCGAGTGCAGCCAATGGCTCATCCAATAGCAGCACCTCTGGCTCGTTGATAATCGCACGAGCAATCGCCACACGTTGTTGCTGACCGCCCGACAAACTGTCTACGTCCCTATATTCATAGTCCGTCATGCCGACAGTTTTTAGTGCCTGCTTTACCTTCTTTTCAATGACTTTCTTGTCCATCTTCTTCAGTTTCAGACCGAAAGCCACATTATCAAATACGTTTAAGTGTGGGAAGAGCGCGTATTTCTGAAACACTGTGTTCACATCGCGCAAGTGCGGAGGCATTTGTGTTACGTCCTCGCCATTTAATAGAATGTCCCCTTCTGTGGCTACTTGAAAACCTGCTATACAACGTAGCAGGGTAGTCTTACCGCAACCCGAGGGGCCTAAGATAGTTACGAACTCGCCTTTCTTGATTTGAAGGCTTACATCGTCTAAGGCAAATTTCCCGTCTTCAAACTGCTTGGACACGTGATTTACCTCAATGATAAAATCCGATTTTTGCATTTCTTTTCTACTATGGTACACTAGAAGTGTAATACATAAAAATCCTTTTTTAGCCAATTTGGGCACAAAAGTACTATTTTTTTTGCATATATGCAACATTTTCAGTTTTTTTCTAAATATTACCTCGTTTTTTATGCTCTGCATTTTCATTTTTTTGATTTCACTTTTCCCTTTTCACTTTTTTTTATACCTTTGCATGATTTTAGATTATTTATTCAGAATTTCTTATGGCTAAAACGCGAAAGATAATCAACGATCCTGTTTTTGGTTTCCTCAGTATTCCTGATGGTGTACTGTTTCATATTTTGCAACATCCTTTTATGCAACGCCTCAACCGCATTCGTCAGTTAGGATTGAGTTTCTTTGTCTATCCAGGAGCTATGCATAGTCGTTTCTTGCATTCGTTGGGAGCGATGCATCTTATGCACGAAGCCATTACTTCGCTCCGCGAGAAAGGAGTGGAGATTACCGACAATGAAGCCACTGCTTCTATGGCTGCCATTCTTATGCACGACATCGGTCATGGTCCTTTCTCCCATGTGTTTGAGGAGGCAGGTATGTTACCCGAAGGTATGTCGCATGAGGACATCAGTCTGATGATGATGCAGGAGATTAGAAGTGAAATGGGAAAGGTTGAAAGTGAAAATTATGAACAAGTTTTGTCTTTGGCAATAGATATTTTCCAAGATAACTACCCTAAGCATTTTCTTCATCAGCTTATTTCTTCGCAGCTAGATGTAGATCGTTTGGATTATTTATGTCGTGACTCCTTCTTCTGCGGAGTGACCGAAGGTAGTGTAGCCAGTGCGCGTATTCTTAAGATGATGAATGTGGTGGACAACCACCTTGTAGTAGAAGCCAAAGGTATTTATTCTGTAGAGAAGTTCCTCGTAGCTCGCCGACTGATGTATTGGCAAGTATATCTGCACCATACCAGCGTGGCAGCCGAACAACTACTTATCAAAATCCTCACTCGCGCTAAGCATTTAATAGCTGCTGGTGTACAACTTTTTGCTTCGCCTGCGTTGCATTATTTTCTGCAATCGAACATACAAAACAGTTCCATTTTACTCGCTCATTATGCCCAATTAGACGACTCTGATCTCCTCTCTGCCATCAAGGTTTGGGCGAATAGCGATGACAAAGTGCTTCGTGTCTTGTGCGAATGTTTCACCAATCGCAACCTCTTCAAAGGTAATCTCCTTGAACAACCGCTCACAACAGCCGAACGCGAAGAGTTATCTCAAGAATATGCCACTCGTTTTGGCATTAGCCCTGAGGAAGGAGCATACTTCTTTGTGGAGCATATCTCTACATCGAATACCTATAGCGAAAAGGGCGAATCCATCGGTATTCTTCTCAAGGATGGTACGGTTCGCGATATCGCCGAGGCTTCCGATATGCTCAACATGGAAACCCTCACTTACAAACCACAAAAACGCTACTTATTTAGAATGAAATAACAACCTTTCACTTTTCAACTTTCAGTTTTCAGTTTATTATGAAGTTTTCTGCACAACAAATAGCCGCACTGCTTGGCGGTAAGATTACAGGCGATGCCAATCGCCAAGTTTGGGACGTGGGCTCTATCGAAAGTGCCAAAGAGGGCCAACTCACTTTCCTATGCGATGCCAAGTACTTACCGCACTTGCCTCAAACGGGTGCCAGCGTGGTACTTATGACCGATTCCATCGAGTTTTCTGGTTCTACTAATGCCACTCTTATCCGCGTGGAGAATGCTCGCGCAGCGATGGGCCAACTGCTTGCACTCGTGGCAAAAGCCATGAATCCTGCCAAGCAAGGCGTAGAGCAACCATCCTTCATCAGCGAAGGCGTTATTGTGCCCGAAGATGCCTATGTCGGCGCCTTTGCGTATATCGGCAAGAATGTGCAATTGGGTAAAGGCGTGCAAATCTATCCGCATACCTATATAGGGGATAATGTGCGCATTGGTGATAATACCATCCTTTATTCAGGTGTGAAAGTCTATTACAATTGCGTCGTGGGCAGCGATTGTATCTTGCACGCAGGTGTGGTCATTGGTAGCGATGGTTTTGGTTTTGAACCCGATGCGAAGGGTGTGAATCAAAAACTCCCACAGATTGGTAATGTGATTATTGAAGACGATGTAGAGATTGGTGCTAATACGACTGTTGATCGTGCTATGATGGGTTCTACTATTGTTCGACGCAATGCTAAGATTGACAACCTTGTGCAAGTGGCACACAATGTGGAGGTTGGTGAAAGCACTTTCCTCTGCTCACAAGTAGGCATTGCTGGTTCGTCAAAGATTGGTGGTCATTGTATCCTTGCAGGACAAGTAGGCGTTGCAGGGCACCTTGAAATCGCAGATAATTGCATTTTTGGTGCACAATCAGGTATCCCAAGCAATGTCCGCAAGGCGGGTATGTACCAGGGGTCGCCTATCATCGATGCCATGAACTGGCGCCGCAGCATTGTCGGCTTTAAGAACCTCCCCGACATCATGAAACGCCTCCAAGAACTGGAAAAGAAGGGCAACTAATAACGTCGGTCATTGCAGTTACATCTAAACAACCCATCATATGAAAAGCATCCACCGTTCTCTCCTCTGCATATTCATGCTCCTTATCATAGCTATGCCATCCGTGGCTCAATCTGCTCGATTAGATAGTTTGCAACGCGTCGAAAAAGAACTCAAAGACCAGGTACAACTTCTCCAACTGCAGTATGACAGTCTCTATCGTATCATTGCTCAATGCAAGACGGATTCACAGCGATTGGTGCAGTATAAAGTGAAGGATAAATTCGACAAACAGGCGAACAGACTCAGCAATCGAATCAACCAACTCAACGACGAGATCCTCAACGAGCAGGCTCGCTTAGAGCAAGAGGAACGTGATGCCTACCTTACTCAAAAGCAAGCTGAAATACAAGCTATGAGCCCCGTACCGCTTAAGGGCGAGATTAATGGTCATCCCTGGGTAGATCTTGGTTTGCCTTCGGGTACCAAATGGGCTACATACAATGTCGGCACCACGAATATCCATGGTGTGGGCACACGCATCGCTTGGGGCGAGACATCTACCAAAAAACTCTTCTCTCCCGATACCTACAAGCACCAAGGTGTTTCATTGGTTTCTTTTGCTGGTGATGCTGAATATGACTTAGCCACCGCACAATGGGGCGAGCAGTGGCACACTCCCACCCTACAGCAATGGCAGGAGCTCATCGAACATTGCCAATGGCAGTATGTGATGATCAATGGCATCCATGGTGTGCTTTTCACCAGCCGCAAGACTTATAATACCATTTTCTTGCCTAGTACGGGCTATACAGATGATGAGACCTACAAACTCAAACACACCACATATAATCTGGCGTATTGGAGTTCTACGGGTATTTCTCATAATGGTGCCCATTCATATATTGCCAACTACGAGCAGGGCTATATGACTACCACTAATCGCTATGTGGCACATTGTGTGCGCGCTGTGTGTAGCACGTCTAGTACACACATCTTTCCTCGTTACTAGTCCAGCTCTCGACGATTGGTAGGTCCCCAAAAAAACTCCCGGACCTTTAGGGTGCTTTTCCTGCCAAGTGAATGTTCTTCCATTGCCTCGTATCTCATTCAAGTACTTTTCTGAAAAAAGTATTTTCTTAAGAATCCTTTTCCCTGTACCCTCCCTATCTTTACGCTGCAAAAGACCAAAGACAAACCAAGGACGAACCAAGGAACTCCGAATCAACTCCCACTACTAAAAAGTGCTTTTTGTTAAGAATACAATACTACAAGAAGAAAATAAACGTCAATGGTTGCATATATCAGAAAAAAGCAGTACCTTTGCAGCGAAATTCATACTATATTGGTATAGTATGCGCAAAATAAAACTAAAAATATGAAACAACATACATTAAAAGCACCTTTCTCCTTCGAAGGAAAAGGATTGCATACTGGACTATTTATCCATGCTAACTTCCTCCCTGCAGAGGAGAATACCGGTGTGCGCATTTGTCGTACTGACCTTGATGGCCGTCCTACCTACGAAGCTATTGCTGACTATGTCACTGCCACCGAACGCGGTACAGTACTCGAGCGTGGCGCGTGGAAAGTGTCCACCGTAGAGCACGCACTATCCGCCCTCTATGCTATGGGCGTGGATAACTGCCTCATTGAGGTGGATGCACCAGAGATGCCTATCTTAGACGGTAGCGCGAAATATTATATCCAATCCATCGAAAAAGTGGGGTTGCAAGAGCAAGAAGCAGAGCAAAAAGTATTCGTTGTTACCGAGCCCATCGAGTATATCTCCGAGCGAGGCAACAAGATGGTAATCCAGCCATGCGACCACTACGAAGCTGGGGTAACAATCGCTTATGATAAAAGCGGTATCTTGCGCGAACAGAGTGCAGAGATTAAAAACCTTGCTGATTATAAGCGCGAACTCTCCGCAGCACGCACGTTCTGCTTTGTACGCGAGATCGAACCACTGCTACGCATGGGACTCATCAAAGGTGGTGACCTACAGAATGCCCTCGTCATCTATGAGACACCTATGTCACAAGAGGGATTGGACTACATGACCGACAAACTTGGGCAACCACGCTTGGATGCCAACAAGTTGGGTTATCTCAGTCCGCTCAACTACCCCAACGAGCCAGCACGCCATAAGTTGCTGGACCTTATTGGCGACATGTCGCTGCTCGGCTGTCGTATTCAAGGCAAGATTGCAGCTCTCCGCCCAGGACACACCTTCAACACCCAATGCGCAAAACGCCTACGCAACAAAGTTGCAGCGGAAAACAGCAAAAATAAATGAATAATAACAAGGATTGGGGAAAATAAGTTTTCAGTTTTCACCTTTCCGTTTTAACTTTAAAAGATATGAACTACATTCATCCAGAAGCAAAGCTTCATCCAAGCGTAACTGTCGGACACTTCTCTTGCATCCACGAGGATGTAGAGATTGGCGAAGGTACCGTGATTGACAATAATGTCACCATCTACAGCGGTACTCGTATCGGCAAAAACTGCCATATCTATTCGGGCGCAGTCATTGGTGGCGATCCACAAGACCTCAAGTTCAAAGGCGAAAAGACATATGCCATCATTGGCGATAACACCACTATCCGTGAGTTCGTGACCATCCATCGCGGTACTGCCAGCAAAGGTAAAACCGTTGTGGGTAACCACTGCCTCATCATGGCGTACTGCCATGTGGCGCACGACTGCCTCTTGCACGACCATATCATCATGTCCAATGCTACCCAACTCGCAGGCGAGGTAGTGGTAGAGGATTGGGCTATTATCGGTGGCGGTAGTCTAGTGCACCAGTTCTCGCATATCGGTGCACATGTGATGGTTCAAGGTGGCTCAAAAATTAATAAGGATGTGCCTCCATTTATCATTGCTGCTCGCGAACCAATCTCCTATTGCGGTATCAACTCCGTAGGATTGAACCGCCGTGCGTTCACCCAAGAGCAGATTACAGCTATCCAAAACACCTATCGTATCCTATATCTCTCTGGCTTGAACGTCAGCCAAGCAGTAGAGCAGATTGAGACCACCTTGCCACAAAGCCCTGAACGCGACCTTATCCTCGACTTCGTCAAAGCCTCCCCACGAGGAATTGTGAGAGGATACAACTAAACCACTCTACACAATACTACACAACGCTAAACAATACTACACTATACGTTTATGGAAATAGAAGAAAGAAGCCTCAATTTTATTGAGCAGATCGTAGAAAAAGATTTACAAGAAGGTAAGAACGACGGACGTATTCAAACTCGTTTCCCGCCAGAGCCAAATGGTTACCTGCATATCGGCCACGTCAAGGCCATCTGCATGGACTTTGGTATCGCCGAGAAATACAACGGCGTATGTAACCTCCGTTTTGATGATACCAACCCCCTCAAAGAGGATGTGGAATATGTGGACTCTATCCAGCAAGACATCGCTTGGTTGGGATTCAAGTGGGGTAATATCTACTACGCTTCCGACTATTTCCAACAGCTCTACGACCTCGCTATCGAGTTCATCAAACAAGGCAAGGCATACGTAGATGAGCAGACTGCAGAGCAGATCGCTGAGCAGAAGGGTACACCTACCGAACCAGGTGTAGCATCGCCTTACCGCGACCGTCCTATCGATGAGAACCTTCGCCTTTTCCAAGCTATGCAAAATGGCGAAATCGAAGACGGCAAGATGGTACTCCGTGCGAAGATTGACATGGCTAATCCTAACATGCACTTCCGCGACCCAATCATGTACCGTATCATCACCACCCATCCTCACCACCGCACGGGGCGCACATGGAACGTATATCCAATGTACGACTTCGCGCACGGTCAATCCGATTACTTTGAGGGCGTGACACACTCTATCTGTACGCTGGAGTTCGTGGTACACCGTCCACTCTACGACTACTATATCGACCAATTCGTCACCGGCGACTACCGCCCACGCCAATATGAGTTCAACCGCCTCAATATCACCTACACCGTGATGTCCAAGCGCAAGATGCTCCAACTCGTGAAGGAGGGATTGGTAAGCGGTTGGGACGACCCACGTATGCCTACCGTTTGCGGTTTGCGTCGTCGTGGTTATACCCCAGAAGCCATCCGCGCCTTCATCGACAAGATTGGTTATACCAAAGTGGAAGGTATGATTGACCTCGGCTTGCTTGAGCACACTGTTCGCGAGACACTCAAAGAGACTGCGCCACGCGTATGCGCTATCTTCGATCCTGTTAAGTTGGTTATCACCAACTACGAAGGCGAGGGCGAGACCATTGTAGCAGAGAATATCGATGGACACCCAGAGTTGGGTACACGTGAGATGAAGTTCGCAAAGGAGCTATATATCGAGCGTGGTGACTTCCAAGAGGAGAGCGACAAGAAGTTCTTCCGCCTCAGCCCTGGTGGTCGTGAAGTGCGCTTAAAAGCGGCTTACATCATCCAAGCCACAGGCTGTGAGAAGGATGCTGAGGGTAATATCACGACTGTATATGCGACCTACGACCCAGACTCTAAGTCAGGTACCGAGGGCGGCAATCGCAAGACCAAATCTACTATCAATTGGGTAGAGTGCAACTCTTGCATCGATGCAGAGGTTCGCTTGTACGACCGCCTCTTTGCTTGCGAGAACCCATCCGCAGAGGAAGGCGACTTCCGCGACTTGCTCAACCCTGATAGCCTGAAGGTAACTACCTGCAAGATTGAGGGTGCAATGAAGGCAGAAATGCATGCACCAGAGGTTGTGAATGGTATTGCTAAGTGCAACAACTACCAGTTCCTCAAGCATGGCTATTTCGTAGTGGATCCAGACACCACCGCCGAGAAGCTTGTCTTCAACCGCACCGCTTCGCTGAAAGATAATTGGCAGAAATAGTTCGGCGCTGAGCGCCTATGGATTGAGATTGGGCTTGCGCCCTGTAGATAACTACAGCGAAGCGAACTACCAACTCCAGCAAGCAAGGCGAGCGATCTACAGCGAAGCGATCTAATAAATATGAATATACGAACTCAAAACGGTAAACAATATGTTCTTTGTGCGTGGAGGCGGAGATACGTCCGCCTCACGCCAGAGGAACTAGTGCGCCAAACCACCTTACAACTCCTCGTAGATGAGTTCGGTTATCCGCACAACCTTATTGCCGTAGAAGTGCCCATAGAGGTAGCAGGTGTGCAAAAGCGTTGCGATGCCATTGTTTATAACCGACAGATGCAACCGCTCATGCTCATAGAGTTCAAAGCACCATCGGTGCATATCACCCAAGAGGTCTTTGACCAAGCAGCAATCTACAACCGTACCCTGCATGTGCCCCTGCTCATGCTCTGCAACGGACGCGAAAGCATCGTAGCACAAGTACTAGAAAACCAATATCAATTCTTACCCGCCATACCCCAATATCAATATCTCTAAACACTAAACACTAGGCGCTTGCGCCGTTCACTAAACTGCGACATAGTCGCCATCACCTCACATGGAATCCATCATCTCTCTCAACGAAGCACTCGACATCGCCACTTTCTATGGCGTGAACAATATCAATATCCTTTGCCTCAAGAACCAGCATCCCGATGTACGCATCGTGGCGCGTGGCTATCAGGTAAAGATTATCGGTGCGCAAGCCGCTATCGCGCGCTTCGAGCAGAATCTGCGCAAGTGTGAGGCGTTCTGCATCAAGAACAACACCCTCAACGAGGAACAGATCCTCCAGCTCCTTCATGGAGAAGAGCCCACGGAATTCCTTCAAGACAACCTTATCCTGCACGGCGTAAACGGCAAGTCCATCGTAGCGCGCAGTGCCAACCAGCAGTTGCTCGTGGATGCCTACGAGGAGAATGATCTACTGTTTGCTGTAGGACCTGCAGGTAGTGGTAAGACCTACACCGCCATTGCGCTGGCGGTGCGCGCGCTCAAGAACCGCGAAGTCAAGCGCATCATCCTCTCCCGTCCTGCGGTAGAGGCGGGCGAGAAACTGGGCTTCCTGCCTGGCGACATGAAGGAGAAGATCGACCCATACTTGCAACCCCTCTACGACGCGCTGCAAGATATGATTCCGGGTGCCAAACTCAACGAATATATGGAGCGTGGTGTGATTCAGATTGCGCCATTGGCATTCATGCGCGGGCGCACGCTCGCGGACGCGATTGTTATATTAGATGAGGCGCAGAACACTACCACTGCCCAACTCAAGATGTTCCTCACTCGCCTCGGCGTACATGGTAAGATGATTATCACAGGCGACCTTACGCAGATAGACCTGCCTGCTAGCCAAAAGTCAGGACTGAAAGACGCTATTGAACGACTGCGTGACATCAAAGGCATCGCCATGGTGGAGTTCAACCAGAAGGACATTGTTCGTCATCACCTTGTCAAGCGCATTGTGGATGCGTATAACAAGAGTGAGAACAGAACAGGTGAAACGACAAATTAGATTCATGCCTACAGCCATTGTCTTATCATTGACCAAGTACTCCGACACGGGGAGTATAGCGCACCTCTACACTACCGAGCAGGGGCGTATGCAGTATGCGGTATATGGCAATAAATACAAAGGCATTCTGCGCCCACTATCTATTGTGGAGTTTACCTCTGCTAAACGGCAAAATGCTCCACAGCAGATGGGTAGCATCACCTCCGCCTCATTATCTTACACACCTCAACTACTGGCTACAGATGTACAACGCCAGTGCGTGGCGATGTTCATTGCCGAGATACTGAGCACCACACTGCGCCACCCGATGAGCGACCAGCCATTGTTTGACTGGCTATGTGAAATGATAAAGCACTTAGATACAGATGTGGATATCAGCAACCTACACCTGCATTTCCTCATTGAGTACGCCAGCCATCTGGGCATTGGTGTTGATGATACGGAGCACTCCGATTGGTATCAAGCACCTATCTCGCGCCAAGAGCGCCAAAAGCGTCTGCGTGCGCTATGCCTATACTACAGCGAACATATAGAAGACTTCCGCACGCCCAAATCGTTGGACGTGCTGATGGAAGTCTTTGACTGATTGGCACAGATTTTGCGTAGTATCTTTCGGCTATGCAGAAATACACCTTACTATACATATTCTCTCTCCTATTTTGTTGGGCACCATTTGTGTGTGCTAAGTCCATGCATACTATTCCAGATTCGCTGCAAATGCTTCACTTTGAAGTAGATGGAGTTAGCTTTAGCATGAAGCGTGTAGAAGGTGGCGTATTTCTGATGGGTGGTACACAAGAACAACATTGCGAGCCAATATCTATTGATTTGCCAGTGCATACCATTGCGTTAAGTGCTTATTATATTGCGAGTACGGAAGTAACAGAAGCATTGTGGCTGGCAGTAATGCCAGAATGGAAAATAAATGGTTGGGAAAACCCCGATCTACCCGTTACAGATGTGACTTGGTACGATTGTCAGGTATTTGTTCAGCGGTTGGATAGTATTACTGGCTTACCTTTTCGTCTGCCAACAGAGGCAGAATGGGAATATGCTGCACGCGGGGGAAATATGAGTTTTGGCTGTCGCTTTGCAGGTAGCAACATATTGGATAGCGTGGCTTGGAGTCTGAATAATGCTGGTTTTCGCAAACACCGAGTAGCTAGCAGGTGGTCTAATGAATTGGGACTATACGACATGACGGGCAACGTGAGCGAATGGTGTAGTGATTGGTATGGGCGCTATCATTTAGGTACAGAGCCGAATCCAAAAGGTCCTGAAAACGGAGAATGGAAAGTAATCAGAGGTGGCAGTTTTGACAACGGTGAAGCAAATCAATATATCTCTCGCCGTGAATATCTTGACCCCAACGAGGCAACTAATTATTGTGGCTTGCGATTGGCTTTGACATTACCCGATGAACCGACCTTGCAGGTAGAAGAAGAACCGGCAATGGTGAAGAAATTGAGACTAAAAAGCACTCAAGTAAAATTGGTGTATGTAGCCAGCGAAAACCCCTACTATATTTCTCAAGAACCCATTACATGGCGTGTATGGGACAAAGTGATGCAGGTTGAAAAGACAGAGAAATGGTCGGAATCGGTCATTGGGAAAACAACCGATGAATGGAATCAATGGCTTGAGAGATGCAGAAAGATATGTAATCAACCTATTGATTTTGCCAGCGAAACAGAAGTTGCCACAGCTATTGAGCAGGGAGTAACATACGAACCATCTGTCAAGCAACAAAAAAAGAAATATTGGCAGAGAAATACACGTAGTATTCAGCGACACCGCAAAACTACCAAGAAAGCACAAAAATGGGCTGACCTGATTGGGGTAACACTCAAAGAAACTGATGACCCGACTTTGTTGATTTATACTGACAATGCCAACAAAAGTTACCCCAGATGGATAGTGATAAGATAAATAGTATAGCAAAACACCAACCATGCGGTTGGTGTTTTACTAACTATAACTCATTGTCTCTCCGAGAGGTACGAGTTTATCGTTTATAATTCTCCCACTTGGTGTTACGCATATCGCCTGACTTGAGGAACTCCTCGTGCATAGCGAGTGCACAACTCAGGGTGTGAGGGGTATGCGCCTTCTTAGACATCTCCAAGTACTCGTTCAACATTGGGCGGTATTGTGGATCCACACAGTTGTTGATGATCTCGTGAGCGCGTTGGATTGGGCTCTTACCGCGCAAGTCAGCAATACCATGCTCGGTGATGATAATCTTCACAGAGTGCTCGCTATGGTCGTGGTGGCTAACCATTGGCACGAATGCCGAGATAGCACCACCCTTAGCGGTAGATGGAGTAGTATAGATGCTGATATATGCGTTACGAGTAAAGTCGCCTGAACCACCGATACCGTTCATCATCTTGGTACCGCAAACGTGGGTAGAGTTGATGTTACCGAAGATATCTGCCTCCAATGCGGTATTGATGGTGATAAGACCTAAGCGACGAGCTACCTCAGGGTTGTTGCTTATCTCTTGTGGACGGAGAACCAATTTATCGCGGAAGAAATCGAGGTTGTCGAGGATCTCTTGGAGTTTATCTGCACCGATAGTCAGCGAGCAACCACTCGCGAACTTAACGCGACCCTCTTTCATCAATCCTACTACAGAGTCTTGAATCACCTCGGTGTACATCTCAAAAGCAGGGATATTCTTGTTCTCGCCCAAAGCACCCAACACAGCGTTAGCGATATTACCCACACCCGATTGGATAGGCAAGAAAGATGCAGGGATACGGCCCTCTTTCATCTCGTTCTCGAGGAAAGAAGCTACGTTCGCACCAATCTTAGCAGTAGTCTCATCCAGCGGAGTGAAACCACCCACTTCGTTTGGACGGTTGGTCTTCACCACAGCAACGAGTTTCTCTGCAGGGATAGTCACGCAGTCTGCTCCGATGCGGTCAGAAACGGTATATACAGGAATCTCGCGGCGTACAGGTGGGTCAGCAGGCTCGTAGATATCGTGCATGCCACGCATAGCAGCGGGCATAGCCTCGTTGAGCTCTACGATTACCTTGTTTGCCAAGCGGCAGAAAGTAGGTACGTTACCTACACCGGCTGTGAGTACGATCTCTACTTCGTCACCTTTCTCTACTACTTGGCATGCCTCAACGATAGCGAAGTCTGGCTTTGGCATGAAGCCATAGCGGAGGTCTTGCGCCAACTCTGAGAGGTGCATATCAAAGTAGTGTGCACCTTGAGCGTTGAGCTCGGTGCGGAGGTCTTTATTACCTTGGTATGGAGTGCGGAACTCAATAGCGTGAGCGCGAGCGAGTGCACCGTCGCAGCTGTCGCCAGTAGAGGCACCAGTGTACATACCGATCTTATATGGTTTGCCCTCAGCGTGGAGTGCTTCAGCCATCGCAGCGATAGCAGAAGGCACATCCTTTGGAGCGCCAGCAGGGGTGAAACCACCCATGCCGCATATTGCTCCGTGAGGTACAAGCTGCGCAGCAGCTTCCGCTGTCATAAATGGAAGAGCCATTTCGATTTACGATTTAGCAATTTACAATTTATGAATTACTCTGCCTTTCCGTTAGAACCAAGCACGTTGATAATTTTGTGCTTGTAGAGCTCGGTCATGAGGTCACGAGCTGGGCCGCAGTATTTACGTGGGTCAAACTCACCTGGTTTCTCAGCAAACACTTTGCGAACAGCAGCGGTGAAAGCCAAACGGCTATCAGAGTCGATATTGATCTTGCAAACTGCGCTCTCAGATGCCTTGCGGAGTTGCTCCTCTGGAATACCTACTGCGTCTGGCAATTTACCACCATATTGGTTGATGATGTCAACATACTCTTGTGGAACTGAAGAAGAACCGTGGAGTACGATTGGGAAGCCAGGCAATTGCTCCATGATAGCGTCGAGGATATCGAATGCCAATGGAGGAGGAACGAGTTTACCAGTTTGTGGGTCAACTGTACATTGCTCGCGGGTGAACTTGTATGCACCGTGGCTAGTACCGATAGAGATAGCCAATGAGTCGCAACCTGTGCGAGTAGCAAAATCTACTACCTCTTCTGGTTTGGTATAGTGGCTCTCAGCAGCAGATACCTCATCTTCTACACCTGCCAACACGCCGAGCTCTGCCTCAACGGTTACATCGTGTGCGTGAGCGTACTCAACAACCTTCTTAGTGAGGGCGATATTCTCCTCGTATGGGAGGTGGCTACCGTCGATCATTACGCTTGAGAAACCAAAGTCAACGCAGCTCTTGCAAGTCTCGAAGCTATCTCCGTGGTCGAGGTGCAAGCAGATTTGTGGTTTCTCCCAACCCAACTCTTTTGCGTACTCTACTGCACCTTGTGCCATGTAGCGGAGGAGGGTTTGGTTAGCGTAGTTACGCGCACCTTTAGATACTTGGAGGATCACTGGGCTCTTGGTCTCAGCAGCAGCTTTGATGATAGCTTGGAGTTGCTCCATGTTGTTGAAGTTGAAGGCAGGAATAGCGTATCCGCCTTTGATTGCTTTAGCAAACATCTCTTTGGTGTTCACCAAGCCAATTTCTTTGTAACTTACCATAGTTGTAAAACGTTTTATTTGGTTAATATTTGTTTGTTTCTATATTTTTCATTTCGTCGCCGAAACGGCGACAAAGGTACTATTTTTTTTTGACATTACAAAATATTTTCGCCCAAACTCCACGAATTGCAAAATATAGGTAGCAAAATATACAATAAAATTGTTGTTTTATAGAGGAGGAAGCAATAATAAATAAACAAGGCAGGGAGTATCCCTGCCTTGTAAATACAAATGTGTTATTATTGTGGAGATTAGAGTTCTTGACCTGTAATAGTATAAGTCTTTCCATCACGGAAAATATACAATTCACCGTTATGATATCGTTTTTGTACGTTACTATTATTGGTTGAGAATAGCTGCTCTAAACCTGTTTCTTCTTCTATTGGCAAAATAGAATAGAAGTTTTTCCATTGCTCTGCATTCTTGTATGTTTCTACAGATGAAGCAGGTACATATAACGTAGCTTCGTTAGTTGGTACATCAGTAAACACCTGATCACCCATTTCAGGCAATTCTTTGGCTTTGCATACTACATTATAAAGTTGAATACATCCCCCAAAAGCCCATGCTCCAATATTCTTTACACCACTTCCAATCGTAGCAGAACTTAAACCAATGCAATATTGGAAGGCGCTATTTCCTATACTTGCCACGCTATTAGGAATCGTTATAGAGGAAAGATACCTACAATTAGAAAAAGCACCATTTGCAATGGATGTAACAGAGAGAGGGATAGAAGTGGTTCGACAACCAATAAGTAAGGTGTTAGTAGCAGTTTCAATAATAGCATTACAATTGTCGCGACTATCGTATTTGGGATT
Organism: Paludibacteraceae bacterium; assembly: GCA_017503075.1. Lineage (GTDB taxonomy): Bacteria > Bacteroidota > Bacteroidia > Bacteroidales > Paludibacteraceae > Colicola. The sequence goes on along the minus strand of JAFVTU010000009.1, from coordinate 26,436 downwards.
GCCTGCCTCTACCTGTAGTGACATGAGAGATGACATTCCAGCAAATGCGGCTTCTCCAATATATGTAACAGTAGCAGGGACATAAATAGATGTTACATAATAACAACCATACAGCGCTGCATATCCGATCTGGGTAACAGAATTAGGAATGGTGATTGAATTAATACTACAAGAATTAAAGGCATAATCTCCAAAACCAGTGACACCTTCTGGGATAGTAACGTCAAATAGGTTAAAGCAATTAGCAAAAGCACTTTCTCCAATATAAGTAATATAATTAGGAATGACAGCATGTTTGACGTGGGGTCTACAATCAACGACCGTATCATTTCTTAATAATAAACCATCGATTTCATTGTCTGCAATAGTTGCGCCCCAATAATTATTTGCCTTTGCATCTAATGAAGAAAGATTGACAAAGTTATCAATAAGGAAAGTACATCCGTTAAAGGTGTTTTCACCAATTTCCATTACGTTTTGAGGGATGCTGATTGAAGAGAGAGACGAACAGTGAGCAAAACAAGCAATACCAATCTTTGTTACATTCTCTGGAATGGCAATCGTGGAGAGGGAATTGCAACCTGAAAATGCCCAATTTCCAATGTAAGTAATAGTATTTGGCATCGTAACGGATGTGATAGTTGATGATGACGCGAAAAATCCGTCACCACCAATACCTGTAATAGTATATTCAATTACCTCTGTAGATTCCTCTTCGCTAGAATTTGACCACTCGCAATCAACATATTCGTATGAAGCCTTGGCACCAGGTACGGCTGTGACTTGTATGCATACATTAGAAGTAATACCTGCTATATCCACGGTTTGATTTTGGTTTACTGTCCAACCATAACCATTCTTAAATATGATGTTAAGTTCTGTACAATGATGCGTATAAACATACCACTCACCTTCCTTGGTAGGAATAACCTCTTGACCTTCACCACCTGTAGGCCATACCCAAGCAGTAATCACATCTGTCCAAACGTCGGGAAGTTTAGCTCTGACTGTTATGTTGCGCGCTGCAACATTGCGAGTGATGCTGGCAGGAATAATAACATCCGTTAAATTACTTTCACATCTAACCACTTCTGCTGTATAAGGAGCAGAATCACTAGTGTAGTTAAAATATAATCCACCAGAGTGGAAATCCTGTGCCGATAGGCATGTTGTTGCTACGAGAGCAAGACATAGGATACATTTTTTCATAAGAATAAATATTTTGCTATTAAACGTAGTATAGTAGTTTAACACAGTACTGTTTTTACTTCGTTTTCTTGCTGGCAAGAATGAAGTACACGATCAGTGCAATATACGCAGCTACGCCGACAAGGGCGGCACCGTTGCTTGCAGCCCAAGTGCCTAAATAGCACTCTACGCCGCAGAACTTAATCAAAGCACTCACTACACCCATCAAAGCACCACCAGCAATGAAACCAGAAGCGATGAGTGTACCTTTCTCGTTGCGTGCTTGAGCCAACTCTTCGGCTTTCTCGCCATCTTTCTCACGCTTGCGGCTAACGAGCCATGCGATAGCACCACCTACGAGCAATGGGGTGTTCAAGCTCAATGGGATGAACATACCCAAAGCAAATGCCAATACAGGTACGCCCATGAAGTTGAGAATCAAAGCAAGGATTGCGCCTGCGAGATAGAGCATCCAAGGTGCACCTTGACCGCTCATCAATGGTTCGATGACCGCAGCCATCGCGTTGGCTTGAGGTGCTACGAGTGCGTTCTCGCCTACGAAACCGTAGGTTTTGTTCAGGATAATCATCACACCACCTACAGTAGCCGCACTCACGAGAGTGCCGAGGAACTTCCAAGTCTCTTGTTTGCGTGGGGTAGTACCAATCCAGTAACCGATCTTGAGGTCGGTGATGAAGCCACCTGCCATGGCGAGTGCAGTACAAACGACACCACCAATAACCATAGCACCTACCATACCGCTTGAGCCCTTCATACCTATAGCCACGAAGACTACGGAAGCAATAATCAGGGTCATGAGGGTCATACCACTAACAGGGTTGCTACCTACGATAGCAATTGCGTTGGCTGCGACCGTAGTAAAGAGGAAAGCAATGACTGCCACCACGAGGAATGCGACAAGTGCTTGCCAGAAATTGCCGAGTACGCCGAGCCAGAAGAACACAAGAGTAATCACGAGCGCTACAGCGATAGCGATAACCACGAACTTCATGCTCAGGTCCTTCTCGGTGCGGAGAGATGCCGTGATGACTGCTTTACCCTTGCCACCGAGCTCTTTGCCCGCCAGTCCGACTGCGGACTTGATGACGCCCCAACTCTTGACAATACCTATCAGACCAGCCATAGCGATGGCACCGATACCGATATTGCGACCATAGTCAACGAACATCGTTTGTGGGTCTACTTCCGCCATGCCAGGGATACTGCCGAGCAATGGGAGGAGTACCCACCAGATGAAGAATGAGCCCGCACAGATAACTGCTGCATACTTGAGACCGATGATATAGCCCAAACCGAGCACTGCTGCACTTGTGTTAATAGAGAAGACGAGTTTGAACTTAGCCGCCAACGCTTCGCCCCAACCCATCATGCGGGTAGAGAGCGATTCAGTCCAGAGTCCGAAAGTGGAAACAGCAAAGTCGTAGAGACCACCAATACCTGCTGCCCAGATGAGGGGTTTGGCTTGGTTGCCACCCTGTTCGCCCGAAACGAGTACCTGTGTGGTAGCCGTGGCTTCAGGGAAGGGGTATTCGCCGTGCTTCTCTTGTACGAAGTACTTGCGGAAAGGAATAAGGAAGAGGATACCGAGGCAACCGCCGAGCAAGGATGATAGGAAGACTTGCATGAAAGTGACGGTGATATCAGGGTATTTGGCTTGCAAGATATAAAGCGCTGGCAAGGTGAAGATGGCACCTGCTACGATGACACCGCTACTGGCACCAATGGATTGAATAATCACATTCTCGCCAAGGGCGTTCTTGCGCTTCATAGCAGAGGATAGACCTACTGCGATGATGGCAATAGGGATGGCTGCTTCGAATACTTGACCTACTTTGAGGCCGAGGTAAGCAGCCGCTGCGGAAAAAATGATAGCCATGATAACACCCATGATTACGCTATAAGGGGTGATCTCGGGGTAGGAGTTTTGTGGCTTGAGAATAGGCTCGTACTTTTCGCCTGGCTTGAGAGGACGATTGGCATTCTCAGGAAGTTGGATTTTTTCTTGTTTCATATGTAGAATAGTTATTTATACTAATGTTTTACCAATGGCTTGTGCGATAGGTTGCAACGATGCATACATGTCGGCAAACTGCTGATGGTTAAGTTGCTGAGGAGCGTCGCTTTGTGCGAGAGCAGGGTGGGGATGTGTCTCGATGAGTAGGCCATCGATGCCCATAGCAGTGCAAGCTCGTGCGAGGTCGGCGATGCCATAGGCATAGCCCATAGCATGGCTAGGGTCGAGGATGATAGGCAGATTGCAATGCTGTTTGAGCCATGCAACGCCACACAAGTCGAGTGTGAAGCGTGTATTGGTTTCAAAGGAACGGATGCCGCGTTCGCATAGGATGACTTGGTTGTTGCCGCAACTCATGATGAAATCGGCACAATTGACCAACTCTTGGAGTGTAGAACCAAAACCGCGTTTGAGGATCACAGGTTTGCCCGATTGTCCGGCTGCGGTCAACAGACCATGGTCATACATAGCTTTGGCTCCCACTTGCACGATATCTGCGTATTCCACCACTTTGTCAGCATGGGTGGCATCGCGCATTTCTGTAGCTATGAGTAGTCCATATTTCTCGCGCATCTCAGCGAGTAGCTGGAGTCCATCTTCGCCCAGCCCACGGAAAGTATATGGGGATGTGCGAGGTTTGTAGCACCCTGCACGTAGCACGCGAATACCCTGTTGTTTGAGCATTTGGCACGATTGTTCGATTTGTTCGCGACTCTCTACAGCGCATGGACCAGCAATCATGATTTGATTTTTACCGTCGCCTCCAATATAGGTATCACCGATAGTAATACATTGTGTATCAGCGATATATTGACGTGAGGAGAGTTGCATATCGGTGTCGAAAGTCCAATGCTGTAGTGCTATATGCTTGAGCGAATCGGGCAACTGCTTTATGGAGTGGTTGGTGATTAGAACAAAGTGTTCGGGTTGCTCCAAGCACAATGCCCCTATGCCATCGGCATACTCTTGTGCGCGAGCGTGCGCCGTATCTTTAGGTAAGTGAATGATCATGTGTATGGTGTAGCGTTGTTTAGTTGAAATCGATGATGTGGTGGATAGATATGATGCCTATGATGTCGGTAGAGGTTGTCGTTTCGGTTACGGCTAGCGTGGTGATATTATAGGTATCCATAATGGCGAGTGCATCAGTAAGGAGGGCTTCCTTGGCAATACGTTTGTAGGATGGGGTCATGATGTCTGCTGCGGTGATATGTACATCGTTATACTTTTGTATTGCGCGGCGGATGTCGCCGTCGGTGATGATACCTAGGCAGTTGCCTTGTGGCAGGTGGTCATAAACCATAGTCATTCCTAGATGTTTGTCAGACATCTCACAAACTACATCGCGGAAGGATGCATCTGCGGTTACGCGAGGCACATCGGTGGTCATCACTCGATGTACGCGGCCGAGCAATTTGCGCCCTAATGCGCCACCAGGGTGGTACAACGCAAAATCTTCGGCTTTGAATTGGCGCATCTCCATCAGACACACCATCAGAGCATCACCCATCAGCAGTGTGGCTGTGGTGGATGTGGTAGGGGCTATGCCCAAAGGACATGCTTCGGTATCCACATGGATAGATAGTGCATAATCAGCTCGCTGGGCTAGAGGAGAATCCATGTTGCCCGTCATAGCGATGATGGTGCACCCTAAACGATGAAGTGGGTCAATAATATTCAATATCTCGTTGGTCGAACCACTATTGCTCACTAGTATAGCTACATCGTTGGCATTAATCATACCGAGGTCGCCGTGCACCGCCTCTGCAGCATTTACGAAGATGGATGGTGTACCCGTGGAAGCAAAGGAAGCAGCCATCTTGTGGGCAATGATACCCGTCTTACCAATGCCCATCATCACCACTTTACCTTGGCAATGATATAGTACCTCAACGACTTGGTTGAAGTGGTTATCAATGCTGTTTTTTAATTTCTCTAGTTCGCGAATCTCTTCCTCGAATATTTGTTTTGCTCTTATTGCGTACATTTCAATAAAGAAGTTGAAAAATTCTAATGGTATAATTAAGCGTTTCTAACCAACTGGTCAATTGCCAATGCTTGTTTGAGTATTGTCTCTACGTCGCTTAGGCGCACTTGGTTCGCAGCATCAGAGATGGCTTTCTCTGGCTGAGGATGTACTTCAAGGAACAACCCATCTACTCCCACCGCTACTGCAGCACGAATCAGATGTGGCACCATCTCGCGATTGCCTCCCGTAACACCCGCTTGATTGCTAGGTTGTTGCACAGAATGGGTAGCATCAAATACTACAGGATAACCATACTCGCGCATTTTCACGAGCGAGGTCATGTCCACGATGAGGTTGCCATAGCCAAAACTCGAACCGCGCTCCGTGAGCCAAATGTGTGGTGTAGTGTGGTGTAGTGTGGTGTAAGATGGTGTAGCATTGTTAGGTATGGAGGCCTCTATCTTGGCTATCGCACCGCGCATATCCCATGGTGCCATAAACTGACCTTTTTTCACATTGACAATCCTGCCCGTTTTGGCTGCTGCCACCAATAAATCGGTTTGGCGCGATAAGAATGCAGGAATCTGCAATACATCTGCCACCTCTGCTACAGGTGCGCATTGCCACGACTCGTGCACATCGGTCAGAATAGGCAGTTGGAAAGTAGATTTAACTTCTTGTAAGATTTTCAATCCCTCTTCCATACCCACACCACGCTCCGACATACTCGTGCGGTTGGCTTTATCGTACGATGACTTGAAATATAGCGTGATTCCCAATCGCTCGCATACCTGCTTCAGTGTTTCGGCGGTATGCATTACGATATCACGGCTTTCTATAGCACAAGGTCCTGCAATAAGAAACATAGTTTGTTCACAATTATGGATTCCGGTCTCCGGATTCCTGATTAATTTTGATAAATGCGTATCCAATCAATCTCCATCTTGCCAGTACCCTTCACATTCTTAGGTAAATAGCTACGCATTAGCAGATGCAATGCTTCGCCTGCTAATGGGTTCTTGCTACGCGCAACTTCCACATCATTTACATAGTTTACTGCCTCTTTTTCATTCCAAACGAGGGTGTAAATAGCATCTTTCACTTGCTTATCAGCAGGCAATATACGCAATGACTTTTTTGCTCCTGCAGTAGTCAAACAAATCACGTGTTTAGCTTTGCCTGAGAGATGCACCTTCGCTTGTAACACACCTACCTTTGGCGCAACCGCTTCGGCTGTATGCCACACATCACTTGTATATGCAAATGGATGCATAATCATACCTTTGGTTGGATGCCAAGCAGGGGCTGTAGTTTTTTGCTTTTTCGTTTGAATGCTCAATACACTAGCAGAAATGTGAGTGTTTTTTCCTTGTGTGTATGCTTGTTGTTCGCTCACATGTGAGTGGTTTGCTTTGAGTTCTTTGCTTGGATAGAGGAAACCTGTTTGCCATTCGTCGGACAATGATGCAGTCTCAAATTCAGCAGCCCACGCCATCTTATAAGCCTCCAAATTAGCAATTTCTTGCTCCGTATGTTGGAAATAGAAAACAATATCCGCATGCTTTACCAATGCATCATATCGTTTCTCTTGTTGGCTTTCAGGGGTGGTAAACCAGCGCTTTTTGTTCTTCCAGAAAGCATTCGATTGCTTAAATTCAGGTGTTTGAATTTGCTCGGCTAAAGCTAAGTATTGAGCTACATTTTCCTTCTCTTTCCACGCTTCTTTCTTGAATAAGCGATAGAAGAAAACGGATGATGTTTTGCGTAATTTCTTGTACTCTGCCATCGTTTTACCCTCTTGGGTATCAGCGTATATAGTAGTGGTAAGTTCTGTTTTCTTGGCTTGAAATACAGCAGATTCTACTACTTGTTTTAGACTATTATATTCAGCTAAAACTTCGCTTTTCTCCACTTGGCGATAGCGCACAATTATTTGTTCTTGTGCCTTTAGCCATTGCTCAAATTTCTTTGTACTAAGCATTGTATTTGTTTTTATAATTTTAAACTCTCTAAATGGTTGATTAATTCGTCCATCGTATCCACGAATTGCGGTGCGTATTGCTCTTGTTGTGGTAGGAATGCGAGGGTGCGCATGTGTTCAGCTTGTTGCTTTAGACCTTCGTAGAAACCTTTGTAATTGAGAACAAATATTGGTTTGCGATGTTCATCTACTGTGCCGCTTGCAACAACATCCATCATCTCATCCATGGTGCCGTAGCTGCCTGGCAAGCACACAAAGCAATCAGCCAATTCCTTCATCTTTTGTTTGCGCTCGCACATGTTCTCTACTATGTGGAGTGTATCGCAATTGTTAGCCATACGCTTGGCTTGGATGATGCGTTGAGGGATTACACCTTCTACTGTGCCGCTAGCTGCTTTTGCCGCGTTACTCACGCGAGTCATCAATCCTCCCGTAGCACCGCCATACACCAATGTGTGGCCTGCCTGAGCAATCCACTTGCCGAGTACGTCACCCAAAGCTAGATAGTCTTCGGGAATACGGTCTTTGGCACTACAATAAACTGCTATCTTCATTGGTGTATGGTGTAAATGATGGGGTTACGCATCAATCTTAGCGTATGTAGCATTCTTCTCGATAAACTCGCGGCGAGGAGCCACATCATCGCCCATAAGCATTGCAATTGTACGGTCTGCTTCTGCTGCGTTCTCGATGGTGACTTTCTTGAGCAGGCGGTGCTCAGGATCCATGGTAGTTTCCCACAATTGCTTATCGGACATCTCTCCAAGACCTTTGTAGCGTTGTGTCTTAATCAGTTTCTCATCGCCATTGCCATACTTCATAATAAATTCATGGCGTTGTTGGTCATTCCAACAATACTCCTTGTAGCTACCTCTAGCACAGAGATAAAGTGGTGCCATAGCGATATAGAGGTGTCCTTGTTCAATCACCTCTTTGAGGTGACGGAAGAAGAGCGTCATGATCAGTGTTGCAATGTGTGCACCATCGACGTCGGCATCGGCCATGATGATGACTTTGTGGTAGCGTAGTTTGCTGAGGTTGAGAGCTTTAGGGTCTTCTTCTGTGCCGAAGGTGATGCCTAGTGCGGTGAAGATATTGCGCACTTCTTCGCTCTCGAACACTTTGTGCTCCATGGCTTTCTCTACATTGAGAATTTTACCACGGAGAGGCAGAATGGCTTGGATACGACGGTCGCGACCAGTCTTAGCGGTACCACCCGCAGAATCTCCCTCCACGAGGAACAATTCACACTCAGCAGGGTCTTTGCTCTCGCAGTCAGCCAACTTGCCTGGCAATCCACCACCACCGAGAGGCGACTTTCTCAGTACGCTTTGACGAGCATTACGCGCAGCGATACGCGCTTGGGCTGCCAAAATCACTTTCTCTACAATCTTCTTGGCGTCCTCTGGGTGCTCCTCCAAATAGTTGGTCAATGCCTCGCTCACAGCGGAAGATACCATACCAGCAACTTCGGAGTTACCCAATTTGGTTTTGGTTTGACCCTCGAATTGTGGTTCAGCCACCTTCACACTAATGATAGCGGTTAGACCCTCACGGAAGTCGTTGGCATCGATGTTGGCATTGCCATCTTTGTCTTTGAGCTTGGCTTTCTCCAGCATTTTGCTTTCGTCGGCGTATTTCTTCATTACACGGGTGAGTGCAGCACGGAAACCTGCCACGTGTGTACCACCTTCGATGGTATTGATATTGTTCACATAGCTGTGTACATTTTCGTTGAAATCGGTGTTGTAGATGATAGCGACCTCTACTGGAGTACCATATTTCTCAGTGTTGAGGTGGATTACCTCAGAGATTAGTGGAGTACGGTTGCCGTCGATGTAGCGCACAAACTCGCTAAGTCCTTCTTCTGAATAGAACACTTCGCCCTTTGGAGTGCCATCCTCGTTTTTCTCGCGGAGGTCGGTTAAGGTAATACGCACGCCTGCATTCAAGTATGCTAATTCGCGCATACGGTTAGCCAATATATCGTAGTGGTAAACAGTCTCGGTGAAGATGCTGCCGTCAGGCCAGAACTGTACGCGTGTACCAGTGCCTTCGCCTTCTGCGTAGGTGCCAATCACCTCTACTGCGTTCAATGGTTTACCTTTGGAGTAGTCTTGCGCATGAACTTTTCCATCGCGGCGAACTTCTACATGCAACTTGGTTGAGAGTGCGTTCACGCAGCTCACACCCACACCGTGCAAACCACCAGACACCTTGTAGCTATCCTTATTGAACTTACCTCCGGCGTGCAACACGGTCATGACTACTTCCAATGCACTTTTGTGCTCTTTTGGGTGCATATCCACAGGAATACCACGACCGTTATCTTGTACAGTGATTGAGTTATCCTCGTTGATTGTCACTTCGATGTGGTTACAGAAACCTGCTAGTGCCTCATCAATAGAGTTGTCCACTACCTCATATACTAAGTGGTGCAAACCCTTCAGCGAAATATCGCCGATATACATCGCAGGACGCTTACGTACTGCTTCTAAACCTTCGAGCACTTGAATACTCGAACCATCGTACTTTTCTTGTTGTTCTACTTGTTGATTCAATTCTTCCATAATATGTTTTTATTTTATGATATATTCTTTCACTTACTTCTTAACTTCGGCATATGCGCAAACTGACCACAAAGGTACAAAAAAACTTTAACATACACAATACCGTGTTGCTGATTTTTTGAGAAATACGCTTAAATCGCAAATAAAGTACCTTTTGGGGCTTTTGGATAGCATAGATTTTTTTACAGAATCTACAGAATTGCTTAAATCGCTTGTTTTTCGATGGCCTAAAATGTCCATTCTTTCGCTTTTTTTATCTATTACTACATGAAATTACTAATTGCTAGTGAAAAATAATACTTTATTTTTGGTATTTCTCGAAAAAAGTAGTACCTTTGCATGATTTTTGTTATCCTGCCTACTAGGCGTCTGTTTAAAATCAATCGAAAATAACTTAAAATATATAACAACTATGTCAAAAGCATTACTTATGATTCTCGACGGCTGGGGAATCGGAAACAAATCTAAAGCCGATGCAATCTCTTGCACTCCAACTCCACATTGGGATGCGCTCCTAGAGAAGTACCCTCATAGCCAACTGCAAGCCAGTGGCGAAAATGTGGGTTTACCAGATGGACAAATGGGCAACTCTGAGGTAGGTCACCTCAATATTGGCGCAGGACGCGTGGTATATCAAGACCTCGTGAAGATCAACCGTGCTTGCAAAGATGGCAGCATTCTGGAGAATTCAGAAATCAAATCTGCTTTCGGTTATGCGAAAGAGACTGGCAAGAAGCTCCATATCATGGGCCTCACCTCTAATGGTGGTGTACACTCTTCTTTCGACCATCTGTTCTACCTCACCCAAATCGCTAAAACCTACGGATTAGACGGACAAACCTTCATCCACTGCTTCATGGATGGTCGCGATACCGACCCTAAGTCAGGTCTCGGTTTCATTGACCAATTGCAGCAACACCTTGCTGCTACTTGCGGTGAAATCGCTACTATCCAAGGTCGCTTCTATGTCATGGACCGTGACAAACGTTGGGAGCGCGTGAAGGTGGCATACGACTGCCTCGTACATGGCGAGGGCAAAGCGTCTGAGGACATGCTCCAAGCCATGCAAGAGAGTTACAATGAGGGCGTGACCGATGAGTTTATCAAACCTATCGTTCATGTACGTGATGGCAATCCACTGGCTACTATCGAGGAGGGTGACGTAGTGATTTTCTTCAACTACCGCAACGACCGCGCGAAAGAAATTACTATTGTGCTTACCCAACAAGACATGCCAGAACAAGGTATGACCACCATTCCTAACCTGCAATACTACTGCATGACTCCATACGATTCTTCATTCCAAGGTCTGCATGTCCTCTTCCCTAAAGAGAACGTACAAAACACCATGGGTGAGATTGTGTCGAATGCGGGCTTGAAGCAACTCCGTATCGCTGAAACAGAGAAGTTTGCACACGTGACCTTCTTCTTCAATGGCGGCCGCGAAGCAGAGTACCCAGGCGAGGAGCGTATCTTGATCCCTTCACCAAAGGTAGCTACCTATGACCTCCAACCAGAGATGTCTGCACCTGAGGTGACAGAGGCACTCTGCGAGGCACTCGACACACAGAAATACGACTATATCACCCTCAACTTCGCTAACGGCGACATGGTGGGTCACACAGGCGTATATGCTGCTATCGAGAAAGCAGTCAAAACAATCGATGAATGCGTGGATAAAGTAGTAAATACTGCGCTCAAGAACGACTACGAGATCATCATTATCGCTGACCACGGCAACTGCGACAATGCTATCAATGCCGATGGTTCGCCTAATACAGCGCACTCTTTGAATCCAGTACCATTCGTGTATGTGAGCAAGGAGCACACCGACGCACAACTCGAAGACGGTATCCTCGCCGACGTGGCTCCATCCCTCTGCCACATCCTCGGCGTAGAGCAACCAAAAGAAATGACTGGACATAACTTGATTAAGAACTAAGAATTATGGCACTTCAGTGTGGTATAGTAGGACTTCCTAATGTCGGCAAATCGACCCTCTTCAATTGCCTTAGCAACGCCAAGGCACAATCGGCGAACTTCCCTTTCTGCACCATCGAACCTAATGTAGGCGTTATCACCGTACCCGACGAGCGACTCATCAAGCTCGGCGAACTCTGCAAACCCGAACGCGGAGTGATTCCAACCACCGTTGAAATCGTGGATATTGCGGGATTGGTGAAAGGTGCAAGCAAAGGCGAAGGCCTTGGTAATAAGTTCTTAGCTAACATCCGCGAGACGGATGCTATCATCCATGTACTCCGCTGCTTCGACGATGAGAACGTTGTACACGTGGACGGTAGCGTGGATCCTATCCGTGATAAAGATATCATCGATGCCGAACTCCAACTCAAGGACCTTGAGACCGTGGAGTCGCGCATTCAAAAGATTGAGAAACAAGTGCGCGTGGGTGGCGACAAACAAGCCAAAGTGGCACTCGATGTGCTTCTCAAATACCGCGAGGCACTTTCTCAAGGCCGTTCTGCTCGCACTGTGGAACTAGTAAATAAGGACGAGGAGCAAGTGGCGAAAGAGACGATGCTCCTCACCAGCAAACCCGTGCTCTATGTCTGCAACGTGGACGAGAACTCTGCTGTCAATGGCAATGCTTATGTGGAGCAAGTGCGCGAAGCGGTCAAAGATGAGAACGCACAAGTGTTAGTTGTGGCAGCGAAGATTGAGAGTGAGATTGCCGAACTCGAGACCTACGAAGAGCGTCAGATGTTCCTCGATGAAATCGGGCTTTCTGAGTCAGGCGTGAGCCGTTTGATTAAGGCAGCATACGCATTGCTCGACCTTCGTACTTTCCTCACCGCAGGTAGCGACGAGGTACGTGCTTGGACCTTCCGTGCGGGCAGCAAAGCGCCTCAATGTGCAGGCGTTATCCACACCGATTTTGAGCGTGGCTTCATTCGTGCAGAGGTGATAAAGTATGAGGATTATATCGCACTCGGTGGCGAGTCGGCTTGCCGTGCAGCAGGTAAACTTGGCATCGAAGGCAAAGAATACGTCGTGCAAGATGGCGACATCATGCACTTCTTGTTCAACGTGTAATTAAAAAGGCGATAAGGCGAGAGGCGATGAGGCGAGAAATAGCGGTGTAGCCGCATATTACCAGCCTTTAACCTTTAGCCTCTTAAAATATAACAATGTTTGAATTCTTAAATAACTGGCTCGCCACTGGCGGCTTTTGGGTAGCAGTACCACTGATTATTGTGGGCTGTGCAGCCCTTATCAAGGGGGCTGACTTCCTCGTGGACGGTGCTTCGGGGCTGGCAAAGAAATATGGCGTGAGCGATATTGTGATTGGCCTGACCGTAGTGGCTTTCGGTACCAGTATGCCTGAGTTCGTGGTAAACATGGTGGCAGTAGGACAAGGAAGCACCGAGATTGCCATCACCAATGTGCTGGGTAGTAATATTATCAATATATTCGTAATATTGGGCTTTACTGCACTAATATTCCCGATTTCATCGCAAAAAGCCACGCGCAAGTTTGACATACCTTTCAGTATGTTGGCTGCACTATTGGTCTTGCTGTTTGCGGTATACAACAGCCCATCATGGTTGCAAATTGAGCATTTATTCAATATGAGCATCAACCAACCATCTATCAGCGATTTAGGGTCAATCAACGTTGGACAAGGTAAAGCGGGCTTCATCTCAGGTATCGGTGGTAGTATATTGCTCATTCTCTTCCTCATCTTCCTTTGGCATAATTTCAAAGGTATAGGTAGCGCCCCACAAACAGAGAGCAACGAGGGCTACAAACCCATGTCTGCCAAACGTGCATTGGCATTGATTCTCGGCGGACTGGTGGGTTTGGTTGTCGGTGGAGAGTTGATAGTCAAGAGTGCTACTTCTATTGCACACTCCTTAGGTGTGAGCGATGCGATTATCGGTTTGACGGTTGTAGCGTTGGGTACATCGTTGCCCGAACTGGCAACCTCTTGTATGGCAGCGTTCAAAAAGAACTGCGATATTGCGTTGGGCAATGTCATAGGTAGCAATATCTTCAATATCTTTTTCATCCTTGGTACGAGTGCATGCGTCAAAGCATTGCCTGGCTACCACGGACTGGAAATTGATGCGTTGATGGCAGCTTTGGGTAGTGTCTTCGTGATGCTCTTCGTCTATCTCACCAAGAAACACGAGATTAAGCGTTGGCACGGAGCCATCCTTCTTCTTACCTACGCTGCTTATCTCACCTATCGAATCATAACCCTCTAACCACTAAACAGTAGCGAAGCGTCCACTAAACACTAAACACAATGACTCCAATCCTCCTACTCCCGTTCTTAGGCACTGCGCTTGGTGCAGCAATGGTCTTCTTGCTACGCGGCAAGATGAGCGACCTGCTGCGTAAGTTGCTCTTGGGCTTTGCATCAGGCGTGATGGTAGCAGCATCGGTTTGGTCACTGCTTATTCCCAGTTTAGAGATGGCGGCTGAAAATGGCGGCATCACGTGGCTACCTGCTGCAGTAGGGTTTGTATTAGGAATACTCTTTCTTTTACTACTTGATACCCTTATCCCCCACTTGCATATCGGAGCAGACAAGCCAGAAGGTTTGACACGCAACTGCCAATGGAAGCGCACCACGATGCTCTCTGTGGCAGTCACCCTACACAATATCCCCGAGGGTATGGCAGTGGGAGTGATACTCGCCAGTGCTATGGCAGAGGGTAGCACTATCCCTATGTCCGCAGCATGGGCTTTGGCAATAGGTATAGCGATACAAAACTTCCCTGAAGGTGCTATATTATCTATGCCACTTCATTCTGAAGGCATGGGCAAGGGAAAGGCCTTTGCGATAGGTGCGTTGTCAGGAATAGTGGAGCCAATAGCAAGTATATTGACAATGCTGTTGATAGGATTGATTTCTCCTGCCCTGCCTTACCTATTGGCATTTGCCGCAGGAGCCATGATGTATGTAGTGATAGAGGAACTTATACCCGAAGCGCAAGCCGAACCACACAGCAATATCCCTACGCTGGGTTTCACCGCAGGGTTTGTATTGATGATGGTGTTGGATTACGCGTTGTAGGATTATTCCTCAACTTTGAGTAAGAAAAGGCGGTCTCCTCTACGAATCGTCTTTTCTGTTTTTATGGCGAAATAGTTGCCTTTCTCAATGATAGTCTGAGGGTTGCCTTTGGCGTCGTGCATGTTGTGTGCAACGATTTCGTATGCACCCGTAGTTTCGCCTGTGATGAGTAGTTCATCACCCTCGCGTACCTCTTTGGTGGCTTCGAGATAGAATTCTGCAACAGAGATGTTCTTGAAGAAGTTGGTACATTTGCCAGCAAACACTTTTTTGCGTGTTGCTCGTGAACCATACTTGTGTGTCCACTCGCCTAGGCGTTGTCCTTGGTAGTACCCATCCCAGAAACCGCGATTGAATACGCGTGCGAGACGGATGTTCCAATTCTCGATATATGGTTCAATATTGTCACTAGCCCAAAGATCTTTATTGTTGATCCATAGGTCAACGGCCTCTTTGTAACATTCCACGACAGTCTTTACATATTCTGCTCCACGCGCGCGTCCTTCTATTTTTAATACGCGTACGCCTGCGTCGAGCATCTTGTTGAGGAAGTGAATGGTTTTGAGGTCTTTAGGCGACATGATGTATTGGTTGTCCACTTCTAGTTCGAGTTCGCTTTCTTTGTCTTTGACCACATACCCACGACGGCAGATTTGCATGCAAGCGCCGCGATTGGCACTGGCGCCGAGGTTGTTGAGACTGAGGTAACATTTGCCACTTACCGCCATGCAAAGTGCACCATGACAGAACATCTCAATGCGGATAAGTTCGCCTTTTGGTCCACGGATATCTTGCTCTAGAATATCGCGGTAGATGCTAGCAACTTGCTCCATGTTGAGCTCGCGTGCAAGTACCACTACATCAGCGTATTGCGCGTAGAACTTGAGTGCTTCAGTGTTGGCGATATTGAGTTGGGTAGAGAGGTGCACTTCCACGCCAGAATCGTGGGCATATTGTAGTACTGCAATATCGGAAGCGATGATAGCCGATAGTCCTGCTGCCTTAGCGTGATCTACTATCTCGCGCATCAGCGGTAGGTCTTCGGGATACATGACGGTGTTGAGCGTGAGGTAGGTTTTGACGCCTGCTGCTTGGCATCGCTCCACAATGGTATGGAGGTCCTGTGTGGTGAAGTTAGCGGATGAGCGAGCACGCATATTAAGGTACTCGATGCCGAAATACACACTTGTTGCACCAGCTTCTAGGGCTGCAGCAAGACTCTCCCAGCACCCTATGGGTGCCATAATCTCTATATCGTTGATTTGATTCATGCTGCAAAGGTACAGAAAATTTGCGAGATATGCAAATTTTTGTTGAGAGTTTAGTGTTTAGAGTTTAGTGTAGGGTAGAATAGGGTACAATGGTGTTGATATTGCAACCCTCTTTACATAAGGGATATAAGTAGCGCGGGCATTTAGCCCGCGCTTGAACTCTAAATTATAATTCTATTCCCATTACGCTATAGGTTTTGCCATTGTGGAGAATGAGGAATTGTCCTTCTCGTATGATTTTCTGGTACGAGGATTGGGATGTGGAAATATCCTCTACCGCTGTAGGGTCTTGGTTATAGACACAACCGAAGGTTTCGTAGTCGGGGTGGTTGGTGGTGTAGAGGCAACTATCTTCGCGCCAAGCACAGAGCATAACTGAACTTTCTGTTTCGCTGCTGCTAGCACTTCTGCTTGGTGCGGCATGAGCGTTGCTTGTTCGTTTGGCAGCGTTATGCACAATGCCGTCCACAGAGCCGAGACCTGCTAACCAGACTTTTTCTGCGTTTTCGGCAGTAGCATTGGTCTCATCGGGGAAGACTACCTCCAGGAACATTCTGCAAGCTCCATCTTCAGTGGTGTCTTTATCAACCACTACGTGGGTGTAGGTGGTTTCTTGAGGGTAGTTGTTGATACCTGCAAAGATTTCCACAGTGTCGCCTATTTCGGCGGTGAAGTCGTAGAGCACATATTCTACTCCATCGCGGAGGAAGTACACGCGATTGTCTTCATCTTCACCAAAATGCAGTGCGCCTACTACAGACTTGGTGGTGGCAGTATCTTTGGTAGATTGGCGTGCGAGTTGAAAATAAGTTTTGTTGTTCACCTGTTGTGAGATGTCTTCCAATGTGTAGCTGAAAGTCTCTGCTTGCAGGATAGTGTGGTTGTTATCCATTTGGCGAAGCACAACTTCTAATTGATTCCATTGTGTAGGGGTTGGTCTGCCACCGATCTGTCCATCTTTGGCATTGTCCTTGCGAGGTCCACGATTGTAGTCGCATAGGCACTCTGCGCCTAATTCATCCATTTTAACTGGATCCATCTGGTAGAGGAGTTTGTTGTTCTTGCTTACGCAGACGAGGTGTTCGCCCATATAACATGTAGGAAGAGCATATGGATTAGCAATATTTATATAATCTCCTCCAAAACTACCTCCAACATTTCCAATTCCTTCTACATAATAGTTGCCATTTTCCCAATCATTGCCAAATAACCATCTTTTATATTCTTTCCCGTCTAATAATGTGGTTGTTGATACTTCAGTAACACGTTTCGATCCTAATGGCTCTTTCTTAATTATAAACTCATCTGTTTCTACATCATAATCTTCGTATGCTATGTAATCCACTACCGCTGCGTATTCAAGTTCAGGGAAAGAATAGATGTCTATTCCGAGATTTTGCAAAGTGTCGCCAACTTCTAAAGTATAATCATATAAGACCAAGTCTTTTTCGTATGGAAAACTATAAATTAGAACTTTCGAATCTTCTTCACGCAAAAACACACCGCCACATTTAAGATATTGTTTGCCATTAATTTCCGTTATCTCTTTGGGTGCAAATAAATAACTCTTGTTTTCTTCGCATCCATCAAACCATTCATCGCAACTTGTTCGTTGCAAGCCCCAGAGTGTTGGAAAGAGGTCTTCGGGAGTTTGTTCTGCATTGTCCCCACAACCATATTCTTCGTATAAAGGACCTGTGTATTTTAATTCATCGCCTTTGTGCGCACAAAGCAAATATTCCGAACCGCCACCGTCCATCTCTACATAGTGATTTATGCCATTAAGAAATCCGTTAATATCACCGACACCTTCTATCCATTGGGTTTGACGATAGAATTCTCTAAAATCATTAGGATGATTATGTACTTGCAAAGTAATAGTCGCAGGGCACCCTACACATGCGTATTGTTCAACACCTGTTACGGTGCATTTATATGTTTTGATTTCAGATGTATAGTTGTTGATACCAGCAAATACTTCTAACTCATCACCTTCTTGGACATTGAAATCATACAATAAGTATTCGGCGTTATCGTAATAGACATACACTTTTCTATCATCAGTAAATCGAACTGCTGCCACATAATGAGGTGCATCAAGAGCATCGTTGATAGCTTTGCTAACAACAGCAGTATAGGTATAATCACCAATAACAGTGTCTTGCGCCAACTGATAGCAATAAGTTTCTTCAACTGGTGGATGTACACTGCCAGTTTTTACTAATATATTCCATGTATCGCACCATTGGGATTTGTAGGAAGATATACTACTCAATGGTTGTATATTATAATTTTTCCATGCTTGTTTATAAATCTCTACTGAAGCATCTGGTACATAGATAGGTGCTCTTTCTTCTATATCGGGATCGGTAATAGGGGTGTTGTTAAATGCAGAGGCACCCTTACTTGGAGGGGTTAGAGCAAGACAAACGACTTTTTCTAAATTATAACAATTATAGAATGCTAAATCATTTATACTTGTTATATTCTCACCTAATACTACTGACTTCAACGATATGCAATCGTAGAAAGCATCTTGATAAATGGTTGTTACACTTGATGGTACTTCTATTTCTTGTAAACCTTTACAACCTCTAAATGCATAACTTCCAATACTTAAAACACCATCTGGAATAGTTGTGTTCTTACAACCAATGACCAACTCTGGCGACCTGTCTGCATATAAGTTTCGAATAACAGCATTGCAATTATCGCGGCTATCTTGGTGAACATTGCCTTCTTCCACAACGATGGATTCCAAATTTGGACAATCAGCGAATACTGCATTGTTCACCAGAAGAATTTCTTTTGGTATGAAAACTGAAGTCAAATCAGGAGAATATCTAAAAGTGGTCACTATACCTGTTCCTAAACCTGTAACCTTGTACAATGTGTCGTTGTGTACTACTTCCGTTGGAATATCTACATGCCCACTTTTGCCTACTGCTTCAATGATTTGAACAGAAGGTGTAGTTGCATTCTCTATAATAGCGTATCCAAAATTATCTACCGCAAAGTCATGTACAAGCCACCAATCCCAATCGGAGTCGGTATCATTTATTTCTTCTCCGATAGCAACAATATGTGCAAACTTGTTCCATTGCTCGGAGTCTTTATAAGTTTCAACGGATTCGGCAGGAACATACAGTATAGTATTAGATACATAATCCTTCGAGAATGCGCTTTCATCAATGTTAGGTACTTGACTCGCATGGCATATAACAACACTTGGTGAGCAATGAGCAAATGCATGCTTGCCAATAGATTTGACACCTGCAGGGATTTCAATACTATCCAACCTATTCATATCGTAGCATAAGTACGCAGGAATATGTTTTATATCTTGACCAAACTTAAAAGTGTGAATTTGTGAAGCAACTTTGTTGAATGGTGCATTTGCAGCACTACTCACCTCCTCAAAATCAAGAGCATTCCAATGTACGGATTGCAACGATGGACATTTATAGAAAGCAGTAGGATTGATTCGCTTTAGATTATTGGGGATATCCACACTCGCAATATATGAATATGCAAAGGCATAATCGCTAATGCTATCAACTATGTTTGGAACGACCAAGTCTCTAACTTTTTCTCCTGCAATCGTTATCTTCCGTGTAGCATACTGTTGTCCTATATTGTGAAGTATCTTATTCACACGATTATTACATGCCTCTTCTGCATTCTTCATTGCCAGCACAAAAGTACTAATCTCTGTTTGACTAAAAGCCCATTCGTCAATATATTCAATTTTGTTGTGAAGAGTCATGGTTTTCAATTTTGAGCACCAATAAAATGCATTATGTCCTATATGCGTCACGCCTGCAGGGATGGTAATAGACTCAAGAGCAGTACATTCATAAAACATTTCTTGGGAGATTGTAGAAAGGCTATCTGGTAGTTTTATGTCTGTTAACCCCTTACATTTAAAGAATGCTCCCCTATCAATACTCTTTACGCTATTAGGTATTGTGATGGATTTAAGCGAATTGCAATATCTAAAGGCATATTTTCCTATGCTTGTTACGCTAGATGGAATATTCACCTCCGAAAGCGAGCTACAACTCTCAAATGCCGATCCATAGATGCTAGTAATATTATCTGGTATGGTAAATGAACATAGAGATGTGCAATTAGAAAATAGTGAAGTATTAAGGAAAGTAATCGTGCGAGGCAATTGAACAGAAGTCAACGCGCTACACTCACTAAATGCATTCGTACCGATACTTTTAATATGATCGGGAATTACAATAGACTCCAAAGTCTTGCATTTATAAAAAGCCATATTACCTACACCTACCACAGCATATTTTACGCGTCCACGCAAAACCGTATCGGGTATAATGACATGAGTAAGATTATCATAGTTTTCTTCACTCCTTTCCTTTTGATAGGTTACTTCTGCCAGATAGTTATCGTAGTCAATAATATTAAAGAATAAACCGCCTGATCCAAAATTATATGCGAAGGAAGACACACTTGCCATGAGGGCAAGGGTGAGAGCAATGAGCTTGCTGCGGAAAGAGTTGATCGTTTTCATATCGCTATTATTTATAGGTTATACATTTGGGTTTCTTATGGTGTTCCTATAGTTATCTATCGTGTATCTATCGTATATCTATCGTATATGTACCGTATATCTACCGTAATTGACAGCGGAGAGATAGCGGATTGGCGGTGAGTTATATTGTAGTTATTTGGGTTGCAATTGAATTTTCTTGCAAAGGTAGTACAATTTGGCAATATATGCAATAGGTAAAGGCATTTGTACTGCTAGTAAAAATGTATTATGTTGATTATCTATTATTTGTGGTAAAAATGTACAGTTTTTATTTTTCGCGTTGTAGCATCTCGTATAGGAAATGATACAGTTCTCGTGTGGGAATGCCTATCTTCTGTGCGATGCGGCGTTTGAAGGTGCTGACGCCAGTGGCGGAGTAGTGCATCCAATCTGCCAGTTCTTCCAATGAGGCATTGGGATAAAGGAGCATATAGGTGCAAAAGACATTCTCGCGGTTGGATAGTTGGTAGGTCTCTAACTGAGAGAGCCAATCGTGGAGTTGGAGGTCTAAGTCTTTCTTTAGCTCGTTGTAGTCGTTCCATTGTTTGCGAGGGAGTGGATAGGTGGCGCGGATGTCGGATAGTTGGGCAGTAATAGACAAGTCATCTATCTGATGATGAGCCACTTGCAAGCGAAGGGCAGCGTGTCGGCGGTACAGCAGGATAGCGATGATTAGTAGTAAGCAGGCAGCGAGTAGGCATAGAAGCATAATCCATGCCCAGCGATAAGGATAAGGGTTTGCCAGATGCTCTTTCAGCAGGGTGAGTGCGCCGTGGTACTTGCCCACCTGTGCGTTGAGCAGACGGTTGGCATCCTGGCGAGCGTGGGCATAACGGCTCAGCAGTTCAATATCGTTGTTGGCTTTGGCATCCTGCATGAGGCAGTAATATGCATTGACCAGTTCGTTGGGCGTAGCGGAATGCTCCACAATAATCTGTGCGTAAGGCAATGCCGATGCTTGATCGCCCATGTCGAGATAGACTTGCATGAGTTTCTTATAGGTATAGAGGCGGTCTTCTTCGTATTGCCAGAGGTCTAAAGCTTGGTGGAAATAGTAGAGGGCAGAATCATATTGAAGTCGCTCGTAGAAATAGAGGCCTTTGGTCTCGTAGAAGCGCGCGAGGTAGTAGTCGTCTATGTTGTAGGAGGCAGCGAGATGGAGTATGCTGTCTGCCTCTGCGAAGTGGTGGAGGTAGGTGTGGAACTCGCTGACATCCAATAGGGTATGTGCGTAGTACCAATCTTTGCCACTTTCGTGGAAGGCGCAGTTGGCACGGATGAAGAAGGTGAGGGCGAGGGTGTCGCTCTCGTTTTGTTTGGCTATATGCGCTATGCAGGAGTTGATACGTCCACGATAGATAGGGTCATCTATCTGCGCGCGGTCGGCAGCGATATAGTGCGCTGCGGCTTGGGTGATTTGGTTGTCAAGACTGAGATGGCGCCCGATGTAGTAGTGGGCTTTGCCGAGTTGGTTGTGTGCAAAGAGTTTGCCGAAAGGGTTATCTAGTGTATGGATGGCTAGCTGTAGTGCCGCAGTGTCATCGTAGAGGGTATGTTGGTTTTGATCTAAACTATCTGCGATGGCGATGGTGGCATGCGCTTCTTGCCAGCGAGTGGTGTAGTTGCACGAAATGAAGAGCAAGCTGAGGAGTAAATATGTAAGATGACGAACAGGTTGCATAATAAGCGGTATTGATTTGGATTTCGTTTGCAAAGGTAGGGAAAAATTTTTATATGAGCAAGTGTATAGGGCAAATGTACATGTTTTTGTGCGGAATAATGATTGATTATGAGTTATTTGTGGAGATTTTGTACAGGTGTTTTTTTAGCTCTTGAGTGTATATTGTGCGCTCTTTTTGCTGCTGTTTGAGGGGGATTATAGTGGGCGGATAGCGGTGGTCTGTGGAAAAGATTCTTTCCGCTTTATTCAATCGTCTAGATGGGTTCATAATAGTGCGCTTATTGTGCGTTTATTGTGCGTGAATAGTGCGTAACATATGGTAGTTTTGTGGATACAAAAGTGGCGGTATTTTGGTGTTAGATTGTGAAAAATAAATAACGAAAATATTTAGCTTATTTTGCAAGTTTTGAGTAGGATTTTTGACATTGTTGAAAAGATTTGTAAGTGTTTGTTTTATTATGGTGTTATGCGCGAGAGGAAGATGGTAGAAATAGGCGGATTTTTTACCGTAAATTGGGTAAATTTTGTAAAGTCGAAGTGACAAAATGAAAAAAGTAAAGAAAATTTAACGATTTTTGCAGAAAAATGACACTTTTTCCGTCGAATATTTGGTCAAGTCAGAAAAAAGTAGTACCTTTGCATGCTTTTTCGCGGCGCGTGTACGCGAGCATAATGCGAGAGAGTGTGAAAACAACAATTAACAAACAATAATTATTAACCAAAATTAAAAGTTACAATGCCTACAATTCAACAATTAGTTAGAAAAGGAAGAGCAGAACTTATCGACAAGAGCAAGAGTCCAGCATTGGACAGCTGCCCACAACGTCGTGGCGTATGTGTACGCGTTTACACAACAACTCCTAAGAAGCCAAACTCTGCTATGCGTAAGGTAGCACGTGTTCGCTTGACAAACCAAAAGGAGGTGAACGCTTACATCCCAGGTGAGGGTCACAACTTGCAAGAGCACAGCATCGTTATGGTGCGCGGTGGTCGTGTGAAAGACCTCCCAGGTGTACGTTACCACATTGTTCGTGGTACATTGGATACCGCTGGTGTAGCAAACCGCTTGCAACGTCGAAGCAAATATGGCGCAAAGCGTCCTAAAGCTAAGAAGTAATTCCTAACAAAAACTAACTAAAAGTTCCATACGATGGGACAGATTATTAATGGGTTGATCGGTTGAGTAAGTAGATGGAGTAAGGGTGAAAAACTGAAATCTGAAAACTGAAAGGTGAAAACTTGAAACTGAAGGGTGAAAACTGAAGCCTGAAAACTGAAGAAATCTACTGAAGTTAAGACAATCAACAAAAAAAACAAAAACAAAACAATGAGAAAAGCAAAACCAAAAAAACGAGTAATCCTCCCAGATCCAGTGTTCGGTGAGGTAATGGTGGCAAAATTTGTGAACCACCTTATGCTCGATGGTAAGAAGAATACCGCATACAGCGTATTCTACACCGCTTTAGAGACTGTTGGTAACAAGATGAAGGGTGAGCAAACTCCACTCGAGATCTGGAAACAAGCTCTTAGCAACATCACTCCTTTGGTAGAGGTTAAGTCAAAACGTATCGGTGGTGCAACATTCCAAGTGCCAACTGAGATTCGTGCTGACCGCAAGGAGTCGATTTCAATGAAGAATATGATCCTCTTCGCTCGCAAGCGTGGTGGCCACTCTATGGCTGAGAAACTTGCAGCAGAGATCATGGATGCATTTAACAACCAAGGTGGTGCGTTCAAACGTAAAGAAGATATGCACCGCATGGCAGAGGCAAACCGTGCATTTGCACACTTCCGTTTTTAATCGCTAATTAGACAAGAAGATGGCTAAACACGATTTGAAATTAAACAGGAATATCGGTATCATGGCTCACATTGATGCTGGTAAAACAACTACCTCTGAGCGTATTTTGTTCTACACCGGTTTGACTCACAAGATTGGTGAGGTGCACGATGGTGCAGCAACTATGGACTGGATGGAGCAAGAGCAAGAGCGTGGTATTACGATTACCTCTGCTGCTACCACTACCTTTTGGAACTACAAAGGTGACAAATACAAAATCAACTTGATTGACACCCCGGGCCACGTGGACTTTACTGTAGAGGTAGAGCGCTCGCTCCGTATCTTGGATGGTGCTGTGGCTGCGTTCTGTGCAGTAGGTGGTGTGCAACCACAATCAGAGACTGTATGGCGTCAAGCTGATAAATACAATGTACCTCGTATTTGCTACGTAAACAAGATGGACCGTAGTGGTGCAAACTTCTTTGACGTAGTAACTCAAATCAAAGAAGTGCTTGGTGCAAACCCATGTCCAATCCAAATTCCTATCGGTGCTGAGGAGACATTCAAGGGCGTTGTTGACCTTGTGACTATGAAGGCATGCGTCTGGAATGATGAGACTATGGGTTCTGACTACAGCGTTGAGGATATTCCTGCAAACCTCGTAGCAGAGGCAGAGGAGTGGCGCGACAAAATGTTGGAGACTATCTCTGAGTTTGATGATGCGTTGATGGAGAAATACTTTGATGATCCTTCAACCATTACCGAGGATGAGATTCGTGCTGCAATCCGCAAAGGTTGCTTGAGCATGCAAATGTTCCCAATGGTTTGTGGTTCTTCATTTAAGAACAAAGGTGTGCAAACTATGTTGGACGCAGTTTGTGCATATTTGCCAAGTCCAATGGATACCCCTATTATAGACGGTACGGACCCACGCACGGGTGACGCGATCACGCGCGAGCCAAAAGAGGATGATGCTCTTTGTGCTTTGGCATTTAAGATCGCTACTGACCCATATGTAGGTCGTTTGTGCTTCTTCCGCGTGTATAGCGGTAAGTTGGATGCAGGTTCATATGTATTCAACCCTCGTTCTGGTAAGCGCGAGCGTATCTCTCGTATCTTCCAAATGCACTCTAACCACCAAAACCCAGTAGAGACAATCGCAGCTGGTGATATTGGTGCAGGTGTAGGTTTCAAAGATATTCGTACAGGTGACACATTGTGCTCTGAGGACAAGCCAATCGTATTGGAGTCTATCGAGTTCCCAGCACCTGTGATTGGTATCTCAGTAGAGCCAAAGAGTCAAGCTGACCTCGACAAACTCGGCGTAGGTTTGGCAAAATTGGCTGAAGAGGATCCAACCTTTACTGTTAAGACTGACGAGCAAACAGGTCAAACTGTGATCTCTGGTATGGGTGAGCTTCACTTGGAGATTATTATCGACCGTTTGAAACGTGAGTTTAAGGTAGAGTGTAACCAAGGTCGTCCTCAAGTAGCATACCGCGAGGCAATCTCTGCTCCAGTAGAGTTGCGCGAGACCTACAAGAAGCAATCAGGTGGTCGTGGTAAATACGCTGACATTATCGTTCGCGTTGAGCCAGCAGACGAGGGCTTCGAAGGTGGCTTGCAATTTGTTGACGTGGTTAAGGGTGGTAACGTGCCAAAAGAGTATATCCCAGCAGTAGAGAAAGGTTTCACAACCGCTATGAAGACTGGTATCTTGGCTGGTTATCCATTGGATACCTTGAAGGTTACTTTGGTGGACGGTAGCTTCCACCCAGTTGACTCTGACCAACTTTCATTTGATATCTGCGCACAAATGGCGTTCAAGAGCGCTTGCGCTAAGGCGAAACCAGTATTGATGGAGCCAATCATGAAGGTAGAGGTTGTAACTCCAGAGGAGAGCATGGGTGATGTTATCGGCGACTTGAACAAACGTCGTGGTCAAGTAGAGGGTATGGATACCGCTCGTACTGGTGCGCGTATTATCAAGGCTAAGGTACCATTGAGCGAGATGTTCGGTTATGTAACCGCATTGCGTACCATCACTTCTGGTCGTGCAACCAGCAGCATGGAGTTCTCTCACTATGATGCAGTATCTAGCACTATCGCTAAGACAGTTTTGACTGAGTGCGGTGGTCGTGTAGATCTTGTATAATGAACAATTTGGGTCAAGGACCAATCTTCCAATGTGTTGGTCCTTGGCTTGAAAAAAATAACCAACCGAGTTCGAAAGTTCGAAAAGGTTGAGCAAAGGGCCGCTCAATACTTCAAACCTCTTCACTCACGCGTGCAAGTGCGCACGCACCCGCGTACTTAATATAATATATACGCTGCGCTGTAAAAAGGTTCCAAGGTTTCA
>JAFVTU010000008.1 GCA_017503075.1 Paludibacteraceae bacterium | reverse complement strand
TCGACCAATGAGTTGGTCTGCACCCTTGGTGTCAAGCACCGTGCGCGAATCCACCACTGATTGTGTGCGCAGGGCAATACGCGTTGGGATATTCGCTTTGATGACACCCGTCACGATATTTACCGAAGGACGTTGGGTAGCGAGAATCATGTGCATACCCACAGCACGCGCTTTCTGCGTGATACGTGCGATAGGTGTCTCCACTTGCTTGCCTGCTTGCATGATAAAGTCGCCATACTCATCGATGATGATCACGATATATGGCAAGAACTGGTGGTGGAGTGATTCAGCAACGAGCTTTTCTGGATTCAGGCGGCGGGATACAAACTTATCATTGTAGTCTTCTAGATTACGTACACCCGCGTCCATGAGCAACTTGTAGCGGTTCTCCATCTCAATCACAAGCGAATTAAGGGTATTAACCACCTTGTCGCAATCCACAATGACGATATTCTCATCGTCGGTGTCAGGGGTAGCAGCCAGATAGTGTCGCAGCAGTGGTTTGTATGGAGCGAACTCTACCATCTTAGGGTCCACCATCACAAACTTCAATTCTGCTGGGTGTTTCTTGTAGAGGAGCGAAGTAATAATCGCATTGATTGCCACCGACTTACCTTGTCCAGTAGCACCTGCCACAAGGAGGTGAGGGGTCTTCGCCAGGTCGAACATAAACACCTCGTTGGTGATGGTGCGTCCGATAGAGATTGGCAATTTCATTTTTTGCTCCTCTTGGAAGCGTTTAGAGGCTATCACCGAGTGCATGGACACTACTTGTGGCTTCTCGTTGGGCACCTCAATACCGATCGTTCCTTTGCCTGGAATAGGGGCGATGATACGAATACCCATCGCCGAGAGCGAGAGCATAATATCGTTCTCCAAGTTTTGAATCTTCGAGATACGCACACCTGCCTGAGGCACAATCTCATAGAGCGTTACGGTAGGACCTACAGTCGCTTTAATCGACTCAATTTCAATGCCATAGTTGCGCAAGGTCGTTACAATGCGATTGGCATTGGCTTGTTGCTCCTCTTGGTTGATGACGGGTGCAGTCTCGTTGTCATAGACTTTCAGCAACGACAGCGATGGGAACTTGTAGTGTTCCAAATCCTTACGTGGGTCGTATGGACCGAGTTTTTTGAGCAGGTATTCGGGGTCATCTTCGGAGAGTTCTACCTCTTTGACTTTTTCTACAGCCACTTCTACACCTACTTCTTGAGGGGGGGCTTGGAGAGGTGTATTCTCTATGTTGGGAACTTCTATATCTACTACGATATTAGGTTCTAATGGGGGGGGAGTATCATTGCTGCTCTCATTGTTAACTTGAATTTCAAGGGGCTCCGTAGGTAAATCATTCCCGACAAAAACATCTTCTTCCTCGTGTGTGGATTTTGTAAATAATCCTTTTATCCAATCTCCAAGTTTCTTGCAATGCTCTACAAAATGCTTATCGATAATTATAAGAAATACTAGCATTACAGCAATCAATATCACCAATAGCCCCAACCATTGTACATATGATATAGCCCATTTAGCTATCATTTCGCCGAAACGTCCTCCCCATCTGAAGAAACTACCAATGCCAGCCACTTGTTGTATAAATCCCAAAGATATGGATGTCCATACAGTGAGAAATAGCGATGTGAATAGCACTCGTAATTTTTGCAGAGGGAAATCTACAATCATTCGCATAGCGTATGCGCCCAAAGTAAGTAGCAGTAAGATTGATACAAGTCCAAAGGTTCTGTCTACTAGCCAATCTGCTACAATGGCCCCTGGTAGTCCCAGTGCGTTCTTTATTTCTTCCCGCATTTCGCTGCGATCATCTATTGATTTAACGATGGAATAGTCTTCCGCACCTGTGAAGAAAAAACTAAAATAAGCTACAATTAGCATAAGCATAATAGATGCCAAAACTATTCCTGTAGCAATACAAAATCGGTCGCTCTTGAGCACTTTGTTGATGGAGGTGAAAAATCCCTCCTCTTTCGTTTTTTCTACTATGATAGATCGTTGTCTATCTGTAGTTGTTGATAATCCAGTTGGTCTTGTTACTCTTTTTGCCATAATCAAATTTATTTCATAGTTATTCTAGGGTGTAATTACATCGATCATGAAAATTTCTTGCAAAGATACAACATTTTTTTGAATTATGCAAATGTTCGTACGAAATACCATAAAACAAGCATATGGCTGATGCCTTTGAAGTCGTGAAGATTGTAGCAATTATAGAGTATACCATTCTCCGATTCTGCGTAGCCTTCGCCTTCGTACTCAAATCGCAATAGAGAAGGCATTTATGCAAAAGCATTTTTACCAAATTTCTTGATAGAAGCAGGAATGATAACTTCTTTCGTAAGTACTTGTTTCTCAAAAGCATAATTATGTCGAGGTAGCGGTTTTCGGTATCAAATGACCAATATAGAGAGTCACCACATTGACCTGTGATGGAACCTGGCATCATCCATGAGAATGGCAGGCAAAGGAATATTATAGTGCAAATGCTCCGAAAGTATATTTTATTTCAGTTTCTTGCCATCGGCGAAGGCATTGCCTACGCGCTCACCGAGTTCGATATAGCCCATATGAACGGGATCGAAAGTGATTAATCGCATTTTCTCCACATCGGGTTTTCCATCAGCAGCGAGGTACTGCTCATCGCAGAGGATATTCACAATATCTGCCACAAGGCAGTAGCCTCCTTCCGACTCCTCGTATTTCTGTACCAAGCGGCACTCCAGTGTCATCGGGAAGTCGATGAATACGGGCGCATTTACATGTTCAGCAGGTACAGCCGTCCATCCTGTCTTTGCCATTTTCTGTGGGTCGTTCTTTGCACTCACAATGCCCACAAAGTCTGACGCTACAACGGTGTCGGTGGTAGCAAAACTTACGGTGAAATCGGGCGAAATTGCCAGATTCTCGGTCGTGGCGTGTATGCCCATCGAGATAACGATTTGTGTCTTATCCCAGTGCCCGCCCCATGCAGCGTTCATGGCGTTGGGAGTACCGTCGGCATTGTAGGTTCCGATAATCAATACAGGTTGGGGAAGTACCCAAGCATTTGGTTTAAAACTTTTCATATTGTTGGGGTTGGATTATGTCAATTTATGATTCGCCGCAAAGGTACTGAAAATCTTCGAATTATGCAAATATTTTTACAAAAAACGTTCCCTGAGCGCAGATTCTGTTTTTTTGATATATGCAAACTTTTTGGATTGTATTCCGAAAATTCGGTCGTTTTTTTTGATTATATTCCGAAAATTCGTTTAGTTTTTTGGATTAGAGCATTAGACTAGGGGCGGAAATACTAGATACACTTGCGGACGGAACCGCAAGACTAAACAGATGACGGATAGGCAAGGAATACTCGAATGGTATTCGGGGAAAGAAAGGTTACGATGCAGAGTGTAATTCTTTATCGCAGGAGTGCTTGAATACGAGCATTGATACGAGCAAGAAGGATTATAATATAAAAACTCACCCCGCAAATGGATTGCAGGGTGAGGAATCTATGCCTATACATTTACCTTTGATTGTATCAGTTTTTTAGTTAATTGAAAATCAGTTTGACTTAAATCAATCTCATAAACATCAACATTAAATACTTGTGCAATAGTTAGAATTATGTTTTTATAGACAGAGTTGATTCTATTTCCCAATGTAATGTGATTTAATTCAAATGTATCCCAATCTCTTTTCTCTCCTTTCCGATTTGCTCTTGTTTTTAGGACTATTCGTTCTTCTTCCTCATGCACCCAACTTTGGTGTTTTATACAAAATAATTGTACTATGCCCTTTTCCACTCGTTTGGTACTATTTATAGAATCATCAATTGAAGTAATGGGTTGCAATAAATTATCTACATATATAACTGGTAGCAAAGAAGAAGCACTTGAGATGTTTAGTTTTCCCCTCTTGAATGCCAAACACCAACCAGAATAGTCTTTTGCATAGTATGCCCACATTTGTTTGTTCAGCTCATTTCTACTAAAAGAACAAATAGCATATTCAGGAATGAGACTTTGGGCTCCTGTTTCACTAACACCTAAATCCAAAATGAATTTTAGAGACATCTTATTATGCAATGATTGGGATTGTTTCCCTTTTTCAAAATTGCCAATATCGAATGGATCGTTTAGAGATGCTCGTTTAGAAAACCAAAAGTAACGATTCAACAGTGCA
The DNA here is from genome assembly GCA_017503075.1 of Paludibacteraceae bacterium. Lineage (GTDB taxonomy): Bacteria > Bacteroidota > Bacteroidia > Bacteroidales > Paludibacteraceae > Colicola. The sequence goes on along the minus strand of JAFVTU010000008.1, from coordinate 74,218 downwards.
TCCAAATTGTATTCATTTGGAGCATAGTATTTATAAATCAAATTCTCATTTATATTTATAGTCGGCATAACTAATTTGCATAGAGATAAAAATGTGATACGATGTTCGATTATGGACAAACGGGACGAATTGTTCTTCCATAGCAACGAAGTGCTATATCAAAAGCGATATTATCCGATTTGAAGTCTAATACATCTGCACTTACAGGAGCTATTGAAGATAAACGATTTGTCCAATAATAACCACTATATCCTACATCATCTATGCTATAAAAACTTTGATAACCAGCAGCTGGTAAAAAGATACTTTTTTTTGTATATCCAGTTTTGTTTGATGTGATTTTATATCCCCACACACCTTTTTGAACTGTCCATTCCCATGTGCAATTATTTCGTAATTCATTCACTTCTGAATCCGTTGGCAACCGCCATCCTTCCCCTAAATTTACATGAGCTGCATCGTCATCATAGAATAAGGTTATTCTATTATCAATGTTCCCGTAGTTGCTGTTATAATTATATTTTGCCAAGTGAACACTACTATTATTACTGTATTCATCACAATGTTTGTAAGTACCCCAATGATATGTTGACTTAGGCTTTGTTTCTCCCCACGCATAGTAGTTTCCATATTTTTCTGGGGATTTTGCTCCAATATTGCATGTCGCCCATTTTACACTCAATCCTAGATCTATATAATCATATCCATTAAGTTTGCCATCACTAATTTCTTTGATAGGAGCATTTGCTTCACACCCTACTAATAATATCACAATAAGGCAATGATATAGTAAGTTGATGAACTGTTTCATAAGTCTTAAATAATAGATTATTGGTTACAGGAAATTATAAAGATATACTCTTTGTTGTTAGCAATTTGTTCTGTAAGATTACAAGTAGAATTCTTTTGACCATTAGGTATAACTTGAATATCCATTAAATTAACGATAAGTGTCATCAAATATGAAACTTTAATGGCATAGTTAACATTTTCCGAATTAAACATTTCTCTATTTAACCCTGATGATGTAATTCCTACTATATTACCTTGCTTGTTAAACAGAGGACCTCCACTATTTCCTGGCTGAATAGGTGCTGAGATTTGATATACAGTAACATCTCCTTGTATACCTGTTTTGGAACTAACAACACCTTGAGTGTATTTAATCTCTTCTCCCATTATGGAACTCATAGGATATCCTAAAGTATAAATTTCTTCTCCAACTTCCATAATTTTTTGTTCTAAACTATATGGTAAATTTGAGAAGCCAATAAAAGATGAGTCCGATATTTGAAGAATTGCTAAATCATTGTTTGCATCTACATGTACAATATTAGCTTCATATTGTTTGTTAAAATCACCACCAATACCTTTAAGCAAAATATGAGTAGCACCATCAACTACATGGAAGTTTGTAACAACATATTTTCCGTTTAGTGCAAATCCTGTTCCTATCCATTCTTTTTTACTTTCTGTCTCTTGCTGTTTTTGCATCGCTACTCGATTATTGTATGCTACGACAGCATTATCAACATTTCTGCTGATTTCCATTATCTCTTGATACTGATATCGATATAAATATGTAGTACTATAAGTATTTAATTTTTGATAATACGCATTCAGTGTATCCCTTAATTCTTGATCAATATCTTCAGCTAGCAAATTGATTACTTTTAATCTTACATTTGCTAGCTGATTTAATTGTGACCTACTCCGAGCGTTATCAGCTTCAATAGCATCTCTTGTTGATTCAATTAATCCACTATTATCTACATCGTATAATGTAGGTTGGTGGAATTGTAGCCCACCAAATTGTGCAAAGCCTAACAACGTGTTTAGGATGCACATTACAAATAAACAAAATCGTTTCATTGTTATTGAATGTTTTGTAGGAAGTTGGCTCCAAACGCCCCATTGGTATAATTATAGAAAAAGCGTGGAACCTCTTTTTGCTTATTCATTCAGTAGAGGTTCCTGCAAGACCCTTTCACAAGAATAAACAATGAATGCCCACGCCGATATGTTAATCGTCGTGAGCACACAACGGATTAAACACACCAAGGGGCATTTATCGCTCTCTTGCTTTGGGTGAAAGAAATTTTGCAGGATTCCTACTGACCAAAACAAGCGCCAATAAACGCCTTTTATTATGTCCGCTACCCTCCGCCAGTTGCATTGTTTAGAGTGGTGTAGCGTTGTGTAGAATGGTGTAGCATTGTAGTCGCCAACTCACAAACTCTACTCTATAACCCTAACGCAGACATCCCCGACGTTGGTTCACGGTGCAAAGGTAGTGAATTATTTTGGATTGAGCAAATTTTTTTGTTGAAAGTTTGTGCTTTAGGGTTTAAAGGTAAATGAAAACCGAATAGGATACGAGGGTATTAGGGAGTCGGGACACGCGAGGCGGGACTCCGTCGAGCGTAGTGGAAGAATATTTACTCGGCGAAAAAGCGCCGAGCACTGGACGGGTGGCGGGAGGCAAATGAAATCTATTGCTCTCAAAAATAATGTGCTCGTGTATTGCGTATGTGCGGGCTATGCCCTCGCGTAGAATGGCAATGTTGTAACTTCGAGGGCACCGACCTCGTTGCACTCGCCCACCTCGAAGCTACTGCCACCCTACGCAGCCCATATACAAGTATTTTTAGCTTGAAAATAAATTTTCGCTTAAAACGCTTGTATATGTTCGTATTTTTTTGTACCTTTGTAGTCGCAAATTAACTACTGAAAATATTACCAACTATGATTGTACATATAGCATCGTTTTTAGAAAGTATTGGAGGGACAATTGACAGAGATCATTACCTCCGTCCCATCCCTGGCAGGTTGGGCTATGCTGCCTATTGTCACAAACCAGATTACTCCAAAAAGAAGCGCAAAGAAATGGCGGAACGCCCTATGGTTAAGGCATTTAGCCAAGTGTCAGCTCAAGCAAGCATTAGCTTGCGTGACCCTGTACAACGCGAAGCGTGGGCAGAGAAACCCCGTGCCGCTTTGCGCGAAGCAAGCAGACACCAGCGTATGCCACAAAATGGCAAACCTGCTGTGCCTGCAAGGTTGTATGATTATATCAAAAAAGAACTATTTAAGTCTCGGTGTTAGTTGCTTGATGATACGCTCATCACTCGGTGAGGTTCCGATGAGGTTCCGATGAGGTTCCGATGTGGATAGGTGGCATATAAGTGGCATACAAAGGGGGAATACAGGGAAATGAGAGTAGAAAAATAGCGAATTTGTTGATTTTACTTGCGTATGTGGGAAATTGTTGTACTTCGAGGGCACCGACCTCGCTACGCTCGCCCCTACTTTGTTGTACCTTCGGACGCCGCCTGCACTAAAGTGCATTCCCCCGAAGCTACGTTCGCACGATGCAGCCCATACACAAGCTCGCTCGTTCTTTTTCAAAAATCCGCTTGCCCTGTCATTCCACCTTATTGCCTACTAGCAAGCGAGCTTACTGTAAGCAATAAAGCAGAATGAGATAGATTTATCTATCATTTTTGAAAAAAAACTCATTTTACTTGCGTATGTGCATTTTTTGTCGTACCTTTGTACGTTTTTTTTGCAAAGCAAAAGGAAAATGATTAAACATGACGGCATAATAATCGCGTTGAATGAGGACGGAACCGCCCTCGTGCGCATCCTGCAAACAAGCGCATGCGCTGCTTGCAAAGCCAAAGCCATGTGCGCCAGCGCAGAAAGTGCTGAGAAGGAGATGAGGGTGACCCTCTTAATGGATAATGGACGCCCTGCGGGCTATGGAGGATTGGACGCGGACAAGCCGCTATTGGAGTATAAAGTTGGCGATGAAGTGGAAGTGATGGTGCAGCAAAAGATGGGATGGAAAGCGGTGGTGCTCGCGTACTTGCTGCCGTTCTTTGTGATGTTGGCGGTGATATTTATAGGCAATGCGTTGTGGAATGTACGCGAGGAAATCCTCGGCACAGCAGCACTCTGCGCTATGGCGCTCTACTACCTCATACTCGGCATGTTCAAAGACAAACTGCAAAAAGAGTTCAGCTTTACTGCTCGCAAGAGAGCGTAAATGGTCTGCAACGAAAAATGGCTAAATCGAAAATGGCAGCACAGCTGCGAACAACACTAACGCGAAGCCACTTTCGTGAGTAAAACGAACCATTTTCGTGAGCGATAGCGAACCACAAACGTGAAACGAAGTGAAACAAAAAACATAAAAACACAATGAATTTAATTCTGATTTCTTTAGCCGTTTTGGGTGTGACGGGATTGGTGGCAGCAGTGCTGCTGTACTTCGTTGCCCAAAAATTCAAGGTGGAAGAAGATCCACGCATCGATGAGGTGCAAGAGGCGTTGCCTGGCGCAAACTGCGGTGGATGCGGTTTTGCGGGCTGTCGCGCTTTTGCCGAAGGCTGCGTCAAAGCCGAGACACTCGATGGACTTCTCTGCCCTGTAGGCGGTGCACCTACGATGAAGACAGTAGGTGAGATTCTTGGAATGGCGGTCGGAAACATCGACCCCAAAGTAGCAGTAGTACGCTGCAACGGTACGTGCGAAGCACGCCCAAAAACAAGCACCTACGATGGTGCTAAGAGCTGCCAAATCCTGCATAACTGCTATGTGGGTGAGTCGGCTTGTCCGTTCGGATGTTTGGGCTGCGGCGACTGTGTGGCTGCCTGCGAGTTTGATGCCATCCACATGAACCCCGAGACAGGGTTGCCAGAAGTGGACGACGAGAAATGTACCAGTTGCGGTAAGTGTGTGAAGGCATGTCCACGTAACATCATCGAGCTCCGCAAGAAAGGTCCAAAGAGCCGCCGAATGGTGGTGATGTGCGTGAACAAAGACAAAGGTGCTGTAGCACGCAAGGCATGTTCCAATGCTTGTATCGGTTGTAGCAAGTGCCAGAAAGTCTGCGAGTTCGATGCAATCACCATCGAGAATAACTTGGCGTACATCGACTACAACAAGTGCCGCCTCTGCCGCAAGTGCGAGGATGCGTGCCCTACAGGTGCTATTCATGCGGTGAATTTCCCACCACGAAAGGCGAAGCCAGAGGCTACGCCAGTTAAGAGTGGTGTAGAATCGTGTAGCAGTGGTGTAGAATTGTCCGTGGAGAAAAAAGCAACGCTAAACAATGCTACACAACCTCTAAACAATACTAAACAAAACGGAGAGGAGGCAAAGGCATGAAAGCAACATTTAGAATAGGTGGAGTTCATCCACATGATAATAAGCAATACTCTGTTCATCAACCTATCACCGAATGCCCATTGCCAGCGAAGGCAATCATTCCGTTGGTACAACACATCGGTGCGCCTGCGCAAGCAGTAGTGGAGAAAGGACAGAAAGTGAAAGTAGGTGAACTGATCGCCAAAGCAGGTGGTTTCGTGAGTGCGAATATCCACGCTCCTTTCAGTGGTACCATTACCAAGATCGACTCAACCATCGATGCATGGGGCATGAAAATGCCTGCCATCTTCATGGATGTGGAGGGCGACGAGTGGCTTGAGACCATCGACCGCAGCAAGGATATCGTTCGCAAATTAGACTACGAACCAAAGCATATTATAGATAAGGTACAAGAGGCAGGTATCGTAGGTTTGGGTGGCGCATGTTTCCCAACCCACGTGAAACTCCTTCCTCCTCCAGGCAAGAAAGCGGAAGTGCTGATCGTGAATGGCGTGGAGTGCGAGCCATACTTGACTTGCGACCACCAACTCATGCTTGAGCACGGCGAGGAGATTATCATTGGTATTCAACTGCTGATGCGTGCGCTCAACATTGAGAAAGCTATCATCGGTATCGAGGCCAACAAACCTGACGCTATCAAGCACATGACTGCTCTCGCAAGCAAAGTACTCGGCATTGAGGTAAAAGCCCTCAAACTGAAATACCCACAAGGTGGCGAGAAACAACTCATCGACGCATGTATCCGTCGTCAAGTGCCAAGCGGTGCGCTGCCAATTGAGGTAGGTGCTGTGGTGGACAACGTGGCTACTATCTATGCTGTATATGAGGCAGTGCAAAAGAATAAACCACTTATCTCGCGCGTGATGACCGTCACTGGTAAGAGCTTGGCTAAACCAGGCAACTACGACGTGCGTTTCGGTACACCATTGACCGAGGTTGTGGCTCTTGCAGGCGGTGTGCCAGAGGATACAGGTAAAGTGATTGGCGGTGGTCCTATGATGGGTCGCGCAATGAGCAATATCGACATGCCAAGCAACAAGCGCGTGAGCGGCCTGCTGTTCTTGCCAGAGGCAGAGAGTCTGCGCCAAGAGATTACGAACTGCGTGCGCTGCGGCAAATGTATAGGGGCTTGCCCAATGGGCTTGGAGCCATGGCTACTCAGCAAACAAGCATGGCACAGCATGTGGGACGAGATGGAAGACCACAATATCATGGACTGCATCGAGTGCGGTTGCTGCCAATTTACCTGCCCAAGCCACTTGCCACTGCTCGACTATGTACGCATGGGTAAAGCAAAAGTAGGAGGAATCATTCGCGCTCGTCAAGCAGCGAATAAGTAGTTTATAGTTTAAAGTTTAAAGGCTAGAATATATGAAACAACTTATAGTATCTCCCGCACCACACTTCCATAGCGGTGATAGCGTGCGGAAAAATATGCTGTTGGTGATTATCGCCCTTCTGCCAGCTTACGCAGTCAGCGTTTGGCAATTCGGTTGGGGCGCACTCATCACCACCGCTATCAGCGTGGCAGCATGCGTGCTGTTTGAGTGGCTGATTGCGAAATATATCTTGAAACAAAAGTCCACTATCGGCGACCTCTCTGCTGTATTGACTGGTCTGTTGTTGGCATTCAACTTGCCAAGCAACTTGCCTTGGTGGATCGTGATTATCGGTGCGTTGGTGGCTATCGGCGTAGCAAAAATGAGTTTCGGCGGATTGGGACAAAACATCTTCAACCCTGCTCTTGTGGGTCGTGTGTTCCTGCTGATCTCTTTCCCTGCTCAGATGACTACATGGCCCGTGCCACAAGGTTTTGCTACCTCGTATGTGGATGCTGCTACAGGTGCTACTCCTCTGGCTGCCATGAAAGTGGCGCTGACAGGTAGCGATAGCATGATGAGCGCAGTGCCTGAGATGTGGGATATCCTCATCGGTAAGATGGGCGGTAGTCTTGGAGAGGTGAGCGCATTGCTCCTGCTCGCTGGTGGTATCTTCCTTATTGCTACGCGTGTGATTACATGGCATATCCCAGTGAGCATCATGGCTACTGTGGCGTTGTTTGCTGCGGTAACTGGTTGGGCTGGAATGTTGCCAGAGAGCGTATGCACAGGCGAATATGTGATGCTGAGTCTTTGCACTGGTGGTATGATGCTGGGTGCATGGTTCATGGCTACCGACTATGTGACTTCACCTATGAGCAATTGGGGAAAGATCATCTTCGGTGTGGGTATCGGTGTGATTGTGATGGTGATTCGTACTTGGGGTGCTTACCCAGAGGGTATGTCATTCGCTATCCTAATCATGAATGCGTGTGCACCATTGTTGAACCTCATTCGTCCAAAGCGTTTTGGCGAGAAGAAAAAAGCATAAGGAGGACAGGACTATGGCAAAATTACAAAGTTCATTTAAGAATATGTTGCTATCGCTGACGCTCATTGCGTTGGTGGCTGCGGCTGCATTGGCTGGCGTATATATGCTGACCAAAGACCCTATCGCTGCGGCAATGACTGAGAAGCAACAAAGCGCTATCATGCAAGTGCTCCCAGAGGTAGAAGGCGATATCCGTATCGCTGAGGCAGAAGAGAGCAATGGCGTGACCCTCTACAAAGCGTATGTAGGCGAAGAGTGGGTAGGTACAGCCGTTGAGGCAAGCACCGAGGGCAACATGAACATGCCTTTTGGTGGTACTTTCCGACTCATGGTAGGATTTAATAACGTGGGCGATGTCGTTCGCTACGTGGTATTGGAGCAAGCCGAGACCCCAGGTCTGGGTGCACTGATGAGCACATGGTTCTGCAACCCTGACAAACCAAAATCCAACATCTTGGGCAAGAACCCTGCAACTACAGAGTTTCGCGTAAGTAAAGATGGTGGCGATATTGATGCTATCACCGCATCTACCATCACCTCGCGCGCTTTCCTCGAAGTGGTAGTGAAAGCATATAACGCAATCGCTCAACAGCCAATGCTAATCGAGGCAGTGAGCGGTGCAACACAAGTGGAAGCACCTGCCGCACCTGTTGCAGAAGGCGCTTGCCCTTATGGTAACGACCCTGCTACATGCTCAGGTTGCAGCGAGAAACATTGTCAAAAGAAAGGAGGCCAACAATGAAAAATAAAGCATTAAACACCGTATTGAACGGTATCTTGCGCGAGAACCCTGTGTTCGCTCTCGTGCTGGGTATGTGTCCTACCTTGGCGACTACCACTTCTGCTATCAATGGTATGTCTATGGGACTCGCTACTACCTTCGTGCTTGTCTGCTCGAATGTGGTGATTTCACTCTTGAAGAACTTGATTCCCGACAAAGTGCGTATCCCTGCGTTTATCGTGGTGATTGCTACTTTCGTGACGATGGTACAACTCTTGATGCAAGCATATTTGCCTGCTATCTATGAGGTGTTGGGTTTGTTTATCCCGCTGATTGTAGTGAACTGTATCGTACTCGGTCGTGCAGAGGCATTTGCAGCGAAGAACACCGTGGGCTTGTCTGCTTTGGACGGTCTGGGTATGGGTCTTGGTTTTACATTGGCATTGACTTTGATTGGTGCAGTGCGTGAGTTGCTGGGTACAGGTTGTGTCTTCGGACTGAACCTCTATAGCGAGACTTATGGTATGCTCATCTTCGTATTGGCACCAGGTGCCTTCATCGTATTGGGCTACTTGATGGCATTGGTACAGAAACTGCTTAAAAAATAACATTACCGCAGAGCGGCTAAAGTCGTTCAACATAGTTCAATGTAGTTCAATATGGTTCAACATTGTATTTCAAGGAAACAACACTGAACAATACTGAACAGCGCAGAGCGCTACTGAACAATTTTGATCTATTTTAATCGCAAAGCGATAAAAATAATAAAGATTATGGTATATTTCTTGATATTTATCTCTGCGATATTCGTGAATAATATCGTATTGAGCCAGTTCTTGGGTATCTGTCCATTCTTGGGCGTAAGTAAGAAAATCAATACTGCGCTGGGTATGGGTGCTGCCGTGTTGTTTGTCATGACATTGGCAACATTGGTGACCTACCTCTTGCAACAACTCTTGAACGCATGGGGCTTGGGCTTCTTGCAGACCATCTTGTTTATCTTGGTGATTGCTGCCCTCGTGCAGATGATTGAGATTATCCTTAAGAAGATCTCTCCATCTTTGTACCAGGCATTGGGTGTGTTCTTGCCTTTGATTACGACGAACTGCTGTTTGCTCGGTGTAGCGATCATGGTAGCTAGTGGCACATACAAATTGCCTATGGGCGCAGAGCCAGGCTTGTTGACCGGTATGTTGTTTGCTATCGCAACAGCTATTGGTTTTGCATTGGCATTGGTATTGTTTGCAGGTATGCGCGAGCAATTGGCATTGGCTAAAGTGCCAAAAACTATGCAAGGTACTCCTATCGCCCTTTTGACTGCTGGCCTCTTGGCTATGGCATTCATGGGCTTCAGCGGCGTGGTATAACAAAGGCGCTGTGCGCTGTTCAGAATGGTGTAGGATAGTTTAGGGTGGTGTAGCATTGTTTGCAAAAGATACAACGCTACACGACTTTACACCATACTACACGACTCTATACAAAATATTAAATACAATGAAGCAATTTGATTGGAAGAAACTGCTGCCCTATGCCGTGGCAATTGTGGCATTTGTGGCGATAGCAATGATTTATTGTGCTCCTCTGTTGGAGGGCAAAGTGCTGGTGCAAGGTGATGTCAACAACTGGAAAGGTGCGGCACAAGAGGCACGCGCTTTTTATGATGAGCACGGATATAGTCCATGGTGGACTAACTCAATGTTTAGTGGTATGCCGACCTATCAAATCACAGGCAATTTGCCAACGAGTGAATTGAGAGCTACTATGGAACAGATTTCTCATGCTGGTTTTGCAGGAGATTGGACCATTGTGGGTATCATTTTCGCCTACTTCTTTGGGTTCTTCCTAATGCTTCGTTGCTTCAAAGTCAATCCTTGGTTGAGTATCATAGGTGGATTGGCAATAGGCCTCTCGACTTATTTCTTGCTCATTATTCCTGCTGGGCACATGACCAAAGCAGCTGCTTTGGGCTTCTTGGCTCCAGTGATAGGTGGATTCTATGCCATTTTTCGTAAACAATATTGGTTAGGAGCGCCACTTGTGGCTATCTATGGGACACTAAGTCTTAATCTCCACCCACAGATGACATATTATATCTTTATGCTCATCGGTGTGATGGCATGTGCTGAACTCTATATCCATATCCGCGAGAAACGTTGGAAAGATTTGGGCATATCAGTTGGCGTTCTTGTTATCAGTTTGCTTCTAGTGTTTGGCACAAAATGGAGTTGGTTCGAGATGAACCAATCCTATCTCAAAGAGACCATGCGTGGCGGACATAGCGAGCTTACTCGCTCAGGCGATGATAAGTCTAAACCTGCAGGATTGGACTTGGATTATGCCACCGCATGGAGCTATGGTGTGGATGAGACAATGACTTTCCTCATTCCTAACTGGGAAGGTGGTGCGAGTGGCTATAATGTGGGTGAGAAGTCGCAACTTTGCGAGACAATGAAGAATAATGGCGTGCCTAAACGCTCTGCCGAGCAGTTCTGCCAACAAGTGCCTACCTATCGTGGAGAGAAGGCCTTTACCAGTGGTCCTGTGTATATGGGAGCGATTATCTGCTTCTTGTTTGTACTGGGCTTGCTGATTGTGCCAGGACCATACAAATGGGCACTATTGGTAGCTACACTCTTCTCTGTGGCGTTGGCGTGGGGAAGAAACATGATGTGGCTCACGGAATTGTTCTTCAACTACTTCCCAATGTACAACAAGTTCCGCGCAGTGGAGAGTATCCTCGTAGTGGCAGAGATTACGATGCCATTGCTGGGTATTTTGGCTCTGCAGCAGATTGTGGATAAAAAGATAGCATGGGAGAAACTGCGTGTAAATATGTTTATTGCAGGCGGTGTGACGGCGGGCTTGTGCCTCTTCTTTGCATTGTTTGCAGGTGTGGTGGATGTTACCAGCAGTTATGACGCACAATGGGTGAACCAAGTGCCTGCTTGGCTGCGCGATGCTATCATGGATGAACGTGCCGCGATGATTAAAGCCGATGCATGGCGTTCGTTTATCTTCATCGCTTTGGGCTTTGCAGTGGTATATTGGTATGCATGGAAGTCAAATACCCAGCCTCTCGCCTCATCGCCTTATCGCCTTATCGCCTTTTATGGTGCATTAGCAGTATTAGTACTCGCAGACATGCTTCCTGTGAACAAGCGTTTCTTTGGCAATGACCATTTTGTAAAAGCCAAAGATGCGGATGCGTATTTTGCTATGCAGCCATACGAGCAACAGATTCTGCAAGATGAATCGTATTACCGTGTGTTGAACTTGGCTACTAATACGTTCAATGATGCGCGCACCAGCTACCGACTGAAATCGATTGGTGGTTATTCGGCAGCCAAACTGCGCCGTTATCAGGACTTGATTGATGAGCATATCTCCCAAGAGATGACCCCATTGATGCAGACGGTGATGCGCACACAAGGATTTATGTTGCCTGATGAGAACGAAGGCAAAGATTTCCCTGTACTGAATATGCTGAATATGAAGTATGCGGTGGTGCCATTGCAAGGTGGTAAACAATCCCCCGTACAGAATCCATATGCGATGGGCAACTGTTGGTTTGTGGATGAGGTGATTTTGGTGGATACGCCAGACGAGGAGTGCGCTTTGCTTAGCGAGATTGACTTGCACAAGCAAGCTGTAGCCGATAAGAAATTCGCCGAGGCATTGGATATTACCAAACCCGAAGTAACACCACTGATGGCGTTTGATGAGAGCCGTATAGAATTGACTTCGTATGCACCTAACTGCCTCCAATATGAATCAATGAACGAGCGCAACCAAGTGGCAGTGTTCTCAGAGATCTATTATCCATACGATTGGCACTTGTATATCGTGAATAACAATGGTGAGAAGATGGAATTGCAACTTGCTCGTGTGAACTATACCCTCCGCGCAGCAGTTATTCCTGCAGGTCATCACCAACTCGTGATGGAGTTCCAACCACATGCGTTGCAATTAGATAAGTGGTCAATGGCTATTATGCTTTTGGTATTATTGCTGAGCTTCTGTGGGTTGACATACCCATTATGGAAACAATACATAAAGAAAAATAGTTGAGATGAAACATGTATTTGGAGTAAGTAGTCATTTAGCATTTTATTTGTGTCATCGACTGATACAAATAGATGCTATTCCTGTGGACGACTGTATCTTCTTTACCACACGTGACTACATGATTCCAAGAGAGTATCAATCCTTATATACGCACATAATACGTACTTCGTATAATGTTTCTGCAACTAATGGAAGGATTTTTGCAGGATGGAGAATCTGGCAAACGATAAAGAATGTACAGGAGTTTGATTCGTTAGTAGATCAAGAAATTCGAGGCGAGGACTTTCTTTGGTACACGCAAGTATGTTTTAATGATATTTGCAGTTTGATGGTAAGCAAGCCTAACTGTAGAGGCTATTATGTGATAGAAGATGGTTCTGGATCATATAGAAAGGAAAATAAACCTACTTTTACGGGAATAAAAGGATTAATTTATCATTTTCTATTGAAGCCATTATTCCCACGATTATTTATAGTGAAGAATCATATGATTGAAACGGAACACCACAAATTCAAGGGGTGCATTGCAAGCAATGATATGTGTTTTCCGTTGCATAAACAATATACACGCGTAATAGGTATTCCATTTGTACCGGTTCCGCTTGCAAAAGTGCCTGATGCAATTATTTCTATAGATCCATTATTCTTGTGGATATCGCAAGAGGATGCGGAATATTTATTTCAACGCTTAGCTGCATTTGTAAATAGTAAAGAATATAAGTACATTGTCTATAAACATCATCCTTATAATTTGTCAAGTGCTCATATTAATGCGCATCGCCAATATAATGAATGGATAAAACATTACTTTACTGCTAATCTTCAAGAGTTAGATTCACAGGTAAGCTTAGAGAATACAATAATGGCGCACCAATGTGATTTTTACACAGCAGTATCATCAGTTGCTATATATGCAAAAGCAATGGGAGTTGTTTGCTATTCGTATATGCCAATAATTCGCGAATATGCACAAGTTCCTATTCATATAGTAGAAGAATTATGTATACCAATAGAATAACGTATGATTTCAGTTATTGTTTGCACATATAATAGAGATAAATATATTTACCAGTGTCTGAATCAATTGGCTATTAATATAACGCATTTTGATTGGGAGATTATTTTGGTAAATAATAATTCTACAGATAATACCCATACTGAATGTGAACGATTTGTAAAGGATTTTCCCGAGATTAACTTTCATTATTTTGTAGAAACTACACCTGGATTATCCTATGCAAGAAATCGTGGTATGCGTGAAGCCCATGGAAATTGGTTTGTCTTCTTGGATGATGATTCTATGGTTCAATCTGATTATGTTGAAAATCTCGGTAATTTTTTAGTATCCCATCCCAACGCAGGTGCATTCGGTGGAGCTATAGAACCATTTTTTGAAAAAGAAAGCCCCGTATGGCTAAGTAAATGGTCAATGGGCTTTGTGAGTGCGATAAACTTAGGAAATGAAGTAAAATTATTTCCTAAAGATAAGTATCCCATAGGTGCAAATATGGGTATAGCAAGAAATGTGATTAATCAAATCGGGAATTTCAACACTTCGCTAGGACGCACTAAGAACTTGCTTTTAGGTGGTGAAGAAAAAGATATTTTTATGCGTATCCATGCTGAAGGATATCCGATATATTATTTCCCACTCATTGAGGTAAAGCACTGCATCCCACCTCGTAGAACGACAGATGAGTATATTAGAAATTTAGGATATGGAGTGGGTGTGAGCGAACGTTTACGTACTTGTTCAATTAGTAGGCTGGTATATATTAAACGTTTAGTAGCGGAGTGTATAAAGTGGGTTGGAACAATTATCTTATGGTTTTTATATGCTATTTCTTTTCAATCACCAAAAGGCAATGTTTTGGTACGATTTAGATACAATGTTAGTAAGGGTTTGATTAGTGGACAAGTAGAAAACAATGCATAATATTTTATTGCTTGTTTGTCAATTGTTGTACAAAACATTCGTCCACATTCAATATTTTTTCTACAAACTCTCTAAAACAGCCTTCTCCTCCTTTTTTATTCATCACTTTATCTGCATATTTTTGTATGTATGAGGGTGCAGAAGCTGGCGTAGCGGATATACCTACAGATTGCAAAAGTTCAATATCGTTTAGATCATCTCCGATATATGCAACATCTTGTAACGTTATATTGAGATGCGCACATAGTTGCTGTGCAACTTGTAACTTGTTTTGAACTCCTTGGTATAAATAATCAACTTTTAATTTTTCTGCCCTGCGTTGTACAATATCAGTCTTTTCGCCAGTAATGATACCTACGGGAATATTAAACTTGTGAGCAAAAAGTACTCCTGCACTATCATACGTGTGAAATTTCTTCCATTCATTACCTGTTTGGTCGTAGTACATTCCGCCATCTGTCCAAACACCATCAATATCGGTTAATATTAGTTTAATAGCCATCACTAGTGTTCTTAAATGAATTTATATTTGCTTAAACATTTGGGTATTATTGAATCATGTAATCGTAGATAATTTCATTTGCAGGAATATCAACCACTGCTTTTTTGCCAATTACCAATTGATTTTGACTCCATTTAAATCCATCACCAGGACTTAACATATGTATATCTTCCAATTCTATTGTATCACCGATATGGATATTTCGTTTGGCTGCAATAGAACGTTCCAACTTTATTTTTGCGGATTCTACGCAAGAGTCTATATATAACTCTTCTTTACCTAGCCAACGTTCTGTTACTCGAATATCACGTACCATTCGATATATACCGTCTGGTCCAAGTGAACCTGCTTGGTCTGTTCCCTTCATATTGCGATCTATAGTGATGTGTTTTTCTATTATTTCTGCACCCATTCCTACAGCAATAGAGGGGGCTGATATGCCGATAGTATGATCTGAGAATCCTATTCGATACTGACCATAGTGCTTCTTGAGATAGGTAATAGTGCTTAAGTTTAAGTTATCAGGATGAGTCGGATATTGTGAAACACAGTGTAGAATTGAAAGATTAGAATGGTATTTGGTGATAATTTCAATAGCCTCATCTAGTTCTTTTTTGCCAGCCATACCTGTGGATACGATGATAGGAATTTTAGTTTCTGCCATCGCTTCTAATAATGGATGATTGGTTAAATCTCGACTAGCAACTTTGAGGTAATCGGGAGTAAATAATTTAAGCAGCGATAAGCAACCCTTGGCGCATAGTGTTTCTACAAAGTCTAATCCGTATTTTTTTGCATGTTTGTATACTTCAAAATGTTCTTCATCGGACAATTCTAAAAATGCTCGATGCTCACCATAGGTTTTGCCAAATGAGTGTGGACTATCATATGGACGGTTCATTTGAGAGATGGACAACTCTTCAGATAAATCACGTTTTGTCAATTTAATGGCATCCATTGGCTTTAAATCCAATTGGAACAATTCCTCGTGAATAGGACGCGCTACCAATTCTACGAGTAACTTAGCGATGTCTACGGAGCCATTGTGATTTTGTCCTATTTCACCAATAATGTATGTACTTTTCATAATAACCGATTATTTAGTGTTATTGATAATTTCTTTTTGCATACACGATAGATACTGAGGATTCTGATCTATGTATTTTACAATATCTTCTATAGTCGGGATACGAGTTTTGTATAAATCTGAGTATATGGTTTGGGCAGTTCTAAAATCATTCTCAGTATCTATTGTTAACCTAATATCATATCGATTTGTTATACATTCTGGAACTGGTAACCACTTGATTTGAAAATCGTTAGGATGGCTATAAATGTAATTAGTTACATGCTCATGATATAATGCTTCATTTGTTGATGCCGCAACTTGTTTTAAAGCTTTTAAGGTTACATATTCTGTCCAAAAACCAAAATGTGTTTTAATAGAAGGTTGATTATTCACACTGAAACTAATATAATCATAGTTGTCGTTGTCTTTGATAGAAAACAATAATTGCTCAATCGCATAAAGATCTAGAAATGGATTGTCCGAACAGATGCGAATAATATGTTCTATATGCTGACTTTCTGCTGCATCAATAAAGCGCTTCAATACATCAGATTCATCTCCTTGAAAATAGCTAATTCCTGCTTGTTGTGCATATTTGACTAATGGTAGGTTGGTCGGAGAAATAGAAGTTGCTAAAATGATTGAACAATTTTGAAATCTCTTCAACTTATTGATGAGTATATCCAATATTGTCTCCTCCTCCCAAAATGGTAACATGATTTTATTGGGCAGGCGAGTTGATGCTAAACGAGCTTGAATGATAAATGCAATTGGTTTTTCCATGTTATGTGCTATATATCCTCTTTAAATGTTATTTTCTTGTTATGTTCTTCGCCCTCCACAATGTAGATGGGTACCTCAGGCATGTGCTCATGCACTATACCACAATCATCTGTGGCGGGGAGATGAGCCGTGGCGCAGGTTGCGGTGCTGAGGTCGGTTACCCCCAATGCCTTGGCGTATGCCTCGGCAATTAATGGCAGACGGAAGGCCTGTGGCGTTTGCGCACGCATGATGGTAGCACGATTTGGAATACGAGCCACCTTACCGTCCTTCATCTCATAAACTGTATCTGTGGAAGGTATAGCTACTACTACTGCTTCGTGCTCTTCGAGGGCTTGGCAGACGTTGGATATAATTTCTTGACTCACGAATGGTCTTGCCGCGTCGTGCAGCAGCAGGTTTACCTCATCGCCTGATTGCCTCATCGCCTTATCGCCTAATAATCTAATTGCATTCACACTGGATTCCCAACGTTCTTTGCCGCCTGGGATGATGTGGCGGACTTTTTGCCATGCATTAGCGAGGAGCATTTGCTCGGCATGCATGATATAATCGGGGTGCATTACAATGCACACCTCATCAATGCAATCGGCTTGCTCAAAGGCAGTGACTGCATGCTCCAATACCGATCGACCATCTGCGAGAGGCAATAATTGCTTTGGCAGCGTGCCTCCGACACGTGCGCCTATACCTCCTGCTAATATGACTGCGATGTTGTACATGGTTTAGTGTAGCGTTGTGTAGTATTGTTTAATGTGGTGTGGAGTTGTTTTTAGCAGCGAGGATTATTTCGCAGAGTTCGCGGATGGCACCGTCGCCGCCGTTTTTGGTGAGGTGGATAATGCCAGGGACAGCTTTGACTACGGCTACTGCGTTTGCTGGACATGCGGCTACGCCAGCGTGCTGCAAAAGGTCGAGGTCATTGACATCGTCGCCCACAAAGCAGACATTCTCCAATGTGATACCCAACTCCTTGCATATCTCGTTGGCAGCATCGAGTTTGGTCATCTTCACGCCGTCCACTACACGACCGACACCTGTATATATATATTCCAAACCAAGCTTCTTTCCTCGTTTCAAGCCAATGGCGGTGTTCTCGCTGGTGAGGATTCCGCAAGGGATTCCCGCTTTGCGCAGGAGCACAATACCCATGCCGTCATATACGCAAAAGCGTTTGAATTCGTCACCGCTCTCGGTGTAGTACATTCCGCCGTCGGTCATACAACCGTCCACGTCGGTGAGGAAAAGTTTTACGTCTTTCATAATGGGTCATAATTCTAGATGTTTGTCTTTCTCAATTAGAGCAATCAGTTCTTCTACTGCCTCTTCTTGAGGAATATTTTTCAGTACGCATTCTTTGCCGCGATAGAGACTTACTTTGCCGCGTCCTGCACCTACATAGCCATAATCGGCATCCGCCATCTCGCCAGGACCATTGACAATACAACCCATGATACCGATTTTCAATCCTTGTAAGTGGGAAGTTGCTGCTTTCACTTGAGAGATGGTTTGCTCTAAATCAAATAGAGTACGTCCGCAACTGGGGCAGGAGATATACTCCGTTTTGTACATACGCACGCGCGCGGCTTGAAGGATGTCTTTACTCAGTCGCTCCAATGCTTTTGTAGAGAATTTATCATTATTGAGTACCAGTTCGGTGCAATTATAATCCCAAAGCAAGCGACCACACTCGGCTGCCGCATGTAATTGGAAGAGTTGCCAATCGGTGTCGGTGTTGGAGAAACAAACGGTCTTATCTTCGATTTTAACTTGCGTAGTAGCCGCATAGCGAATACTTTGCTCATCGGCGAAGTAATCAACCAACGCTTTAGCAACTGGCAATTCCTTTTCAGGCGCTTCACTCAGACTCACACGAATCGTATCGCCTATGCCGTCTGCGAGCAGGGCACCAATACCAACTGCGGATTTCACACGCCCATCCTCGCCTTCACCTGCTTCAGTCACACCCAAATGCAATGGGAATGCCATACCTTCTTCCTGCATCTGCCAAACCAATAGACGGACGGTAGTGACCATCACGCGAGTGTTACTGGCTTTGATGGAGAGCACAATATCCTTGAAATCTTCAGCTACGGCTACGCGCAAGAACTCCATGCAGCTCTCCACCATGCCCTCGGGTGTATCGCCATAGCGCGACATAATACGGTCGCTCAGACTACCATGATTAACACCAATGCGCAGGGCGGTTTGGTGCTCTTTGCAAATATCGAGTAATTGGATAAAGCGATGACGCAGACGATCCAATTCTGTTTGATACTCTTCGTCGGTATAATCTATTTGCTTAAACTTACGGGCAGGGTCAATATAGTTTCCAGGATTGATACGCACTTTCTCTACTACCTTCGCTGCGGCATCTGCTACGTCCGATTGAAAATGTACATCTGCCACCAAGGGTACATTATTGAACAATGCTGAACCATTTTGAACCATGTTGAACAATTCACTGCGAATAGCAGCTAAGGATTCTACTTCACGCATGCCTTGGGTGGTGAAGCGCAAGAGTTCTGTACCTGCAGCAATGCAATGCTCTGCTTGTGCTACACTACCTTCGATATCGTTGGTAGAGGTGTTGGCCATGGTCTGAATGCGAACAGGATATTCGCTACCTATCAATAGATCGCCTACATGGGTGGTTGTCGTTTGTCGACGGTGGTATGTCAGTTGGATATTCATAAAACCCGAATTTGGTGCAAAGTTACGCAAATATTTTGGTATTCGCAATAAAAAATACTTATTTTTGCACTTTTTTGTCGAAATATTTGGTCAGTTCAAAAAAAAGCAGTACCTTTGCACCCGCTTTCGAACGGAAGTATGCGTTTTACGTGGGATTCAGTAGCTCAGCAGGTAGAGCACATCCCTTTTAAGGATGGGGTCCTGGGTTCGAGCCCCAGCTGAATCACAAAAGAGAGTTCTGTCAAGGAACTCTCTTTTTTATTTTACAAATTTTATGTTCAACATTTAAATCACCATTGTATTTCCGATACCACTCCGTTACCACTTGCCGAAGATACGCTGAAGATAAGCAGATTTTGTACGAAAAAAACAAGCATGGTAATTCCACGCTTGTCTCAGCATAACAGAAAGTTATCAATGCTTCCCTGCGTATTTCTCCGCAAACGCTTTGCGAGCCTTAATCTGCGCCTCAGTAGCTGGCTTATCGCGTTTGGGACGGCGTTGGATTACCAACTTGCCATACTGCATACGAGCGTAATACTTTTTGCCTAAGTTCCCCTTGAGGGATTTTACAGGATAATTTGTTTCTGCAATCATAGTTTTAAGATTTTAGAGGTTAGACAATATGTTGGGTATTTTGGGCATTTAGGGTATTTGGGTGTATTTCCGATTTACCCTAAATACCCTATTTGCTCTTATGCAATTTTATACTTTCTCTTATGATATTTTCCATGCGTAATACGCACAATATCTGTAGATTGCACAAGTTTATCAATCCACTTTTCCATAGTCCTTATACTTATTCCAAGGACTTCTGCCTGCTTCACGGCGTCTTGCTTGGTGAAGTCCGCAGGAAGCATCTCGAAGAATTGCTTTTGGATTAGCGTATGACCAATTTCTCCTGGAACAGTTTCCTTGTTCTCAGGCAACATTTGGAACATCATTGCGGAATGCATCAGCAGTTTGTGACCAATCAAGAGCATCGTCTCAAAGTCATCCTCCGAACATACTATTCGCTCGGGAAGCGGTTTGGAGGTATCAAGGCGCAATCCCGTGAGAATCATGCCGATGCGTTTCATAATCACAGGCATACGCTTCAAGATAGAATCAAACTCATTGCCAAAAGCATGGCGCAGCGTCTCATACATGGCTCGGAACATACGGGTGATGGTTTTACGTTGGGCGTCCGTCAAATAGAAGTAGCAACTGTGCTTCGCTTTTCTCATCCAACCATAACGCTGGCTGAGTTCACGCCCCAACTGCTCGTACAAGGCAATCTCTTGAGGAATAGCGTCATCTGCTTCATCTAGCCAAACACGGTCATCAAAGTCCTGCGTTTGCTTGACTACATAGCAAGCGAAGCGGCTCATGAGACCATTTTCTCGGCTCTTAATCAGAGGCTTAAGCTGGTTGTAAGTACCTGAAATCAAGACGGCAAAGTGTGGGTCAGGGATCTCAATAAGCTCTTCTTGATTCTTGCGAAGCTTGCTGATGGTCTCGTGCTCAAACATACAACGAAGTACATCGGAGAAACCGCCTGTCGTGCTGCCAAGGGCTTTGCTCAGGGTGTCAATCTCCGTGGCCATCATGATACCTCGTCCCTTGAGCATTTGTAGGTAGCTCATCAGGGCAGCAGAGGAGGTATTGGCGGGCAGGAAGATAAAGTCACCATGCTCATTATCAATGCCTTTCAGCAGTTGTTTGGCGTAGTTCATGATACCTTTGCCCGAAGCGGCAGGGGCGAGCACCATGGTCATGAGTTCGGGGCCATACTGATGGTGCGGAAAGCCGTGATACATACGCATGGCGGGCAAGGTGTAGGCGTAATTGGTTAATAATGAAAGCAATAGCATGTCGCGCATTTCGCCCTCAGGGGCAATGCTAATGGCTTTCTCGACTTGCCAAGGCAATTGACCTTGGCGTAAATGGGTGGTGATGAGGGTGTCTGCACCCTCGGAATGAATTAAGTCGGACATAAATTTAAATGGTTAAGGTTACTATTATATATTAAAGTGTACCTCTTAATAGGTACCCTAGACTTCTTTCTCACTCCTATTATACCCAAAAATCAAAAAAGTGTGCGCTTTTTTTAAAATTTATGCTGCAAAGATAAGTATAAAACCAACTTTTTGTTGCTCATTAATGACCAATAATTCATTTTGCAAAGTCGAAGTAGCAAAATAGCCAATTCTAATAATGTGAAAAAAATCACCTCCGTGTTTTGAAACGCGGAGGTGATTTTTTAAGACGCTAGGGTGGGGATGTTATTTGTCTGCACCAATAGGACAACGCTTAGCATTGCCATAGAGTACGAATACTTTTCGATTTTGGCGGTTCGCTTCTTCGAGAAACATTTCTTTGATGTTCTGCAAGTCTGGTGTCTGTTGAATCGTGCTGAGCAATTCGATGCATTTTTTAAAATCCCCTATCTCGCGATATAATTCAGCTTTGACCAATACATCAGACATAAGGGGAATTAAATGTTGTACATTATCTAGATGATATTCCCACTCAGGAGTTGGAATGTCGGCAATCTCAGAATTGCCATATAGGTCGTTGAATGCCCATAAAATGTATAAACGAGTAGTCGTTTCATCATTGCCTGAAGGTTGCAGTTGTGCAAAGGCCTCCTTCAAGTTTTGATAAGGCAATTCACCTAAATCAGACGAATAATCCTTTGCATTCCCTACAAAAATATCTTTGGTGTAAAAAAAGTATTTTTTACAGTGTGGACAGCGCTGAATATAAGACACCTTTGGAAACATTGGCGCCACATGTTTGGTATCTGACCACTGTGTCGAACCAAACGTGTTTCCAGACATTAATTGATGAACATTTTTCTTTCCACCGCAGTGTGGACAGCGAAGAATCGCTGCTTTTGCAGGTAACATAATTGTAGATTTATTTAGATAGTTTATTATTTATTCGTTTTCTTTGTTGATGAGTATAGATAGCGGATGATGGTGGTTCGGCTATCAATTTGGGCGACTTTATTGCGGAGATTGCCCTCGGCTACTTATTATTAGTTGTTATAAATTTAATTTGACTAACAAGTGTCCTTGTGCAAGAAATAACAAAAAAGACTTCGATTTCGAAGTCTTTTGTGGTGCCACCAGGAATCGAACCGGGGACACAAGGATTTTCAGTCCTTTGCTCTACCAACTGAGCTATGGCACCCCTCTTTCTTGACGAAAGCGGGTGCAAAGGTACTGCTTTTTTTTGAACTGACCAAATATTTTCGTGTTTTTTTTGTAAAAATACATAATTATTAGTCAAAATGAGTGAAAATATCAGAAAAATGTATTAACTTTGTAGCCCAATAGATGTAAGAAATATGGAATTACAAGTTATAGCGTATGCTCGCAATGGTTTCTCGCAAAAGTTTGGTATTCCCCGCCAAAGTAGAGAAGAGTCGTGCATAGAGACACATATTATATTTGCGCCCGCGTATCGCGTGCGCGAGGCATTGCGTGGCATAGAAGATTATTCACACTTGTGGTTGTTGTGGGGATTTTCGCAATCTGAACAATTTAAAGGTGAAAGACCAAAGCTTAAAGACGATGGTTTGGATTGGAGTCCTACAGTGCGTCCGCCGCGTTTAGGAGGAAACAAGCGAATAGGGGTGTTTGCTACGCGCTCGCCGTTCCGTCCTAATCCAATAGGGTTGACTAGTGTAA
This sequence comes from Paludibacteraceae bacterium, assembly GCA_017503075.1. GTDB lineage: Bacteria > Bacteroidota > Bacteroidia > Bacteroidales > Paludibacteraceae > Colicola. The sequence goes on along the minus strand of JAFVTU010000008.1, from coordinate 51,229 downwards.
AGTTACTACGCGTAGAAGATACGAAAGAGGAAGGGGTGGTATTAGTGGTGTCTGGAGCAGACTTGTTAGATGGAACGCCGATATATGATATCAAACCCTATTTGACGTTTTCGGATAGCCATCCGAATGCGAAAAGTGGATTTGCAGAGGCAACACAAAATTATCATTTAGAAGTACAAGTAAATGAGGAGTTGTTGCGAGAAGCATTGAAAGATGGTTGCCCATGGAATGCAATAAAAGAGATATTGAGTCAAGATCCAAGACCTGCTTATCAAAATGATTCCAAAAGAGTGTATCATGTGGATTATGCAGATTGGGAAGTGAGTTTTATTGTAGAAATTGCAACCGTTTGCATAAAAAATATAGCCAGAAAAAGCGAAAATTGAGGCAATTCGTTTGCGCATTTCAAAAAAATAGTGTACCTTTGCAAAGTTTATATGGATTTCTAGAACGATTTTTTAACAATAAATTTAATATGATGAAAAAGTTTTACTTCTTTTTGTTAGCATTTATGTGTGCAATATCTGCTAGTGCACGAGTGATTTATTTGGTTCCTAACGAATGGCAATCGGATAACGCGGCTTTGTTTGTTCATTCATGGGGAGGCGGTTCTGACATCGCAGGCAAAATGATTAAGGTGTCGGATAACTTGTATCAATATGAGATAGGGAGCAATACCAATTGTCTGTTTGTACGTCAGTCGCCAGATTTGGGAAACCAAATCAATTGGGATCAGAAATGGAATCAAACAGCGGATCTTGCTATACCTGCAGATAAGAACTGCTATACCATTACTGGTTGGGGATCTAATGATGGTTCATGGAGCGCACAGGGCATAGTTACCCCTCCTACTCCAGACCCTAATGCCACATACTATGTGACTGGTTCTGAAGAACTTGTGGGTGCAGCCGTTGCTTGGAGTGCAACAGCTATCAAAATGACCAAAAATGCTGACAACACATTCTCTTACACATTCAAAGATTTGGCAGCAGGTACCATATATCGTATGAAGATTACCAATGGTACTTGGGATCAAAACTGGGGTTTCGCCGCTGTGCAAACCGTCCCAACTGGTGTTGTGGAAGATGCAGATGGCAATGTGGTTTTTGAACTTGCAGCCAAGGGCAATGTTGATGTGTCATTCAATGGCGTAAGTATCACATTAAAAGGTAATTTTACAGAAGAAGATCCTATCAAACCTATTCATGGTAGTTCTGTTCCGTCGGAATGTGAGGATGTGATGTTGCAAGCCTTTTACTATGACTCATACAGAGATGGCGCTCCTGGTGATGTGCTCATCAACGGAACACAACTAGGAAATACCAAATGGGTGACCCTCTTAAACCAATCGGGTGAAATAGGTTCCTATTTTGACCTTGTATGGCTGCCACCATCAGGCAAATCAGAAGGTGGTACTGGCTATCACCAAACACAATATAGCAACCAAAACTCCGATTGGGGCAAACAAAGAGAATTGCTCGAATTTATCAATCGCATGCATGCAGCTAATACTAAGGTGGTGGCAGATATCGTTATCAATCATGCAGGTGGCAAGTCGTGGTGCGAATTCTTCCCACAAAATTTTGGCGAGTATGGCACGTTCGAACCAGATGCTTCTTGGATTGCTAAATCCGATGAAGTTAACTCCAATCCTGAAGCAGGAGATTGTAAGGGCAAAGCTACTGGTCCAGAAGATGGTGGATACAATATGCAAGATAACTACGCTTCGGCGCGCGACTGGGCGCATGCAGACCCACGAGTACAAGAGATGATGAAAGCCTATCTCAAATGGATGAAAGATGTAATTGGATTTGATGGATGGCGTTACGATTATGCACAAGGTTTTAAGGGCAAGTATATTGATATGTACAATAATGCGGCTGCGAATTACTTCTCTGTAGTAGAGTTCTGGAATGGTGATATGAATAATATCAAGAGTTATCTCAACGATGTCAATTGGAATACACTGGCCTTTGATTTTAGTACCAAGTATTCAGCTATTCAAGGTATTGCTGACGGAGATTATACCAAATGTAAGGGCTCTGGGCTCCTAGGCGCAGGTTTGAGTAAGTTTGCTGTGACGTTCGTAGATAGCCACGATACCTATTTCGGTTGCCAAGGAGGTCGCGATAACAACGATGAGATAGGTGGTTGTGGCAAGTCTATGGAAGACTACAATAAGGATCGCGTTCTCGGCGCTAACGCCTTCATTTTATCAATGCCTGGTGTACCATGCGTGTTCTATCCTCATTGGGCTAAATACAAAGACGCTATAGGCAAGATGGTATTGGCGCGTAAGGCAGCGGGTGTACACTCCGAGTCCAAAGTGAGCGACGAAGCAGGTAGTGGCTACTACAAGGCTACTATCACAGGTCACCATGGTTCAGTCCGCTTATTGTTAGGCCCTAACAGCGGCTTCAATACTACTCCACAAGGATATAAATTGGCATACAAAGGCGGTAACTTCGCTATGTATTACACCTCTACCCAAGCTGAAGTGCCTGTACTTAGCATCACTCCTTCAACAATCTACAAAACTGATAGTTACGAGGTCGAAATGACTGCTGTTGCTCTGACCGGGAAACCTGTTATTTATTATACCACAGATGGTTCTGATCCAAAGACCTCTACCACTAAAAAGACTTATACAAGTACGTTTACTATCAACGGAACCGTCACTGTGAAAGCTTATGCAGAACTCAATGGTTCTTCTTCTGCGGTGCAAGAGGCTACCTATACTTACCAAGAACCACAACAAACACCGCTTACCGTCAAGTTCCTTCCTCCTAGTACATGGGAAACTGTTTATCTCTACGCATGGGATGGGGCTAGCTTAGGTGCTTGGCCTGGTATGGAATGGACTAAAAAAGATTCTGAGGGTTGGCTCTATCACGTGTTTACAGGTGATGTGCGTGAGACCAGTATTATATTCAGCAATGGTGCGGGTGAACAATCTAATGACATCCTTCTGGATCAAGATGCATGCTATGAGTGGGATGGTACACAAGAAAAACTTAGTGAAAATTGCTCACTCTCTAATATCCCGTTCCAACTCATTATCAACCCAGAGGGCAAGGTGTATAAAACCGAAACTCTATCTATCAGTATGACAACTATCGGTAGTGGAGATGATGCTACTATCTATTATACTCTGGATAATTCTAATCCTATAGAGTCATCTACAGCTAAGACATATATGGCACCAGTTACTATCAAAGGAAATGTAACTCTGAAGGCATATGCGGAGAGCGATGGTAAGCAGACAGAGGTGCAAACGCACAAATATACCTATGAGACACCTCAAGCGTCTCCACTCACTATCGCTTTCCAGAAACCTGCTGATTGGGATAAGGTGCATCTCTATGCGTGGAACGATGGTGGAGCTACACTCTACAATGGTCAATGGCCGGGTGGTGAGATGACAAAGAAGAATGCACAAGGGCTCTATTATTTCACTTTTGATGCTGATGTCAAAGAGGTTAACTTTATCTTCAACGATGGTAGTGGCACCCAGTCTGCTGACCTCTGGACCGACGAGGATGTATGCTACGGATGGGAAAACAGCAAAGCCGTACTTATTGACTGTACAGGTACACCTGTAGAGGATATTCCTGTCACAGAGCAAGTTATCAAGTTTATCCGCAACGGACAACTCGTTATCCGTCACGCAGGTATTCTCTATAACATTATGGGACAAATTGTAAAATAATCCCCTTACACAGCTAGGCGGTAGAATCTTCCGCCTAGCCGTGTAATCACCTAACTGCTTTATCGTTTAACAAATAAATCATTAACAACATGAAAAAAATCTTGACTCTTTTCAGCGCATGTATTTGCGCAATGTCAATGTTTGCATTGACTTACAATGCTACAGTACCTACAGGCACCAAGGCTTGCTATATCGCTGGCGAAATGAATGGCTGGAGCCAAGTTGAAATGACCAAAGTAGATGACACTCACTACACTATTGATGTAGCTGATGCTACGGATGCAATGAAGTACAAATATTGCTCTGGTCCAGGTTGGGCATATGTTGAGAAGACAGCTTCTGGAGACGAAGTAGCTGATCGCACATACTCTGCTGCTGATGTGGTAGAGGCATGGGCTTCAGTATACGATCCTACTAATGTACCTGATCCAGGTGAGACTAAGGACATCACTGTCAAAGCTAAAGTTCCTGCAGAGTGGACAAACCAAATTACCGCATGGGTATGGCCTACAGGCGGCGAAGGAACAGAGGTCGTTCCAACCCAAGATGGCGAGTGGTATGTAGTTACCCACAACTGCGCTGAGCTCAACATCATCTACAAGAATGGTGCAGGTTGGAATGGCGATGCTAACCAAACAGTAGATATGACTTTTACCGAGAATACTTGCATCGTTATCACTGCAGGTGCAGGCAAAGCTACATACACGGTAGCTGATTGCGAGGGTGGAGAAACTCCAGAACCTGAGTATGGTGTAACCTACAATGTTACAGTGCCAGCAGGAACCTATGCTTGCTACATCGCCGGCGAAATGAATGGTTGGAGTCAAACAGAGATGACGAAGATAGATGACACTCATTATACCCTCACTGTGGCAGATGCTACTACAGCGATGAAGTATAAATACTGCTCTGGTCCAAGTTGGGATTATGTAGAGATGCAAGCAGATGGCGCGACAGATGTACAAGATCGTACTTATGCAGCCAATGACGTAGTAGAGGCATGGAAAGCTGTATATGATCCAGCAGGTGAGAATCCAGGCGAGGAGCCCGGTGATGATCCTATAGTTACTCCAGATCCAGAGCCCGGTGTTACTTATACTGTAACCGTTCCAGTAGGTACCAAGGCATGCTATATTGCGGGTGATATGAATTCTTGGTCTTTTACCGAGATGACTAAAACTGATGATACCCACTACACCGTAACCTTGGCAGAAGCAACCGAAACTATGGGCTATAAGTATTGTTCTGGTCCAGGTTGGGCTTATGTTGAGTTGACTGAAGAGGATGGAGAAGTTGCAAATCGTACATATGCTGCAAATGATATCGTTGTAAAATGGGCATCTATTTATGATCCAGCCAATGCGCCTACTCCAGGTGAAGCTAAGGATATTACTATTAAGGCAAAAGTTCCTGCAACATGGACAGAGACTATCACAGCATGGGTATGGGCTACTGGCGAACCAGGTAAAGCCGTCACTCCAACCAAAGACGGCGAATGGTATGTGTATACAGAACACTGTCCAGAGCTCAATATCATCTTCAGGAATGGTGTGGATTGGACTACCAATGCAAACCAAACCGTAGATATTACAGTAAGTGAAAGTACTTGTGTTGAAATAATTGCGGGTACAGATAAAGCAACTTATACCATTGTTGATTGTGAAGATAATCCAGGTGATGATCCAGTGGTTACTCCAGATCCAGAGACAGGTGTTACCTACAATGTAACTGTTCCTGCAGGTACTAAGGCTTGCTATATCGCAGGTGAGATGAATGGTTGGAGCCACGAAGAGATGACTAAGGTAGATGAGACTCATTATACCATCACTATTGCAACCGCTACAACAGCGATGAAGTATAAATACTGCTCTGGTCCAAGTTGGGATTATGTAGAGATGCAAGCCGATGGTGTTGCTGATGTACAAGATCGTACTTATTCTGAAAATGATGTAGTGGAGGCTTGGAAAGCAGTATATAATCCTGCAGGTACTGATCCTGGTACTGACCCAACAGAGATTAAATATGTATTGATGGGTGTAGGTGGTGACTGGGCAAATGGTATTGATATGACAGCTAATCCAGATAATGCTGATGAATATATGCTCTTAGGTCAAACTATTTCTGAGGGTGACTCAGTTAAGGTGGTACGCCTTGAAGATGGTGTTGCTAAGCATTGGTGCGGTAATGTGAAAGATGGTTGCAAAGAACTTGTGTTAGAAAATACTGTAAATGACAATATTGTTCTTGCTCCAGGTGTATATGACTTCTATTATGATGTGGTAGCAGATAAGATTTGGATAGCTACTTTCGTACACTCTGCTATCGACAATGTGGTCGTAGAGAATAAGGCTGTTAAAGTCATTCGCAATGGTCAAATGTATATCTTGCGCGATGGTGTGATGTACAATGCTCTTGGTCAAATGGCTGAGTAATCCTATTGGATTGAGATAAAAAATAAGCACCTCAAAAAAGTGAGGTGCTTATTTTTTTGTTTAGTAGAACAGGTTGTTCTAGAAATACTAGCCGTACTAGGAATGCTAGTGGTACTAGTCTCACTAGAGTAGTTCGGATATGTCTTACTTCAGTTTCTTGAAAGTCTCGCGCATGCTGCAAGCAGTGGTGATGATAGCGTGCAAGTCGTTGATATTCACGCGCTCTTGTGCCATTGTGTCGCGATGGCGGATAGTTACGCAGTTGTCGTTCAAGGTGTCGTGGTCCACTGTGATACAGAATGGTGTACCGATGGCGTCTTGGCGACGGTAGCGCTTACCGATTGAGTCTTTCTCATCGTAAGCGGTGTGTACGTCGTATTTGAGCATGTCCATGATCTCGCGCGCTTTCTCTGGTAGACCATCTTTCTTCACGAGTGGCATCACGCATGCTTTTACAGGAGCCAATACAGCAGGGAGGTTCAATACTACGCGAGTGTCGCCGCCTTCGAGCACCTCCTCTTTGTATGCACCGCACATCACAGAGAGGAACATACGGTCTACACCGATACTGGTCTCAATCACATATGGGGTATAACTCTTATTGAGTTCTGGGTCGAAGTACTCAATCTTCTTACCACTATATTTTGCGTGTTGGCTGAGGTCGAAATCAGTACGGCTGTGGATGCCCTCTACTTCTTTGAATCCGAATGGCATGTGGAACTCGATGTCGGTAGCTGCGTTGGCATAGTGTGCTAACTTGTCGTGGTCGTGGTAACGGTAGTTTTCATCACCCATACCAAGTGCTTGGTGCCATTTGAGGCGGAACTCCTTCCAATATTCAAACCACTTCATCTCCTCGCCTGGGCGAACGAAGAACTGCATCTCCATTTGCTCGAACTCACGCATACGGAAGACAAATTGACGTGCTACGATCTCGTTACGGAATGCTTTACCAATCTGTGCGATACCAAAAGGAATCTTCATGCGACCTGTCTTTTGCACGTTGAGGTAGTTCACGAAGATACCTTGTGCGGTCTCTGGACGGAGGTAAATCTTCATTGCACCGTCGGCAGTAGAACCCATCTCGGTAGAGAACATGAGGTTGAACTGACGCACGTCAGTCCAGTTGCGGGTACCAGAGATAGGGCAAACGATTTCTTCGTCGAGGATGATTTGTTTGAGCTCTTCTAAGTTGCTATCGTTCATGGCTTTAGCAAAACGCTCGTGAAGGGCGTCGCGTTTCTCTACGTTGGCGCGGACACGCTCGTTGGTTTGCTTGAACATCTCCTCATCGAAGCTCTCGCCGAAGCGCTTGCGGGCTTTGGCTACTTCTTTTTCGATTTTTTCGTCGTACTTAGCGAGTTGGTCCTCAATAAGTACGTCAGCACGGTAGCGTTTTTTGCTATCTTTGTTGTCGATGAGTGGGTCATTGAATGCGTCCACGTGACCAGAGGCCTTCCATGTGGTTGGGTGCATGAAGATGCTGGCGTCGATGCCGACAATGTTCTCGTGGAGCATGGTCATGGCATCCCACCAATATTTCTTGATGTTGTTTTTGAGTTCTACACCATTTTGACCATAGTCATAAACTGCACCAAGACCGTCATAGATCTCGCTGCTTGGGAAAACGAAGCCGTACTCCTTGCAGTGTGCGACTAGTTTTTTGAAGGTTTCTTCTTGTGTTGCCATATCTATAAAAGTTCTAAAAGTTTCAAGAGTTTTAAAAGTTCTAAAGGTTGCGTGGGCTGAAAAATACCCTATTACGCAATTTGGGTGCAAAGGTAGTGTTTTTTTGCGAACTATGCAAGTGAGGTGGTGAGAAAATGTAAAAAAAGGCTTGAATACTTGCATGTGTAAGAAAAAAGTAGTACCTTTGCAGAAGAATGTAACTAATACTAAGAATGTATGCGAATTGTGATTTTAGGAACAGCATGGCCTTATAGAGGAGGGTTGGCAGCGTTTAACGAACGATTGGCAAAACAATTCGTGCAAGAAGGGCATGAGGTAGAAGTAGTTACTTTTACTTTGCAATACCCATCTTTTTTATTTCCGGGTAAGACACAATATAGTAATGAGACTGCACCTGAAGGGCTAAAAATAACTCGCGAAATGAATTCGTGCAACCCACTGAGTTGGGTAAAAGTGGGTAGAAGATTGAAGAAGGAAACTCCTGATTTAGTGATTAGCTGCTACTGGATGGCTTTTTTTGCGCCATGCTACGGCGTGATTCAAAATATCGTAAAACACAATGGCAAGACAAGGTGTATCGCATTGGTACACAATATGATACCACATGAGCCAAGTGTGTTGGATAAGTTGTTAGCTCCTTTTTATGTGAAGCAAAATGACGGTTTCGTAGCTTTGTCAGATAGCGTAGTGAAGGATATTGCTTCGTTGGACAAAGGCAACAAACCCAAAACGTTCTCTCCTCACCCTGTATATGACCATTATGGTGAAAAAATGGACAAAAAGACAGCTTGCGAGGCGTTGGGATTGGATGTTCACAAGAATTATATGCTATTTTTTGGTTTAGTTAGAGCATACAAAGGACTCGACTGGCTGCTAGATGCATTCGCTAAAGTGAAAGATGAGTTGAAGGATTTACAGTTGATTGTAGCGGGAGAGTTTTATGAGGACGAGGATAAATATCGTAAGCAGATTGCGGATAACGGATTGATAGATAGAGTGATTATCAAGAATGAGTTTGTAGCAGATGCTGATTTACGGAAGTATTTTGGAGCAGCCGATTTGATTGTTCAGCCGTATAAGACTGCTACACAAAGCGGTGTGACACAGGTGGCGTTTCATTTTGAGAAACCATGTTTGGTGACCAATGTAGGTGGATTGGGCGAGATTATTCATCATGGAAAAATGGGCTATGCTGTTACACCTCAGGTAGATGCGATAGCGAATAGTCTGAAGGATTATTATGAGAATAATCGTCAGGTAACATTTACGAAATACTTAATAAAAGAAAAAGAATTATACGGATGGAATATCATGGCGCAAGCTTTCTATCGTATTATGTTACATATCGAAAAATAATAGTATTGAATAGTATTATATGCGAGCAATATCTCCTTCTCTTTTGGCAGCTGACTTTGGCAATTTGCAACACGAGTGCGAAATGATCAACGCAAGTAGTGCAGAGTATCTCCACATTGATGTGATGGATGGTGTGTTTGTACCCAATATATCGTTTGGTTTTCCAGTAATGGAAGCGTGCAAAAAGCATTGTATCAAACCATTAGATGTGCACTTGATGATTACCCGCCCAGAAAACTACGTAGAACGGTTCTGCGACGCAGGTGCATGGAGCGTTGGATTTCATATCGAAGCAGTAGATGACCCGATGCCTGCGATAGAGCTGATTCGCAAGAAAGGTGTGCGGACTTGCTTGACTATCAATCCCAAAACAGATATTCATAGTTTGGATCCATATTTGGGTGAAGTAGATATGGTGCTATTGATGTCGGTGCAAGCAGGGTATGGCGGACAAGGATTTATTCCTGAGTCATTGGATCGTTTGCGCTACTTGCGTCAAACAATAGATGAACGCGGCTTGAAAACTCTAATAGAAGTGGATGGAGGCGTGAATGCCAAATGGGCACCCGAATTATGGAACGCAGGAGCGGATATCTTGGTGGCAGGTAGTGCGGTGTTTAAAGCACAAGATCCGATAGCAATGGTAAATCTTTTGAAAGAAGGTTAACTATTTCAGTTCGGAGGACGCTCTACGAGTTACAGTTTAGAGTTTAAAGGCTAGGTATAGATGAGATGGTTGGCGGCACATACATGGTTGATGGCGATGGTGCTGCTGATAGCAGTTATTGTAGTAAGCGGCTATGTGGGATGGCCGCTTAACTTATTGAAGGACACTGAGGTAGATTATTTAGATCGGGATACTGTGCTGGCGATGCATTTGCTTAGCAAGGGTATGGAGCGAGAAAAATCAATACGATATGAAGCGGAAGTGGAAAGTGGAAGTAGGGTATTGCTATATATACAGAAGGATAGTCTGACGATGCCCGTAATGGGAGATGTGTTGATGGTACAGACGAAAGTAAGAAGAGGTGGAAAACTGGGTGATTTTGATTATGGTTTATATTTGAGAAGACAAGGGATTGTGGGTAGCTGTTGGGCTAATAGAAGAAACTGGAAGGTAATTGGTCATGAGGAAGATAGAAGTTTAGTAGCAATAGCCAAGAGATGTCAGTATGACTTACATGAGCAGTATCGAAAGATGGGGATAGAGGGAAAAGAGTTGGGTATTTTATCGGCGTTGACACTGGGCTATCGCGAGGAGTTGGATAAGGATGTACAGCATAGTTTTTCGGTGTCGGGTGCGATGCATGTGTTGGCAGTCAGTGGATTGCATACAGGAATAGTCTGGGGAATGGTGGTATGGCTGTTGACATTAGGCGGATGGCGTAAGCCATTGTGGGAAGAGAAATGGAAACGATGGTTACTGAATCTGACAGCAATGGGGTTGATATGGGTGTATGCTTTTGTTACAGGATTGAGTCCGTCGGTGATGCGGAGTGCTTTGATGCTGAGTTCCTGGGCATTGAGTGGCTTGATGGAGAAGCAGATTTCTCGTTGGAATCCATTGTGTGCAGCTGCTGTGATAATTATGATAGTCAATCCGTTGGCATTGTGGAGCGTGAGTTTTCAATTGAGTTTTGCTGCGGTTGCAGGTATCATGTTGATGGGACAGAAGATGCAAAGTCGCATAGTTTTGCGAGGGCGAGTGGTGCGGTATGTAGGTGGATTGTTGTTAGTATCTTTAGCTGCTCAAATAGCAACCATGCCATTGACAATGCATTATTTTGGTCAAACGAGCAATTATTTTGCACTGACAAATTTGGTGGTTATTCCTATGGCAGGAGTGCTGTTGGTGCTGGGTTTCAGTACATTAGCGATGTCTTGGTGCGTGATAGGTGAGTGGCTAGGTGTGGTAGCGAAATGGTGTACTTGGTTGCTGCGTGAAGTGGTTGAATGGATAGAAAGGTTGCCATTTTCTACGACACAAATAAGTTTGGAGAGTGGCAGTGTAGTATGCTTGTATGGTGCAATCATATGTGGATTGTTGATGATGCGTGGACAAAAGATACATTGGTGGTGGATGATAGGTGTTATCCTGTCACTATTGCTGATGCTTAACATAGAATTAGGTATAGTAAACCTTTTATAATAACTAACTAATCACTAACTAATCACTAAGTAAATACTCGGAATATGCAAACATATGGCTTGAAAGAATTGTGCGATTGGATACAGGATGTGCTGGAGAATGACTTTCCCGATCGATATTGGGTGCGTGCGGAGATTGCGTCAATGAGCATGCGTGGTCATTGTTATATGGAGTTGGTGGAGAAAGCAGATAATGGCATATTGGCAGCAAAAGTACGAGCAACATGTTGGAATAATGTGTATAATCTATTGTCTGCCTATTTTGTTCAGGAGACTGGTGAGTCATTGCATGTGGGCTTGCAGGTTATGTTGGAGGTGAGTGTGGAGTTTCACGCAGTGTATGGGTTAAGCTTGAATATATGGAATATAGATCCCACCTATACCATAGGTGATTTGGCTAAGCAGCGGCAAGCGACGATAAATCAATTGAAGCAAGATGGTGTGATGGAATTGCAAAAAGCATTCGAATTGCCGAGTTTGGTGAGAAGGGTGGCTGTGGTGTCATCGTCAGAAGCAGCTGGGTATGGAGATTTTTGTGATCAGTTGAAGAATAATCGTTTTGGATTTGGTTTCCATGTGCAGTTGTATTCTGCTATAATGCAAGGAGACATGGCTGCGAGAAGTATTGTGCAGGCGTTAAACACCATTGCAGAGCAAGAGGAGGATTGGGATGTGGTGGTGATTATTCGTGGAGGTGGTGCGAGTACGGATTTGAGTTGTTTTGATGACTATGATTTGGCAAGTCATTGTGCGCAATTTCCGTTGCCAATTATAGCAGGTATAGGTCATACTAGGGATGTTAGTGTGGTGGATATGGTGGTGCATCGTAGTGTAAAGACTCCCACTGCGGCAGCCGAATGGCTAATAGATCACGTCGCAGCACAAGTGGAACGAGTGGCAGAAATACAATTGCGGTTGCAAAGAGCGATTCAAGGCGTAGTGAGTAGGGAAAAGAATCGTTTAGTAGTTTTGGAGCAAAGAATGATTAATACAGCTCGTCGTATGGTTGTTCGTGAGGAGGGAAAACTAAATTTGTGGCGAAAGACAATAGATTTGCATTCGCCAGAACGCATTTATAAGATGGGTTATAGCTTGACTATGATGAATGGTAAAATAGTGCGTAATAGTAATGATGTACATACAGGTGATGTGGTGGATACTTATTTGCAAGGTGGTATGATACAATCAGTTGTGAAATGAAGAAGAGAAAAAGGATAGTGTTTTTTCTCACAGGTGAGCAGTGGGTAGGTTTGGCGTTATTGGTGTTGCTGGTACTAGGAACATTGATAGCGGTGAAACGCTTGCAACCTAGAGATGAGGTAGAGGAGAATTGGGTAAATGATTCAACGAAGGTAGAGTTTGCTGCCTATCAAGAAAAACAAGATAGTATTCGCAAGTCACAATGGAAAAAGACATATAAGCGTGATACGATAGCCATACGGATGCAAATGTTTGATCCTAACACAGTGGATAGCAACACATTAGTTCATTTGGGATTTAAACCGTGGCAAGCAAAAAATCTGCTCAAATATCGAGCGAAGGGAGGAAAGTATCGTAAAGCAGAAGACTTGAAGAGACTATATGGAATGACAGATAGTATGTATCAGATCCTGCAACCCTATATATGTATTGAGTTGGAGCACTTGGAGGTAGATAGTTCAGCGAATGATAGTTTGAGGGGCGATACTACTAGACATGATACAATGCCAAGATGGCAGCATGTAAAGAAAGATACTATTTTGAATCTTCGCACAGCAGATACGACAGAATTGAAAATGATTCGGGGAATAGGATCGTATCGTGCGAAACAGATAGTGCGTTATCGTGAAGCTTTGGGAGGTTTTGTGCGGGTGGAACAACTCTTGGAGGTGGAGGGTATGGAGAATGTGCCCGATAGTGTATTGAAGCACTTTGTATTAGATACTACGGATGTTAAGCAGTTGAATATAAATAGTATCGGTGTTCGCCAGCTATCGAAGCACCCTTATTTGCGCTTTGAAGAGGCTAAGGCGATATATGAATTTCGCAGGAAGAAAATACGGTTGGACTCGTTAGGACAACTCAATGAATTGGAATGTTTGTCAGATGAGGCAATAAAAAGGATAGCTCCATATTTAAATTTTGATAAAAATCGTTAATTTTATAGTTTTTGGCACGGTATTTGTGTGTTAACTATGTAGTTTACTTATTATGTGATAGGCATATGCAAACGAATATATTAATAGTAGAAGATGATGTTAATCTGAGTACCGTCTTGGCGGACTACCTGCGTAGTAAAAACTACACAGTAGAGCAGGCGAACAACGGCTCTGAGGCATGGGATTTGATGTTGATTAAACATTATGATTTGGTTATAAGTGATATAATGATGCCCAAGATGAACGGATATGAGTTACTCAAGTTGATTCGTCAGAAGTATGAGAAACAACCTGTCATTATGTTAAGCGCTAAGACTGATCGTGATGATATAATTCGAGCTTATGAGTTGGGGTGTGATGATTATGTGACTAAGCCCTTCTCAATGGATATATTAATATGTAAGATAGAGGCGTTAGTGCGCAGATGTCGCTTATATATGGAAACGGAGTTGACGGAGTGGATCTTAGGTGATATTAAGTTTGATTCTGTGCGTCAGCAATTGGGTGACAAGCACTTGAGTTCGCGCGAAAATGATTTATTGAAGATGTTATGTCAAAATATGAATCACGTAGTGGATCGTAATCGTATATTGATGGGTATATGGGGAGAAGATACCTATTTCAACGCTCGTTCGTTAAGCGTGTATGTAAATCATTTGCGTAAATATTTAGGTGAAAATAGTCCTATTCGAATTATGAGTGTACATGGAAAAGGTTATAAGTTGGTAGATATGAACTCATAGATAAAAAGAACAACATAATTCTTCTATGAATTGTGTTTTTAATAGTGTTTTTCATAATAATGAGAGAGCTCGATGTGATATCGCGCTCTCTTTTTTTTTATTCATATTTGTGTATGCAAAAAAAAAGTAGTATCTTTGCAAGCGAATTGACAAATTGCAAGATATGAAAGTGTTGCTTCTTTTTACGGGTGGAACGATCTCTATGGTTCGAGATTCTAAATCAGGTGCGCTACATCCTGCTGATATGGCTACATTTCAGTCGTATGTACCAGAACTTTTTGCAGGTGAAATAGAGGTGGATATGCTACCTTTTGAACCGCTGATTGATTCTTCTAATGTCAATCCTGAGAATTGGTCAAGGATGGCGCATATGGTGTACGATAATTATGAAAAGTACGATGGTTTTGTGATACTTCATGGTACAGATACAATGTCATATTCCGCATCTGCTTTGAGTTTTATGCTTCATAACTTGGATAAACCAGTTGTATTTACGGGTAGTCAATTGCCAGTGGGCGTGTTGCGATCCGATGCGAAGGAAAATTTGTTGACCGCTATAGAGATAGCAGCTGCTAAGGATGAAAATGGCAGAGCGATGGTGCCAGAAGTAACTATTTTTATGGATGATGAATTATATCGAGGTAATCGTACAACAAAGCGCAATGCAGAGCATTTTTCCGCATTCAACTCCTATAACTACCCCGCACTTGCGCGTGCAGGCGTGCGCATAACCTACCAAAAGCAATTTATACATTATCCTCAGCCCAATGTAAAGTTGCGTCTACGCGATAAGACGGATTGCAACGTGGCAGTACTGAAATTATTTCCTGGGATTACAGAGCCTGTTGTAAAGGCAATCTTATCAACACCAGGTTTGCGTGGTGTGGTGCTAGAGACTTATGGAGCAGGAAATGCACCGTCGTGCGATTGGCTATATCAAGACTTGCGAGATGCTGTAGAGCGTGGGATAATAATTGTCAATAAGACACAGTGTAATACGGGTTCGGTCTCTATGGGACAATATGCAGTAAGTTTGCCGTTGTTGAGAGCAGGAGTAGTTTCTGGATATGATATTACCACAGAGGCCTTACTGACGAAAATGATGTACTTGTTTGGAGAAACCCCAGATGATAATGAACTTGTCAAGGAGTTGCTACAATCTCCTTTGTGTGGCGAGTTAACGAATAATTGATAGGAATAACTTAAAAATATTAATCGTATGAAGAACTTACAACCTCAAGGTCTTTGGAGTAACTTCTATGACCTTACTCAGATTCCTCGTCCATCAGGACAAAAGGAGGAAGTCTGTGCTTTTCTTGCCAATTATGGTCGTTCACTGGGTTTAGAGACTATCGTGGATGGCATAGGCAACGTGATTATCCGCAAACCTGCTAGTCCTGGCTATGAGAACCACCCTGGAGTGATTCTACAAGGACACATGGACATGGTGCCACAAAAGAACAATGATACCGTTTTTGACTTTGCGAAAGACCCAATCGAAGCATATATCGACGGCGAATGGGTGACCGCTAAAGGTACGACACTGGGTGCAGACAATGGCATTGGTGTAGCAGCGGCTATGGCTATCTTGGCAGACAAGAATGTGGTGCATCCTCCACTGGAAGTGCTGGTGACAGTAGATGAAGAGACGGGTATGTACGGCGCGTTTGCTCTGGAAGGTGGCTTGTTGCAAGGCAAGACCTTGCTCAATCTGGACTCAGAGGCAGAAGGCGAATTGTATGTAGGTTGCGCAGGTGGTGTAGATACCACGGCTAAGTTCGCATACACCCCAGTAGAGGTGGAAGAAGGCGATGTGGCAGTGAAAGTGAGTGTAACAGGTTGCAAAGGTGGTCACTCGGGTTGTGATATCCACTTGCAACGTGCCAATGCCAACAAACTGCTGTTCCGTTTCTTGAAAGAGGCAGTGGCTAACTACGAGGCACGTTTGGCTAGTGTAGAGGGTGGTAGTCTGCGTAATGCTATCCCACGCGAAGCATCGGCTATCATCACTATTCCAGCAGAAGGATTGGACGACGTGATGGACTTGGTAGCAGAGTTTGAAGACCTGTTTGTGGCAGAATACGATGGTGTGGAGGATAACATCCATCTCACCGCAGAGCAAGTAGAATGCCCAGCTACAGAGTTGCCAGAAGACGTACAAGACTTCTTGATTCATGCTATCACGGCTTGTCCTCACGGCGTATATCGCGTGATCCCAGAGATGCCTGATGTAGTAGAGACTAGCAACAACTTGGCTATGCTCAAGACAGAAGATAACTGCGTAACAGTATATTGTTTGACCCGTTCCTCTGTAGAATCGCGCAAAGAGGAGTTGCAAGAGATTATTCAATCTGTATTTGCTATGGCTGGTGCGGAAGTAGAGTTCTCAGGCTCCTATCCAGGTTGGAAACCCAACCTCAAGAGCCATATCTTGGAGGTGATGAAGCAAACCTATCAGGAGAATTATGGTGTGGAACCACGTGTGATTATTATCCACGCGGGTCTGGAGTGCGGTATCATAGGTCGCAACTACCCAGGCATGGATATGATCTCGTTTGGCCCTACCATCAAATATCCTCACTCACCAGATGAGCGCGTGAATATAGCGACAGTAGTCAAGTTCTACGAATATCTGTTGGCTACACTGAAGGCACTTTAATTCATCTTTGATATACCAAATAAAAGCCACCCGCTCTGGGTGGCTTTTATTTGGTTGTGTACGAAAACAAAAGAAGATGCGTTTGCATCTTCTTTGCGGTGCGGACGAGACTCGAACTCGCGACCCCATGCGTGACAGGCATGTATTCTAACCAACTGAACTACCGCACCAGTTACTTCCTTTTCGAAAGCGTATGCAAAGGTACTGCTTTTTTTTGATATGACCAAATGTTTTTGAAAAAAAAGTAAAATTTCGTACATTTTTGTCAAGTTAATGTGTCAAAACGCAGAAAAAGATGCTATATAACATATTTTTTTGAAAAAAAGTTTGGAGGGTATGTAAAAAAGCAGTACCTTTGCACCGTGTTTTTCATGGTATTAGATTTAAGGTTAAGTAAGAGATTGGGTTGTCGAGATGACAATCCTTCTTTTTTATATATATAAGCTAACCTTTAGCATAGGTATTCCTCTTTTGTCATTGCTTAACGGTAGCATCGACCGTCGGCTGACCGTCGGCTGACTGTCGGTAAAGATAGGTATGCTTATACATACAATAAGAAGAATCTATATACAAAGAGGGTGTGTCAGAATAGAGACACACCCTCTTTGTATGGTCGTATATCAGAAAAACTTCTTTACACAGTAGCTTCAATGTTCCACATGAATGCGCGCACACCGACTTCCTCGTTGCGCTTGTCAAGTTTCTTGACCGCTTCGAGTAATACAGGTACTTTTTCGTCAGGTACAATAGTGATCACACATGAGTTCATCTCTGGCCATGCGTGAGTACCACGGCGTGGCTCACCATTCTTACTACCACGACCCTGTACCTCCTCGAAGAAAGTAAAACCGCGTATTTCTAACATATCAAGCATATACTCCACACGTTCGGTGTTAGCTTGATTGAATACTATCATTACAGATTTCATAATTACATTTGGATTAAGGAGCCAGGAACCAAGAATCAAGACAATCAGTCTTGGCTCTTGGCTCTTGGTTCTTGATTCTTATTTTTCTTTTTCTTCGCAGTCCTCCACTTTGATGTCCATGAAGATGAAGTTCTCGCGCACTTTCTTGAGTTTGTCGCGTTCGCCCTTCTTAGACATTGCACCATAAATTACAGGTACAATGTAGAGGGTGAGGAAGGTACTAACGGTCAAACCACCGATAACGACGATACCCAATGGTTGCCACATCTCGGCACCTTCACCTTGGCTCACTGCCATTGGCACCATACCGAGAATAGTGGTAAATGCTGTCATCAATACAGGGCGCAGACGGCTCTCGCCTGACATCTGGATGGCCTCGTTAAGGTCGTGTCCACGCTCGCGCATGAGGTTGATATAGTCCACAAGCACGATACCATTCTTCACCACAATACCCACAAGGAGTACCAGACCCAGTGCGCCAATCATATCCAGAGAAGTATTAGTGAGCCATAGGGCTATAATCACACCCGAGAGCGCAAATGGTACGGAGAACATGATGATAGCAGGTTTGCTGAACGACTCGAACTGCGATGCCATCACGATATACACGAGCAGGATAATCAGCATACCCAGCATACCCATCTTGCCGAATGTCTCTTGTTGGTCTTCGTAGTCACCCGCGATACGCATAGTGTATCCAGCAGGGGCATCTACTTGAGGAAGCACTTGTGTCTCAATGGCTTGTGCTAATTCGCCCAATGTGGTCTCAAATGGTGTTACCTTGACGGTCACAATACGCTGACGACTCTTACGTGCGATAGTAGGTGGAGCCCAATACTCGTCCACCGAGCAGACCTCTGACAGTTTGATAGTCTTGCCTGTTGGGGTTGGGATAGAGAAGTCGAGCACATCGCTGATAGAGTTGCGGTTTTCCTCCTTGAGGCGAACGAGGATATCATACTCCGAACCGTCCTCTTTGAGGAAGCCCACAGCCATACCATTCACGCGGTTACGCAGGTAGGAAGATATGGTGGCAGAAGTCAATCCAAGACGACTTGCTTTCTCTTTGTCCACTACGATCTTTATCTCAGGACGGTCATCATCGCGGTCGGCATAGACGTCACGTGCACCTGGCAGTTCCTTGGTCAGTGCCATGACTTGTTGCGCCATTTGGTTGGTGATGTCAAAGTCGTAGCCATAGATTTCGACATCTACAGTATTGCCGCCACCAGGGCCTCCTCCACTGGTAGATGCTTGATATTCAATAATTTCAGGATATTGTGCCATTTCTTGACGAAGCACTTCGGCAATCTGCCAGATAGTGCGCTCGCGTTCCCATTTCTTGTTCAAACGCACGGTCATAGAGATGGTATTGTTCATTGTGGTGGAGAAGATAGCACCCGTACCGTCATCATCATTGGAACCCGCAGAGGTAGCAATCATCTCAATCTCAGGCACAAGCACCATAAAACGCTCCTCCAATTGGCGTGCGGTCTTAAGGGTTTCCTCAATGCGTGTACCGCGTTGTAACTCAATGGTTACGCTCAAGTGAGCATTGTCCTGTTGTTGCATAAAGTCGGTTCCCACTTTGCCAAAAATGAATGGCAAGAGTGAAGCGCCAAAGAACGCAAATAGAATACCAATAGTCAATGCCTTGTGGCGCAAGCACCATGCAAGCGATTTTCCGTAAACTTTGTCTACCTTGTCAAGGAAAGCTACGATAGTGCGGTCGTACCAAGACTTCTTGTTGCTATCATCGATGAGTTTGCCGTTCTCCACGCGCACTTTTCGTGCCTTCAGCAGCTTGGAGCAAAGCATTGGTGTGAGAGAAATAGCAATCACGGTAGAGGTACAACATACGACTGTTACAATCCAACCCAATGACTCGAACATAATACCAGCCATACCATCCATCATTGTCAGTGGTACAAATACGGCGCAGAGTACGAGTGTGGTAGCAATAACGCTGACCCATACCTCGTTGGTGGCGTAGATAGATGCCTCGCGTGGACTCTCGCCACGTTCGATATGGCGTGTGATATTCTCGAGCACCACAATCGCGTCGTCCACCACCATACCAATTGCGATAGTCAGCGAACAGAGCGAGATGATGTTGATGCTGGAGTCAGCCATCTTCAGGTAGATAAACGCTACAATCAGTGAGATAGGAATAGTGAGCGAGATGATGAGTGTCGCACGCCATTTGCCAAGGAAGAAGAGCACCACGAGCACCACGAATAGCAATGCGTAGAGCACAGACTCCTCAAGGGAGTTAATGGAGTTACGGATATTGTCTGCCGAGTTGTAGATCTCTTGAATCTTCACGTCGGTAGGCAGTTGCTTTTGAATCTTCTTCAATGCTTTATCCACGTCCTCGCAGACTTGCACGGTGTTGGAGCCCGATTGCTTAGCCACAATCAGACGCACAGCTTCACGACCGTTGGTCTTCTCATCCAATGAGAGGTCCTTGATAGTATCGCGCACCGTGGCGATGTCGCGCACGAATACTTGTTGCCCTTGTGGGGTCATGGTCACCATCAGGTCCTCAATCTCGCTACTCTCAATGAACTCAGAGCGCACCTGCATCTGGTATTGCTCCTTCTCCATCTTTACCGTACCCGAAGAGAGGTTAAGGTTGTTGGCAGAGATGACTTGTCCCACTTGCTCCAGCGAGATACCAAAAGCGTCTAGTTTTTGTTGGTCAATATCCACATACACATAGCGGTCTGGTGCACCTGCCACAGACAGGTTACCGATACCGTTGATTTGGTTCAATTGTGGAATCACCTCATCGTTGAGGATTTTGTCGAGTGCAGGATACGACTCGTCTGCCGTGATAGCATATTGGCAGATTGGCATGGTGCTCGATGAGAACTTGAACACCATAGGCGACGAACAACCGTCAGGCAACTGGTTCTTAGCCATGTCGCAGAACGATCGTATGTCATTGACGGCTTCCGTAATGTCGGACCCCCATTCCAATTCGAGTACTACAAGACTGACGTTATCTTTACTGGTAGAGTTGATATACTTCAGGTTATCCACCGAAGTCAAACTATTCTCCATGATTTTCGAGACGTTGGTCTCTATCTCGGACGCCGACGCACCTGGATAGGTGGTCATCACCATCACATATGGTGGGTCCATCTCAGGAAATTGATCCACAGGCAGTTGCACGAAGCAGAACAAACCTATGATCATCACCGCAACGAACACCAGCATCGTCGTTACGGGATTCTTAATCGCGGTTTTATAAATTGCCATAGTTCTTTTATTTACTTTGTAAATGAATTGTTAGCGGCTAGCCGCTGAAGAGTTACTTCGTGAAAATTCATTGCAAGCAATGGTTGCTCAGCAAAGCTAACTATTCAGCCCGCAGGGCTAACTATTCAACGAAGTTATTTTTCATTCGATACGCGAATCTTCACACCGTCAACCAGTTTGTGTTGACCCACGCTGATGTATTCTACACCTGCTTTGATTTCTGGTGCAATGATTTCAATGTTCTCGTCAAAGCGTTGTCCGAGTTTCACGCTCACGCGCTTAGCGTAGCCGTTGTCGTTGATAAACACATAACGTTCATTTGAGCCGAGCAGTTTCTCTACCGATTGATAAGGCACTACGATGGTGTTCTCTTTGCCCAGACCGAGGGTAGTAGTCACGTACATACCGCCACGCAACTTCTCGCTCGCATTAGGGATAACCACCTTGCATTGGAAAGTGTGGCTCGCAGCATCGATGGTTGGATAAACCACCTCAATCGTTGCAGGGAAAGACTCATCTGGATACACTTCGCTCTTCACGGTCAGCTTCATACCCTCCTTAATCATAGGGTAATAAGTCTCTGGCACTGCAATCAACGCTTTCAGTTTCTTCACTTGTGTGAGCACCACGATTGGCTGACCGCCATATAGCTCGCCATCCTCGTAGGTCTTAGCAGAAATAACACCATCGAATGGAGCTTTCACGTAAGTGTTTTGCTCCAAGAAAGCGAGGTTTTGCTTCAGTTGGTCGTATGCCACTTTTGTCTGGTCGTAGGTCTGTTGGCTTACGCTTCCTGTTTCCAGCAATGCCTCCAAACGTCCCACCTCGATTTCAAGATTAGCCAATTGGATTTTTTGTGTGAGATACTGTGTTTGGTCCATACGTACAAGCATGTCGCCTGCTTTCACCTCATCGCCTACTTCCACGAAGATATGCTCTATCTTTCCTGTCAGCGATGGTGCTACGTTTTGTGTCACATAGCCCTGTAGGTTAGTTGAAATATTGAGCACGCGCTCAATCTCTTTTTCTTGGAGGGTTATTGTACCTACCACCTCCACGCGCTCAGCCTCTTGAGTTGCTTGAGCGTCTTTCTTGCCGCAGCCAATCAAACATACAGCTGCTGCCATCAAAAATACAATCTTTTTCATTTATCGTTTTAGTTTTGAAATTATCATAAAGTCGTTAAGGTCCTTAAAGGCCTTAATGTCGTTATCTTACAAATTCAAGAATTTCTCCAGCTCCACTTGTGCATTCACCAATGTCAATACCGCTTGCACATAGCTACTTTGTGCGGTGATAAGGTCGTTGCTCGCGTTCACGAGGTCAAGGTTGCTAGCCACACCTTGTTGGAACTTCAGCGAGGTGTTGTCAAACACGCGCTGTGTGACACTCATGTTCTCTTGCTCATTGGTGTAGGTCTCATACGCATTTTGCAGGTTATAGCGCAATTGCTCATTTTGAATTCCGAGGTTATCGGCAGTCTCTTCAAACGTATTACGTGCTTCTTCCAAGGCGATTTTCTTCTCCACCACACCTGCTGCACGCTTACCCGAAGACCAGAGTGGCATGCTCACTTGTACGCTCAGCGCATTAGGAGGAGTCATGTTAAAACCCTCTTTTTTACCAAAATAGTCTTTTTCGCTATATTGATAGCCAACACCTATTGTTGGACCATACGCCCAACCAGCCATATGTACATTCTTCTTCGCCAATTCTACATTTTTAGCTAGTGTTTGATAGCTGAGGTTATTTTCCAATACGAAGTCTTTACCCAGCAATGCTACGATGGCTTCGGCAGAAAGCATGTCGCTGAGTTGGGTGGTGAGGGTCAGTTCAGTTTCTACTGGCACATTCAGCAATACCTTGAGCGCGTTGATAGCCAACTGTGTAGAACGTTTGTTGGCATTGATATTATTTTTTAAGGTATTCACGCGCACGAGGATCTGGTCTGCTGTTGTTTGCTCTGCTGCACCCACTTCCACGCTGCGTTGGGTCATTGCTGCCAAGTTCTCAATGTTCTTCAGCGAACTATCCAGCAATTTCACTACATCTTCCAGCACCAACACCGAAGCGTAACTCGATTTCACACTCGCACGCAGGTTGTCCTCGCTGATTTCGAGATTCAGTTTTTGCATCTCAATCGCAGTATTGTTGAGCAATGCTCCCACAATCGCCTGTCCATTGATACCTACGGATGCTGTGATACCGAATGTACCATTGTCTGGCATTTCAATAGGCATAACACCAAAGTTCATCTTGTAGCCCATCATAGATTGGTATGCCCACGACATATCCACCGACGGAAGCATACTTGCTATCGTTTGCCAACGGGTGGCATACGCTTTTTGCACTGCCAAACTAGCATTTCTCAAACTGCGGTTGGTCTCCACCGCATAGTCTTGTGCCTCTGCGAGGCTTAGGTTTAATGTCGCAGGCACCTCACGCACCTCAGCTTTCTTTGTAGCTGCCATCACATGATCTTCTGCCTGCATGCCGTTCGCACAAAACGCGAACAAGCCAATGGCTAAAACAATTTTTTTCATCATCTTTTATACCTTATATATTATATGTTATTTTTCTACTTGTTTCTTCAGTGTCTCAAACCCCTCGTGTGTCAATATGCCTCGCATCAAAATATCCATTCGCTGATGTCCTATGCGATGTACTTCCTCTTTGGTCATTTGCTCGCCTGTTATCAAATCCAGTAATCGATATTGCATATCCAAAAACATCATCGCCACCACATCCACATCAATCTCGGCTCTGAAGATTCCCTCGCTCACGCCTTTCTCCAAAAACCGTACCAAAATCTTCTCTGCTGTTTGACGCATCACTTTTTTGTGTGCTGCGAATAGTTGCGGATAGTACTTTTCCAGGTCATACATCATCGCAGGTGTCTTCAGATCTTTCTTCTGAGTGGATTGCGCTATCTTCGTCCATTCTACGATCACTTGTGTGATGCTGCGTTTGGCTAGGGCGTTGTCCAGGTCATGTGCCACTTTCTGCTCATGCTTATGCAAAATAGCTTGCACCAAGTCATCTTTTGACGGAAAATACACATAAAACGTCTTCTTCGACATACCCAACTCATGACATATATCATCCACGGACACACTACGAATGCCCACTTGTTGCATTCGTTTGTTCGCCAATTGCAATATGTCTTCTCTTACGTCATTCATGTTTTCTCTGCCATTCCGCTATAAACTACGGTAGATACACGGTAGATATACGGTAGATATACGGTAGATACACGAAACATTTCCCTACCTTTACTCTACGAATACCTAACGACAATAGGATTTTCATCAAAAACCGTGCAAAAGTACTATAAATATCTGGAACTACCAAATTTTTAGGAAACTTTAACACTTTTGTAGTTTCCAAGTGACAAAATGGGTGTTTGTTTTTTTATCAATCTATCTTCGGGGTATCTTTGGGGCATCTTCGGGGTGCGTATAGGGTGGTGGTTCCTGGTTGTGTATGTGGAAAAATGCCGATAAATTTGTACGAATGAAAAAAAAGTTGTATCTTTGCAGTCTGATAGGATAATTGCAGAGTAAAGTAGGATGTTTATATATTTTTGGATATTGCGATTGGCAGCGTTGTTGGGGCATAAGAAGGCGCGTAAATTGGTGGCGGGTCAGGGTCGTGCTTTGACGGAGATTGAGGCGTGGTCAAAGGAGCTGAATGGATGTGATGTGCTATGGGTACATGCGGCATCGGTAGGCGAGTTTGAGCAAGCACGCCCCATTATAGAGCGTTTGCACGCTGAGTTGCCATTTCGTAAGATACTACTAACTTTCTTTTCTCCCTCTGGGTATGAGTTGCGCAAGGGTTATGCGATGGTGGATAAGGTGGTGTATTTGCCTTTTGCTACTCGTAAGAATGCTAGGCGGATGTTGGACTTGCTGCCTCTGGAGGCAGCTGTGATGGTGAAGTATGAGTTTTGGCCCGCCTACTTGAAAGCATTGCAGGCGAAGAATGTGCCAACTTATTTGATATCTGCGATATTTCGCCCCAGTCAGTTGTTTTTTCGTCCATGGGGTAGGGGGTATAGAAAGCTGTTGTACAAGTTTGATCGAATTTTTGTGCAAGATACTGCTTCTGCCGCATTGCTAAAGGAGTATGGTGTGGATCGTGTGGAGGTGGCCGGTGATACTCGTTTTGATCGTGTGTTGGCTGTGAAGAATCAAGCGAAGGAGTTGCCAATAGTGAAACGTTTTGTGGCAGGTGCAAGTAAGGTGCTCGTAGCGGGTAGTACTTGGCCGAAGGATGAGGAGATGTTAGTGCGTTATATGGAGGAACGTGATGATGTGAGATTGGTGTTGGTGCCTCATGAGATTGATAAATGGCATTTGCATACGATATTTAAGTATTTTGAGGGTCGTTATTTGCGTTATAGCGAAGCGACGGAGGAAAAGTTGCAGGGGTGTAGAGTATTATTAGTGGATACGATAGGAGTGCTGTCTTCGATTTATAGATATGGTAATGTGGCGTATGTGGGTGGAGGTTTTGGTGTGGGAATACACAATACTTTAGAAGCAGCAGTGTATGGTATGCCAGTAGTTTTTGGTCCGGCGTGGGAGAAGTTTCGTGAAGCGAAAGGTTTGATAGATGCAGGTGCTGCGATAAGTGTGAAAAATTACAAAGATTTGGCGGGGGCGTTGGATTGTGCATTTGCTGATCAAGAGACGATGGGGCAGAAAGCTAATGACTATGTGCGGAGTGAGAGTGGGGCAACGGAGAGGATATATGGGCAGATGTTTAGTTAATAAGTTAAAGTTTAAAGGCAATAATATATGGCACAAAAACCAAGTATTCCTAAAGGGACGCGTGACTTTGCTCCACTAGAGATGGCGCGCAGAAATTATATTTTTGATACAATTAAGTCGGTGTTTTCATTGTATGGGTTTCAGCAGATAGAAACTCCTGCGATGGAGAATCTGAGTACGCTGATGGGTAAGTATGGCGAAGAGGGCGATAAGTTGCTGTTCAAGATTCTTAATTCTGGTGATTGGAAAAGGAGTTTGGATACAGAATCATTGGCGGGTGCTTCGATAGGAGCATTAACCAACAAAGTGAGTGAGAAAGGTTTGCGTTACGATTTGACAGTTCCTTTTGCGCGCTTTGTGGTACAACATCGTGAAGATATACAATTTCCTTTTAAGCGTTATCAGATTCAGCCAGTATGGCGTGCGGATCGTCCGCAGAAGGGACGGTATAGAGAATTCTATCAGTGTGATGTAGATGTGGTTGGTACCAACTCTTTGTTGAGTGAAGTAGAGTTGATGCAGATTGTGGAGGCGGTATACCGCAGATTGGGTA
This sequence comes from Paludibacteraceae bacterium, assembly GCA_017503075.1. GTDB lineage: Bacteria > Bacteroidota > Bacteroidia > Bacteroidales > Paludibacteraceae > Colicola. The sequence continues at coordinate 24,835 of JAFVTU010000008.1, read as the reverse complement.
TCCGTGTGAGTCTGCATGTGAACAATAGGAAAATTTTGGCAGGAATTGCTGAGGTTATAGGTCAGCCTGAGCGTATGGTTGATATCACAGTGGCGATAGACAAATTGGATAAGATAGGCATAGATAATGTGAACAATGAACTCTTGGAAAAGGGTTTGCCAGAGGCGTCAGTAGTTGCATTGCAACCGATATTGCAACTCAGTGGCACGAACGCGGAAAAATTGGACCAATTGGAAAATATCTTGGCTAGTTCAGAAACTGGTTTGAAGGGCATAGATGAGTTGCGTACGATTTTTGCGCTGTATGCTGATAGCACGCAAGATGGCGATATGACAACCTATGAGCCTAGTGGCATGCAGATTGAGTTGGATTTGTGCTTAGCGCGCGGATTGAACTATTATACGGGCGCAATCTTTGAGGTTAAGGCATTGGATGTGCAGATGGGTAGTATCACTGGTGGAGGACGATATGATAATCTAACGGGTATATTTGGTCTGCCGAATGTGTCGGGGGTGGGTATATCGTTTGGTGCGGATCGCATTTACGATGTGCTGACGGAGTTGAACCTTTATCCAGAGAACTTGCAGTCGACGACGGAGCTGTTGTTCGCTAGTTTTGGCGAGGCTGAGTTGCTGTATGCACTGCGTTGGGCAAAGGTTTTGCGTGATAAGGGGCTGTGTGTGGAAGTCTATCCAGAGCCTGCGAAGATGAAGAAGCAGATGAGTTATGCCGATTCTAAGAAAATTCCGTATGTTGCTATTGTCGGCGGGGATGAGATGGCTGCAAACAAGGTAATGCTGAAGGATATGGTGACAGGTTCGCAGCGATTGGTGAGTATGGATGAGCTGTTGAGTAAGATGTGAGGTTGACGATTATAGGATGCCATCGGGCTATTGGTAATAGGTTAAAGGTAAGATGAAAGATTTTGAGCATATACATACGATTTATTTCTTGGGTATAGGTGGTATAGGTATGAGTGCGTTGGCACGTTATTTTGCTGCTCAAGGGTATGTGGTGCAGGGGTATGATCGTACGGAATCGCCATTGACGCAGGAACTTGAGAAAGAGGGGATTGTGATACAATATGATGATCGGGTAAACAGGGTGCAGGATTTGGACCCAAGTAGCACGATAATAGTCCGTACACCAGCGGTGCCAGAGGATATGCCAGTGTATGTATGGTTGCGTGAGCAGGGTTTTAGGATATTGAAGAGGGCTGAGGTTCTAGGATTGTTGACTCGTTCTGCGAGAGCATTGTGTGTGGCAGGAACGCATGGTAAGACGACGACTAGCACGATACTAGCCCATATATTGCATCACTCGCATATGGGAGCGAATGCGTTTTTAGGAGGAATAGCTAACAACTATCATAGCAATTTAGTGTTGGATAAGCATAGTGATGTAGTTGTGGTAGAGGCAGATGAGTTTGATCGCTCGTTTTACCATTTGACACCTTATATGTCAGTGATAACGAGTATAGATGCGGATCATTTAGATGTGTATGGAACGGAGGAGGCATATAGGGAGAGTTTTATGTATTATGCGGGATTAGTAAAAGAGGCATTGGTGGTGCATAAGAGGGTAATGGATACAGGAGAGTGGTTGAAAGTGAAGGGTGAGAGGCGAAAGGCGAAGTTGTATAGTTACGCAGTGGGGGAAAAAGCGGATTTTTACGCGGATAATGTGATTGTGCAGGATGGTGCGATATGGTTTGATTTTCATAGTCCAAGTGGAGCTTTAAGTGGGGTGCGTTTGGGTGTGCCATCGTGGGTGAATATTGAGAATAGTGTTGCTGCGATGGCTATGGCACAACTGATGGGTGCTACGGATGAGGAGTTGCGTAGAGGTGTTGAGAGCTATACAGGTGTGTATAGACGATTTGATCAACATGTGAACACTACTGCGGTGGCATACTTGGATGACTATGCGCATCATCCTCAAGAAATTAAGGCTACACTAGAGTCGATAAGAAAGATTTATCCAAATCGGCACATGATAGGAGTTTTTCAACCGCACTTATATAGCCGTACAAGGGATTTTGCGGAGGATTTTGCAGAAGTGTTGGGAGGATTGGATGAGGTGTTGTTGTTGCCTATATATCCAGCAAGAGAGTTGCCAATAGAAGGTGTAACAAGTGAATGGCTACTAGGAAAAGTGAAGATTGATGGGCTAAAGGCTTTGGTGGAAAAAGAAGAAGTGGTGGAATATCTACGAGAGAGGATAACTGAATTAATGGATAATGGACAAAACTGTGTGCTGATTACAATGGGAGCCGGTGATATAGACCGACTAGTAAGTGATATAACAAAAACCTTAATGTATGAAAAAAATGTTTAAAAAAATCTTGATTTGTGCTGCAGCAGTGGTATGCTGTATTGCGGTGTTAGTAGGTGGGGTATGGTGCTCTGCTCAGTGTGATTCTTCACTATGCAACGAAGTGATTGTTGCTGTGGAAGATAGTGTGAAACATCAGTTTGTGGATGCTGAGGAGTTAGTTTATTACTTGGATGGTATGCAGTGTTATCCCAAAGGGGATAGTATGCGCACGGTGGATTGTCATGCGATAGAGCAGTGCTTAGAGAAGCATGATATGGTGCGTATTGCGGAGTGCTATAAGACGCCATTTGGTAAGGTACATATTAGTGTGGAGCAGCGTGTTCCTGTTTTGGCGGTGGTAACCAATGAGGGGCGCTATTATGTAGATTCGGACCGTAAGGTGATGCCAATTCGCGGTGAAATACTTGGGAATATTCCTATGATAAGAGGTGCTGTAAGCAAACGAGCTGCTACAGAGGAGTATTATGATTTCGTAACCTGGTTAGCAGATAGTAGTTATTGGGCTAATCGCATAAGCACCATACATGTGCACAATCCTAAGTATTTGGTTCTAACTCAAGAGGGAATGAGTGCAAAGATTATTTTGGGTGAGTTGTCGGGTTATGAGAGAAAACTAGGAAATCTGCGTACTTTGTATACCAAAGGACTAGATAAGATAGGTTATCCAGAATACCGTGAATATGATTTGCGTTTTGTGAAACAGGTAGTGGGGAGGAAATAGTTTGAAAACAAAGATTATAGTGAATTATGGCGAAGAAAAAAATGATATTGCAATCGGTGCCATTAGTGGCGATAGATTTGGGCAGTGATGGTGTGCGTGCGATGGCTGCGGAGATGACCGATAAAGGACTGTTGCGCGTATTGGGTGTGGAGTCGTCAAACAAGTTTCCGTGTGTGGAGCGTGGTGTAGTGACTAATCCAACGAATGCTGGATACATAATCAATGAAACTTTGAAGTTGTTAGCGAATAGAATTCGTGTAGATGCCTTGCCTTCGGCTTTTATCTGTGTTGGCGGTCGTACGATGCAGATTGTATCTGTGTCATCGAAGCGTGATCAGGTTCGTAAGCGTGAGGTGCAGCAGGAGTTGTTGGATGAGATGGAAGCGGAGTGCAGGAATAAGATCGAGACTCATAATCCAGATGTAGCAGTATTGGATTTGGTGCCATATTATTATACTTTGGATGGTAAACAGCAGGATTATGCGCCGACTCCAACACAGCAAGCAATGTTGGTGCAAGCACATTTTATGGCCTTTGTAGGAAAGCGTGATTTGGAGCAAAAAGTGCATGATAGTTTTGCTCGTTCGGGTAAACGTATGGAGCATATGTATGTGCGTCCAGATGCGTTATTAAACGCATTGGCATCGGATGAAGATATGGAGAATGGTTGTGTGATTTTGGATCTAGGAGCACAAACAACGACGATGACGGTTTATAAGGGCACGCAATACTTGTACAATAAGGTGATACCTATGGGTGGATACGACATCACTCGGGATATAGAGCAAATAGGAATCTCTCTTTCGCATGCAGAGCAACTAAAATGTAAGTACGGTTGTGCCTGTGCGGATATGGTAGAGGTGAATCATCGTTTCAGAATTCCTGCTCCAAAAATGCCAAGTGGTGAGGTGGCGTTGATGGCTAAAGATTTGGCGAATATCATCTCAACGCGCCTAGATCAGATGGTTATGCCATTATTGGATATATTAAATAAAGAAGCAGACCGCTTTAAAGTGCTATATGTGACAGGTGGCGGATCTATGTTGAATGGTGTCATAGAGTATTTGCAAAGTAAGACGAAAATATCCGTCATGTATGGTTCGCATGCTAGCTTCCTGAGTGGTGATACGGAGGATGAGATGTGTATGCCTAGTTACTCCTCCTTGATAGGAACTCTGCTGCTGGGTAATATTTATCGTCAGTCGCATCCGATGCCAGTAAAGGAGGATAATATGCCTATATTAGAGATGCTTAAGCAGATGACGTTGGATTTCTTTACCGAGCAACAGACGAATCAAAACACAAAAGCAGAAGTGAAGCAAGAAAATAACAAGGAATAATCATTAAATCTAAAACAGTATGGAAAATTTAATCAATACTTTGGAAGGTGTATTGGAGTTAACTCAAGATTCCACTATAAAAGTAATGGGCGTTGGTGGTGGTGGTTGTAATGCTGTGAACTACTTATATCATCAGGGCGTAGCGGATGTTACGTTCTTGGTATGTAATACGGATAAGCAATCGCTAGAGCGTAGTAGTGTGCCAGCGAAATTGCAGTTGGGCCCCGGTCTGGGGGCTGGTGGTAAGCCTGAGGTGGCTCAAGAGTATGCTGAACAGAATAGAGATAGGATCAAAGAAGCCTTGAACGATGGTACAAAGATGTTATTCCTAACCGCAGGTATGGGTGGTGGAACGGGAACAGGTGCTTCCTCTATAGTGGCTTCGGTGGCACATGAGATGGGGATACTGACGGTAGGTATTGTGACTATTCCGTTTGCTTTCGAGGGACCGAAAAAAATCAAGAAGGCGATGACAGGTGTCGCACAATTGGCGGAGCAGGTGGATGCAATTTTGGTAATAAATAACGAGAAATTGCGTGAGATCTATCCAGATTTGAATATGCTGAATGCGTTCTCTAAGTCGGATGATGTAGTAGCCAATGCGGCTCGTGCGATAGCGGAGATTATCACGGTGCCAGGGTATATTAATACTGACTTTGCGGATGTATATAATACGTTGAAGAGTGGTAATGTGGCGATAATGAGTGTAGGAAAGGCTAATGGCGAGGGGCGTATTACAAAGGCGATTCACGATGCATTGCATTCACCATTAATCAATACTGATGTACATGGCGCTACTAGACTATTATTACAGATTTATACTAGTACGGAGCATGCCGTAGTGATGTCGGAAATGAGTCAGATACATGAGTTTGTGAATGAGATAGGCGATGATGTGGAAGTGCAATGGGGAGCATCGTTAGACGAAACATTGGAAGACTATGTCCGTGTGACAATTATTGCTACTGGCTTTGAGGTGTCGAATATCCCAGGGCTAAATGATGCTGTAGGAAAGAAGTCGGTAGATGAAGCGATAATAGATTTTTATGGCGAAGAACCTATTAATCCGATTACAAATAATGTGACGACCAAAACAGTTCCAAAAGGTGTGGATGATGAGGTAAGATTGGAGATCGTAGGGGCGGATAGTAATGGTGATGAAGTGATACCATCTCATCCAGAATCTATTGTGCACGAAGAAGGAGATTTGATACTAGATTTTGATGTGGAAAATATTCACCCAGTGGCGGATACAGGGAGTACATCTGTCTTTGCAGGTTGGATGCGTGGTCGTAAGTAATGCGAACGATTATCTCTAGATGTTGGCGAGCAATTTGGGAGGTGGTATTCCCCTCATGTTGTGCGTCGTGCGGAGATAAGTTATTGCAGGAAGAACAACTGGTATGTTCTTCCTGCATTGCATCTATAACTCGTACGGAACATGCACAATTGCTAAATAATGGTATTGATATGCTATTTGCCGAGTACATATGCTGTAGTCATAGAAAAATTCATTTCGAGCGAGGCGCAGCATTTGCGTACTATAATCGCCAGAGAGGAAGGATATTGCGTCAATTGATAGAACGCGGTAAGTTTGGAGTTAGTCCTAATCCGATGATCTTCCACGAGTTAGGTCGTGTTGCGGCTATGGATTATCTTGACGCAGAACTCTTTGACGACGTAGATTATTTAGTACCTGTTCCCTTGCACCCTCGCCGCTTGCGCCAGCGGGGCTTTAATCAAGCAGAATATATTTGCAAAGGATTACACGCAGTCACAAAGATTCCAATAGATACCTCACATCTTGTTCGTTTGAAAAATAATCCACACCAATCGCGCTCTGAGTTTGACAAACGTCATGATAATGTCAAAGATTTATTCGCAGTGCGGTATCCCGAAGAATGGAAGAACAAACATATTCTTTTGGTAGATGATGTAATCACGTCTGGTGCAACATTGTTTGAATGTATGAAACAAATGACACCTATTCGAGGTTGTCGGATAAGCGTTTTTGCATTAGGTTGGGCACATAATTAATCTTGCCTCTAACCTTTCACCTTTTTGACTACTGTTTTCACCACAAAATACACCACCACTACACCCAGCAATGCCATGATAGCGATGCTCAGTTCGTGGCTATACTCATGAATAAGGTCCATTTGACCATGAGCGATATAGCCCAACAAAGCTAAAATCACATTCCAAATACTGGCACCCAAGAAGGTATATAGCAAGAACTGACCAAAATTCATCTTGCTCAATCCCGCAGGAATACTGATGAGTTGGCGAATGCCAGGAATAAGGCGTCCTACGAAGGTGCTCACTTTGCCATGGTCATTGAAGTAATCCTCTGCTTTCTTCACTTTCTCCGATGACAACAAACAGAGATGTCCCACCTTGCTATCTGCAAACGCATAGATGATTGGACGACCAAGCCACATAGCCAAAAAGTAGTTGATGATAGCTCCCAATATCGCGCCGATTGTACCGAAAAGAACAATCAACAGCACATTTAGTATGTAGTTATCTGTCACATGTAAAGTACTCTCTTCTTTACCTGCCACATAAGCTGCGGGAGGAATCACCACTTCGCTCGGGAATGGAATAAAAGAAGACTCCACCGTCATCAACAGCGTGATACTTAGGTGGTTCATATTGTTGGCATACCAATTTTCCACCTTCATGAGTATGCTCTTTTCTTGAGGAGTAGCTACAGTAGTGTCATTGACAATTTGCGCATTAGCGCCAAAAACGATAGTTGCAAATAATGCAATCAATAAAATAATTTTCTTCATATATCCTTAAACCTTAAATCTCCCACTGCTCCAATGTGCTGGTCAGTTGATCAAAAGTCTTTACTTTGCTGTGTTCACGTACTTGCTCAATCTGTTGATTAACAGCCGAATCATACGTTTCTTCCTCAACATTGCGTATCACGCCAAGTGCGATAGGTAACTTCTCGCCTTTAACCTCTAACCTTTCGCCTTTAACCTCCTCTTGCCCCATAAGTGCCAGCATACGATGCAACGTAGGGTCTTCTGTCGTAGCATCATGTGTCAGTACACGTGGGTCGTCGGCTGCTACCACAATTAGTTGTGGCATCACTCCTTGACTATAATCCAATGCCAAGCCCTTGTCTTTCTCTTTGCCAAAAATCATCTGCTCGCCATGGCGTAGTACGATAGAGTGGTCTGCACGTGTTTCGCGGTCGGCTATCCAATGGTGCGTTCCGTTGTTGAAAATCACGCAGTTAACCAAACATTCTATTACACTTGCTCCTTTGTGCCGATGACCTGCCACCATACATTCTACTGTCGTAGGCATATCTACATCCAACGTACGAGCGAAGAAAGTACCACGCGCACCAAGTACCAATTCAGCAGGGATAAATGGACGTTCTACAGTGCCATAAGGGCTCGACTTGCTCACAAATCCTTTGGGCGAAGTAGGGGAATACTGCCCCTTGGTCAGTCCGTATATCCTATTATTAAACAGGCAGATATTCAAATCCACGTTGCGGCGCAACTCATGGATAAAGTGGTTGCCACCGATAGCGAGGCAGTCGCCATCGCCTGTCATTTGCCACACGCTGAGTTCGGGGTGGCTGGTCTTCACACCTGTAGCGATAGCAGCCCCACGACCGTGGATGGTGTTGAAGCCATAGGTATTGAGGTAGTGTGGCATACGGCTCGAACAACCGATACCCGAGATAACCACTGTCTGATGAGTAGGCACACCCACTTCTGCCATGGCTTTTTGCAATGCCATGCAGATAGCATGGTCGCCACAACCGGGACAGAACTTCACATATTGATTGCTCTTAAATTGATTTGCTTCCATACTATATATTATAAGGTGTTTTGAACAAAATTAACGATATGATCCACTGCGAATGGTTGCGCTGTCATTTCATTGTATTGCAACAATGTGATTCCCTCCATCTGACTGCGTAAATAGGCCGCGAATTGTCCGCTATTTAACTCGCACACTACCAATCGTTTATACTTACGCAGTACCTCTGCTGTATTCTTTGGTAGAGGATGGATATAGTTGAAGTGTGCCAATGCACAACCTAACTCGTTAGCTGCTGCGTGCAAATGCCCTTCAGTGGAACCCCAACCTATCAGCAAGGTGTCGCTATCTGCATTGCCCTGTACTTGTAATGGTGGAAGTTGGTCTGCTACTTGCTCAATCTTAGCTTTTCGCGCCAATACCATGCGTTGATGATTCTCCGGGTTGGTAGAGATGGTGCCTTTGTCTGCATCGCGCTCCAATCCTATATTTCGATGCTCATACCCTTCCATTCCTGGATATGCCCAGTAGCGCACGCCATGCTCATCGCGTAAAGCAGGATTATAGTTTCCCTTTAGTGCTTCTGGTACACTTTGCGGGTGAATATCAGGCAGTTCGCTCAACTTAGGAATGCGCCAAAGTCCTGTTCCATTTGCCAAGTAAGTATCTGTCAGCAATATCACAGGCGTCATATTCTCCAGCGCAATCTTACATGCTTGGTACGCATAATCAAAGCAGTTCGCAGAGGAAGATGCTGCCATTACTACAGCTGGACATTCGCCATTACGACCATATATTGCTTGCATCAAGTCGGTCTGCTCTGTCTTGGTGGGGAGTCCCGTACTTGGTCCGCCACGCTGCACATCGATTACCACCAATGGCAACTCCGTCATCACAGCCAGTCCTATGGCTTCACCCTTCAAACTGAGTCCAGGTCCCGAAGTACTTGTTGCTGCCAAATCACCAGCGAAAGCCGCACCAATTGCAGTACAAACACCTGCAATCTCGTCCTCTGCTTGCACTACCATCACTCCCATATCTTTTCGGGCTGCCAGTTCGTGCATGATGTCGGTGGCTGGGGTGATGGGATAGGAACCTAAAAACAATCGCTTACCACATTTCTCCGCCGCTGCAATCAATCCCCATGCGGTGGCTTTGTTGCCTGCAATAGAGGTATAAGTTCCCTTGGGCAAGTCATGTGACTTCTCCACGTTCATCGTTTGGATATTCAGAGCAAGGTTATTGCCATAGTTATATCCGTCGGTCAGTACTTTCACGTTCGGAGCAATCAGTTGAGGCTTCTTTTGGAATTTACTCTCTAAGAATGCGGTAGCCTTATCCACAGGACGATTAAAAAGCCAGCAAACCAAACCCAACGCAAACATATTACGTGATTTGAGCATGGCTTTATTATCCAGCCCCATGTCTTTCAAACTCTCTTTGGTGAGTTGAGTCAGGGCTACAGGAATAATCTGTACGGACTCAGGTATCCCGAGTTCGGTGAAAGGATTGTCTGTCGTATAGAGTGCTTTTTCGAGATCTTTGGCTGTCAGCGAATCAGTATCCACTAATATCACTGCATCACGTTTAAACATCGAACTCTTTTCTTCCCACAATGCGCCTGCTTGGTTGAATTTCGAGCCAAGTGCACACACCTTAAGTGCAGCAGCATTCATCGCCACTATCACATCTGCTTGATCACCAGGAGTATATACTCCAGTACCTAATTGCACTTGAAAACCACTTACTCCGCCTAGAGTGCCTTGTGGAGCACGAATCTCTGCTGGAAAATCGGGCAACGTACTAATCTCGTTACCCAAGATGGCACTCAACGAGGCAAACATCGTGCCAGTCAGTTGCATACCATCACCTGAGTCGCCACAAAAGCGAACTACTACATGTTGCTTTAGCATGGTTATTATTGTTTGATTATTAAATCGGCGACAAAATTACTATATTTTTTGCATATATGCAAATTTTTTACTACCTTTGCAGCGAATTATAAATTAGGAGTATAAGGTACATGCCCATAACCTATTAACCCATAATTTATCACTCATAGTTTATCAGTTATTTATGAAGAATATACGAAATTTTTGCATCATTGCCCATATTGACCACGGCAAATCCACTTTAGCTGACCGATTGATAGAATACACCGCTACAGTGGACAAACGCTTGATGGAGAATCAGGTGCTAGACGATATGGACCTTGAGAAAGAGCGTGGTATCACCATCAAGTCGCACGCCATACAGATGCAATACAAGGGCTATACCTTAAATCTTATTGATACTCCGGGACACGTGGATTTTTCCTACGAGGTAAGCCGTTCTATCGCTGCATGTGAGGGTGCTTTGCTCATCGTGGACGCGTCGCAAGGTGTACAGGCGCAGACTATCTCCAACCTCTATATGGCATTGGAGCACGATCTAGAGATTATTCCCGTGATGAATAAATGCGATATGGACTCTGCTATGCCAGAGAAGGTGGAAGACGAAATTATCGATCTCTTAGGATGTAAGCGTGAGGAAATATTGCGTTGCTCTGCGAAAACGGGTGATGGCGTACCTGAGATATTGGAGGCAATCATTGACCGTATTGCACCACCCAAAGGTGATCCTGAAGCACCACTGCAATGCTTAGTATTTGATTCGGTGTTCAATCCTTTCCGTGGTATCATTGCATATTTCAAAGTGGTGAATGGCACCATGCATCCGAATGATCGAGTTCGCTTCTTCAATACGGGCAAAGAGTATGATGCGGATGAAATAGGTGTGCTAAAACTAGGTATGCAACCCGTAAAGGAGATTGCTGCTGGTAATGTAGGATATATCATTTCTGGTATTAAGACATCTACAGAGGTGAAAGTGGGGGATACGATTACCCATGTGGCTCGCCCTTGCACAGAAGCGATTGAGGGATTCGAGGAAGCCAAACCGATGGTCTTTGCTGGTGTCTATCCTATTGAAGCTGAGGATTATGAGGACTTACGTGCATCGCTGGAGAAACTGCAGCTCAATGATGCAGCTTTGACGTTCACTCCTGAGTCCTCGGTGGCGTTGGGATTTGGTTTCCGCTGCGGCTTCTTAGGACTCTTGCATATGGAGATTGTGCAGGAGCGTCTGGATCGTGAGTTTGATATGGATGTAATTACCACAGTGCCTAACGTGAGTTATAATGTCTATACCAAGGATGGCGAAATGGTGGAGGTACATAACCCTGCTGGTATGCCTGATATCACGGTGATTGACCGAATAGAGGAACCATATATCCGAGCTAGTGTTATTACAACTAGCAATTTTATAGGTCCTATTATGACCTTGTGCTTGGGTAAGCGAGGTGAATTGGTGAAGCAAGAGTATATTTCTGGCGACCGTATGGAGATCCTCTATGATATGCCACTCGGGGAGATTGTCATCGACTTCTACGACAAACTCAAATCCATCTCCAAAGGATATGCTTCCTTCGATTGGCACCACAACGGCTTCAGACCTAGCAACCTCGTGAAACTGGATATTCTGCTCAATGGTGAGCAGGTGGATGCACTTTCTACATTGACACATCGCGATAATGCTGAGAGTTTTGGACGACGTATGTGCGAGAAGCTCAAGGAGTTACTACCTCGTCAGCAGTTTGATATTGCTATCCAAGCGGCTATCGGAGCAAAGATTATTGCCCGCGAGACGGTCAAACAAGTGCGTAAGGATGTCCTTGCTAAATGTTATGGTGGTGACGTGAGCCGTAAACGCAAACTGTTGGAGAAACAAAAGAGAGGAAAGAAACGCATGAAGCAAATAGGCAATGTGGAAGTACCGCAAAAGGCCTTCCTCGCCGTCTTAAAATTAGACTAATACAACGTTGAACCACGTTGAACAATTTTTGAACAATAACTACACAACATGATTATGGAACAATTTGTACATAGTGCATGGGGCTTAGTCCCTTTCGGACTTATGCTATTGGTAATAGCAGTCGCTCCGTTATTTGTCGCAGAATGGTGGGATAAGAATCGCCATAAGTTAGCGGTTTCATTGCTCTTGGCTATTCCCACCGCGGTATGCTTAGTGATGGGAGGAATGGCACAAGAATTAGAGCATCAATTGCTGTCTGATTACATCCCATTTATTGTTTTGCTCATGTCTTTGTATGTCGTCACAGGAGGTATTCACCTATCTGGGGATATCAAGGCAAAGCCTTGGGTAAATACACTTTTCTTGGCGATAGGTTGGTTGCTAGCTAGTGTGATGGGAACGACTGGAGCGGCAATATTGCTTATTCGTCCTCTGTTGACTACCAATCAGCAGCGTGAACATAAAGTACATACTGTGTTGTTTTTTATTGCATTAGTGGCTAACTGTGGCGGATTGCTTACGCCGTTAGGTGATCCTCCATTGTTTATGCTCTTCTTGCGTGGCGCGGAGTTCTCTTGGTTTGCGTCTCTCTTCCCTCAATGGCTGTTTGTTGGAGTAGTTTTGCTTTTGATATATTTTGCGTTGGATTCTTTTTACTACAAAAGAGAGCATTGGACTGCCCTATCTGCTGATGCACGTGAGCATAAGTGCTTGGAAGTACAAGGAAAAACCAATTTAGTATATCTTGTGGGTATCATCCTAGCCGTTGCATTTATCCATTCTGGCAATATACCTTTGATGGCTGAGCCAGATGCGCATTTGTGGATCAAATACTTGCGTGAAATCGTATTGATAATGCTTATGCTGATGAGTTTGTATACAACCAAAGCACATGTTCGATACGAACTTAATAAGTATTCATGGGCTCCTATCAACGAGGTGGCTGTTCTATTCTTCGGCATTTTTGTTACAATGACTCCTGCTTTGGCGTATCTCAATACTCATGCTGAAACGCTTGGTTTGACCCATACATGGCAGTTCTACTATGCTACTGGTGCTTTATCTAGTTTCTTGGATAATACCCCTACGGCTGTAGCTTTCCATAGTCTAGCTAGTGGTTTAACACCCAATCAATTGGCTACCTTTGATGGTAATATAGTAGCAGGTATCCCAGAGGTGTTGTTGCAAGCTATTTGTTTGGGTGCTGTCTTCTTTGGCTCAATGACTTATATTGGCAATGGTCCTAACTTCATGGTTAAGGCAATTGCAGAGGAAAGTGGTGTAAAGATGCCATCGTTCTTTGGTTATATGTTCCGCTTCTCCCTCATCGTACTCTTGCCAGTATATATTCTAGTGCAATTAATATTTTTGTGATTGAATAATGAAACTTTGAAACAAGCGCCGAGGGCGCATGAAACGTTTATAACTTTTTGAATTATGAATCTTTTCGATCAAATCAGCGAAGACATCAAGAAAGCGATGCTCGCAAAAGATAAAGTGGCGTTAGACGCGCTGCGTGGTATTAAGAAGGAGTTTCTAGAGGCTAAGACTGCCAAAGGAGGTGATGGCGAACTGCACGATGACCGTGCTTTGCAGATTCTGCAAAAGATGGTGAAGCAGCGCAAAGAGGCTGCTGAGATGTTCCGTGCTGCCAATCGCCCAGAACTCGCAGACGACGAGATGGCGCAATGTGCTATTATTGAGCGCTATTTGCCTGCGATGATGTCGGAGGACGAACTCAAGGCGGCGTTGCAAACTATCATTGCTCAAGTAGGTGCCTCTGGCCCACAAGATATGGGTAAGGTGATGGGCGTGGCTACTAAGCAACTCGCTGGCAAAGCCGAAGGCAAAACCATCAATCTTATTGTCCGCCAACTGCTTGCCCAATAGGTAGCGTCCTATATCCAATAGGCGAAGCCGTCCAAAACAAAAAGAACCGCAATTTTGCGGTTCTTTTTAGTTTAATTATTCTCCATCGTGCGCATGCAATTGTTGAACATACACTGCGTGCATCATTTTCTCACGCTTGATTTCTGATGGTTTTGAGAATTGTTGACGGCGACGAAGTTCTTTTACGACACCTGTCTTATCGAATTTGCGTTTGAATTTCTTGATCGCGCGCTCGATGTTCTCACCTTCTTTTACTGGAACTATGATCATTGCATACACCTCCTTTTCGTTTTTCTCTCCGGGCAGTTAGCCTGTTCTGAGTGATAGCGGATGTTTAAGTCTCCCGCATGACCTTTATATGGATTCTACTTATTCAAATTGACTTTAATTGTCTTAATTCTCATTCCTTGTCAAAAATCCCACCTAACGTTTGTTAGGCGGGATTTTGTACCCAGAGCCGGGGTCGAACCGGCACAGGGGTGAACCTACTGGTGTTTGAGACCAGCGCGTCTACCGATTCCGCCATCTGGGCTTCGTTTCTTCCGAAATCGGCTGCAAAGGTACAACAAAAAATGCACATACGCAAATTTTTTTAGGAAAAAATGTATTTTTGTATAAAAAAAGTGCGTATGTGCTGCATTTCGCGACCGTAGCTTCGGGGGAATTGCTTTAGCAAGGCGGCGTCCGAAGGTACAACAGTGTCGCCAAATGCGAGGGCATAGCCCGCATTTTCTCTACTCGCACCGCACAATAACCGCACTATTACCGCACAATAACCGCACAATTCGTGTCCCCTATAGAACCCCCTGGGAAGAAAAATATATCATTTTTTATGAAAAATACCTCACACCTTCATAATATGCGCGTATACGCGCGTAGGAATTTGCATATTCCATAGAAATATATTAATTTTGCACCGATTTTCGGCTTGAATAAAAGCATATAGATAGGTATAATCTTAATAAATGATACTTTTTGATTAAAAGCCGTTAAGCAGATATTAATTATTAACTATCAAATATGAACTAATCACAGTGAAACAATTTTTACGACATATTTTCCTCCTTGCCCTCTTCATGGCAACCACTTCTGCATGGGCAGAGTGTTATTTATACGAAAATAAATCTATCACTATTGAGTATGATGATAATGACCATAATGATTCAGGAACATTCTCATCAACTGAATACTCTCTTGTAGACGATAATGGGGTATTTATTGGCGGCACTATGACCTTTAAATACGATTTGAGCGGTGGAACAAATGCTTCCTATTGGCATAAACTTACTATTCAGGGATATACTGGCAGTACATGGCAGGATATATGGGATACAGGTGATATCTATAACAAAGATTCCAAAACAGCTAATATTGGTGATATTTCTTCATGGAAAAATTATTCGAAGATCCGATTTAAAAGAACAGCAAAGAAAGCATCATTGTCAAGTTGGAGCAAAGGGGAACGCGACATAAATGTAACAAGTCTTTATATTACTCGTCTAACATCCATCTCCCCAGACAGCGCAAGTCATTCTTTTGGTTCGATAACTGTAGGAGAATCTACTCCAATTTATGACTTTACATTTGATTATTCTAATGTAGGTACAAATTTTGTTGTGTCGTCAAAAAATAGTTCTCCACATTTCTCTATTAAGTACATTAGTGATGTAGCACCAAATGCCTGTGAGGGATCCGCAAAATATAGAGTGACATACAATCCTCAATTTGGTGGAAGTCATGGTGAAACTTATACTATTACTTGTAAGGATGGAGATGCTGTTAAAGGGACTGTGACAATTTCCGTTACAGGAAGCGCAAAGGGATATCCACAACATACTTGGTATGGCAAAGATAGTTATAACGTGGATGATGCAGCAATTGATTTGGATGATATTTGGGATTCGAATAATGATGAATTTAATACCATAACGTTTAGTATACCAGGAAACGATGGTTTTGTCCCTTCTGGTACAAATAATGAAGGAGCGGTTAAACCATATATAGATGCTGATAATAAACTTTATTTAGGACAGGCGGGTACTTTGCATTTGGTGATGCATCAGAAAGCTACAGATGGTTTCTATGAAAAGACCTCTACCAAAACTATTACAGTCAATAAACACACCCCTGTATTTACATTAAATCCTGAAGTTTCTAGTTCGCCAGAGAAACTATACTTCAACAAAGACTATCCAGACTATTTTACTACCACTGCCAATAGTCCTCTGACCCTCACCAGCTCCGATACCTTAGTGGCGAAGTGGGAGCAAGGTTCTAATCCTCAGTCTTATACGCTGAAGACTTTTAGCAAACCCAATACGGCAACCCTTACTGCTATCCAACACGAGAATTATTATTGGGAGAGATTGGAAGGGTCTATCGATATCCAATTACAGAATCCAAGCAACTATGTGCCATTTACGGTTACAGAAAACAATGACAATGAAGTGTTTGTCAAGCATAGTTATTATGGCTATAAATGGGATAATGGCCTTCAAGTGGGTGATGGAAACGGTGGTTTCAACTATAATGCCAAGTATATTATCATAGAGTTTTCTGGTATACCAGATACATTGACTTTTGATTATGTAACACGAGGAGTAACCTTTGATAATACAACACGGCACGATGGTATATTTTGGTTTGTGCAAGAGAGTGCAACCAACGAGGGAGAGTTTGATGGCGAAGGAAAGAACCCTTTCTGGGATAATAAGGAGTATATATGGTCAACGACGAGTGGAGACAATGGTAGTTCTCCCGCTATACAATTATCTCCAGAAACGAGATTTATACGAATAGGATATTGGGGAAACTATGGAACAGCGTTTCAGAATGTTCATGTTAGCAAGCGTGAGGATTTCTATGCATCCGAAGTAGATAAGGAAAATAAAATCACCGAACTCAATTTTAACATAGACCCTAATGGCGACCCTAAAGAGAATCAAGTGGGAATACCGCACTCGCTATCTTTTGATTTTCACTATGCTAATGTGGGTTACGATGTTAAATTGAGCACCAATGATCCTGACCACTTCACCATTTCTAAAACTAGTCTCAAGAATATTGGAGGAGAGAAAGTAGGCAAAGAAACAATCACGGTAACTTATTCTGCCCCCGAGAAATACACGGCAGAAAATAAGGAGTTGTACATTACCGATGAGTTGGGAAATACATATACCATCGCCTTGACAGCTTCTACAGTCAAGGCAACTCAAACCCTAACATGGCAAGGTGTATATGCTGCGGAAAAGCCCGTGGTGCGCATCAGCGAGGGAGAAATTTCTAATCTTGCAATAGCTTCCAGCGGTTTGCAAGTCACCTATCGTTCTTCCGACGAGAGTATTATCAAAGTCAGTGAGGATAGTCTAAGTCTCATCCCACAGCAGATGGCTGACGCTGTGGAAATCACCGCTATACAAAAGGGTAATAATGTCTGGAACGAAGTCAAAGAAACCAAAACCTTCCGTATCACGGACAAACTAACGCAATTGATTCTTTGGCCTAATACATTGTCCGACCTTGTGATAGATGGAGAGAATATAGCATTGGATGCCAAAGTTTATGTGGTGAATGATGAGACGGGTGAATACACTTTCAGCGAGTCATTAACCTCTAATCTGTCTTACGAAGTGGAGAATACCAATGTGGTAGCGATTGAAGATGGAGTGCTGAAAATCAAGGGTATAGGCGAGACATACCTTACTGTTACTGCTCCCGGTAATAAAGAATATGCAGAATCATCTATCCGAGTGTATGTCCGTGTTCGCGCAAAAGCTGCGGGATGCGAGGACTATCTGCTCCATTACTCCTATTACGATAGCGAATTGAGATACTTCCAAATGAATTTGAGTGCGATACAGTATGGACCATTTGAAATCAATCGTACCGAGGGTGAGCCTGACTATATCACTCTTCAACACCGAGGTGCAGCATGGGGATTGAACTTCGGCGGAAGTTTTGAGGTGTATTACGAAACGGTAGAAAGTACACAACTACAAACTGCTATACCCCGTTTTACTCCAGAAAAAGACCAGACTGGTACAGCAACTATTGATTTACCTCGCAACGCTACTAAGTTCTACATCAAGCGTTTGGGTGGAGCGACGGGTTACCACTATCTCTCTAATATCCAAGTACACCCCGCGCAATATGTTGAGACCAATGTCTCAGAGATTGATTTTGGCAATATCTATGTAGGTAGCCAAGTGACTCAAACCTTCACTATTAATTATTGCAATATCAAATCAGAACTATATACACAACCATCTTCGAGCGATGTGCAAGTTTCACCAACTTCTTTTGGTGGATGTAATGCCTATGATAGTCAGAGCGTGACGATATCATGGACGCCGAAATCTGTACGTGAAAACGAACAGACCGTTACTATCACGGATCCAGTTTCAGGCAAATCGGCATCTGTACGCATATTTGCTACTGTACTCAAAGGTACACAAACATTGGAGTGGGTGGCACCTGAGCAAATAGATGCTTGTGGTCAATTGTTTTTACCCAATGAGACTGATGAGCATATTGCGTTGGATTGGACAGTGGTTGCAGGACAGCAATATGCTGACTTTGAGGATAGTATGCTAGCAATAAAAGGTAATGGTATCATCACGTTGCGTGCAAGCAATAGTGGATCAGAGAATTACAACGCATTCCAAAAAGATTATCAGATAAAGGTTGTTTACAACCCAATCTTCCTAGGCAGCGAGGATAATGACTGGAATAATCCAAACAACTGGAATGTATGTCATTTACCATCAGAAACAGATGTAGTTACTATGCAGGCATTTGCTGTGTTGGAGGAACATATAATAGTAGGTGGTTTGGTATTCAGCAATGGAGGTTCAATGCAGATACTTAGTAATGGTGGTTTGACCGTAGGAAAAAGTGGTGTAGTGAGTGCAGCCAGTAGCAGCATCGTCATCGACAACACCCCAGAAGGCGCAGGATTCTTGAAGGTTGATCCAACAACCGATAAGAAACCCGCCAAAGTAACCATCAATTATACTACCGAAGCATTCAACTCGGGTAATCCTCGTGATGAGATTTGGCAATACATGGGTGCACCGGGCAGCGATATGCAGATGAGCGATGCCGATAAGACTATGATCTATCATTGGAACGAACAGCAAGGTTGGCTTAAAATGTCCAACACCAATCTGCAACCCTTCGTGGGATATGCCTTTACCCAAAACAAAGCAGATTCAGCTAGCTTCCAGATACAAGCTACTCCTATCATACCTGATAAAGAGCAAGAGATTACACTAACCTTGACACAAAGCGGTATGCGAGGCAGCAACTTGTTTGTCAACAGTTTCCTCGCACCAATTGATTTGGCTACCTTCGATAATAATGACTTTACTGATGGAGTAGAACAAACATTCTACTTATACAATTCAGGCTCTTGGAAACAATGGCAAAACAATGGAGGTGCTACGAATCAAATGACTGGCGATGGTACTTCTCCAGGTCAGTATTATGCCATTACCCCAGGCTCTGCTGCGATGATAGATGCTTCTCAAGACCAAACCACCATCCCTCCCATGCAAGGTGTATATGTGGTAGCTACGAAAGATAGAGCTAGTATTATGCTGAATTATGCTAAGCATGTTTACGCAGCAGAGGCGAGCAACCAAGCCATGCGTGCACCTCAACGACAAGACGATGATTTCAAGCGCGTTCGCTTGCAAGTAAATAGCCAAAATAGTGGTGCAGACCGTATGTATGTCATTCAGCATAATGAATGTACATCGGGTTATGATAATGGTTATGATGCGAAAAATATGCCTGTCGCTTCTCAAGTTAGTATCTATACTAGCGAGGTAGAGGGGCAAATGGAGATTTCTGTATCAGACAAGATTGACAGTACCTATATCGGATTTCGTGCTGGTGCAGATAGTGAATACACGCTACGGATAACTTCGGTAGTGGGAGAGAGGTTATATCTCAAAGACTTGGACAATCAGACACTAATATCTGTTTATGATGGTGAGGAATACACATTCAGTGCAGAACCTAACTCTGTTAATGATAGACGATTCTTGTTGTTAGACCAGCGCTCGGATGATGTGTTCACTGACGAACCAGAAGTGCGAGTGTATGTACATGATAAGATGGCGCATGTGCTAGGAGCACCTATTGGTAGTGATATGGTTATCTATACTATTGGTGGTGTGGCAATTACTAATTATACCATAGAGTGTACGCCATCTGTTGTGGATTTGTCTTCCTTACCAACAGGTGTATATGTGCTGCGCATTAATGACAAGGCATTTAAGTGTGTTTGTAAATAAGATTTTTAAGGTACAATTTGAAACGATTACTCATCATATTGCTTTTACTATGCCCATTGATTAATAGGGGAATCTTGCATGCGCAACTATATAGCACTTCATCCAGTAGGTATCATTCATATACTACTGGGGGGAACGCTATCGCACCAGCACCATATCAGTTCCATTCAACGAGTTCTTACAGAGCAACCATAACTCAGAACCAGACTTCATCTACTGCGCCCTTCGTTATAGCCAATGGTACAATCAAAACAATTGCCAGTTCCCTGAAGGGTGGAGTGCTACTTGGTAATGCAAATAATTCAAGCGAGGGGTATATTCCCACTACACAGGATAGTACTCCCGTGATACCTGGCGTTCCAGATACTCCTATTGGAGACGGTTGGGATGTGGCAGTGTTCTTACTCCTTCTATGTGCAGGATATGCCATATACCTAAAACGGAAAAGTGAAAATGGAAAAGTGAAAGGATAATAAAAAAGTTCGGCTATACTGCCGAACTTTTTTATTATCTATGCGATATCTTCACCAGATTAGATACTTAATACCTGCAGTGCGGTCCACTTATCATCATTGATATCCTTCTTTTGTTTGATAGCTTTGCTCAGTGGCACATAGTCTATTTCACCATTCTTCACGCCTACCATAATATTACGTTGGTCTTCCAATAGTGCCTGTATGGCAGCTATACCCATACGCGAAGCCAAAATGCGGTCACTCGCTGAAGGTGAACCACCGCGTTGTAAGTGTCCTAAGATTGTTACGCGTGAACTAAACTCAGGGTGCGCTTCTTCCATCATCTTAGCCACTGCCTGCGCGCCACCTTCGATGGCATGTTCTTGCACTAGAACTATACTGGAGTTCTTGCTTTTACGTTTACCTTGACCAATAGCGGCCTCAATCTGCTCAATAATGGTAGCACGCTCAGGGATGATAGCCGCCTCTGCACCTGCTGCAATAGCAGCATTCAAGGTTAGGAAACCTGCGTCACGTCCCATCACTTCTACTAAGAATACACGTTCATGGCTGGTGGCGGTATCACGCAAAATATCCACGCAGTTCATAATCGTATTCAGTGCAGTATCATATCCGATAGTAGCATCCGTACCCCAGAGGTCATTGTCAATTGTGCCTGGGATACCTACCACAGGGATATTAAACTCCTGTGCAAATAATCTACCACCGGTAAACGAGCCATCACCACCTATCACAATCAGTGCGTCAATCTCTTCACGCTTAATGGTTTCGTATGCTTGTTGGCGTCCCTCTTGAGTGGTGAATTCGGCACAACGAGCCGACTTAATAATCGTACCACCACGTTGAATAATACCACTCACATCTTGCGTAGTAAACTCTTTGACTTCGCCATCTATAAGTCCCTTATAACCACGATAGATAGCTTTCACTCTAATGCCATTTGATATAGCAGCACGCGTCACTGCGCGCAGCGCTGCATTCATTCCAGGTGCATCGCCTCCAGAGGTGAGGACACCGATTGTTTTAGGTTTAAATTCCATATATTCTTACCATTAAACTATAAACTTTAAACTATAGGCGCTTTGCGTCGTTCTCTAAACTGCAGCGAAGCTGCTCCATCAACCACTTGGGGGTAGAGGTCGCTCCGCAGATGCCCACTCGCTCTGCCTGGTGGCATTGCTGCAGAATCTCAGGTGTGAGGTCTGCTTCACTACTCACAAAAACTGTGCTAGAGTTCACTTCCAAACAATGATTGTACAACACTTTTGCATTCGAAGACTTTTTCCCTCCCACGAAGACTACCACATCATTACTCCGAGCAAAATCCTGCAACTTCTTCACACGATTAGCTACATTCCTACAAATCGTATCGTGGTATTCAAATACAATCTCCTCGCCTTTCTCCTCTAACCTCTCGCCTCTTCGCCTCTTGATTTCTTCCACAATCTCCCGAAACTCCTCTACCGACTTAGTCGTTTGTGAGAAGAGGTATATTGGGTGCTCATAGTTCAGTTTATCCAAATCGTGGATACTCTCAATCACGATAGCCGTATTATTGGTTTGTCCCTCTAATCCAATCACCTCGGCGTGTCCTTTTTTGCCGAAAATGACAATCTGTGCGTCTGTGCCATGATGCTGCAAATAGGTATCACGAATACGCTTTTGCAAGTGCAATACCACAGGACACGAAGCATCAATAATCTCGATATTATTGCGTTTGGCGATATGATAGGTACTTGGTGGCTCCCCATGTGCGCGCAAGAGCACGCGTACATTGTGCAAAGTGCGTAAGTCGTCATAGTCAATGGTTTCTAATCCCAGCTTATCCAGCCGCTCTACTTCTTGACCATTGTGTACAATATCTCCGAGGCAAAAGAGTTGTCCCTTCTGTAGTTCACGTTCGGCAGTCTCTATTGCAGTCGTCACTCCGAAGCAAAATCCCGAATTTTCATCAATAGTTACAATCATCCTCTAACCTATAACCTATAGCCCATATCCCATAGCCGCTTGTGGCGTCCAATAGCCCTTCAGGGCGTCCATTAGCCTCAAAGAGGCGTCCTATAGCTCGCTCTGCGAGCGTCCTTTGAACACATCAATAATATGCTCCATCTGCTCCTCACGTGTCATCTCGCTATTATCCACTACCACAGCATCTTCTGCCTGACGCAGTGGACTCTCCGCACGATGGGTGTCGCGATAGTCACGGTCGTTCACATCAGCCAATACTTCCTCTAAAACTGGCTTCTCACCTTTAGCTTCCAACTCTTTGAATCGACGCTCTGCACGCACTTCGGGCGAAGCGGTGAGAAAGAGTTTTAGCTCAGCTTGTGGGAAAACCACTGTACCTATATCCCTTCCGTCCATCACAATACCTTTCTTTTCGCCCATCGCTTGCTGTTGTGCCACCAAGAACGCACGCACCTCTTTTATCGTAGAGATCTGCGAAGCCAAATTACCTATCTCCAGTGTACGAATCTGCGATTCTACATCCTCGCCATTCAGCGTCACATGCTGACCATCTGCAGCTTGAATAAAACCTATACGTATGTTGGTCAAAATAGGAATCACCGCCTCTCGCCTTATCGCCTCATCGCCTAATAACCTAAATGCATACAGCGCCACAGCGCGGTACATCGCTCCTGTATCTACATAGGTATAACCCGCATACTTGGCGAGTGCCTTTGCGATTGTGGACTTACCACAAGATGAATAGCCATCAATGGCTACAATAATTGGTTTCATGTTATTTCAAAAAACTATTAATATCAGTTGATAGCGATACCTGATAAGTAAAGTTACTCTTCGTGTATTGGCTCATCGCAAAACCTAGACGAAACTTATATATCTTAACCCCCGCACCAAAAGCAAATCCAGCCATACTTCGTACATCATTGATGGTCATTTCGGCTTGCCGACGGTGATTATAACTTACGGTCAGATAGAACTTCTCACTTTTAGGCACAATGTCTATGGCCCAAATCGTGTGACGGAAAAGCATATCATACCATTTGACATTTTGTTCGCGTGGGGCTATATCCCATCGCTGCAAGTTGTGAGCAGTCATCGAGAAACGAAGCGGAGCATGGGCCAATCGCAAACTCATACCTAACTCCAAATTTAGCGGAAGCATCTCAGTGTGTTGACCAAAATCTTCTTCATAAAACGCCTTGAGTTGCCAACCTATGTTACGCAATGTCAATCCCATTTGAAATAAACTATCGGTAGTCTGAAAATGTCCACCTACATCAGCTCCAAGTGCAAAACTAGTGTATTGCTCATACACGCTAAAGATTGGTTTGATGGTTGCTCCTATGCGAAACATTGGGCCTAACTGTCTAGCATACATGAGATTAACGCATATGTCTTTAGCAGTAAATGTAGTGCCAAGCAGGTTGCCCATCTCATCGGCATACTGCATTTGCCCATAATCTAAATAATGTATACCAGCTGCAAAATAGTTCTCCTTATAATTATGTCCATACATCACGCTTCCGAACATAGTCCCTGCTAGGTAGTACGCATAGTTGAGTTGTAGCACCTTGTCGGTATGAGGGGTGAGTAGGGCAGGGTTGACAAATGCCATACTAATATCATCGTCTGCAATCGCCACATTCTCACCGCCCAAAGCGTTTAGGCGCGAAGAGACTGGTAAATTCAAAAAGTTGAATACACTACTACCAGCCCCCTTAATCTGTGCTTGGGTAGGTAGAGCGATGGTGACGAGTATCAGCAATATGTAAACTAGACGTTGGGGCTTCATTATTACAAAAATGTCCAAACTATTTCAACTTACAAAAGTACTGCTTTTTTGGCAAACATGCAAATATTTCTTGCAACCCAGTGTGATTTTTAATTTTATTTTATATTGTACAGCAGTTTTTGGTGCTTTAATTTGGTCAAACGAAATATATTTCGTACCTTTGCATGTTCATTGTGTATATTGCCGAAAAATACATAAAACTAACTAAATAAAAACAACAAAAATCAAAAAAAACTTATGTGGTTAAAAGATTCATCTATTGGTCGTAAGCTCGTTATGAGTATTTCGGGCTTGGGCTTGGTCTTCTTCCTGCTTTTCCATGGCTGCATGAACTTGGCTTTGGTGTTCTCGGAGGAGGCTTACAACTG
>JAFVTU010000001.1 GCA_017503075.1 Paludibacteraceae bacterium | reverse complement strand
TTATAGTTTAAAGTTTATAGTTTAAAGGCTAGGGGAGTTTTTGCCCCATGATATTGTAGAGTATATCCTCGTTGACAAGCAGCAATTGACCATTAAGAAAGACTTTTTGTGTAGCATTGTGTTGCACATGTACTTCATCTACATAGGTTGCAGGTGATGGTTCTATAAAGTTTTGAAATTCACACCAATAGGGCGCTTCTTTGTATCGTTGGCTAGATCCCAATGGCACATGTATAGGTATGCTACGATCTACGCCTTCAAAAGTATGCGCTTCGATGATAGGAGGCAGGGTGTCTTGTAATAGAATTTTGGATAATTGTGTGCAATGACTAAATGCACTATCACCTATCGTTTGTACCCCATCGCCATCAAAAACTAGTGAATCCAACGAAGAGCAATACAAAAAAGCACCAGAACCAATCGTGTGCACTTTCTTAGGAATGGTGATACCTCCTAAATTGGTAGCGTAGCACAAGAGGAAATCACCAATCTCCTCCAATTCGCTGGGTAGAAAATAGGTCTTTATCTTTTTATGTATAGTATCGTATTTGCCAAATAGGCGTTTGTCGTATGCATGCGAATCGTCTACATATGACCGGTTGAGGAAACTCGCGGAAGCATAGCCGTAAGTAACAATAAGGGTGTCTAGAGCATCGTTGTAGGCAAGCATACGGGTGATGCCTTTGAAGTAGCGAAGATTGTAGCAATTATAGAGTATGCCATTCTCCGATTCTGCATAGCCCTCGCCTTCGTACTCAAAGCGCAATAGAGAAGGCATTTGTGCAAAAGCATCTTTACCAAATTTCTTGACAGAAGCAGGAATGATAACTTCCGTAAGTTCTTGTCCCTCAAATGCATAACTATCAATAGATGTGATGCTGTCTGGGAACGATACAGAGGCAACTGTAATGCTGTTATTGGTGGTCCATGCAGGGTACTTGTACAGTTGCATTTTGCCTTTGCCCGTGATGTCGAGATGGCGGTTTTCGGTATCAAATGACCAAGACAGAGAATCACCACATTGACCTGTGATAGTGTCTGCCATCGCCAAGGAAAACGGCAGGAGAAAGAGTAATAAAGTAGAAATTCTTTTAAACATATTTTTAGTCTTTTACAATAGCAGTACCTAAACACTGGTATGCCATTCGTGGTGAGTTATCGCGGGTGTAGATGATGCCACAACGTGTGAATTGGGCTTGCTCAATGAGGTGAATCATGCGGGCATTGGCTTGGTGAGTATCTATGCGGATATTGCTGCATTGTGCTGAGCACCAGTCGAGTATGGTGCGGAAAATTCCTCGTAGCTGCCCATTGGAGGCAATGCGATGAATAGTGCCGTAGGGTAGCGTGTCGTCTAACCATTGCCCGTCCTCAATATAGTGATAGGTAGGGTCTTCGCCTATAATAAAAACGAAAGTGGCGCAGGGTACTCCTTTGTGTTCAATGACATAGCTCACGCCGCGTTGGATGTCGTTCTCCAACTGCTCGCGGGTAGGGTAACCATCGCCCCATTGCGTAGGATTGCCATCAGCCGCCATCTGCGTGCGAGCATGGGCAAAGATTGCCATAAGGGCATCAAGATCGGTGTATGTAGTAGGGCGGATGGTCATGTGGATATTTTTTATAATGGTGAATGAAGCGAATAGAACAAATTATCAAGGGAATTAGTGAAATTCGTACAATTAGCCGTTTACAATTTATTCTGTAACGTGATTATAGTTATTTCTGCAGGTACGCCGAGGCGGACGGGTAGGGTACAGCCAATGCCTGTGTTGATGTAAAGGGATTGTTCATTATTGTGATACCAGCCCTCGGATTCGGTAAACATAAGTGCAGAGAGTGGGTAGCCGAATATGCGTACTTGCCCTGCGTGGGTATGCCCACTGAGGGTCAGCGGAATATCTGTGGTAGGTACTACCTCTCCTCGCCACTGCGATGGGTCGTGCGAGAGCAGGATTTGCATCTTCATGGATTCAGGGTTCAGGAGTAAGGAGTCAAGACTGATTACTTCAGTCTGTTCGGTCGTTACTGATGTATCCTGACTCTTGGTTCTTGGCTCTTGGCTCAAAGAGGTCATCGCCTTCATAAGATCTCCTCGGGAGATAGTCTGAAATCCTTGTCCTGGGCTGGAGGTGTTGTCCACGCCAATGATTTGCAGATATGCGGTTTCGCGTGAGATGATATACGACTGATTGCGAAGCAGATGCCAACCTAAGGTGTTGCGTTGGTAGGCGGTTAGTTGCTCCACTTTTTGCTCTTTCTGTTCATCGGTTATTCCGTGGTGGTAGAGTGCAAAATCATGGTTGCCGAGTACGCTTGTGATACCATCTTTGGCATGCAGTTGGCGGAGCATATCCGTGAACGGAATTGCTTCTTCTACACCAAAGCCCACGAAGTCGCCTGTAAAGCAGATAAGGTCGGGTTCTTGGGCGTTGATCCTATCTACTATGCGTTGCAGAAACTTAGGATTATTGGCAAAAGAGGATAGGTGCAAGTCGCTAATATGCACAATCTTATATCCATTGAAGGCAGTGGGAATATGGGGCGAAGTGTAGGTAGTATGTTGCACGCGCAGTTGGAAACGTCCGAACCAATAGCCGTAGAGCATAGTGCCCATAAGGAGCAGCGCGAGTGCGAGACCTGTATAGGCAAAAGGTGCATACGGCATGGTGTGATGACACAGCCGTGCTACTATCCAGCAGAGTAGCCATACAAGAGTAGGGCAGAGAAATAGCACTACGATGCAGAATATGAGGAAGGATATAAACATGCTGCAAAAGGCGTTAGTTTGATGTTCCTAATTCGATGAGGCACTTGCGGCAGAGGCATTGGTTGGGATATTGCGCTGCCAGATGTGCACGAGTAGCAGGAGAGAGTTCCACGCCTGCACATTGGCACTTAGCGGGATTCTCGTGCTGGCAAATAAACGCAGCACCACAACGAGGACAAGATTTATGTTCCATAGTTGAGTGAGTTATGAAGTAATTGCGCTGCAAAGGTAGTGAAAAAATAGCATATGCGCAAGGGCTATGCGATTTTTTTTGGTGTAAAGTGTAGGGTGTAAAGGCAATGAGGTGATGAGGTAAGAAGGAAACAGAGCGACACGTTGGTGCCGCTCTGTTGGTTTGGTGAGGATGAAAATGTCCTATTGCTTTGTACCAAAGCGCTCTGATAGAAAACTACGGGCAGAGTGGATTGTGTTTGAGAAACTGTTCTTTATCAGTTTTTGGACACCAATCTCCATTGCTATGAAAGTAGCAATATAATATAGTGTTGCCCATAACCATTGTATACCTGTATAATCATACGCTTGGTTGATTTCCACTAATCCCCATATAGCAAAAGCAGCCATACCCATAGCTGTCCACCAACCTGGACTTAGTCCTCGCAGACGGAAAAGAAATATACCCATATTGTGTACATATCCCTCAAAAATAGCCAAGATAATCACACCAAATGTGAGCCATAATTGCGCAGGGAATAGCAGTGCCAACGAAAAAATGGTTGTGATATAGATTGCCTGCGACAAGTGCGTTAAGCCTGGCGTGAGCGCTTTGTAGTTGATTTTCATCAATCGTCCTGCCATTAGCTCCAAGAAACGATCTTTGTACCCTTCCTCGTACTCGTGCGCAATAAGGAAGGCATAAATACCTAATGTTATCTTCTGCGCCAACTCTAAGTTGTTCCAATTACATGCTGCCCATATCAGCCAGCCAAGAAAACAGAATGTCATCCAATGAACATTGTTTTTCAAAAGAAATAATCCAAACTTTTTCATACTGTATATGTTTTTTTGTTTACGGCTGCAAAGGTACTGCTTTTTTTTGCCTCATAAAAGAGCAAAAATAGCGAATAATTGAGCAATATGTATGATTTTATGTAGAAATATTATATTTTTCTTGTGGATATTAGGAAAAATGAGTACTTTTGTGCCATGAAAGTAGGAATTACTATATGCATCTGCGGTACTGCCGAAAAGATATTGAACGGTCGTCGCTACACTATGCAGCGTGGTACGTTGCACATTATTAGTCCGCTAATCCCTTGCGTGGAACTCAGTCAGTCGGAGGATTATGCCGCTTTGTCGCTCATGGATACGCCAGACCAATTGATAGATGTGATGTATCCTTATCTATCACATCTAGCTGAGCGGAATATGCCCCTCTTTCCCGTGATTGAATTGCCAGAAGAACGCTGCTGTTACTATGAGAGCAATATCCGTGATATCCTTTCTCAGCAAGTTGAAGTAAGTGTAATGCCACATGGAATCTTGCGCCAAGCTAAAGAAAAACTGATTCTTCTGCGTAAACAGACATTGGTTCTAGAGTTATTAACACATGTACTATCACAGCCGACTGCTAGCATCCCCAAGCCATTCACGCATAAGGAGCAGATTGTTATGCAGTTTATTCAGTCAATAGTAAAGAACCATACCACAGAACGGCAGGTGGCTTTCTATGCAGACCAAGCGGGGTTGACGCAACGGTATTTCTCCTCAATTGTGTCTGAACGGCTAGGCATGACGCCTATTGAGATTATCACCCTTGTGACAATAAATAATGCTAAGCGCCTTTTGCACGAGAAAGGAGTACAGGTTAAGTCTGTAGCGGAACAATTGGGTTTCCCAGAGCAGTTTACCTTCCGCAAGTATTTCAAAACACATACAGGCATGTCGCCAAAAGAGTTTCGCAATCTAGGCACGAGATGTGAAACATGGAATTCTGACCAAAAATAGGGCGCTTTTCCCCTATTAGGACTGCCCAAAGAGGCGATGAGGTTATAAGGCGATGAGGCTATGAGGTGAGAGGTTAGAGGCAGGGTTTATCTCATGATTTGTGTTTGTCGGCTTCGGTGATGGGGCGGACTGGACGGCAGGGATTGCCGACTGCTACCACATTGTCGGGGATGTCTTTCACCACCACAGAGCCACCGCCAATGACTACGTTCGAACCAATCTTCACGCCTGGCATTACATGTACGCCTGCGCCAATCCATACATTATCGCCCACAGTGATGGGGTAGGCATACTCCAAGCCCTGATTGCGGCGGTCCGCATCAATAGGATGACCAGCTGTGTAGAAACCACAGTTGGGAGCAATAAACACATTATCGCCAAAAGTAACTTTGGCACCATCGAGAATGACAGTATTGTGGTTGGCGAAGAAGTTCTTGCCTACTTCGATATTGTAGCCATAATCGCACCAAAAAGGTGCCAGAATGTAGCAGTTATCAGATTTCTTGCCTAATAGTTGGCTGAGAATCCGCTGTTGGTTGGTCTCATCGGAGGGACGTAATTGGTTGAACTGATAGCACAAGTCTTTAGCGACTTGACGCTCACGAATGAGTTCGGTATCGTAGTTCGCATCGTACAGCATTTGCTGTTGCATTTTTTCTTTTTCGGTCATGATTAGATGAATTATGCTGCAAAGGTAGTGCTTTTTGTTGATATATGCAAGAAAAATCGCCGTGGAGGGCGATTTTATGGTGTAGGGTGTAGGGCGAACTGCATAAAATGGCTATGATATTATCTTCTGCTCATTGGCGGATTCAAATGGTAGAAAACTTACAAATACTATGATTCTTCTTTGGACATCTTTGACCTACGGACTTGTTGTGCAAGAAGGTTAAATTAACTAACTTTCGCTCCTCATCCAAAAAAAAAATCGTTTTTGGGAATTAATGGTTCTCGTTCGTGAGAGTGAGTATAAAAAAGAAGAAAAGGGAAACTCCCTCTTCTTCTTGAGCCACTGGCCGGACTCGAACCGGCGACCCACGCATTACGAATGCGTTGCTCTACCAACTGAGCCACAATGGCAGAAGCGCTGCGTAGTAGTGTAGTATTGTGACTACCAAAATTTCCGAACGCGGCTGCAAAAGTACTGCTTTTTTCGCAAATATGCAAATATTTTTGTGTATTTGGGTATTTTTTTGTAATTTTGTCGGCTGAAGTGGAATAATATAAACAAAAATGATTCAAAAATTAGACCACAATTATCAAAAATTTATTTATGTAACGGCGAATTGAACTAAGTAAACAAAAATACGCTAACTACTATGAAAGTGAATTTTAATACCATCAGAGAGTTTCTAAAGACTACCCTTAATCTGACCAACGATGTGGATATTCCTGCAGCTAGCGAGAATATCCGAAAGAATATCCCATTTCGTGGCCCCAATGTTTACATTCTCATTGTAGCTATCATCATAGCCAGCGTGGGACTCAACGTCAACTCCATACCCGTCATCATCGGCGCCATGCTGATCTCACCCCTCATGGGACCTATCACAGGACTAGGACTGGGACTGGGAACCAACGACAGAGAACTGGTGCTGTTCTCCATCAAGAACCTACTGGTGATGGTGGGAATCAGTTTGCTGGCCGCTACCCTGTACTTTATTCTCACTCCTCTAGAAATCGATAACCCAACCGAGCTCTTAGCGCGTACGCGACCTACGATATACGATGTGTTTATCGCTCTATTTGGCGGTTTGGCGGGTGTGCTAGAGACTGCTCGCAAAGAGAAAGGTACCGTACTGTCGGGTGTGGCCATTGCTACCGCCTTGATGCCACCACTCTGTACCGTAGGTTACGGAATAGCCAATCTGAATTGGCAATATACCATCGGAGCGCTATTCCTGTTTAGCATCAACTGCATTTTTATCGCCATGGCGGCATACTTGATGGCGAAGTTCCTGAAGTTCCCCGTGAAGACCGTGGAGCAACATCGCACGAGGTATTTCATCCTGTCGTATGGGTTGGTGATCCTGCTGGCGGCCACTAGTATATTCACGGGATATCATGTGATTCGCGAGAATGATTTTACGAAGATGGCTAATCGATTTGTGAAGAAGAATCAGAATATCGGCAAGACCTATATCTATGATTCACAGGTGAATATAGACAGTAAACCCTATATGCTGGAGTTGCGATTGGCTGGTGAGACACTCAACGAGGACACCAAGGAGATGCTGATGCGTGATGCGGAGAACTACGGCATCATGCGCTCGCAAATCGTGATACACGAGGATGCGACGGTACAAGTGGACCGCTTCAATGAGACGGAGATCGTCAAGAACCTGATGGCTACCAATGCAAGTAATGTGCAGGTGCGCGACGATTCGATCAAAGTGCTGAATGCGCAGATTGCCGCGTATAAACAACGAGAATTGCCCGCTAAGCAGCTGGCAGAGGAGCTGCAAGTGCAGCTGCCCAGCATCACGCGTTTGACGTTGGCAAGGGGTACGGCACTGGAGCAAAATGTGGTGATGAGCGAGGAGCAAGTGATAGTGGTGGCACATTGCAGCGAGATGCCAAGCGAAGAGGAGAAAACAAGGGTATACGAG
Organism: Paludibacteraceae bacterium; assembly: GCA_017503075.1. Taxonomy (GTDB): domain Bacteria; phylum Bacteroidota; class Bacteroidia; order Bacteroidales; family Paludibacteraceae; genus Colicola. Next base: position 69,449 of record JAFVTU010000001.1, on the reverse strand, counting down.
TGGCTGAAAGTGCGACTGCAGATAGAGGGATTGGAGATAATCTTTGAAGAGGAGTGAGTGGCGAGCAGCGGAGCTGCAGTTTAGAGGACGGCGCAGGGCGCCTACTGACAATTTTGAATAGAAAGTACAATATGAAAAAAACACTCATTCGGACACTAGCATGCATCGCAGGAGCAGCTATCATAGCTGCACTGGGACGAGCGTGCAATAATGATAATACAACCATGACAAACCAACCATCATACCCCATGCATGTGGATAGCACAGAACTGCTAACCCTATACGATATTACCGATTGTCCACTAGAACTGGCCTGCGGACAAATGCCCGACACGACCCAAGAAAATGTCCTACTATGTGCAGCCGCCGCCTTCACAGGCAAATGCCTAGATCACTTCGAACATAGTAATATCCTAGGACCACATATCTCTGGAGGAATGCTATACGAAGGGTATATAGAAGATAAAGATGGCATTCCATTCGCAGAACGGTATGCGCTATTCGTATGGGAAGGTAAAGAACTGAATGGCAGGTTGTTACCTAAGAAAATATGCAGTTTTCCATGCGATGAGGTACTGCAGGGAGCCGTAGCGCAAGGTGGTATGGCCTTTACCCAGCATTGGGTGATCCAAAACGGGGAGGTTTATGCGCATACGATTCAGCCGCTGGAGCGGGTGGAGCATTTTCGTTCGATTTGCAAGAAAGGCGATCGATATTATGTGATGGCCAACCGCGAGGAGATGGCTTATCAGGACTATCTGCAAGCGCTATTGGACATAGGCGTGGAGCATGCGCTATACATGGATATGGGTGCAGGATGGAACCATTCGTATTATCGAGACGAGGACGGCAAGGTGCATATATTGCACCCGAAAGGGCATGATTATCCGACGAACTGGATTGTGGTGATGAGAGGAGGCGCCAGAGGCGCAGTTTAGAGGACGCTCGCTAGGCGAGCTATAGTTTAGAGGACGGCTTCGCCTACAGGTTAGAGACGAAGGCGAGAGGGAGGATTTTAATACAATTATCGTCAATTATTTTTTGCAACAAAAATACGCCATCTCAAGATGGCTACAAAAATAAATAAAAATCAAAGAACAACACAACGAGCGCTCAAGGGATTATTTACTGCATATGAGAAAAGGATTGATAGTGATATTATTAGCCTTGGCAATAGGAAGTCAGGCGCAGCATCGGACACAAGTGATGGACAGCGACATACGCACGTTGCGTATGCGGTATATGATAGAGGCATTAGAGCCATCGGGCACAGTCAACAGACCGTATCTAGTACTGCCAGAGAGCGGAATGATAGACGGTAGCGAAGACGAAAACACCCTGGAGATCTCGTTCGACGAGATGAGCCATGATGTGCACCAATACAGCTATCGCGTGGTGCATTGCAACAGAGACTGGACCGAGAGCAATATCAGTAGCTACGAATATGTGTATGGATTCACGACCGCCGACATTGTGGATTATGAGCACTCGATGAATACCCAACAAGCATATACGCACTATTGGTTTAGTTTTCCCAACTCAGATATGCAACTGAAAGCGAGCGGCAACTACGTGGTGCAGATCTACGAGGATGGCGATCAGGATAGGGTGGTGGCAGAAGTGTGCTTTCATGTGGTAGAGCCGCTTGCGCGCGTGGAGGCTAACGTGCGCGCCAATACCGATATTGAACTCAATGGAAGGTATCAACAATTGGATCTGGATGTGACGACTGCGGCATTGAATATGCGAGATGCTAATGATGTGAAGGTGGTGGTGCAGCAGAACGGCAGATGGGATAATCAAGTGGTGCTGGAGAAACCGACTTTTGTAGAACCCAACAGGTTACGCTATGTGAATCAAAAAGCGCTCATCTTTGAGGGTGGGAATGAGTATCGACACTTCGATATTTATTCCTCATACTATGCTGGTTATCATGTGGATAGGGTGGAGTATGCACAGGGTGAATACCATGCATTGTTGGATATAGATGAGGTTCGTGGAACAAAGAACAAGAATGCTGGTCGTGAGGGCTTGCCATACTTGACGGAGATGGATGCGAATGGACAATGGTTGGTGAACTGCGAGAAGACGGAGTATGTAGATACAGAGGCGGAATATATGTGGGTGCATTTTGTGCTGCCTGTGGAGCAATATGTGATGGATGGGCATGTGTTTGTGGGGGGAGAACTATTTGGCAACCAGTATGGTGCGCAGAATAGGATGGAGTATGATGCCGACAATAGATGCTACTACTTGTATGTATATTTGAAGCAAGGCGGCTACGACTATATGTACTATGTGTGGGGTAAGAATGGTGTGACAACATTACCGTTAGAGGGTTCGCATTGGCAAACAGAGAATGAGTATATGATTTGGGTATACTACAGATCATTTGGCGAAAGGTATGATAGGTTGGTAGCCGCAAAGCGATTGTAGGAGGCACCTAGTGCCTATGGGACGCTCGCAAGCGAGCTATAGGGTATAGGTGATGAGGCGAGAAGGCGAGAGGTTAGAGGAGAAGAAATAAAAAAATAACGAGAGAACTCGTTATTTTTTTTTTGTAAGTGGGACTAGTTTATTCAGCTGGGGAGAATTCGTCTTTACCTACGCCACAAAGTGGACAAACGAAATCTTCTGGAACTTGCTCCCATGGAGTACCTGGAGCTATGCCTTCGGCACCTACGGCTGGATCATACTCCCAACCACATACATCACATATGTACTTTTTCATAAAATAATTGTTTTAATTGGTTAATAATTCTAGTTAACTCTGTGCAAAAATCATGCCAAAAGGTTAAATTATTATTAAAAATAATACATTATGCGTAAATGATTTGCATAGTCCGATTTTTTTTTGTACCTTTGCGGCGATTATGGCTTTTAGCGAAAAATAAAGGAAGTAAATATGAAAGTTGGAGGTAAAATAATTGCAGCTTTGGTTTCGTTACTGATTGCGGCTTTGGCTGTATTTGTGTATGTGAAGTTTTTCTTTGTATACAGCCAAGGTGTTAATGAAGGAGATATCAATTATTTCCAGAACGAAGGCTTTATTTTTAAAACCTATGAGGGTAAGATGATTCAGACTGGGTATAATTCGCGCAATTCGAGTGCGACGATACAGTCCAACGAATTTAAATTCTCTGTAGAAGACGAGCAAGTAGCACGACAGATTGAGAATAGTTCTAGCCGTCAAATCAAATTACATTGGAAACGATATTTGGGCGTATTACCATGGCGAGGAAACAGTGAGTATGTGGTGGATTCGGTTGTGTCTGTGCAGCCGCTAGGAGCACCCAGCATGCCAGTTGATGACCCTTTTGAAATACCTATAGAACAATAATACAGATAATTTATATGCTGAGTAAACCAGAGGAAAATCTAATTAAGATTTACGAGAAGTCGTTTCGTGAGAACTGGGATCTAGAAGCTGTGACCGATTATGGCACAACCAATACCTTGACTTATGCACAGTTAGCTGAGAATGTGGCTAAGCTACATTTACTATTTAAACAAGCAGGCATAGAAGAAGGCGACAAGATAGCAGTGATGGGTAAGAATAATGCGAACTGGGTGACTACCTTCTTGGCGACTGTGACATATGGCGCAGTAATTGTGCCTATCTTACAAGATTTCAAGGCGAATGATGCTATTCATATTGTGAATCACTCGGAGAGTAAACTGCTGTTTATCACCGACTTGATTTGGGAGAATATTGATGCGGAGCAAGTGCCTGAGCTGAGAGCGGTACTATCGCTGAATAACATGGACATGATTCTCAGCCGTTTGCCAATGGAGCAAGCTGTAGATAAGATGACGATTGAAGACTTGTTTGCAGAGGCGTATCCTAATGGGTTTAGCAAGGATGATGTGGTGTACATTGAGCGCAGCAATGCGGAGTTGGCATCCATCAACTATACCTCAGGTACAACGGGATTTAGTAAGGGTGTGATGACGCCGATGAATGCGTTGGCAGGAAATGTTGTGTTTGGCTTGACCACGAAATTGGTATTCCCAGGTTGCCGTCATGTGGCATTCTTGCCATTGGCACATGCGTATGGTTGTGCATTTGACTTCTTGGCATGTTTAGCAGCTGGAGGACATACCTATTTGATAGGTCGTACCCCATCTGCCAAGATTTTGTTGAAGGCATTTGCTGAGGTAAAGCCAACAGTTATTCTGTCTGTACCACTGATTTTGGAGAAGATTTATAAAAAAATGATTCAGCCACAACTATCTCGTACTGCTGTGAGTTGGGTGTTGAAGATGCCATTGCTGGATAAAGTGGTGCTGAATAAGATTCGCGAGAAATTGATGGAAGCATTTGGTGGTGAGTTTTCGCAAATTATTATTGGTGGTGCTCCATTGAATGCGGAAGTAGAGGCGTTTTTGCATCGAATCAAGTTTCCGGTAACGATAGGTTATGGTATGACTGAAACAGCTCCGCTCATCAGTTTTACTCCGTGGACGGAGTTTCGTGCTCAATCTTGTGGTCAAGTATTGGAAGGATTCATGGAAGCGCGTATTTCTAATCCCGATGCAGATGGAGTGGGTGAGATTCAAGTGCGTGGCGAGCATGTAATGATGGGGTATTACAAGAATGAGCAAGCTACGAAAGAGAGTTTTACTGAGGATGGTTGGTTGCGTACTGGCGACTTGGGCACGATAGACAATGATGGATTTATATATATAAAAGGTCGTTGCAAGACGATGTTGCTAGGTCCAAGTGGTCAGAATATCTACCCAGAGGAGATAGAGGCGAAGATTAATAATATGCCTTATGTGTTGGAGTCGTTGGTGTTGCAGAAAGAGGATACACGCCTAGTAGCGTTAGTTTGCCCAGATTTCGAGGCAGTAGATGCAGATAAGCTGACGCAAGAGCAACTGGAGGAGATAATGGATGAGAATCGCAAGTTGGTGAATCAACAATTGGCAGCATACGAGCAAATTAATCTCATCAAGTTGTATGCGCATGAATTTGAGAAGACACCAAAGAAAAGTATTAAGCGATTCTTGTATCAAGCGTAGTGTATTTAGTGAAGCTTCGCTACTATTTTGAGTTTAGAGGGAAAAGGCATGAATTTATGTATTGATCAGGGCAATTCTAGGACAAAGGTGGCGCTGTTTAAGGACGGTGTGATGATGAAAAATCTATTGTACCGTTCGTTTACGAGTGGGGATGTGGAGCGATTGTTTAGTTTGTATCCTATCACAGATAGCATCGTATCGTCCGTAGCAAACATGGAGCCTGCTGTTGTGAATGCGCTAAATAGATTGTCGAAGAATTTTGTTCTCTTTGACCATTTGACTCCACTACCGATAAAGAACTGCTATCAGACGCCAGAGACATTAGGTCATGATCGTATAGCAGCAGCCGTGGGAGCCACTTATTTGAGTCCAGGCGAGAACCTATTAATTGTAGATGCTGGTTCTGCTGTAACCTACGACTTTGTGTCTGCCGAGCATGGTTATTTAGGAGGCAATATAGCACCAGGAATCAAAATGCGCTTGGTGGCATTGAATCAGATGACTAAGCGTTTACCGAAGGTGGATGTGGAACCTGATGCATTGACGCCGCTGTTTGGCAAAAATACGAAAGAAGCAATGGCTGCTGGTGTGGTGAGGGGATTGATATTTGAAGTGAAGGGATATATGCGCCAATTAAAGGAGCAGAAGGTTGTCTTTAAAACCTATGTGACGGGAGGACACGCACCTTATATCTTAAATGCGATTAAAGAGAAGGATGTGGTGGGTGAGCCGCACTTGGTTTTGATCGGATTGGATAGGATATTGAGTGATTATGGGAGGAGCCCTAAAAGGAACTCCCTAAAGTGAAGTGGATTGGCAATGAGATAAAAATTATGAATTTGAAACGATACATATTAGTAGTGTTAGTAGCGATGATGGCTATAGGAGCATGTGCACAGAATGCAACATCTTCCCCAACATCTCGTTTTGGCTATGGAGAATTGAATGCCAACTTGCCCAATGCTTATCGCGCAATGGGTGGAGTTGGTATAGGTATGCGCTCGAACAAAGTGATTAACTCTGCACAACCAGCATCGTATACAGCATGCGATTCTATGACATTCATGTTTGATATAGCAGGATCTGTGCTTTATACCAATTATAGCGATTCTTATGGCCAAACCAATAAAGCGAATGGTAACTTGGAGTATATGACCATACAGTTTCCTATATGGCGTCAGCATATAGCAATGTCGCTAGGTGTGACTCCTTATTCTGCTGTGGGGTATAATTTTGCATTAACGGATTCTATAAATTCGGATTACTACTATTCGCAAGCATATCGTGGTAATGGAGGATTTACCCAAGTGTATGGTGGTTTGAGTGTGAATATTTGTAATTGGGTAGCATTGGGTGTAAATGCGTATTATATGTTTGGTAATATAGAGCAAACGAGAAGTTTGAGTTTTACGGATGCTATGATGGATTCGGTGCAGATGGTAGAGAAATTAAGAGCTAATAGTTTGCGTTTACGCTATGGTGTTCAATTGTTTCATACTTTTGGACAACATACAGTGAATTTGGGTGCTTTGTTTGAGAATAAACAGCCTTTTTCGCGTATGGACTACGAGCAGATAGAAATGACAACAGCAGATACGATCAGTATGATTAATGCTGGTTTTGATATGCCGATGATGTATGGCGTTGGATTGAGTTATGCATATGCTAATCGCCTAGTAATAGGGGCAGATTATATGTGTCATGATTGGGCTAATGCAAACTATTTTGGTCAAATGAAGACATTGAAACAACGTCATCGCTGGGCCATAGGCGCAGAATATTGCAATGATCCTACGAGTCGAAAATATGTGGATCAGGTATATTGGCGCTTAGGTGTGAACTATACTACGGCATATACTAATCAATATAATGAGGCAGAATGGGGTGTTGGTTTAGGTGTGGGTTTCCCATTACGCACGACAGGAACAGTAATCAACGCGACAGTAGAGTATGGCAAGCGAGGTAATAAGAATGTGCTGAGCGAGAATTACATGCGATTGGTAATCAACGCATCAATTTCAGAATACTGGTTCTTTAAGAGGAAATTGTAGGATATTAGGCGGAAAAGCCGCTCCCAGCTCCTCACTAATAGGGAAGGTAGAATGATGATGAGGTGAAAGGGCAACAAGGATAGAAGTTTAATATTTAAATAAAAATACAAAAAAATGAAAAGAGTATTATTAATTGCATTGTGCTTTGCCATTCCAATGGTGGGTTTTGCGCAAAAGTCAAAAAAGAAAAAGAAAGGTGCTGAACCAGAGGTGGTTGCGCCAGTAGTAACTACGTTGACAGACGAGGAGTGCATGATTAATTTATCGCTTTTCCACGAATCTGTTAAAAACAAACAATTTGAGGAGGCTTATGGCTTCTGGTTGCCAGTTTACCAAAGTCGTCCAGATCTTAACAAAGCCATCTATACTGATGGTGCCGAGATTTTGGGCTATCGTTATCAACAAACTACTGATGAGAATGTGCGCAAGGCGTTGCGTGATTCAATCATGCAGTTGCACGATGATCGTATCAAGTATTTTGATGAGGCAAAGTATCCAGATAGCTATGTGTTAGGTTTGAAGGCGATGGATTATTTGACTTATTTCCCAGAAGATGAATTGGCTTTGCCTGCATATGGCTGGTTGAAAGAGTCTGTAACTGCTTTGGGTGCGAAGACACAAATTACAGTACTTCGTAAGTTTGTAGAAGTAAGTTACAATCTCTACAAATCCAATACTGATCAATATGGTGAACAATTCTTAGCCGACTATCAAATGGCTTCTGCTGCATTGGAGCAAATTGCTGTTGCTGGTGGTAAGAACGCAGAGCATGCTGCTAGCCAAAAGGCATATGTAGATCGTCTATATGCAGCATCTGGTGCTGCAGATTGTAGTCAGATGGATCAGATGTATGCAAGTGTTGTGGCTGAAAGTGCCAATGATATTGATAAGTTGGGCTCTATAATGAAACTCTATCGTCGTTTGGGTTGTACGGAGAGTGATGTGTATTTTGCAGCAGCAGAGCATGCTCATAAATTGCAACCAACTGATGAGTCAGCTGCTGGTTGTGCGCAAATGTGTATCAAGAAAGGTGACTTAGAAGGTGCGGTAGAGTATTATAAACAAGCGCTGACCATGGTGGCAAATAATGATGATAAGGCAGATTATTTATATCGTTTAGCCAATGTGTATGTGTCATTGAAGAACTACCAACAAGGTGTTTCTCATGCACAACAAGCGTTGGAACTGAATGCGGAGGATGGCCGTTGCTATTTGTTGATGGGTATTTGCTATGCAAGTGCAAAAATATATGACGATCCTATCTTGGCTCGTTCTGTATTCTGGGTAGCATGTGATATGTTCCAAAAGGCAAAGAGCGTGGATGCATCATGCTCAAGTGATGCCAATAAATTAATAGCTACCTATCGTCAGTATTTCCCTAGCAAGGAGGATGTCTTCTTCCATCGTGATTTGAATGAGGGGGCTACTTTCCGCGTGGGTGGATGGATTGGTAGAAATACTGTCTGCCGTTCAAAACCAGAATAATAGGTGGCAAAAAATACGACTATACAACATCTAATCATCAAGAGAATCATGGGAATGATTCTCTTGATGTTGATGTGTAGTTTATTTGTAGGGTGTAAGCGTCGCGAGGTACGCTTGACAACAGAAGTAATAGCTGATCGCAAGCAAGTAGCCGTGTTGCAGGCAACAGATGTAAATACACTGATCTCAGATTCAGGAATAGTACGCTATAAAATTCAAGCAGCTACTTGGCAAGTGTTTGACAAAGCCGATACACCGCATTGGGAGTTCCCAAATGGTATATATTTGGAACGATTTGATGTGAATTTGCAACCAAATGCCACAATAGAGGCAGATTATGCGTATTACGATGAATTAGCTCAACGCTGGTTACTGAGAGGTAATGTGAAGGCAATTAATTTAGATGGAGAAAAATTTGAAACTCCATTGTTGTTTTGGGATCAAAAATCAGAAGCAGTATATTCGGACTCAAGTATTGTTATTACTCGTGAGAGTTCTATCATCAAAGGAGTAGGTTTCCGATCTAATCAATCAATGACACAATATACGATTCTGCGTCCAACAGGTGTTTTCCCGATAAAAGAATAGCAGATGAAATACAGATATAATTATATAGTTCAGTATCAAGATGTGGATGATACACGTTGTATGCGTTTGTATACGCTGGAGAATCATCTTCTGAATGTGGCTGGCGTGGTAGCAGATGAACTAGGATTTGGTATTCAGGCACTGTTGCCATACAACTATACATGGATTATCACCCATTTAAATCTAGAGATGTTGTATTTGCCCACTCATGGTGACGAATTAGTAGTAGAAACATGGATTGAGCAAAATGCACATATGTTATCTGTGCGTGATTTCCGTATATATATAAAGGTGTCGGGTAGTGATGAGTTGAGGATGATAGGTTGTGCTAAGACAGTTTGGGCTGTCTTGGACCATACGAAACGTGAAATTGTAAATGTGTTTGATGATCCTATGTTTGCGAATACAGTAGATGGTGAGGTGCTTAAGATGGCGCGTGCACAGCGCCTTATGCCCATTGACATAGAGAATGCCAAAGAGGAAGAGGATGTACTGATGGCAGAAGAAGTAGAGCATGTAATACAATATTCGGACATGGATTACAATTGCCATTGCAACTCGTGCAAATATTTAGAATGGATGCTGAATGCTCGAAGAATGCAGAATAATAGGAAGCCATTTCGTCTAGATATCAACTATGTAAAAGAATTGTATTTGAATGATCTGATGGTGACGAAGGTGGTGGAAAAAGAAGGTTCTGTACAATACCAGCAAGTAGATGCTAATGGCATATCGTGTTGTAATGCAAGAATTACGCAAATTTACAATCTGAGTTGTTGATAACTTTTTCTTTTTGGAAAACTTTTTGATTTTTTTTAAAACACAAACAGTTGATTGTCAGCTGTTTGTGTTTTTGTTTTGGATAACTTTATATGATTGTTGAAAACTTTTTTTGTCAAAATATTTGCACATATCATAAATATATAGTACCTTTGCAGTCGATTTCGCGACTAATTTTTTGAGGAATCTAGATAAGAAAAAATGTAAGTTATTATATATCATGGAAAAAAAGACTTTTACACAAAAAGAAGCAGAACAAGCGTCGGTGAGTTATTTCGGTGGAGATGAGTTGGCTGCTCGTGTTTGGAGTACCAAGTATGCGTTGAAAGACTCATTTGGTAATTTGTATGAATTGACCCCAGACGATATGCATCATCGTTTGGCAGGTGAAATCGCGCGTATTGAGAGCAAGTATGCCAATCCAATGTCAGAGGCAGAGTTGTTTGAATTATTACGCGATTTTAAGTATATCGTACCAGCGGGAAGTCCTATGACTGGTATTGGTAATGATTTTCAAGTGGCGAGTTTGAGCAACTGCTTCGTGATAGGTCAGGATGGTAGTGCCGATAGTTATGGTGCGATTATCCAGATTGATGAGGAGCAAGTGCAGCTGATGAAGCGTCGTGGTGGAGTGGGGCATGACCTCAGCCATATCCGTCCTCATGGTAGCCCTGTGAAGAACTCAGCATTGACCTCTACTGGTTTGGTGCCATTTATGGAGCGTTATAGCAACTCTACTCGTGAGGTGGCTCAGGATGGTCGTCGTGGTGCGTTGATGCTTAGCGTAAGTGTGAAACACCCTGATAGCGAGGCATTTATTGATGCTAAGATGGAGTCTGGTAAGGTCACAGGTGCCAATGTGTCGGTGAAGATGCACGATGATTTTATGGAAGCTGCTATCAATAACTTGCCATATGTGCAAAAATATCCAATTGATGCAGAGAATCCTACCTATACAAAGGAAGTAGATGCTGCCAAATTGTGGAAGAAAGTGATTCACAATGCATGGAAATCCGCAGAGCCAGGTGTGCTATTCTGGGATACCATTACCCGTGAGTCTGTACCTGACTGCTATGCAGATTTAGGTTATAAGACTGTCAGCACCAATCCATGTGGCGAGATTCCATTGTGTCCATACGATAGTTGCCGTCTTTTGGCTATCAACCTCTATAGTTACGTAAAGAATCCATTTACAGCCCAAGCTGAGTTCGATTATGACCTCTTTAAGAAGCATGTTGCTGTAGCTCAACGTATGATGGATGATATTATTGATCTTGAGGTGGAGAAGATTGAGAAGATTTTGGCTAAAGTGGGTTCTGACCCTGAGGCAGAAACTATCAAGCGTACCGAGCGCGAGCTCTGGGAGAAGATTCTGGCAAAGACCACTCAAGGTCGCCGTACTGGTGTGGGCACTACCGCAGAGGGAGATATGTTGGCTGCTATGGGCTTGCGTTATGGTACACCAGAGGCTACTGCATTCTCAGTAGAGGTACACAAGACATTGGCTTTAGCAGCATACCGCAGTAGCGTAATGATGGCTAAGGAGCGTGGTGCGTTCAAGGTATATGATGCTAAGCGCGAGGAGAATAACCCATATATCCAACGCATCAAAGAGGCTGATCCTGAGTTGTATGCACTCATGGTTGAACATGGCCGTCGTAATATCGCCTGCTTGACTATTGCACCTACAGGTACTACTAGTATCATGACCCAAACCACCAGTGGTATAGAGCCGGTGTTCCAACCTGTATATCGCCGTCGCCGTAAGGTAAATCCAAATGATAAGAACGTACACGTGGACCTCGTGGATGAGGTGGGTGATAGCTTCGAGGAGTATGTAGTGTTCCACCATAAGTTCATCACTTGGATGCAAGCTAATGGCTATGAGTATGATCCTGCTCACCGCTATACTCCTGCAGAAATCGACGAGTTGGTGCAAAAATCGCCATACTACAAGGCTACTGCCAACGATGTGGATTGGATGGAGAAGGTGCAAATGCAAGGTGCTATCCAAAAGTGGGTGGATCACTCCATCTCAGTAACCATCAACTTGCCTAACGATGTGAGCGAAGAGTTGGTTGGCAAACTCTATGAAGAGGCTTGGCGTTGTGGCTGCAAGGGCTGTACGGTTTATCGCGATGGCTCACGTACTGGTGTATTGGAAGGCATCAAGGAGAAGAAGAAAGAGGACAAGAAAGATGAGAAGAACTGCGTTTGCTTCGATAATAAGGTACGCGTGCGTCCTGCGGAATTGGAGTGTGATGTAGTTCGCTTCCAAAATAATAAGGATAAATGGATTGCCTTTGTTGGTTTGAAGGATGGTGTGCCATATGAAATCTTTACTGGTCTTGCAGACGATGAGGAGGGTATCTTGTTGCCTAAGTCAGTAACCAAAGGTAAGATTATCCGTGTGGTACAAGAGGATGGTACCAAGCGCTATGACTTCCAATTTGTCAATTCACGTGGTTTCAAGACTACTATGGAGGGCTTGAGCTACAAGTTCGACAAAGAGTTCTGGAACTATGCTAAGCTCATTTCTGGCGTCTTGCGTTATGGTATGCCTATTGACCAAGTTATCAAGATGATTAGCTCACTCCAAATGGATTCTGAGTCCATCAACTCTTGGAAAGTAGGTGTGGAGCGTGCGCTCAAGAAGTATATCCAAGACGGCACAGTAGTGCAAGGTCAAGTATGTCCTAATTGCGGTAATCCACTTATTTTCGAAGAGGGTTGTATGCACTGCCGTGAGTGTGGCTACAGCCGCTGTGGCGGATAATAAAGTAGTTCATAATCATTTATACCAAGGGCGCATATCGCGATATGCGCCCTTGGTATAAATGATTGATAAGATTTTTTATATATATTTTTTGCTTATATCAGAAAAAAAGTGTACCTTTGTGGCCTGAATATAAATCATGACCATATGAAAATTTCTACTCGTGCGCAAAATATGCCAGAATCGCCTATCCGAAAACTGGCGAAATATGCAGACGCAGCTAAGCGTAACGGTGTGCATATCTATCACTTAAATATCGGTCAGCCTGATATTAAAACTCCTGCTTGCGCCATGGATGCCTTGCAGAATTTTAGCCAAGAGGTGCTCGAATATAGTCCATCACAAGGCATTAAGTCTCTTCGCACAAAAATGGTAGGATACTATGCCGAATATGGCATCGACCTTTCGCCTGATGAGATTATCATCACAACGGGTGGCTCGGAGGCAATCATGTTTGCCTATATGGCATGTCTCAATCCTGGTGATGAGATAATTGTGACTGACCCAAGTTATGCCAACTATATGGCATTTGCTATTTCGTGTGGAGCAGTGGTGAAATCTGTGAAGACGGATATTGAGGACGGTTTCCGTTTGCCATCTATCGAGGAGTTTGAGAAGCAGATCACCGAAAAAACGCGTGCAATTTTGATTTGCAATCCTAATAACCCTACTGGTTATCTCTACTCCAAGAAAGAGATGATGCAGATTCGCGATCTTGTGAAGAAATACAATCTCTATCTCTTTTCCGATGAGGTATATCGTGAGTTTATCTATACGAAACGTCCCTATATCTCCGCTTTTCACTTGGAGGATATCGAGCAGAATGTGGTGTTGATTGACTCGGTAAGCAAGCGGTATTCGGAGTGCGGTATTCGTATTGGTGCGCTGATCACAAAGAACAAAGAGGTGCACAATGCGGTGATGAAATTTTGTCAGGCGCGTCTATCGCCACCATTGATAGGTCAGGCTATAGCAGAAGCCTCTCTCTCTACTCCACAGGAGTATATGGAAGAGGTGTATGACGAATATTTGGCTCGCCGAAATTTCCTAATTGACCAATTGAATCAGATACCTGGAGTGTTTGCACCGACGCCGATGGGAGCATTCTATGTGATGGTGCAACTGCCTGTGGATGATACAGATAAATTCTGCCAATGGTGTTTGACTGACTTCCAATACGAGGGGCAAACGGTGATGATGGCGCCAGGAAGTGGCTTCTATACTAACCCAGAACAAGGAAAGAAACAAGTACGAATGGCATATATTTTGAACAAAGAAGATTTAGGTAAGGCAATGTTGGTGCTAAAAAAAGCACTAGAGGCATATAACTTAGAAAAATAATCCATGCTAAAAAAGTTGCATATGTACATTTTTTGTTGTACCTTTGCAGCAGAGAAGATTAATGACAATTGATATATGTTGAAAATAGGAATAAATAATGTGTGTCGTGCTCTATTGTTTTTCATATTTGCAAGTTCGTTGATGTCCTTTACATTGGTGATTGATGCTGGTCATGGGGGAGATGATTTTGGAGCTATTGGTTTGGTACATGGAGTCAAGGAGAAGGATTTAAACTTACAAGTTGCTAAACAATTGGCTAGTAAGATTCGCACGGTATATCCAGAAGTGAAAGTGGTTTTGACTCGTGAGACAGATGTGTTTTTGCCTTTGCAACAGCGTGCTGATATAGTTAATAAGAATCATGCAGATTTATTTATTAGTATTCATACGAATGCAGCTGAGAATCGTAAGGCACAAGGTGCAGAGACTTTTATCTTAGGTACTGATCGTATGGAGGATAATTTGGATGTAGCAATGCGCGAGAATGCTGTGATGAAACTAGAGAAGGATCAGACAGTATATCAAGGATTTGATCCAAACTCAATAGAGAGTTATATCATTTTTGAGTTGATGCAAAACCAGTATATGGACAATAGCTTGGCATTTGCGGAAATGGTACAGAATCAATTTGTAGGCACATTAAATCGTGCCAATCGAGGTGTGCGTCAAGCAGCATTTTGGGTATTGCTACAGTCGGCCTGTCCAAGTGTATTAGTGGAGATGGGATTTGTGAGCAATGCAGAAGAAGAGAAGTGGTTAGCGAGTGAAGCAGGTAAAAACGGGATAGTTAATAGCATTTTTAATGCATTTGAAAAATATTATAAGAAATGAAATACGCAAGAGAAGTTAAAGTAGGTGTATTGGCAGTAGTGTGTGCTGGTATATTGTATTTTGGATTTAATTTCCTAAAAGGAGTGAATATATTCTCTCCTACGGATTGTTATTATGGTCAATTTGAGCGCAGCAATGGTTTGACAGAACAAGCGCCAGTATATATATTGGGCCATCAAGTGGGTTTAGTGGAGTCGATTAACTACGACTTCACGCGTGTGCCTGCGTTTACAGTAGGAGTGAGTATCAATGATGATATTACTTTGCCTATAGGTACCAATATGGCATTGGTGGCAGATGGATTACTTGGAGGAGCTGCGATAGAGTTGCTATTGCCAGAGGATACAGGTGTGGCCTATAAAGGTGGTGACACACTGACGACAACGATAGTGCCTGGACTGATGGAGAGTTTGCAAGCGGGGGTGTTGGCTAATTTGGATAGTCTATTGGCAGAAACCAATGTTTTGATCTCTAATCTCACGAGTGAGATGGAGATGGGTAGTCTTAATGCTACTTTGCGTAATATAGAGCAAATCACCTCTGATCTAAAAGTTAGTGGCAAGGATATCCGTCAGTTCACTCATGGTCAATTGCCTAGTATAATTGCTAGGATTGATACGACGATTGCAGAGTTGCAAGTGATTGTGACGAATGTAAAAGATGCGAATGTGCAAAATACGGTAGAGGATTTGAATGAAACTATACGATTATTGAATGAATTGCTACAATCGGAAGATGGCACTCTTGGTCTATTGCTCAATGATACTGAGTTGCACGACAACCTCAATGCTGCATTGAAGAATTTGGACAAAGCAGTGTTGAATGTAGATTCTGTAGTAATGTCTATAAAGGAGCAACCTTTCATCAAAAAAAGAATACCTAAGAATTAATAATTTTACAGAAGTCTAATTAGTAGAAAATACTGAAAAAGTCCCTAATTCTATGATAATCAATAGAGTTGGGGATTTTTTATGAAACAATTTTCGTGGAACAATTATATATATAGTGTATGATTATCAATTACTTGCGAGTGGTAAAAAATATAAGTTAAAGTAAATCAATATCTAATTTGTAAGTGTCTGAATAATAAGAAAATACATTTTAGAAAAAAAATCATCAAAATTCTAATTTTGGTAAATAAAAAAAAAGCAGTACCTTTGCACTCGATTTGTGATGAACACTTGATTTTTTTACAGTCTGTTTATCGTGAATTTCTCACAAATAACAAGATTTTATACCATATAGTAGAACGCGTACATTAGTACATGCAATACAACATGCAAGAAAATATAAATATATTGTGGGCAGAATGTCAGCAGATATTAAGAGATAATCTGTCGCAGAGCGCATACCAGACATGGTTTGCACCCATTGAACCTATCCAATGGGAGAACAATATGTTAGTCTTGCAAGTGAGAAGTCAATTTATAGTAGATTATATCGAAGACAATTACTTAAATCTTCTTTCACGTGTGTTGCGTAAGGTATTTGGATCACAAGTACAATTAGAGTATCGTATTTTGATGGCTGGTAGTAGCATTGATATTCCTAGTGATTCAACCAAGTTATCTGCTACCAAATCTGTACTAGCGCCGCAACCGAGCGTTGAGGTGCTGGCCGATTGGGACAGTCATCTTAATCCTCAATACACTTTTGATAACTTTATCAAGGGCGAACCTAATAAGCTAGCTCGTGCCGTGGCAGTGGAGATTGTGAAGAATCCGGGTAAGACGATATTCAACCCATTGTTTTTGTATGGAGGAAGTGGAGTGGGAAAAACTCACTTAGCATATGCTATAGGTAATGAGATTTGTAAATTAAATCCAACAGCGCGTGTATTGTATGTAGCTGCAAATACATTTAAACTGCAATTTCAAGATGCTGTTAACCATAATCGTGTGCCAGATTTCTTGATGTTCTATCAATCGGTGGATGTATTGATAGTGGATGATATTCAGTATTTTGCTGATTTAAAAGGTACGCAAGATTCTTTCTTCCAAATTTTTAATCACTTGCAGCAGAGTCATAAGCAGTTGATATTAACATCGGATCGTAGCCCACTGGAATTACGTGGAGTACAAGATCGTTTGTTATCGCGCTTCAAATGGGGATTGGCAGCAGAAATTACTCGTCCTGATTATCAATTGCGTCATGATATTCTATTGTATCGTATTCGCAAAGATGGAATCAAATTAAGTGATGAGATTATCACCTATATTGCGACTCATGTGACAGATAATGTGCGTGATTTGGAAGGTGTATTGGCTAGTTTGTTGGCATATTCTACATTAACCGACAGCCCTATTGATATGACATTAACACAGACAGTAGTAGGGCGATTAGTTGCTCTCAAACCACAGTCGTTTGATCCTAGGGATATTGTATCTAGAGTGTGCCAGCATATGAATGTGACAGAAAAGATTATCACAGCTCGTACTCGTCAACGAGAAGCGGTTCGCGCACGCAATATAGTGATGTATTTGATTAAGAAGTACACCGATTCATCGTTGGCCCAAATTGGTGCAGTAGTTCATCGTGATCATGCTACTGTTGCACATTCGCTTAATACGATGGAAGATTTGATGAGTTATGATGTTGTTCTGCGTCAAGAAGTGGCTTCCATAGAACGAGATTTAACTAGATAAATCAATATTAGTAAGTTATACAATTTTACAAAGAGAATACATCCTCGCAAAACTATTTGTGAGGATGTATTTTTGATAAACAATCCAAAATACTTGTAGATTTGAAAAAAAAGTTGTAATTTTGCAAACTAATTTGTAAATATTTTAGATATGAAACGAACTTTACTATTTGTTCTGTGCAGTTTCTTCGTGTTGTCGATGGCTGCGAAAACCGTTACGCCAGCAACTTCATTGCCTGCGTACTATGTGAGTATTGATGGAAAATCTGGAAAAACACTTTTCGATGCTGTGCAAAAAGTAACCAAAACGGGCTATTCCTCGCTGGGATATGATGGTCTCTGGAGTGCGTATAAGTATACTGACTTGCACGAGAATGGATATGTTTGGGATATGTACAGTGATTGTACATGGAAAAGCATAAACTCCAATCACTGTGGTAATTACAGCGATGAGTGTGATTGCTATAATCGTGAACACTCTATTCCAAAATCTTGGTATGGTGGTACTACATCAGGACCAGGTTGCGATATTTTCCACCTTGTTCCTACTGATGGTAAAGTGAATGGCGAGCGCAGCAATTATCCATTTGGTGAAGTAGCAAGCGCAGAATACAATAAACACGGTAACAAGAAAGGTTCTGCCAAGAGTATTACTATCGTAGGTGGTAATACCATTGCAGGTAATACAGGAGCTACTATCTCTGCTTCAGGTACAGTATTTGAGCCACGTGATGAGTACAAGGGTGACTTCGCTCGTGGATATATGGGTGCGTTGCTCAAGTGGGCAGGCGACAAAGCTTTTACAGATGGAGAAGGTTCTAAAACATTTACTACAAACTTCTCTACAGGCTCTTTCGGTTTGACCAAATATGGTGTGGCATTGCTTATGAAATGGCACCGTCAAGACCCTGTGTCGCAAAAAGAAGTGGACCGCAACAATGGTATTCAGCAAACACAAGGCAACCGAAACCCGTTTATTGATTATCCTTATCTCGCTGAATATATCTGGGGTGAAAAGGCGGGTCAAACGCTCGACTTGGATGATCTAATCACAGCATACGACTCTCGCTTCGTTCTTGGTGAGAGCAATGGTTACCTGAAGGGAGGTAGTGCTGTTGATCCTGATACTAAATGTACTATCACGTGGTTTGTTAATGGCGAGGCATACACAGTAGGCAATCCTACGACAAGTGTGAACAAGGGTGGAGTAGTGGCTGTGCTACCTACTGCACCTAAGTCCTGCGATGAGATAAGTAATCAGTTTGTTGGATGGAGCGAAGAGGTAATCAATGGTACACAAGATAATGTTCCAACTGATTTGTTCTCTACTGCTGATGACGCTCCAGACATTACACAAAATACTACTTTCCATGCTGTATTCGCTCAATTAGAAGAGGAAGAAACCACAGTTTCTACTCCAGCAACAATCGCTATGAATTTGAACGACACACAGGGTTGGACACTTTATAACTTGGATCAGCAATCCAAATACTGGAAAATGATAAAAGATTCGTATGCTGAATCTCCTTCATTGGATGCAAGCCAAATCACGAGTATAACCATCAATATGCGTACTTGGGGAGGTGCGTCATACAACACGATTGAATTCTCAGTGGCTGGTAAGAAAATAGGCGAATTGAAGGCGGATAATAATAATCTAAAAGATTATACATGGAAGCCTATCACTACTCCATCTGGAGTAGGTGCATTGCGCTTCTCCAGTCCAACAAGTACAGCAAGTGAAGGTCCTGCCTTTAGCAGTATCACCATCGAAGCAAATGGTGGTACTGGAACATCTACCAATTATGTTTACTCTCGTTACATTACCTCATGTGCAGATACTTCTACTGAAATTATTATTACACCTGAAAAATCGAAAATAGGCACAAAGATTATCCGTAACGGTCAACTTTTCATTGAGTATAACGGAGTATATTACAATACATTAGGTCTGCCAATGAAACCTTGATATTTTGTAACGTTGAAACTATGAATAATCTATCCGAACAAATACGCCAACTCTGCAAAGAGAAGAACGCCATCATCATGGCGCACTACTACCAACGCCCTGAGATTCAGGACGTAGCAGATTTTGTGGGCGATTCGTTGGCATTGGCACAACAAGCTGCCAAGACGGATGCCGACATCATTGTGATGTGCGGTGTGCATTTTATGGCAGAGACAGCCAAGATCCTATGCCCTGATAAGAAAGTGCTTATTCCCGAACCTGCAGCAGGTTGCTCCCTTGCGGATAGCTGCAAGGCGGAAGATTTGGCTGCATGGAAGGCCGAGCATCCAGACCATCTGGTAGTGTCCTATGTGAACACCAGTGCTGCCGTGAAGGCACTGACCGATGTGGTCGTGACTAGCAGCAATGCGTTGAAGATTGTTAAGCAGTTGCCAGAAGATAAACCAATCCTCTTTGGCCCTGACCAGAATTTAGGTGGTTACATTAATTCAATGACGGGGCGCAAGATGGCTTTGTGGAATGGTGGATGCCATGTGCATGCACGTTTTTCGGTGGAAGCGATATTGTCGCTCAAGCAACAATATCCTGATACGAAAGTATTGGCGCACCCAGAGTGCAAGGCGATTGTGTTGCAGAATGCAGATGTGATTGGTTCGACTCAAGCATTACTTAATTATGCGAAAGAGCACCCCGAGCAGAAGCAATTTATCGTGGCAACTGAGAGTGGCATTCTTCATGAAATGCAAAAATCGTGTCCAGATGTAGAGTTCATTCCTGTGCCACCTGAATTAACAGAGAGAGTAGGGGATGGTACTGCACAACCTATTGCTAATCAGTGCGGTTGCAATGAGTGTGAGTATATGCGAATGAATACTTTGCAAAAATTGTACGATTGTCTTCACAATGAAACAAACGAAGTGTTTGTAGATGAATCCATTGCCCAAGATGCAATCCGTCCTATCCAACGTATGTTGGAGATGAGCTGAATGTTTACACTTGCAGAATAATCGTTGGGGTATGTCTTCAAATTTAGTAACTTTGCATAAGATAGACAACTTATTGCTCACGTGAATAACTTTTTCAATCTTTCCCAGAAGGACAATGTTGTTTTATGAGTTCCTTGTTTGACTCCTTCTAAAATTCGAAGATTTTTTTGTACCATCTGCACACCAGAAGCATACAAATCTGGCCATTGGGAAAATAGACGTTCATAAATCTCCAATGCACGAAGATAATACGTTTCGGCCTTGTTAAAACGATGTGTATAGTAATATACCCCTGCGAGATTATTCAAGGTCGTTGCTATATCCGGTTCATATGCTTCTGGGTGTGCAGATGCTAAATGCTCACGAATTTCCAATGCACGGAGATAATACGCTTCTGCTTCGGTGAAACGTTGCGTATTGGAATACAAAACAGCAAGATTATTCAAAGTGTTTGCTACATACGATTAATATGCTTCTGGGTGTGCAGATGCTAAACGCTCACGAATTTCCAAAGCACGCAGATAATACGCTTCTGCTTCGGTGAATCGTCGCGTATCTTTATACAAATTAGCAAGATTATTCAAAGTGTTTGCTACATACGATTCATATGCTTCTGGGTGTGCAGATGCTAAACGCTCATAAATCTCCGATGCACGAAGATAATACGCTTCTGCATCGTTGAAACGTTGCGTATCGGAATACAAATTAGCAAGATTATTCAAAGTGTTTGCTACATACGATTCATATGCTTCTGGGTGTGCAGATGCTAATCGCTCACGAATTTCCAATGCACGAAGATAATACGCTTCTGCATCGTTGATACGTTGCGTATTGGAATACAAAACAGCAAGATTATTCAAAGTGTCTGCTACATCAGCTTCATATGCTTCAGGGTGTGCAGATGCTAATCGCTCACGAATTTCCAATGCACGAAGATAATACGCTTCTGCATCGTTGAAACGTTGCGTATCGGAATACAAAATAGCAAGATTATTCAAGGTCAGTGCTACATCAGCTTCATATGCTTCAGGGTGTGCTGATGCTAAACGCTCATAGATTTCCAATGCACGAAGATAATACGCTTCTACTTCGGTGAATCGTCGCGTATCTTTATACAAATTAGCGAGATTATTCAAAGTGCCTGCTACATACGATTCGTACGCTTCGGGGTGTGCAGTTGCCAAACGCTCATAAATCTCCGATGCACGCAGATAGTACTCTTCGGCATTATCAAACCGTTGCGTATTGCAATACAAAACAGCGAGATTATTCAAAGTGTTTGCTACATACGATTCATATGCTTCTGGGTGTGCAGATGCTAAACGCTCACGAATTTCCAATGCACGAAGATAATACGCTTCTGCTTCGGTGAATCGTCGCTTATCATCATACAAACCTGCGAGATTATTCAAGGTCATTGCTACATACGATTCGTACGCTTCGGGGTGTGCAGTTGCCAAACGCTCATAAATCTCCGATGCACGTAGAAAATACTCCTCTGCTCTGCCAAATCGTTGCGTTTTGTGATACAAATTCGCGAGATTATTCAAGGTCATTGCTACCTTCGCTTCATATGCCTCAGGGTGTGCCTTTGCCAAACGCTCCCGAATAGTTAATGCCTCTTGGTAGTATGTCTCTATTTGATGATATTGATTATTATCTTGCAGAAACAGGCCATATTCAAACAGCCGCTCTGCTAAATTCTCTTCTGGCAAACTTTCTCTTGTTAGTGCGATGGCTTGTTCGTAGCATTTGCAAGCCTCGTCAAAGCGGTTAGCTTCGCTGTAGGTGCTCATCCAAGTTTTGGCTTTTAGCAAATATTCATCTACCAACGAACGGATCTCGTCTCGTGCAGCTTGGATTACTTTTTGTGCAGTTTCTTCTAGTTGTTTTCCTGCAGATAGTCTGCTCTTGGCACTTTGGTAGTCGCGTTCAATATCTTCTTCGTTGAGCATATCCAGCACACCCTTGTTGTTACCCTGCTCAAACATCTCGATGGCGGCACGCTTGCGCTCGCTGATAGGATGACCACTACTGATTATCTTGCTGATAGAAAGCGCAGTATCTAGCAATTGCTTCTCCAATTGCTCAAGATGCTCTTGGTATTGGTGGCGCTCGGAGAGTTTTTCATTGATCATCGGCGTGAGTGCGTCGTTGCCAATACTGCGTAGAGCAACGATGTCTTTGTCTAATGCGGCAATTTTCTCTTTGAGAGAGAGAACTTCGGTATTATTGGCAGCGAAAGGGATATTGTTATAATCGGCTATTTTGCGTCCATGAAGCATGACGTTGCCCTGTTCGATGGATAGGTTTTGGTTGTCTTCTCTATGTCCATGGTTGGCGTTGATCAATCGCTCGAACTGCATGACAAAGTGGAGTTTCATGGAGTCCTCGGTGGCATAGTTGCACCAATAGTGTCCCATCTGCTTAAACAACTCGTCTTTGAATTGCTTAAGTTCTTCCTCTTCCACCTCGCCTTCCACCAGAGCACGGGCATAGACATAGGTTTTGGGGTGATCGCCGGTGCGTTGGTATTCAGCTATGGCGTGGTGGAACTCCTCGACGGTGTATTGTCCTGCTCGTTTGTGGAAGAGGCAGATACACATATCGCTGGCACTGAGCACTTGGTTGTATTGATCTTGCGTACGAGTGCCTGTGCAATAGGCAAAGAAATCCTCCCATTTTTGGAGTTTAATACGTATGCCACGATCTTCGTAGATGTTATCTAGCGAGCGTATCAAATCGCTAAAACTATTACGGTCGTTGATAAGCTCTTCGCTAGAGGCAAGGAAGATGGTTATTTTGCGATTGGTAGTCATAATGTGGTAATTTTTTGCAAAGGTACATAAAAAAATGTACATACGCAAACATCATTTAACTTTAAGTTCATTTCGGCTGCAAAGGTACTACATCAACCTGCTAAAACTTGTCATATTGAAAAGAAAAATGCACTTTTTTTGTGGAAAAGTGCATTTTTTATACTTTATCGTTCAATGATTCTAGTTTCTTGAGCCATCGCTAGAGATCGTCGTCCTCCGTCGGTCATCAGTCCACGGGCTTCGAGGTCGGCACAGCGTTGTTTGTTGAGTTCTGTCCAGTGGCTGCGTTTGCGGCGAGGAGAGAGGCGTTGCGCTAGTCTGCCATCGGGTAGGCGCTTTAAGGTGGAGTCAATCCAACCAAAACACAATGCCTCTTCCACCACATCGATATATGGCAAACAATCGCCACACTCCGCAGGGCGTTTCACGCGATACATGGCTATCCAACATTCTTTTGCCTCTTCGCTGTGCTCCAGCAGCCAATTGCGTAGTTGGTCGCGGTGGGTGAATTCGAGTAAGAGCGTGATTTCCATAAAGGATTACTTCTGCGAAGTCAAATCGTGATATGCGCGCAGGTATTTTCGCAAGCGCTTTACATCTGAATCAGTAATATCTTGTAGACGACGGATATCCATATTATCCGTCAAATCGTTTATTTTCACTGCCATAGCCAATGAATTGGTCTTGACGCGCTGGATAAAAGATTCGTATGGTTCGTCTTCTGATAATTTGGTTAGGCAGCGCAACGCATCTACAATATACACAGGATAACCCTGCGATAATAGATCGTCAAAAGTATATTCCGTGTCTTCTATCACGTCGTGCAATACACCTACAATTTTTTCGTCAATAGTCTTACCAGATGCCATAACACGCATGATATGCCCAGCGTATGGCATACCTGATTTGTCCACTTGCTCTGTATGTACCGCGAGCGCAAAACGAATAGCTTTTCCAAGAAGTTGGTTCATAGTATGAATTTTTATTTTATCCTGCAAAGGTACGGAAAAAAACACATATATGCAAATAAAATCGCCAATTTGGGCGATTTTGTTTAGTGGACGCACCGAAGGCGCTGTTGTTTAAGGTTTAGAGGAGGAGAGTCGGGACAGGCGAGACGGGAGTCCGTCGAGCTAGGGAATGATGAAAGCGGGAAACGGACAAAGAGTAAAAAATGTGCACTTGAGCGGAGCCGTGTTTTTACCCTCTTAGTATGTATTATTTCCCCTGTATAGGGGGAAATTATACTAAGGGGTTACGGCTCCTGCTCAAAAATGGTTAAAAATATGATAAAAAATGGTAGTGTGTACTTTTTTTGAAAATTATGCCTTGAAAATTTGGAAATTCGACAATTTATTCGTATCTTTGCACATAATTCTTAACCCAACTATAATCTGCCTATAACCTACGTCACTGATAGACCTAAAATCCTTTTTCCGCACCACACAATAACCATACAATAACCACACAATAACCATACTATTCAGTACCTCCGTATAACTCCCATGTAAAATATCTAAATCTTAAAATTATCAAAATTTATCAACCTCTATAACTTTTTTTAAATTTAACTATCTATGTCTCAAGTCACTTACATGGCACCCGTCAGTGAGGTGCGTGGAAAACTTACCCTCAATCGTGGCAACGACTCACTCATCGTCACACGTCGCAAATCTTACGGAAAGACCAAAAACGGCACACCCCGTCTTGGTCCAAAAGAGATGTATGTCTATCACAAGTATCAAGGAGCTTGGGCTCCTGCTGTCACTTCGCATCGCGAACTATTCAAAGTGGCACAGCAGCAAGCCACTGTCGAAATGAACGATCCTGAGCGTTTGGCACACTGGCAAGCGATGTTTGAGGAGCAACTGGATAAACCAAAACGAGGCGAGAAACAGTATGTCAAAATACAATGCTATATTGCTGCGCAATTGTTGAGAAAGTTGAAAACGCAGCAATAAAACAATAATTTTCAATTATTATTTGTGTATGTCGAAAATTTTTAGTAATTTTGCGCGGATTTTTGGGGCATTGTGAATAGTATCGTAGAAAATGCCCTAAGGAATGGCAAAAACACGAGAAATAATTAATAAAAAATATACAAAATGAATCTATCAGAATTGACCAACAAAATCTACGCGGAAGGCGTGGAGAAAGGTAATGCCGAGGCAGCTGCTATCGTGAAGAAAGCACAAGAAGAAGCTGCTGCTATCGTGGCTAAGGCCGAGAAAGAGGCAGCAGAGAAATTGGCTGCTGCAGAAGCAAAATTGGCAGAGATGGACAAGAACACTCGTGCCGAGTTGAAACTCTTCGCTGAGCAAAGTGTAAGTGCGCTCAAGACTGAGGTGACTAACCTGCTGACTGAGCAAGTGGCTGCTGACAGCGTGAAAGCTGCTACCGCTGACGCAAAATTCATGCAAGGCGTAATCGCTAAACTCGCTGAGCAAATGGCGAAAGACGGCAACGTGACCATCGAGGCAAAAGATGCAGAGGCATTGAAGAAATACTTTGCTGCTAACGCAAAAGGTTTGCTCGAAAAAGGCGTGAAGATTAACGAAGTGAAAGGTATCAAGACAGATTTCGCTATCGTACCAGAGAAAGGTGGCTACAAATTGAACTTCGGTGAGAAGGAGTTTGTAGAGTACTTCAAAGAGTTCTTGCGTCCACAATTAATTGATTTGTTGTTTTAATTGTGTAGAATGGTGTAGAATTGTGTAGAGTGGTGTAGAATTGTTACACAACGCTAAACAACACTAAACAACACTACACAACGCTAAACAATGTAATTATGGGATACGAATGTTTATTAGCTGGTTTGCCTGATTTGAAGGCGGGTGGGGAAGCGCCCATGTCAATGGACGCTCTGCTGGAGCTTTTTGGTGAGACACTCACCGAGAAGGACCTCGCGCTGCTTTCCGTGTTACGTATGCCATCTGATGCGCAGGAAGTGCTGGATAAGATTGCCGAGTATGACGAGACAATCTTGAATCAGCCAACATGGTGGGAAGACGCACGCGAAGTGCTGTCAGAAACCGACTTGCGCACGCAGGTGCTATACGAAATGGGTCTTGCGAGCAAAAACGCGTTCGTTCGCAAATGGTTTGCGTTCAACCAAGACATGAACAATGTGTTGGCAGCAACTATTTGTCGTCGTCACGGTTTTGATGTGCGTAAGGCAATCGTTGGGCATAACCCTGTGGCTGAGATCTTGCGTAAGGATTTGCCACAAAAGGATTTTGGCTTGGCAGGCGTAATGGATAATCTGTCGGAAGTGATGGCGCTCGTGGAGATTGATAACCTCATGGAGCGTGAGAAACAGATGGACGCCATCCGCTTTGCATGGTTGGAAGAGAAGACACTATTCGTGAACTTCTCGATAGAAAATGTATTGGCTTACTACTTGCAAGCAGAGATGCTGAATCGTTGGGCTCTCCTCACAGTAGAACAGGGTGAGAAGGTCTTTAGAGAGTTGGTGAGTGATATGAAAAAAGGAATCAATCTCGCGTAAAACGAGAGATGAAGAGTTAGCATCGCAAGCTTCGCTGAAAAATTGGCTACGCTGAATAGTTAGCCCTTTGGGCTGAAACCCATTGCTTGCAATGAATATTCACGAAGTAACCCTTCACGAAGTAACTATCACGCAGTTTAAAAACATGGTTTATAATTTTGAGGAGTTGGTAATTTGGCAAATAGCTCGAGATTTGACTCAGGAGATTTATTCTTCGTTGTCTGAAGTTAAAGATTTTGGCTTTCGAGATCAAATTCAAAGGGCATCCATATCTATTATGAATAATATAGCCGAAGGGTTTCAACGCCACAAAAATACAAAAGACAACAAAACTTTTACGCTCTATTTAAATTATGCGTATGGTTCTTGTGGTGAAGTTAAAAGTATGCTTTATATTGCAGAGTATTTGAAATATATTGATGAAGATATATGTAAAAAACTACGCAATGTTTGTGTGGATTTAGACTATAAAATAGGAGCATTGATAAAATCTCTTAACCAATAACCTACCACGAAGTAACTCTTCACGAAGTAACTCTTCATGAAGTAACTCTTCACAAAGTAACTCTTCACAAAGTAACCATCATGAATGGTTTTACGAACAAAGTGAGAAAAAACATGAATTAATAAAAGATATGACAACAGGAAAAGTAAAAGGTATCATCGCCAACCTGGTGACTGTGGTGGTAGATGGACCTGTATCACAAAACGAAATCTGCTACATCAAGCTCGGCGAGACCCGATTGATGGCAGAGGTCATTAAGGTGATTGGCGACAATGTCTATGTACAGGTGTTTGAGAGCACCCGTGGATTGAAAGTCGGCAATACCGTAGAGTTTACAGGACACATGCTGGAGGTAACCCTCGGTCCTGGTCTTTTGAGCCGTAACTACGATGGTCTGCAAAACGACCTCGATAAGTTGACTGGCGTTTTCCTCCAACGTGGTGAGTACAATTTCCCACTCGATGAGGAAAAACTATGGAAGTTCGAGCCACTTGCCAAAGTGGGCGATAAAGTGGAAGCTGCTGCATGGTTGGGTGAGGTAGATGAGAACTACCAACCACACAAGATCATGGTGCCATTTGTATTCGAAGGCACATACACCGTGAAGAGCATCGTGGCTGCTGGCGAGTACAAAATTCACGACACCATCGCTGTCTTGACCGACGCTGAAGGCAATGACCACAATGTGACCATGGTACAAAAATGGCCAGTGAAAAAGCCAGTTCTTGCATACAAGAGCAAACCACGTCCATTTAAGTTGCTTGAGACAGGTGTGCGTACAATCGACACCGCTAACCCAATCTGCGAAGGCGGTACAGGATTTATCCCTGGTCCTTTCGGTACAGGTAAAACCGTGCTCCAACACGCTATCTCTAAGCAAGCTGAGGCAGACATCGTGATTATCGCTGCCTGCGGTGAGCGTGCAAACGAGGTAGTGGAGACATTTACCGAGTTCCCTGAATTGGAAGACCCACATACAGGTCGCAAGTTGATGGAGCGTACCATCATTATCGCCAACACATCTAACATGCCTGTGGCATCGCGTGAGGCATCTGTATATACCTCTATGGCAATTGCAGAGTACTACCGTTCGATGGGCTTG
The DNA here is from genome assembly GCA_017503075.1 of Paludibacteraceae bacterium. Lineage (GTDB taxonomy): Bacteria > Bacteroidota > Bacteroidia > Bacteroidales > Paludibacteraceae > Colicola. The sequence continues at coordinate 41,039 of JAFVTU010000001.1, read as the reverse complement.
CGCGTATTGTTGATGGCTGACTCTACTTCACGTTGGGCACAAGCGTTGCGTGAGATGTCTAACCGTTTGGAGGAGTTGCCAGGTCAAGATGCGTTCCCAATGGACTTGTCGGCAATCATCGGTGCGTTCTATGCGCGCGCGGGTTATGTGTACCTTAATAACGGTAAGACAGGTTCAGTAACCTTCTTGGGTACTGTATCACCTGCTGGTGGTAACTTGAAGGAGCCAGTGACTGAAGGTACAAAGAAAGTGGCACGCTGCTTCTACGCACTGGAGCAAGCACGTGCTGACCGTAAGCGTTACCCTGCTGTGAACCCAATTGACTCATACTCAAAGTATATCGAATATCCTGAGTTTGAGGAGTATATCGCTGGTATCATCGACGATAAGTGGCTCGGCAAAGTGAATGATATGAAGACCTACTTGCAACGCGGTAAGGAGATTCAAGAGCAAATCAACATCTTGGGTGACGACGGTGTGCCAGTAGATTATCACGAGGAGTTCTGGAAATCAGAGGTAATCGACTTCGTGGTACTGCAACAAGATGCATTCGACAAGATCGATGCTGTGTGCCCATTGGAGCGTCAACAATATATCCTCAACCTCGTGATGGATATCTGCAAGCACGACTACAACTTCACCAACTTCCTTGACGTAAGCGAATACTTCAAGCGCGTGATTAACCTCTGCAAGCAGATGAACTACGCTGAGTTCAAGAGCGAGGCATTCAACCAATATCAACAACAACTCAACGACCTTCTCGCTGAGAAACAAATCAAAGCATAACGACTATGGCAAAAGCATTTCAAAAGATTTATACACAAATCACAGCTATCACCAAGGCTACTTGCTCATTGAAAGCTGAAGGTGTAGGTAACGACGAGCTCGCTACCGTGAATGGCAAACTCGCACAGGTCGTTAAGATTATGGGCGACGATGTGACATTGCAGGTGTTTGAGGGTACAGAGGGTATCCCAACCAATGCAGAAGTAGTGTTCCTCGGTAAAGCTCCATCACTGAAGGTGAGCGAGCAATTGGCTGGCCGCTTCTTCAACGCCTACGGCGATCCTATCGATGGTGGACCAGCTATCGAGGGTCAAGAGGTGGAGATTGGTGGTCCAAGTGTGAACCCAGTTCGCCGTAAACAACCATCTGAGCTCATCGCTACTGGTATCGCAGGTATCGATTTGAACAACACATTGGTATCTGGACAAAAGATTCCATTCTTTGCTGACCCAGACCAACCATACAACCAAGTGATGGCAAATGTGGCTCTGCGTGCAGAGGCAGATAAGATTATCTTGGGCGGTATGGGATTGACCAACGACGACTATTTGTACTTCAAAAACGTGTTCTCTAACGCAGGTGTATTGGACCGCATCGTGTCTTTCGTTAACACCACTGAGAACCCACCAGTAGAGCGTCTGTTGATTCCAGATATGGCATTGTGCGCAGCTGAGTACTTCGCGGTACAAAAGCATGAGAAAGTGTTGGTGCTCTTGACCGACATGACCTTGTACGCCGATGCATTGGCTATCGTAAGTAACCGTATGGATCAGATTCCATCAAAGGACTCTATGCCAGGTTCACTCTATTCTGACCTTGCTAAGATCTACGAGAAAGCCGTACAATTCCCAGAGGAAGCAGGTGGTGGTTCAATCACCATTATCGCTGTGACCACCTTGTCTGGTGGCGATATTACCCACGCTATTCCAGATAACACGGGTTATATCACCGAGGGTCAGTTGTACTTGCGTCGTGATAGTGATATCGGTAAGGTAATCGTTGACCCATTCCGTTCACTATCTCGTTTGAAACAGTTAGTGGCAGGTAAGAAGACGCGCGAAGACCACCCACAAGTGATGAACGCTGCCGTTCGCCTCTACGCTGATGCTGCAAACGCAAAAACAAAGCAAGAGAACGGTTTCGACCTCACCAATTACGACGAGCGTTGCCTTGAGTTTGCAAAGGACTACTCTAGCCAAATTTTGGCTATCGATGTGAATATCAACACCACACAGATGTTGGATGTAGCTTGGACTTTGTTTGCTAAGTACTTCAAACCAGAAGAGGCAAATATCAAGCAAGCATTGGTGGATAAATATTGGCCAAAATAAGTGCCGAAGGCACGTAGATGGCAAGCACAGCTTGCGTAAGTGGCACCAAAGGTGCGAAAATGGCGGCATTGCCGTGAAAGTGGCTAAAGCGAAAAATAGTCTTCGACGTAAATAACGGAAACCACTCTCGTGAGTGAAACGAACCATTTTCATGAGCGTAGCGAATCATTTTCGTGAGCAACGCGAACCAAAAACGTGAATAAAGTGAACAGAAATTATGGCAATAACATATCAATTTAATAAAACATCGTTGCAGGCACTTGAGAAGGACCTCAAAATGCGCCAACGTACTCTGCCTACGCTTCAGAGCAAAGAGTCGGCTCTTCGACTGGAAGTGAAGCGTGCAAAGGACGAGATCAAGGCGCTGGATGAGGAGGTGGACCGCCGAATCAAGGACTACGACCAGATGTTGGCTCTATGGGGCGAGTTTGACACCTCGCTTATCCATGTGGACGACGTGCGCATGTCTATTAAAAAGATCGCAGGCGTGCGCGTACCCGTATTGGAAGAGGTGGTGTACTCAACCAAAGAGTTTAGCATCTTCTCAAGCCCAAAATGGTTTGCGGACGGTTTCAACCAACTCAAAGCCATTGCAGATGTAGGTATTCGTCAGGAGTTTGTTCGCCGTAAGGTGGAGCTCTTGGACTATGCACGTAAGAAGACCACCCAAAAGGTGAACCTCTTTGAGAAAGTGCAAATACCTGGTTATCAAGACGCTATTCGTAAGATTAAGCGTTTTATGGAAGATGAAGAGAACCTCAGCAAGTCATCGCAAAAGATTGTAAAATCCAAACGTGAGGCAGAAGCACGTATGGCTGAGGAATTAGAAAGAAAGGGGGCACTAGCATGATTACGCAAATGAAGAAATACACCTTCTTGGTGTTCCATCGCGAGTATGAGACCTTCCTCGAGCAGTTGCGCGAGGTGGGAGTAGTGCATGTGACTGAGAAAGCGGCAGGTATGGCAGAAGATGCACATTTGCAAGAACTGCTGGCTAAAGCCGACAACGCTCGTAAACTCATCGCACAAGGTGCTCCTGATCAATTGTTGCAAGAGAAAGCTGCGCTCGAAAGCCGTATTGCTGCTACCCAAAAAGAGGTCAATAAGATGGCTATCTGGGGCGACTTTTCGGCTGAACGCATTGCTCAATTGAAAGAAGCAGGTTATACTCTCCGCTATTTTACATGCCCAAAGAAACTCTTCCAAGAAGAGTGGGGTATCGTAGTAGCAGAGCAAGGAACGACAGTGTACTTTGTACAGGTGAATAATACCGACGAAGCACCAGAAAACTGCCAGGAGCAATACTTGAATGAAAAGTCTGCAGCTGACTTGCAAAAGGATGTAGAGGGCTTGAACGGTTTGCTCGTAGCGCAAAATGCACGTATCGAACTCTGGGCAAAAGAGAATATCCCTGCATTGGAGAACGAACTCAACGAACTGCAACAACAGATTGACTGGAAGCGAGTTACACTCAACACAGCATCTGAAGCAGACGGCAGTTTGAAGGTTTTGGAAGGTTTCTGTCCAATTGACCAAGTGGCTGCATTGGACGCTATGCTCCAAAAGCAAGAGGTATATTACCAAGTCGAAGACCCAACAGCAGAAGACAATACACCAATCAAGTTGCGTAACAACAAGTTTACCCAACTCTTTGAGAGTCTGACTGGTATGTATGGTTGGCCTAACTATGGTGAGTTTGATCCTACACCTATCTTGGCACCATTCTTCTTGTTGTTCTTCGCAATGTGTATGGGCGACTGCGGATATGGTATCTTGCTCATTATCATTGGTTTGCTGATTGCAAAGAAGAAACTCAATATCGCTATGTTCGAGGGGCTTGGTCCTATCATTACTGTGCTGGGTGTGGGTACTACGGTAGTAGGATTCTTCCTTGGCACATTCATGGGTATTGACCTTTACAACGCAGAGTGGGTACCTCAGGCGTTGAAGAATGTGATGATCAAGGGCAATGTGATGGGCTACGATATTCAAATGGTATTGGCACTCTGCATAGGTGTGTTCCATATCTGTTTGGCGATGGTGGTGAAAGCTATCTGCTATACCAAGCAATTTGGCTTCAAGGAGAATATTGCTACTTGGGGTTGGTTGTTGCTCATCGTAGGCGGTCTGATTGTGGCTATATTGGGCTTGACCGTATTGCCAGAGAACGTGTTTAAGTGGGCGTTGATAACGGTAGGTGCAGTATCTGCATTGGCTATCTATATCTTCAATACACCAGGTCGTAACCCATTGATTAACATCGGTGCAGGTTTGTGGGATACCTACAATATGGCCACTGGTATCTTGGGTGACGTGCTGTCGTATATCCGTCTGTATGCCCTCGGCTTGGCAGGTGGTATGTTGGGTGCAGCGTTCAACAACTTGGGCTTGATGGTTATGGGTGGCACTACCGAAGGTGCTACCTGGCAATGGTTGCCATTCGTGCTGATTCTCGTGTTGGGCCACGTATTGAACTTGGCGATGTCAGCGCTTGGTGCGTTTGTTCACCCATTGCGTTTGAGCTTCGTAGAGTATTTCAAGAACGCAGGTTACGAAGGTAAAGGTACGTTGTATCAACCATTTAGTAAGAAAAGTTAGCTGCGCTGAAGAACCATGCTCTGCATGAATGATTAGCTTTGCTGAATAATGATGCTTCGCATGAATTATACATAATAATTCTACATGAGCGAAGCGAATAACATTTTCATGAACGAAGTGAGTAATCTTTCACGAAGTGATTATCACGAATAAAGTGAGTAATAAACATTAATAACAAATTAATTATAAAACAATTATGAATGAACTTTTAGGTTATCTCGGCTGGGGCTTGATGTTAGGTCTCGCTGGTGTTGGTTCTGCTTATGGTACCACAATCGCAGGTAATGCTGCTGAGGGTGCTTTGAAGAAGAACAAAGAAAAAAGTAGTAGCTACATGATTTTGTCTGCTCTTCCTGCTACTCAAGGTTTGTATGGTTTCGTAGCTTTCTTGATGTGGATGGGCAAAGATTTTGCAGCTGATGGTTTTAAACTCTTCGCTGTAGGTATTGCAGTAGGTTTGGTTTGCTTGCTCTCTGCTATCCGTCAAGGTCAAGTTTGTGCTAATGGTATCGCAGGTATCGCTGCAGGTCACGATGTACAAACCAACACCATGATCTACGCTGCTCTCCCAGAGTTTTATGCGATTTTGGCACTCGTAGGTGCGTTGATGGTGTAAGCCAAAGGCAGCAAGATTAACGAAAGACGTTTGTCGTTTCGTAAAAAAATGGAAAGAAGTACTGCTCTTTCCATTTTTTTTATTGTTTAACAACATATTTTGTATCGTTTTTTTTGCGTATTCAGAAAAATATAGTACCTTTGCCCAACAGATTATTTAATATATTTTAAATTATTATGCGACACCACCAGAAAATAGCAATTGCGCGTCTGATATCAGACCTTATCAAATCTGATGATGTAATATGTAAGGAAGAAATTTCGCTATACAACCAGATTATTAGCAGTTTTGATATTTCTCAAGATGAATTGTATGAAGCTCAGTTTATTTCGCAGGCAGAAGCTGTGGGCTATATCAAGCATATGATTCCTGCTGAACAGAAAAAGATATATTCTATTTTACAACAAGCAGCTTATGCGGATAATTCGTGTGTGGCACGTGAGGCATTGCTATTGCAGACATTGTCGCTCTTGCTTAATGATACGCGTGATAAATATTATTTGTTATCGGTATTGATGAAAGGCTGGCAACATCAGGAGAAATATGTAGTATATATTGAGAGTGACTATATGCCAGCCATTAATGAAGAAATCATGCAGCAATATGAAATGATAGCAAACCTATTACATCTATGGAAATTTGAGTTTATTTATATTCCTAAAGTGTGTCAATCTCTTCGCGAAATGGATCGTGGCTATCTGTGTGATATTATTCGCTATATGAATCCGCGTTTATCGAATGAGATGCTCAATACGCTATATGATCGACTGATTAATTTTACGACAGAGAGTTTTACACGCGATTATTTGGCTAATTCATCGCATCAGAATCATTTTTATGATATAGAGCCATCGCTATTGATTAATGTGGGAAAATCGCATGTACCAGCATCTGTAGCAACTCAACAAGATACTTATTTTATCAACTTTTTGACGATTCGACTGGATGATGAACCTAATAGTGTATTGAATGAGGTACGTAAGTTCTTGGATGAATACGAAACCTTTATTACAGAGCCAGAATATCATCGTCCTAAACGGGGTAAAACATTATTTCATTATCATGGTTTTTACAAGCAGTTATTTGACTTTTTGGCACGTCATCACACCAATGGTGAAGAAAATCGTATATTGATAGATTTACCAGCACGTCGTATATGGATGCGAGGAGTGGAAGTACAGATGAGTGCTACTCAATTGGCAACATATGTCTTTATTATGCACCAAACATTCTGTACACATCATGGTGGCTTGGTGAAGGCAGGGCAGCATTATCCTTTGTCAGAAAAAGATGTACAGCGTTTGGGAAATACTTATCATGCGATATGCAATCTATTTAGGGAGACTCCTATAGCAGAAGCACGGTCATATCTAGAAGATGTGCAGAATATACGCGGCTATATTGCGCGTATTCGTACAGCTATAGCCCATCATATTGACGATCAAGATGTGAACTTCTATACTCCACAAGATACTACTGATAAATCACGCTATTATATAGCTATAGAATCTACAAAGATTTTTATGCATACCGCTTCGGGTGATATGATGTTTGTAGATTATCCTCTGTGGAAAACATTGAAATAAGGACTACACAAGGAAAAGATAACAATATTGCTATTTTTGCTACAGTTTGGATTGTGGGGAAATAGCAATATTGTTGTTTGTTGTGATTTGTGAAAAAATGGCACTAATTTTGCAGCGAATTTGATAGCAAATAATCGCTGCCATTAAACCCAACCTCAACCACCTATTAGAAAAATGAATAATTATGACACACGATTATCATGAGCAAACGACGCCGTATCAAGCCTTCCTATTTGAGCGCTTGCATCGAGCTACAACCTCTCGTCTTGTTAGAATCCTATTTGTGCTGACTATGAACTTATTATTCCTATTACCGATGTATGACTTGGTAACTGGTACTCTGTCGTATCGAATAATTAAGATGTTGATAGTCTCTACCTTATTATTGATATATGTGTATGTGATTATTTGTATGATAGGTAAATGGAATAAGCATAGGCATTTGATGATGCTTCCACATTCGTATTTAGTATGGATGATAGTATTGTTTATTAGTTGTATTACATCTATGTATCAAGATTTGTTTGTAGAACATGGTATACAAGCTTATGTTATACCCATAGTAATTGCGTTTGTGATATTGGTTGTTGCTACCACTCATTACATTCGCATGCGAATAAGAGCCAAAAGGTATCATCGCGGGAATGATATACTATTATAAATATAAACCATTTTCTAAATTCCTAACAACTATGAAAAAAGTATTTCTATTGGTCATATTGATGACCAGTGTGTTGAGTTTACCAAGAGCAGAAGCATGTACGGGTATAACTCTGCAAACAGCAGACAGTATGATGATTACTGCCAGAACTATTGAATGGGCATCGGAGCCATTGAATGCGATGTATGTGATTGTTCCGCGGGGAAAAGAACAGCGTTCGTGGTTGCCAGATGGTACACTTAAAGGAAAATCCTTTGTTGCTGAATATGGCTATGTAGGTATTGCTGTAGAGAATGATGAATTTGTGATGGAAGGTATCAACGAAGCCGGTTTATCAGTTGGATTGTTTTATTTTCCTGAGTATGGTGAGTATATGCCTTATGAGGTTGCAGATAAGGCAATCAGTGTAGGAGATATGCAGTTTGTGGCTTGGGTGCTGAGTACTAGTGCCACAATTGATGAGATGATAGCTTTGATACCAACTATTCGTGTGATAGGTATTGATTCTCGTGCATCTACTGTACATTGGCGTGTGACTGAGCCATCTGGAAGGCAAGTTGTAGTGGAAATAGTTGGTGGGCAAGTAATGATTCACGAAAATCCATTGGGAGTGTTGACCAATTCGCCTGAGTTTACTTGGCATTTGACTAATCTCAACAATTATGTGAATCTAATGTCGGGTTCTATCAATCATCGTCAAGTGGGTTCTTTGGATTTAAGGGCTTTTGGTGGTGGCAGTGGTTTGCATGGGTTGCCAGGTGATATGACTCCTCCTTCGCGCTTTGTGCGTGCTGCATTTTTTCAAAGTACAGCGCCAAGATTGGAGAGTAGCGATAAGACTGTGGTACAAGCGTTTCATATACTGAATAATTTTGACATCCCCGTGGGGCTACAGTTTAGCGATATTGATTTAGTACCTAATATGCCAAGTGCAACTCAGATAACTATTGTCACAGATTTGTCAGAGCGCCGTCTATATTACCGGACGATGTATAATTCGACTATTCGTTGCATAGATTTAAAAACGATAGATTTTGATCGTGTGGAATTTCAGTTTAAGCCGTTAGATGTTAGTCGTGATGAAAAGATAGAACAGATAGAAGTCTATTAAAAAACAATAGGGTGCATAATTCAAGCACCCTATTGTTTTTTACAAAATTGACATTATTTTTATTTGGTAAGTATGATGTACTTCCAAGGAGTGAGTTCGAAGGTTTGAGTGGCTTCGAGATTCATGGTCTTGCCGCAGAGGCAGTTGTATTCTCCTGTTAGGTTAGTGAGGTCGAGAGTGACAGTTTGTGGCTCTGCAGACATATTCATAATTGCGATAACAGTATTATCCCCATGTTTAGGGCATGATTTCTGGCGTACGCAAGCGAAGACGTTGTCATTATCAGCAGTGATGCGAACCATAGGTGCACCTTTCTCGTTGCTCCAGAGTGCGCGGTTAGCCGCACGGAGATCATTGAGCCCCTTGTATAATGCTTTTTGTGGTGCATTCTCTACACGATCAATCACGTCTTTCTCGAAGAATTCGAGACGATGGTGGTTGCCGCTCATTTGACCCGTGTAAATCATTGGCATGCCAGGCACAATGTATGTGAATGCAGCGAAGAGGTCGGTAGCATCGCCCATGCGCTCGAACTCGGTACCGTTCCAAGAGTTTTCGTCGTGATTAGATGTGAAATTCATGCGGATAGCTTCTTGGCGGATAGTAGTATCCACTTTCGCAAAGTACCCCCAAAGATCTTCTACGGTGTTTTTGCCTTGCGCTACGCCGTTCATGAGATGGTGGAGAGTCCAGCCATAGTACATGTCGAAAGCCGTCTCGGTGAGCTCTTGCGCTTTGTCCTCATCCTCTGCGAGGGTGAACATATCTGGGTGCTTAGCGCGGATTTCAGCCATAGCTTCGTTCCAGAAATCTGTAGGAACCTCGCCTGCTACGTCACAACGGAAACCATCTATGCCGATAGTATCCATCCACCAGTGCATTGCTTTCTTCATCTCAGCACGCATATCTTGGTTGTCGTAGTTGAGTTTTGAAATGTCGGTCCAATCGTATTGTACCATAAGGTTGCCGAGGCTATCGCGGTAGTGCCAGCCTTCGTTCTTAGTCCACTCGCTATCTGGAGCTGTGTGATTAGCAACCCAGTCGAGGATAACCTTCATACCAAGCTCATGTGCTTTAGCAAGGAAAGACTCGAAATCTGCTCGAGTACCAAACTCAGGGTTGAAAGCACAATAGTCGCTGATTGCGTAGTAACTACCTAAAGTACCTTTGCGTTCAAGAACGCCGATAGGTTGAATAGGCATAATCCAGATGATGTCCACACCACTTTCTTTAATCTCAGGAAGGAGAACTTCTGCTGCAGCAAAAGTACCTTCTGTGGTAAGTTGACGGGTGTTGAGCTCGTAAATAGTAGCATCGTATGCCCAGCTAGTATGGCGAGCATCGCATTGTTGCTTAGGGGTACAAGACACTAAAGTGAGTAGTGCCAGTGCGGAAAAAAGAATTTGTTTCATATCAATAGTTTTAAACGTTTTAAGGATTTTAAAAGTTTTAAGTATTATTCGATGGTATATGCAAGGTTCGCGAGGTCAATGGTCACGCGCACTTTTTCGCCCATATAAATGCGGTCGAAGACGAGTTTGTCATCGGTTACAGTGACTGGGACATAGTCTCCGTATATGAGTGGCAGTGAGTTGCGACGTAATTGTACGAGAGCTTGCACTTCGTTGCGGAATTGCTGTTGACGCTCTGAAAGTCCATCAAACTTCATCATATGGCGATTGTCAGGGTCGTTGGCACCTGCTTCTGCATATTCGTCACCTTGATAGATACAAGGTACCCCTGGAATGGTGAGATTGATGACTTCGAGTAGCATCGCAGCTTTGTAAGCTTGTTCTTCTTTGGCGGCATTACCATCGGCTGTTACGTGAATCTCGCGCTCCCAGCCAGCAGCCTTGTCATTCTCGTTCCAACTGACAGCCCCACCTGCGAGAGAAATGAAACGGCATTTGTCGTGGTTGCCAGAGATATTACCCATAGTGTGATGTGCGCCATATGCGTGTAATGATTCAAGGATAGTACTGTTGATGCGCTTGAGGGATTGCTCTGGTTTTCCAAAGACATCAATAGCAGTGTGGTAGATATTAAAGTCGAACTGCGAGTTGAGCATACCCGTCTTGACATATGAGCCAATCAATTGAGGATCACCATATGTCTCGCCAATCATCCAAATATGACGGTTGGGGTATCGTTGCTTCATTTTTGCTCCCAATTCTCGCCAGTAGTTGAGAGGAATATGTTTGCAAGCATCGTGGCGGAAACCATCAAAATCAAATTGCTCAAGCCATACAAGTGCGGAGTCAGTCATAGGATTGCATACTTCAGGGCGTTCTAGGTCGAGAGTAGGGATATGTACATCAAACCAAGTGGTGAGTCGTGCTTCGTCCCAAAGTTCGAAGTTGCGACGTCCATCAGGTAAGATGCTATCAGTGTGCCAATCAGGGTGCTCTCGTAGGGTAGGAGAATTGATATGCATATGGTTGGCAACATAGTCAAGGATGACATTGAGGCCGTGTTCGTGAGCCACAGAGAGCATTTCGTGGAGTTCTTTTTCGGTAGTGAAACGCTTTTCTACTTTAGTGGCGTAGATTGGCCAATAACCGTGGTAGCCAGAGAATTTGGTGTATGCCTTGGTGTTGTCATATTTGTTGCCATTTTTAAAAGGATAGTAGCCCCACGCGTCCATAGGGTTTTGAGTAATAGGTGAGATCCAGATAGTGGTGATGCCTAGATCATTGAAGAAACCATCTTTGATTTTTTGCGTAATACCCGCGATATCTCCACCTTGATAATCTACGATGTCAAGAACCTCGGGGCTATTCATTTTCCAATCATTGGCTTTGTTTCCATTGTAGAAACGGTCAATCATAAGTGAGTAAAGCACTTGCGCATGGTCATCATGGCGAGTAAGATCTTTGACATCGCTAACTACTTTGCCATTCTCTAATGGAATAAGCAAGTCGTTGAGTTGTTTGCCGTCTCCAAAGGCATAGATGCGGATGAAAGTACGCCCTTTGCTTTCACGCCATGCTTGTTCGATTGTGATGGTGGCTTCAGGGTCATATTGACCATAGTTAACATACTTTGTTGCGCGTGTATCTTGCCACAAGATGCGGAATTGTAGGTGCTCGTAGTCGTTAAGTACGCTAATGGTGATAGTAGAGTCAGTGAATGCTTTAGTAGCTAGACCCACTTCGTAACTAGATTTAGGCATGATAGGAATATCATACTTGATACCTGTTGTCTTGTCTTCTACAGAGAGAATCGATAGTGTATGATCGCCAGTCAGAGTGAGTAGTCCATTTTCTACCTTTACCACTTGATAGCTAGGTTCGGTAGTGAAGACGAGGCTATCAAAACATTTTACCTGTGGTAAGTAATCGGTAAGGTGATATGTCTCTGTAAAATCATCACCGCCACTGTAGATGATAGGCATAATTGGATTTTGTGTGGCAGCATTGCGATCAACTACCGTCACTTTTTCTGTGGTGTTGCAAGCTACTAGGCAAGCAATTGCCATAAAGGATAAAATAATTCTTTTCATGATTTTTTATAGTATTTTGTTTTTTATTTGTTTGCTTTATTGTGACTAGAATAATTCCAGTTGTTTGTATGTGAATACTTGATGCCCAATGTGACAATTGAAACAAAGGTGTGGTTGGCAATAGTTTTGATAAAGATGTATGAGGGCTTGTGTGTCTGCTGCCGAATGTATCTTTTGTCCCAACATTGTCCATTGGCGAATGATGTTATTATTTTCCTTTTTAATTTTCTCTAACCAAGCTATTGCATCATTGATATTGCTTTGTGTGTATGCGTATTTATAAGGAATAACGGTGTTGATAAGAAGTATATCAATCGATTTTTTACCTATTGGTAGTGGACGTTGTAGGCGTGAATATACCTCTGTTTCAGCGTATTTTAATGTGAGTATTTGTGCCATCTCTTCCATAGTCTGTGCATCCATTAGTTGTGCAAATATATGCTCCGACTGGAAAAGTAAATGCGCAAACTGCCGTATTCGCACTTCGGGCGCGGACTGAGGACGCATTCGAGCCATCTTCCATTGACTTGCTTGCAGAGGCGTAAGTGAGAATTTCTTTTGTAAAAAGCAATACTCACTCCAGAGTGCATTATGTTCATTGGTTGTCAGTGTTTTAGGGTTAAGGAGTCCAGATTGCCCAAGTAGGATAGCAGTGATTTGGAAGAGACTATTGCGATGTTTGAGCAGGCATGAAAGTGGAGTGTGTAAAGCTAGCAACTCGAAAGGCAAACCATTGGTGTGAAAGCCAAAATTGTGTGCGAGTGTAATATAGAAAGCGTGAGCCCAACTTTGTTGTGTGATGGCGAGTAGTTGCATAATAGAATCGCGTTTGGCCTCTAGTCGTTTTTGCAACAAAATAGTTTTCCAATTTTCAGTCAAAAGAGTAGGATCTAGTGCTAATTGCTTGTAGCAAGGAATATGCTCTAGTGAATTGTGATTAAAAAGGTCTGTGAGATAATCCTTGTTGTGCGGATATTGTAACTGACATTGGGGAATGTGTTCTCCTCGCGAGTTGAGGGTTTGTTTATCGGCTTTAGCTACCACATGCAAAATAGTGGTGTCGTATGCAGCATCCATATGATGGCGATGCTTATACCAGTCGGAAGCACATACATGTATCTCGATATTTCCCACCCAGTCTTGTCCATCAATGCGAATATGTGCATTGCTGAAATCTGGTCCTGCGTGTATGTTGTATTGCCCTACAGACACAACTTCAATAGGCTTTCCATCTGTTGTTGTTTGCGGAAAACCTGCCCAAATGCGCTTCTGCCATATGTAATGCAGGAGTATCTCTGGCATAGCCTTATTATTATCGCGTACAAAGGTAGTACTTTTTGCGGAAATATGCAAATTATACTAGCAAAATATTAGCAATCACTAACTAATAACTAACTAATCACTAACTAATAACTATGTAATTACTAATTAATGCTGGTGGTATATGATGGTGTAGTGTGGTTTATGGTTGTTACGCGCGCGAGCGTGCGCGGTTATGTGTAAGGTAATGGGAAATTGGCGTAAACGTTAAGAATTTGCGATTTAAGAAGATGAGGGTAAAAAATCGGATAATGCATAAAAAACAATAAAAAGCAAAAAAACGCACAAAAAATTTGGTGGAATAAAAAAAAAGTTGTACCTTTGTCGCCAAATGGCGACGCCAGAATAAAGAAAATAAATAGAAACTTAAATATATGATTGAGAACGACAGAATTATTCCTGTAAAGATTGACGAGGAGATGCGAACCTCGTACATCGATTATTCGATGAGTGTAATTGTGGCACGCGCATTGCCCGATGTGCGTGACGGTTTTAAACCTGTACACCGTCGCGTACTATTTGGTATGCACGAGTTGGGTAATACAAGCGATAAGCCAACTAAGAAATCTGCTCGTATTGTGGGTGAGGTAATGGGTAAGTACCACCCACACGGTGATAGTAGTATCTATGGTACATTGGTTCGTATGGCGCAGCCATGGAACATGCGTAGTGTACTAGTAGATGGTCAAGGTAACTTCGGTTCGGTGGACGGCGATGGTGCAGCCGCTATGCGTTATACAGAGGCACGCTTGTCTAAATTGGCGGAGGAGATGCTCCGTGACATTGAGAAAGATACAGTGGATATGCAGCCAAACTTTGACGACTCGTTGCGCGAGCCAGTGGTGTTGCCATGTCGTTTCCCTAACTTATTGGTGAATGGTGCTAGTGGTATTGCCGTGGGTATGGCAACGAATATGCCTACGCACAATTTAGGCGAGGTAATTGACGGCTGTGTAGCATATGTGAGGAATGCAGTAGAACGCGTGAATAATCCAGAGGTGGAGCCAATCAGTGTGGCAGAATTGATGGAGTATATCAAAGCGCCAGATTTTCCAACAGGTGGTACAATATACGGTTATCAAGGCGTGCGCGATGCGTATGAGACGGGGCGTGGTCGCATTGTGATTCGTTCGAAAGCAGAGATTGAGACCGAGGATAATGGTCGTGAGCGCATCGTGATAGGTGAGTTACCATACGGTGTGGTGAAATCTGACTTGGTGAAGAATATTGCCGACTTGGTAAATGATAAGAAAATCGAAGGAATCTCGGGTATTAGCGATCAATCTAAGAGCGATGTACGCATTATTATAGAGATTAAACGTGATGCAAATGCACAAGTAGTACTGAATAAATTGTATAAGTACACAGCATTGCAATCAAGTTTCTCTGTGAACAGTATTGCATTGGTGAAAGGTCGTCCACAGTTGCTGAACCTACATGATATGGTGGCGAACTTTATTGAGCACCGCATGGAAGTGGTGGTTCGTCGTACAAAGTTTGAGCTTAGAAAAGCTGAAGAGCGTGCACATATCTTGGAGGGATTGATTGTAGCTGTGGATAACATCGATGAGGTGGTGAAGATTATCCGCGCAAGCCGTACTCCAGCAGATGCACAAGCTAATTTGGAGGCTCGCTTCGGTTTGGATAACTTGCAATCGAAGGCGATAGTGGATATGCGTTTGTCGCAATTGACAGGTCTGAAGATTGAGGAGTTGAAAGAAGAATATGAGAAATTGCAACAGCTAATCCAACACTTGCAAGCATTGCTGGCTAGTGAAGTTATGCGTTATGAAGTAATTGAGAATGAATTAGTTGAGGTGAAGGAAAAATATGCAGATGAGCGTCGCACTCGTATCATTAAGATGGCTACAGAGTTCAATCCAGAGGATATGTATGCCGACGATGATATGGTGATTACTATCTCACACCTAGGCTACATCAAGCGTACTCCATTGACCGAATTCCGTCAGCAAGGTCGCGGTGGTGTAGGCGCGAAGGCGAGTGCAGCTCGTGATGAGGACTTTATTGAGTATGTGCACCAAGCAAATATGCACTCAACCATGATGTTCTTCACGGAGCAAGGTCGTTTGTACTGGATTAAGGTGTACGAGATTCCAGAGGGTAATCGTCAATCGAAGGGTCGCGCATTGCAGAATATGATCAATATTCAAAAGGGCGATAAAGTATGTGCATTCATCCACGTGAAGAACTTGAATGACCAAGAATATGTCCAAAACCACTATCTAATCTTTGCGACCAAGAACGGTTTGATGAAGAAGACTACATTGGAATCATATAGCCGTCCACGTGCCAATGGTATTATTGCATTGGGCTTGCGCGAAGATGATCGCTTGATTCGCGTGACACTAACCGATGGCAATAGTCAAATGTTGGTGGCTTCGTACAATGGAAAGTTGGTTCGCTTCCCTGAAAATACTATCCGTCCTATGGGTCGTACAGCTACGGGTGTACGTGCTATAAAATTAGATGAAGATGGCAAGGATCGCGCTATTGGTATGATTTGTGTGGAGGAAGGTAGTAAGGAGACTGTGCTCGTAATCTCGGAGAAGGGGTATGGCAAACGTACTGCTCTGGATGATGATAACGGTGAAGCTATCTATCGCATCACCAACCGTGGCGGTAAAGGTGTGAAGACGATGAATCTTACTGATAAGACTGGTAATCTGATTGGTCTTGAGGCAGTTACAGATGAGCAAGACTTGATGTTGATTACTAAGTCAGGTACAGCTATCCGTATGGCAATGAGCGCGATAAGCGTGTTGGGCCGTGCAACACAAGGCGTGAAACTCATTGAACTCCAAAAGCGCAACGATACGCTCATGTTCGGTTGCACCGTACCAAAAGAAGAAGTTGAAGAGGTCGTAGAAGACACAGAGGCAACTCCAGAAATGGCAACTGAAGAAACTCAAAATTCAATAGAATAACAAACAAAACCTTTTATAAAATGAAAAAATCAATTTTTCTTGCAGCCCTTGTGCTGATAGGTACAGGCTGCTTTGCACAAAAAAGCAATGTGAGCAAGGCTCGTAATTTAGCAGATGCAGAGACTCCAGATTATGCAGGTGCTCGCGCAGCAATCGAGGATGCATTGGTCAACGATGAAACTAAAGACCAGGCTAACACTTGGTATGTAGCAGGATATGTAGGTTACAAAGAGTTTGATAATACCAACTTGAACCGTCAGATGGGTCGTAATATTGATGTTATGCAATGGGGTGCAGCTGTGCAAGAGTCAGTAAACTATTGGGCAAAGGCATATGACCTATCACAAATACCTACTTATGACAAGAAAGGTCGAGCAAAGTATGATACTCGTACTCCAAAAAATATCTTGCCCAAAATGCATGAGTATTTCCTACACCAACCATTGATTATTGCAGGTTTTACAGCATATGAGAACAACGATCCATCTATGGCATATGATTTGTTTATCACCCACTGCAATATCCCTGATATGAAGATTTATCAGGATAATCCTGAGGCATTGGCTGAATTGGTTCGTGATACTAGCTACTACACATGCATGTATTATGCAGGTCGTTTCGCATACGAGGCAAAGCGCTATGGTGATGCTATTGCTACATTAGACCGTATGAATAGCGAACATGCTAACAAGAATGCTCTTCGCAAAGAGATTATCTTCGCTAACGAGTATATTTATCAAATTTATATTGAGCAAGGCGATACTGCAAAGGCTGTAGAGTCGATTAAGAAAAGTATTGACCTCTTCCCAGAGGAGCCATGGTTTATGCAAAACCTCATCAACCTCTATATCAACTCTGGTCAAGAGGATAATGCGATTGAGTATTTGGATATTGCTATCAACCGTGAGCCAAACGTAGGTCAATACTACAACTCTAAGGGTTCAATCTTGGCTCGTATTGGTCGTTTCGATGAGTCATTTGCAGCTTTTGCAAAAGCAATTGAGTTGGAGCCAAACAACGCACTCTTCCTTGAGAGTTTAGGCTTCGCATATGTAGATCTTGGCAACAAACTTAACGAAGATGCTACATACTTGGATAACACAGCATATGCTAAGGCAAAAGTAGAGATTGATGCTGCTTACAAAAATGCATTGCCTTACTTTGAGAAGGCATACGAATTGGAGCCAGATAATGAGAGCTTCAAGCACTCGCTGCGTTCGCTCTATTACCGTCTTGGTATGAACGATAAGTACGAGGCTTTGGCTGACTAATATATGGGACGCATCCTAGCAATTGACTATGGACGCAAACGAACAGGATTAGCCGTTACGGACATGCTCCGCATAACGGCTAATCCGCTTGTTACTATCCCCACGCATACATTGGAAGCATGGCTGAAGGATTATTTCGCAAAAGAGACTGTGGATGAGGTAGTGATTGGACATCCCTACCAGATGAATGGCGAAGACTCTGAGTCAATGCAGTATATCCAACCTTTCATCAACCGCTTTCGCAAAGTGTTTCCCAATATGCCTTTGAAGGAATATGACGAGCGCTTCACTTCGGTGATTGCCCACCAAGCCATGATTGCGGGCGGAATGAAGAAAAGCCAACGCCAAGACAAATCCGTGGTGGATAAACTAGCTGCTTGCATCATTCTCGAAGGATATTTGGATAGCCTTCACTAATTACTAAACAGTAGCGGCTCTGCCGCGTTCACTAAACTCTAAACACAATGATTTTACCAATATATTTATACGGTCAACCTGTGTTGCGCAAGCCCACAGAAGACATTACTCCCGAATCGCTTGATCTCAAGCAATTGCTCACCGATATGTGGGATACGCTTGCTGTAGCTGAGGGTTGTGGATTGGCTGCACCGCAGATTGGCAAATCCATCCGATTGTTTATTGTGGATGGTACTGAATTGGCAGAAGATTATCCTGAGTGTCAGGATTTTAAGAAGGTCTTTATCAATCC
The DNA here is from genome assembly GCA_017503075.1 of Paludibacteraceae bacterium. Lineage (GTDB taxonomy): Bacteria > Bacteroidota > Bacteroidia > Bacteroidales > Paludibacteraceae > Colicola. Next base: position 22,603 of record JAFVTU010000001.1, on the reverse strand, counting down.
AGAGATTATAGAGGAAAGCGAAGATGATGCCACTTTCGCCGAGGGATGTCTTTCGTTGCCTGGTATATCCGAGAATGTCATCCGTCCTGCCAGCATCACGATTCGCTACATGGATGAGAACTTCACCGAGCATACGGAGACCTATGATGGTTTTGCTGCTCGTATCATCCAGCACGAGTATGATCACCTTGAGGGGCATGTCTTTACTGACCGTATTTCGCCTATCCGTCGTCAGTTCGTCAAGACCAAGCTCACCAACATCGCCAAAGGCAAAGTAGCCGCTCGCTATCGCACCAAACGATGAGTATTCTCACAATCATACTGTTAGCTATAGGTCTTGCCATGGATTGCTTTGCCGTATCGGTGTGCAAGGGATTGACTTCGCCTCATGGCTATGTGCCTCGCTATATCAAACCCATGCTTATGGCATTGCTCTTCGGCGTGTTCCATGCGGGCATGCCGCTGATTGGCTATTTCGCTGGCAGTCTGTTTGCCTCGTTCTTCGAGCGCTTTGCGCCATGGATAGCACTGCTATTGCTTGGTTTTATTGGTGGAAAGATGATTTACGATTCCTTGAAAGAGGACAATGATGAAACGCATTTAGCCGATTTCTCTTTCTTGGGTTTGTTGTCATTGGCATTTGCCACATCAATGGATACTTTGGCAACAGGTGTGATTTTTATTCCTCATCCAGAAGTATTGTGGATAGCTGTGGGCATTATAGCAGCGACATGTTTCTTGTTTTCTATGACGGGTTTTGTTATTGGTCATTTAGTAGGCGCTCGACTGAGAATGAATGTAACAATTCTCGGTGGAGTGATACTTATTCTTATTGGTGTGAAAATTTTTCTTGAAGGAATCCTATAAACACTCAACAGGTAGCGCTATGGCGCGTTCTCTAAACACAAAAATATGTTTTTGATTCAGAATACATTAGTTAGTTTGGATGTCTTGGAGAAAGACTTTTGTTGTGATTTGGATAAATGTCGCGGGTGTTGCTGTATAGAAGGCGATGCTGGCGCGCCACTGACCGATGAAGAAGAGGAGAAAATACGCGAGATACTACCTATACTGCTGCCCGACATGACTAAAGAAGCACGTGCTGTAGTAGAAACACAAGGGTTATCGTACCTCGACCCTTCAGGCGAAAAAGTGACTTCTATCGTTAACGACAAAGACTGTGTCTTCGCCCGAACTGACCACAATGGGTGGTGCTACTGCCTGATAGAAAAAGCATACAACGCAGGCAAGATTGATTTCAAAAAACCTATCTCTTGTCATTTATATCCTATACGATTGAACAAAGTGGGCGATATGATTGGGGTGGAGTACCATCGTTGGGATATTTGCCATTGCGCACGACAATTGGGCAAGAAACTGCATCTGCCTATCTATCAATTTCTGAAAGAACCACTTATTCGCCGCTTTGGACAAGAGTGGTATGATGAACTTTCGTTAGTCGCTTCTGAATGGAAAAAACAATGCGAGCAGAAATAATTACAATAGGCGATGAATTGCTGATTGGGCAGGTGGTGGATACCAATTCGGCATGGATGGCACAGCGACTCAATGAGGCAGGGATTGAACTCTACCAAATCACATCTGTGCACGACGACCGAGAACATATACTGAAGGCATTAGACGAGGCCTTCTCGCGTGCAGATATTGTCCTGACCACAGGAGGATTAGGTCCTACCAAAGATGATATCACCAAGCACGTCATGTGCGAATATTTTGGCACTACACTGGTGGAAGATTCGCGCGTGCGTGAGCATATACACGAGTTGTATAAGGAGCGCCCTGATGTGCTCAATCGCTTAACTGCTACCCAATGGCTCGTTCCCGAATCGGCTACCATACTGCCTAATCGGGTAGGTAGCGCACCGATTATGGTGTTTGAGAATGAGGTTAGAGGGGAAAGGTTAGAGGTTAGAGGCGAGGGACAAAATTCAAAATTCCTTTTTGCAATGCCCGGTGTGCCGTATGAGATGAAGATTGCGATGACAGAGCAGGTAATGCCGTATATAAGGTTAAAGGTTAAAGGTGAGAGGTTAGAGGTGAGCGGTGAGATTATTCATCGCACGATGATGTTGTATGGCATAGCGGAATCGACGTTGGCTATCCGTATTGAGGAATGGGAGAATGCTTTGCCACAATCAATGCATTTGGCATACTTGCCCAAAGATGGCATTATTCGCTTGCGATTGAGTAGTTATGGAGAAGCAAGCAACGAAGAAATAGAGCAGCAATTAGCCAATCTCAAGCCACTGATAGCAGACTATCTGATAGCCACCGAAGATCTGCCTTTGGAGACGATATTGGGCAATCAACTCAAAGCGCGTCATCAGACCATTGCCACGGCAGAGAGTTGCACAGGTGGCCGTTTGGCAGCCGCACTCAATGCGCAGTCGGGCGCATCGGCATATTATATGGGTTCGGTAGTGGCATACGACAATACAATCAAAGAGCAAGTGCTGGGCGTGAAGCATGACACATTGGAAAAATACGGTGCGGTAAGCGAACAAACTGTTCGTGAGATGGCCGAGGGTGTTCGCGCACTAATGAACACGGATTATGCAATAGCCACATCAGGTATAGCTGGTCCAACAGGCGGTACACCAGACAAGCCCGTAGGTACAGTATGGATAGCATGGGCTACACCCGATGGTACGACGGCAGAGTGTTATCAATTTGGTGTTGCGCGTGAACGCGAACAAATCACCCAGCGTGCAGTCACTGCTGCTTTGGTAGAACTAATCAAATCACTAAACACTAAACAATAGCCCGCAGGGCGTTCACTAAACACAAATATGGAATATATACGAGAATTGTTTTTAGTACCTTCGGTGACGCAATCTATTGTGTTGCTCACATTGGTTGTATGCCTTGGTCTGTGGGCAGGGGAACATTTGCGTATCAAAAACTTCTCGCTTGGTATCACGTGGATACTGTTTGTGGGTATTATCTTCTCGTCTTTTGGCATTACGATTGATCCGCAGGTTAGCCATTTTGCCAAGAACTTCGGACTGATACTCTTTGTCTATTCCATCGGCTTGCAAGTTGGACCTTCCTTCTCACCCTTTGGCAAGAGTGGGTTACGATTGAATATGTTGGCAGTGGCAATCGTGTTGCTGGGTTGTGGTATTACCATCGCTCTGCACTATATCACAGGTATTGAGATGACGACCATGGCGGGTATCATGTCGGGTGCGGTGATGAACACCCCTTCGCTGGGTGCAGTGCAACAGACGGCAGCAGATATGATGGGTGAAGTGTCGCCCGATATAGCGATGGGTTATGCTTTGGCTTATCCGCTCAGTATCGTGGGTTTGATATTGTCGTTTGAGTTGATACGTTTTTGCTGCCGTGTGAACTTACGTGAAGAGGATGCTAAATTGCGCGAGGAACATGTGTCGGATGATGATCCTATTTGCGTGGATATTCGTTTATCGGTGGCTTCTGCCATCACGTTGAAAGAGTTGCATGCCCTGTGTGGTGTGGATAATCTGTTGGTGAGCCGTGTGACCCGTGCAGATGGTCGCGATGAACTGGTGGATGGTAGTACTGTATTGTATCCCAATGATGTGATTCGTATCGTGAGTGATAAGCGTCATGAGAAAGACTTGCAGGTATTAGGTGAGGTGACGCATTACGGTTTTCGTGGTCGCGAACGCTCCGACCACTTGATTTCGCGCCGCGTGGTGGTGACTCGCACTGAGTGTAATGGCAAGCGATTGAGCAGTTTTGACGTTCGTCACCGCTATCATGCCACTATCACACGTATTAATCGTGCGGGTGTAGAGTTGTTGGCAACTCCAGATTTCGTATTGCAACTGGGCGACCGTATTATGGTGGTGGGCGATAAGGAAGATGTACGCCATGTGGCGGAGATGTTTGGTAATGAGCTCAAGCGTTTGGATTTGCCTAACTTGATGCCCATCTTCTTTGGCATCTTCTTGGGTGTATTGTTGGGCTCTCTGCCAATTGCGATACCAGGTATGAACCAGTCCTTCAAGTTGGGTTTGGCAGGTGGGTCACTGATAGTAGCATTGTTGATTGGTCGTTTTGGTCCGTATTATAGTATGGTGACATTTGCCACGACAAGTGCCAATATGATGTTGCGTCAGGTGGGTTTAACAATGTTTTTGGCAGCAGTGGGATTGAGCGTAGGTGATGGCTTCGTGAATACCATTTTGGATGGGGGGTATATGTGGGTGGTGTATGGTGTGTTGATTACCATGATACCGCTCGTAGTCGTAGGATTGATAGCCTATAAAGGAATGAAGATCAACTTCTTTAAGGTGGTGGGTCTGTTGATAGGTGCTATGACTGGTGCGCCAGCATTAGGATATGCGGAGAGTCTTTCGTCGCACAATGACCAAGCATCGGTGGTATATGCTACGGTATATCCGTTGACGATGTTTCTGCGTGTGATGGCGGGGCAATTGCTAGTATTGATATTCTGTTCGTAAATACGTACATATATGTTTGCATTAGTTACAGGAGCTAGTTCGGGTTGTGGGTATGAATATGCCCGAATAATGGCACAGAAAGGATACAAACTACTCATAGTCAGCAATGAAGAAGCAATACACGACAAAGCACTGCTTCTTCGCCAAGATTTTGGTGTGGAGGTGGTTTCGTTGGTTCGCAATTTGGGAGTACAAGATGCTGCCAAAGAACTATACGACTATTGCAAGGCAGCAAACATACAAGTAGAAGTACTCATCAACAACGCAGGGGTATATCACGATTGCGATTTCTTGGCTGACTCAGAGGCCTTTAACCAACTCATCTTTAACCTACACATGCATACGCCCGCTATGTTGATGTACCATTTCGCTCAAGACATGGTGAAACGAGGCAAAGGATATATCCTCAATATGTGTTCCATCACTGCGGATATTGCCGTGCAACGTTTGAGCACCTATGGTGCAACCAAAGCGTTTTTGAGCAACTTCACCCGTTCGGTGCATATCGAATTGAAAGAAAAAGGAGTATATGTGACCAACGTCACTCCAGGAGCTATCAATACGGGATTGTACAATATTCGTCCGTGGCTCACAAAGATGGGATTGGTGTTGGGCTATATCGTACAACCTGATTATTTAGCTCGCCGTGGTGTGAGAGCAATGATGAAGGGTAGGGCAAAAGTTTCGGTGCCTGGTGTGTGGAATAGTATATTGCTGTTTTTTGTGGCATTGATACCTACATGTGTGCTTAGATTGATTCGTAAACTGAAAATATTTTGATATGATTGAGAAACTAGAAAATAGAGTTTGGAAAGTACTCAAGTCGGAGAATATATTGAATCTTGGTCCATGGTTGAATGTGCGCCAAGAGTTGGTGGAGTTGCCTTCGGGTAAGCAGATTCCGACATGGTTTGTGTTGGATTTTCCCGATTGGATCAATGTGATAGCGATTACCAAGGATGGCGATTTTGTGATGGAAGATCAATACCGTCATGGTCTAGGAGAGACGCATTATGAATTGGTGGCAGGTGTGATTGACCCAGGCGAAACACCTTTGCAAGCCGCCCAGAGGGAACTAAGCGAAGAGACAGGATTTGGTGGGGGAGAGTGGCAACTATTTATGACCTTATCGCCTAACCCAACTAATCATAAGAATCTGAGTTATACGTTCTTAGCGACGGAAGTAGAGCGATTGCGAGATCAACATCAAGAGCCTACAGAAGATATCCGAGTGCATGTGCTGAAGCGGGAGGAAGTGAAGCAACTGCTAGAAACGGGAGAGATAGTTCAGGCACTGCATGCTGCGCCACTGTGGAAGTATTTTGCGCAGTAGTGCGTTTAGTGTTTATGGTTTTGGGAATGGTGTAGCAAAATTGCTACACCATTTTCTTTATGAGTTTGAATAGCTTATACGGCATGTAGCGGAAAGGCATGTCCACGAAGGTTGGGGTAGAGACTACCGAACGGCGGTGAGAGAAAGTCATGAAACTCTCCTTGCCATGATATGCCCCCATGCCCGAATTGCCTACACCACCAAAGGGCACGTCGTGATTCACTATGTGCATAATCACATCGTTCACACAAGCACCGCCTGAAGATGTGTGGCGCAATACATAATCGCCATTGGTGCCGAAATAATACAATGCCAATGGCCTCTCACGGTCGGTAACAAAAGTGATAACCTCATCAATCTCCTTGAATGTCAGCACGGGGAAGATTGGACCGAAAATCTCCTCTTGCATCACTGGAGCGTCCTCCGATACATTAGTCAGTATGGTTGGGCTGAGGTAGCGTGTTTCCTTATCGTACTTACCGCCATGATAAATAGTTCCATTATCCATATAGCCAATCAAACGCTCCAATGCTTTGTCGCTGACGATGCGGACAAAGTGTTTTGCCTTTTGTGGGTCTTTGGTTAGTAGGTGTTTCCACTCTTTGACCAATAGTTTGAGGAACTTATCTTTTACGTCCTCATGAATCATCAGATAATCAGGTGCAATACATGTTTGTCCTGCATTGAGGGCTTTGCCCCATGCCACGCGTTTGGCTGCCACTTTAAGGTCGGCGGACTTGTCAATGATACATGGACTCTTGCCACCCAACTCCAGCACAACAGGAGTGAGGTGCTTCGAGGCTGCTTCCATGACCATCTTTCCTAGCGAAGGGCTGCCTGTGAAGAATATTAAGTCCCATCGCTCAGCAAGCAGCATTTGATTAACCTGACGGTTTCCCTCAACAATAGCGATATACTCCTCGGGGAAAGTGGCGCGAATCATCTCAGTGAGTACTGCCGATACGTGTGGTACGTATGGCGAGGGCTTGAGCATGGCTGTACAGCCAGCAGAAATGGCACCTACCAATGGGTTGAGCAGCAATTGCACAGGGTAGTTCCATGGCGCAATGATGAGCGTATTGCCAAGCGGCTCTTTGATAACCTTGCTGGTAGCAGGCATAATCGCAATAGGCGAACATTTGCGTTCGGGGCGCGCCCAACGGCGCATATGCTTGAGGTGATTGCGTATCTCACCATAGACAATGCTTAGTTCGGTGAGGTATGCCTCCTCGTAGGACTTGTGCAAGTCTGTCCAAAGGGCTTCAGCAAGTGGCTTCTTATATTGGTGCATGGCGTCGGATAACTTGCGAAGCATTTGCTTGCGGAAAGGTAGCGCAAGGGTAGCGCCAGAGTGGAAGAAAGCTTTTTGCTTTTGTCGAGTGGTGGAAATATATTGTTGCATAAGTATATTTATTTACGTCCTGTGAAATTATCCATTGTACGATAGATGCCAAAAACTGTGCCAAAGAGCCAGTCGAATACGCGCAATGGCAGAATAGCTTGCCAGAAACGTATGAAATGATAGCCAAAAGGTATGCCTGCAAAGATGGTATTGCGTTCGATGGCACGGATAATCTTCTTTGCCGTTGGTTCGGGCTTGAGGATAGGGAAGATAGAACGCACACCTTGGAACATGCCCGTGCTGATGAAGTAAGGTGCGACGGTGGTCACATGTACATTAGCTTTGCGTTGCTGTAATTCGATGCGCATGCTCTCACTCCAACCGATCACTGCCCATTTGCTAGCACCATAGACCGACATTTTAGGGTTACCTAACATGCCTCCTGCCGAAGCAATATTGCAGATATGTCCACGATTGCGCTTGAGCATATCGGGCAATACTTGCAAGGTGAGCACCATGGGTGCGACAGTATTGACGTCCATCGTGAGGCGGATATCTTGGATAGTTTGGTGGTCAAACGTATTGTTACCGCGAACAATACCTGCGCAGTTGATGAGTATGTCCACATTGCCACACTCCTCTTTTACACGTTGGTATGCAGCGATGACCGCATCGCTATCTGCCACATTCACGGCATAGGTAAAGACCGTGCCTAAAGTGGCAAACTCGGCTTTGGTGGACTCGAGGTTATCTGGATTGATATCCCATATAATCAGTGACTTCGCGCCTTTCTCCAGAGCAAGACGCCCCATTATTTTTCCTATTCCTGATGCACCTCCCGTGATCAGTATATTTGTATTCTTGATTTTCATATTAAAATAGTTTTTATTAATATTACTACAATTTCTGTACCAAATCGGCGACAAAAGTAGTGCATTATTTTCGAACAAACGTTCAGTTTTTTGCAAAAAAATTTGCGAGTATAAAATATTTTTAATACCTTTGCAGCCGAAAAAGCATAAAATCGAATGCATTATGGTAGAAGATAGACGAGAAAAAATACTGCTGAAAGCAATCGAATTGTATATGATCGAGGGCTATGCCAATGTGTCAATCACAGACTTGCAAGCAGCGTTGAACATGGGGCGTGGTACGTTGTATTACTATTTTAAGGATAAAGAGGAACTATTTCAGGAGGCTGTAAGTATGTATCTTATCCAACCTAAACAACGTGCCTTGAGTAGAGTAAAGGATACTGATACCATCCCTGAGATGATAGATACTATGTTGTACTACATCAATCAGTTACAAGATATCTACAATCTAGTTGAAAATAAAAATATCAATATTTCAAATGTGGTGACAGTGATGTACACTGCATATAGTCGTTTTCCTGAACTACATAAAAAAGCCCGTAAGTTGTATGAACACGAATTGAGTTTGTGGATACAAGCTATTAAAAATAGTATGCGCGCGGGCGAGATACGTGGTGATGTGCAAATTGAGACTACTGCTCAGATGTTCCTTCATATAAAAGATGGATGGGATCCTGGCAGAAGTAGTGTTCCTATCAATTTTGATATGTTTCCACAACAATATAATTACCTATATAAATTAATAAAGAAGCAAAAATCTTAATTTTTTATACATTTTATAAAAAAAAATATATTATATTTCAAAAAAAATAACATAATTGTATATTTTTGAACGCGTGTTCGAAAAATATATAGTATCTTTGCAGCCGATAATTCATAAAATACAAATAATATGGAATTAAAACATTATTTGGAGTATCTCCAAAACACGATTGTCAACAAGTGGGACGTGTTGGCAATGAAGGATTTAGATGGTAATACATCGTATACATATGGTGAAGTGGCGAACGAAATAGCTCGTTTGCACACTACTTTCCGCGAACTGGGTCTTAAGGAAGGCGATAAGATTGCACTTTGCGGTCGCAACTGCGCTAATTGGGGTTTGACATTCTTGGCTGTTGAGACTTATAAGGCAGTTGCTGTAAGTATTCTGCCAGACTTTACTGCTGAAGGCGTGCATGCATTGGTTAACCACTCTGAGGCAAAGTTGCTATATGTAGGACCTAATGTGTTGAAGAAGGTTGATGCCAACGAAATGCCTGGTCTAACAGCAATGGTATTCATGGATGATTTCTCGTTGAAACATGCTGCATCCGAAGAGGTGGAGAAGAAGTACGCTGCTGTGGATGAGGTATTTAAGAAAGAATACCCAAATGGCGTGAAGGCAGAGGATTTGAATTATCCTACTGACAATATCAATGAATTAGCATTGATCAATTATACTTCTGGCTCGACTGGTAATCCTAAGGGCGTGATGATTAGCCATAAGAACTTGAGTGGAAATATCGACTTTGCTGTGAAACGTATTCCTCACCAAGCAGGTGATAAAGTGCTGAGTATGTTGCCTATCGCGCATATGTTTGGTTTGATGTTTGAGTTCTTGTACCAAGTATGCGATGGCGCAGAGGTGTATTTCTTGACCAAAGCACCAACTCCATCGGTTTTGATGCGCGCATTTGCACAAGTGCATCCATTTATGATTTTGACTGTACCTTTGGTTATCGAGAAGATTATCAAGGGTAAAGTGTTGCCTGTAATCAATAAACCATTGATGAAAGTACTTTGGAAAACGCCAGGTATCAACAAACTATTGCATAAGAAAGTGGGTAATACTTTGTTGCAAGCCTTCGGTGGTAAGTTGCGTTTCTTGATTATTGGTGGTGCAGCACTCAACGAGGAAGTGGAGAAATGTATGCATGATATGCACTTCATGTATTGCGTAGGTTATGGTATGACCGAGTGCGCTCCGCTTATCACTTACGAAGATTGGTACAAGTATGTATATCGCTCATGCGGTAAAGGTATTGTGGGCATGGAAATGCGTATTGACTCGGAAGATCCTGCTACCAAAGAGGGTGAGTTGCAAGTACGCGGCGTAAACGTGATGATGGGTTACTATAAGAACGAAGAAGCCACTAAAGAAGCGTTTACCGAAGATGGATGGATGCGTACGGGTGACCTAGGTATCATTGATAAAGAGGGTAACCTCTTCCTTCGCGGTCGTAGCAAGAATATGTTGCTTGGTCCTAGCGGACAAAATATTTACCCAGAGGAGATTGAGGACAAACTCAATAGTTTGCCATTCGTACTAGAGTCAGTGGTAGTGCAACGCGACCAAAAATTGGTAGCATTGGTTTATCCAGACAACTCAGAGGCAGCTAAAAAGCAATTGGCTGGCAAAAATATCTTTGAGGTGATGGATAGCAATCGTCAGGAGCTTAATAAGCAATTGCCTCAATATAGCCAAGTGACTGCTATTGAGGTGGTAGAGAAAGAGTTCGAGAAGACTCCAAAGCGTAGTATCAAACGATTCTTGTATAGTTAATCCGGGTATCGGTTATCGGGTATCGGTTATCGAATATCGGATATTGAAAAGTATTGGAAAATGCGCATACCGTTTGTGTATGTGCATTTTTTTTTGTACCTTTGTGCCATGAAATCACAGTCACTTAATTATCAAATATTGCGCCTTGCTATTCCAAGCATTTTAGCAAACATCACCATTCCATTGGTTGGATTGGTGGATACGGCTATTGTAGGTCATATCTCCAATGCTACTGCTATTGGCGGTATAGCTATCGGCACGATGCTGTTTGATTTGCTCTATTGGAATTTTGGCTTCTTGCGCGTAGGAACAAGTGGTATGACGGCGCAAGCTTTTGGTCGTGGAGATAGGGTGGAGTGTGCACGACTTTTCAGCCAAAGTATAGGTATAGCGCTGATAGGTGCCATACTTATCTGGCTGATTCAGTGGCTGTTTGTGAATTTGGTATTGATGTTAGTACCGTGTTCTCCTGAGGTAGCGAGTTTTGCACGTGAGTACTTCTTTATTCGTGTATGGGCTGCCCCAGCCACTTTGTCGCTGATGGCTTTCAAGGGGTGGTTTATTGGTATGCAAGATACTATTAGCCCAATGGTTACGGATATTGTAGTCAATGTGGTGAATATGGTGGTCAGTTATGTGTTGGCAGTCTATACGCCAATGGGCGCATTGGGTGTGGCATTAGGAACGGTGGTCGCACAATTTACTGGTTTGACAGTGGCTGCGATTATACTAGTAGCGAAATATCGCCATCTTTGGAAGGGGCTATCGCCTTGGCATTTGGCGTTTGATGGGAAGGGCATGCGTCGCTTGCTTACGCTCAATGGTAATATATTTATTCGTTCATTATGCTTCATGGTGGTCTATGTAGGTTTTACTTCGTTGGCAGCTAAATATGGTGATGTGGAATTGGCAGTCAGCACCATCATGATGAAACTCTTTATGCTCTTCTCCTATTTCGTAGATGGTTTTGCCTATGCAGGTGAAGCGTTGGTGGGAAAATATGTGGGTTTGGGTCAGGAGTCAGGAAACAAGAACCAAGATAAATCAGATATATCTCGTGTTGTTCGTTTGTTATTTGTCTGGTCTTTAGGAGTAGGTGTAGTCTTTACGTTGATTTTTGCCCTTTGGTCGGGAGAATTTTATCGTGCCATGACTTCTGATTCCATTGTTTTGGGGCGTTTAGCCGATTACACTAGTTGGTTGATTGCTATGCCAATTGTATCTACCTTGGCATTTATGTGGGATGGTATTTATACGGGTGCTACAGCAGGCAAGCAAATTCGCAATGGCATGGTCTATGCAGCATTGGCATTTGTAATAGGTTATCTTGCGACATATCAAATATTGGATGTCATATCTATCTATATCGCCTACTTTGCCCACTTAGCAGCGCGAGTGTTATACCTTACTTTTGCGTGGAAGACAGTACAAAAGGCGATATGAGATACCATACTAAACCTATTACAAATAATAAAGGGACTGCAGTTTGCGGTCCCTTTATTATTTCTAGCAACCTCTCAAGGAGGGCCTAGTATTTTATAAACGTGCTTTGATGGCAGCGGATTCTGCTTCGTAGCCCGGTTTGTCGAGCAAAGCAAACATGTTCTTCTTGTATGCCTCTACGCCAGGTTGGTTGAATGGATTGACACCCAAGATATAGCCAGAGATACCGCACGCACGCTCAAAGAAATAGAGCAATTGTCCGATATAGTATTCGTTGAGTTTAGGCAGTGTGATCTTCATATTTGGTACACCACCATCAATATGCGCAAGCATCGTGCCTAACTCTGCCATCTTATTTACCTCGTCCACGCGCTTACCTGCCAAGAAGTTCAAACCGTCGAGGTTAGCATCATCGTGTGGGAAAGGCACTGTGTGATTGGGCTCAAGCACCGAAATCACTGTCTCAAACAAGTGGCGTTCGCCATCTTGGATATATTGTCCCATAGAGTGGAGGTCGGTGGTGAAGTCCACACTAGCAGGGAAGATACCTTTGCCATCCTTACCTTCAGACTCGCCATAGAGTTGCTTCCACCATTCGCTGATGTTATGCAATTTTGGGTGGAAGTTTACCAATAGTTCTACTTTCTTGCCTTGCTCTTGATAAAGACTATTGCGTGCAGCCGCATAGATAGCTGCTGGGTTTTCCTCGAATGGGGTAGTAATACCACATTGTTGCATCATCTGTTCTGCACCATCAATCAGGGCCTTGATATCCAATCCTGCGCAAGCAATAGGCAATAATCCTACAGGCGAAAGCACAGAGAAACGACCGCCGATATTATCTTCAATCACATATGTCTTGTATCCCTCTTGGGTAGCCAATGTGCGGAGTGCACCGCGTTTGGCATCGGTGATACATACAATGAGGCGTTTAGCAGCTTCCTTGCCTTGTTGCTCTTCCAGTTGAGTCTTCAGTAGGCGGAATGCCAACGCTGGCTCGGTGGTAGTACCTGACTTGGAAATGCTGATGATACCAAACTTCTTGTTCTTGAGGAGAGCTTGCAACTCATAGAGGTAGTCCTCGCCGATGTTTTGTCCTGCATATACGATGGCTGGTTTCTCGCCTTCCAACCATGCAAAACTGCTGGTCAGGGCATCAATCACGGCTTTAGCTCCAAGATACGAACCGCCAATACCAATGCATACAATCACTTCACATTCTTTGCGCAGCAAGTCTGCTGTAGCTTGAATATCGTCTAATTGTGGACGGATGTCGGCTGGCAAGTTCATCCAACCGAGGAAGTCATTGCCTAGACCAGTACCATTTACCAATTGCTCTTGTGCTTGAGCTACTTGCTGTTTGTACGCATGGATTGCTTCTGCAGCAACTGCTGTACCATAGGAAAATTGAATATTATTCATCTTGCTTATTGAAATTTTTTAGTTAATTCTCGAATGACTGTTTTTGCAGATCTCCTATTATATAGAATTTGGTATACCGCTTCCACAATAGGTAAATCCACTTGTGTATCTTGGTTGGCAAGCCAAATGGCTTTCGTGCCGTAGTAACCTTCTGCCACCATTTCCATTTCTGTTTGCGCAGCTTTTACGCTATATCCCATGCCAATCATTTGTCCGAACTGGCGATTGCGAGAGAAGTTGGAGTAGGCAGTCACTAACACATCGCCTAGATAACCACTATCTGTAATGTCGCGTGGAATATCCGATTTAGCTTTGGCGAAACGCATCATCTCATGCATCGCATTGGTCAGCAATACGGCTTGGAAGTTATCTCCGTAATGCAAACTCTTGCATATGCCTGCCGCGATAGCATAGATATTCTTCATGATGCTCGCATACTCCAATCCTTCCATATCATTGCTTGGGGTGGTGCGAACGTATGGCGTGTCGAACAACTGTTGCCATTCGTTGGCTTTTTCCGAATCCTTACAACCAATTGTCAGATAGCTCAAGCGCTCCAATGCAATTTCTTCCGCATGACATGGACCAGTAATCACACCTAAATTTTCTTCTGGTATGTTGTAGTGTGCATGCAAATAATCAGTCACTAGCATATTCTCATCTGGGATCATTCCTTTCACAGCGGATATGACGCATTTTTGAGACATATCAATCTTTATATCATCCAAACTTTGTTTGATATAAGGAGAAGGAATAGCCAAAATAATCAAATCGGATTGATCTACTACCGCGTTGATATCTGCGGAGAAGTTGATGCGCGATATGTCAAAATATGCCCATTCCAAGTGGTTGGGATTTCGACGAATTTCTATAAACTCGTCGATTGTTTCTTGTTTGCGGATGTACCAATTGATTTCTGGTACATTGTGCATCACTATCTTGGCAAGGGCTGTCGCCCAACTACCTGAACCTAGTATAGCTACTCTCATATACTCTTGCCTTTAAACTTTTAAACTGTAGCGCCAAAGGCGCGTCCTCTAAACTGAGAAATAAAGCGCCAACGCTTTATTTCTCTGGCTTCATGGTTGGGAACAAGAGTACATCTTGGATAGATGGTTGTCCCGTCATGAAGATAGCGAGGCGATCGATACCTATACCAATACCCGATGTAGGAGGCATACCGTACTCCAATGCACGCATAAAGTCGTGGTCGATAATCATTGCCTCGTCGTCGCCCTTGTCAGCCAACTTCATTTGCTCCACGAAACGTTCGTATTGGTCGATAGGATCGTTGAGCTCGCTGTAGGCGTTAGCCAACTCTTTGCCGTTTACCATCAGCTCGAAACGCTCGGTCAGTCCTGGTTTGGAGCGGTGCATCTTGGTTAGTGGCGACATTTCTACAGGGTAGTCGGTAATAAAGGTTGGTTGAATAAAGGTACCTTCGCATGTCTCGCCGAAGATTTCATCAATGAGTTTGCCTTTGCCCATCTTGTCGGTGTCCTCTACACCGTATTTCTTAGCCACTTGACGAATCTCATCTTCGGTCATCGTGCTTAGGTCGTAGCCCGTTTTCTCTTGGATAGCTTCTAAGATAGGCAGACGGCGGTATGGTGCCTTGAAGTTCACAATATTGTCGCCAATCTTCACCTCAGTAGTACCATTGACAGCGATGGCGATTTTCTCCAGCAATTGCTCGGTGAAGGACATCATCCAGTTGTAGTCCTTGTATTGCACGTAGAGCTCCATGCAGGTAAACTCTGGGTTGTGGGTGCGGTCCATACCCTCGTTGCGGAAGTTACGACCAATCTCATACACACCCTCAAAACCACCTACGATGAGGCGCTTGAGGTAGAGCTCGGTAGCAATACGCATATACATATCCACATCCAATGCGTTGTGGTGCGTGATGAACGGACGAGCCGATGCGCCACCAGCAATAGCTTGTAGCATTGGGGTCTCCACCTCAGTATAACCCGCTTCGTCAAACACCTGACGCATAGTGCGGATGATGGTTGCACGCTTGAGGAAGACATCTTTCACACCCTCGTTCACCACTAAGTCCACATAACGTTGGCGATAGCGTTGTTCTGGGTCGTTGAAACCGTCGTATGCCACACCATCTTTGTATTTCACGATAGGCAATGGACGGAGGCTCTTTGCCAACACGGTCAGTTTTTGTGCGTGTACGCTGATCTCACCCATCTGTGTGCGGAAGACAAAGCCCTCGATACCCACGAAGTCGCCTATATCGAGCAACTTCTTGAATACGACGTTGTACATCTGTTGCTCTGCGGTGGTAGCTGTCTCACCCTCTGGTACAGGGGCTTGGATATCATCGCGGCTCACATATACTTGGATTCGACCTTTAGAGTCTTGAATCTCTACGAACGATGCCTTACCCATGATACGACGCGACATCAATCGACCTGCAATACGCACTGGTTTGCCCGTGTACCACTCGGCATCAATTTCCTCTTCTTCTTCGCCTTCTATATCCACAAAAGTGGCCTTGATATCGGTAGAATAACCTGTAACTACATACTCATCAGCAGGATAGGGGTTGATACCCAAATCACGCATTTTTTGCAGACTTTCTCTGCGGATTACTTCTTGTTCACTGAGTTCCATATCTTTTTTGTTCTTAAAATATTTCGTGCATGTGTGCGCATAATACGCAATTTGGGTACAAAGGTACTACAAAAAATGCACATATGCAAGTAAAATAAATAAAACTTTACGATATTTTGTCAAATCATATTTTTTTAGTACCTTTGCACCGTTTTTTGTGCATTGTGCTACAATGCTCTACATTATACAATACTACACAACACAATGATGACAGCATTTGTATTTCCTGGTCAGGGTGCCCAATTCTCTGGAATGGGCAAAGAACTATATGACGCATATCCTGAGGCACGCACCATGATGCAGCGTGCGAATGAAGTTTTGGGCTTTAATCTTACCGAAGTAATGTTCGAAGGTACAGATGAAGCTCTTCGCCAAACACGTGTCACCCAACCTGCAATTTTCCTACACTCTATTGTAGCTGCTCGCTTGATGACAACTCTTCGTCCTGATATGGTAGCGGGTCATAGTCTGGGTGAGTTTTCTGCTTTGGTAGCAGCCGAAGCGTTGCATTGGGAAGATGGTTTGCGCCTTGTTAGCCAACGTGCACAAGCTATGCAAGAGGCATGCGAATTACAACCAGGAACTATGGCTGCCGTGTTGGCATTGGCTGATGATAAAGTGGCGGAAGTATGTGGTAGTATTGAGGATATTGTGGTGGCAGCTAACTTCAATTGCCCTGGTCAAGTGGTAATCTCTGGCTCATTGAGTGGAGTAGATGCGGCGTGCAAAGCTTTGAAGGAAGCGGGTGCTAAGCGTGCTTTGAAATTGCCCGTAGGTGGTGCTTTCCACTCGCCATTGATGCAACCTGCAGCCGAGCGATTGCAAGCGGCTATCATGGCTACTACTTTCCATGCGCCAAAATGCCCTGTATATCAAAACGTTAGTGCTAAGGCCGAGATGGATAAGGATACTATCCAACGCCAAGTGTTGGAGCAATTGACTTCGCCTGTTCGTTGGACACAATCGGTTCAACAGATGATAACTGATGGGGCTGACTCTTTCTATGAGTTTGGACCAGGTGATGTGCTCAAAGGACTCATCCGTAAGATCAATCCTGAAGTGGAGATTGGTTAGGATTGGCTATACATTCTTGGCTTAAATTCTATCTTTTTTATAACTAATAGACCTCCCTGAAACAGGGAGATCTTTTTCTTTTTATACTTAGTTTTGGTTACCTTTTATTTCTTTATGCGAACTGAGTTGTAAGTAGATTACTTTTTTAGAAAAAAGTGCTCGAAAAATTTGGAAATTTGAAAATTTTGTTGTATCTTTGCAGAAAATTGCTAAACCAACTATAATGTGTCTATAACTCATGTCGCCAATAGCCCACAGATTCCCTGCACGCACCATACAATAACCATACAATAACCATACAATAACCTTACAATTCCTTACTCTCATAGAACCTATTAAAATCATATCTAACACTTTTACTTTTTTTTTAAAACTTTAACTATCTATGTCACAAGTTACTTACATGGCACCCGTCAGTGAGGTGCGTGGCAAACAATGCCTCAATCGTGGCAATGACTCTGTCATGGTCACTCGTCGCAAATGCTTTGGTAAAACCAAAAACGGCACACCCCGCCTCGGTCCCAAAGAAATGTATGTCTATCATTTCCACAAAGGAGCTTGGTCGCCCGCCATCACTTCTCATCGCGAGCTATTTAAAGTGGCGCAGAAGCAAGCTATCGCAGAAATGAATGATCCTGAGCGATTGGTATATTGGCAAACACTGTTTGAGGAGCAATTGGACAAGCCCAAAAAAGGCGAGAAACAGTATATTAAACTGCAGTGCTATATCGCTGCACAAGTGCTTAAAGCAATGAAAGTAGGGTAGTGGGTGTAAAAAATCTTCTGATTTATTTGCGTATTCATATCTTTTTTACTACTTTTGCAGCTTCATTTGAAAATAAATACGATTATGTCTGTCAAATTCTACAAATCAGAGAACCAAGTGCCATTGGAGATGCACAAGGTTCGCGTGGTACAAAAGCTGAATCTATTGCCAGTGGATGAGCGCCTTCGCGCTATTCAAAAGGCGGGTAATAACACCTTCTTGTTGCAAAACAAAGATATCTACCTCGATATGCTGACCGACTCGGGCGTGAACGCCATGTCCGACCGTCAGACAGCGGCAATGCACTTGGCTGACGATAGCTACGCCGGTAGTGAGACCTTCAACCGTCTGAAAGCAGCTATGAAAGAAGTGTTTGGCACCGACAATGTATTGCCAGCGCACCAAGGTCGTGCCTGCGAGAATATATTGGCAGAGCGCTTTGTAAAACCAGGCATGATTGCCATTATGAACTTCCACTTTACGACAACCAAAGCCCACGTGACTCGCTGTGGCGGCGAAGTGGTGGAGGTGCTGCATAAGAAAGGTTTGATTCCACAGAGCGATGACCCATTCAAGGGCGATATGGACTTGCAAGAGTTGCGCCGCGTGATTACCGAATACGGACCTGAGAAAGTGGCATATGTGCGCGTGGAGGCAGGTACGAACTTGATTGGTGGTCAGCCAGTTAGCTTGGAGAATATGCTGGCAGTAGCCGATATATGCCACGAGTTTGGCGTGCCAAGTATATTGGATGCATCCTTGCTGCAAGACAATATCTACTTCATGAAGACCCGCGAGGCGCAATGCAAATACATGACGCCAAAAGAGATTTACCACCTGCTGGCAGGCAAAATGGATATCATCTATTTCTCGGCGCGTAAATTGGGTTTTGCTCGCGGTGGTGCGATTATCAGCCATAATACTGAACTCATCAAGAGTATGATGGAGTTTATCCCATTGTATGAGGGATTCTTGACCTACGGCGGTATTGACGTGCGCTCCATTGAGGCCATGGCAGAAGGTTTATACGAGTCGCTAGACATGGATTATTTGAGCCACGGACCAGAGTTTATCAACTACTTAGTAAATGAGCTAGATGCCTACGGCGTACCAATGATCAAGCCTGCGGGCGGATTGGGTGCACACATTGATTGTCAGGGGTTTGTGCCTGATATGCCACATGATCAGTACCCAGCAGCGGCTGTAGCAACCGCCTTGTATATCGCAGGTGGTATCCGTGGTATGGAGCGCGGAACACTCTCTGAGCAACGCGAACCAGACGGTACAGAACGCTTTGCGGAACTAGAGTTGATGCGACTAGCAATGCCTCGCCGTGTATATACACTTTCGCAAATAAAGTATGTGGCAGACCGCGTGAAATGGCTGTGGGATAACCGCCAATTGATAGGTGGATTGAAGTGGGTAGAGGAGCCACAAGTACTACGTTTCTTCTTCGGACGACTCAAAGAGATTGGTCACTGGCAAGAGGAGTTGGTATCGAAGTTCAAAGAGGACTTCGGCGAGAGCTTGTAAGGAATTTTGCATAACATTTGCATATATGCGTATTTTTTTGTACCTTTGCGGGCTTTTTGTGCAGATGAGAGTAGAGGAGAGTTGAAATAGAAATAATTATACTACACAATATATTATGTTTAGAACCAACACTTGTGGCGAGCTTCGACTCGCCGATGCAGGCAAAACAGTCACCCTCGCAGGGTGGGCACAACGAATCCGCAAAATGGGCGGTATGACTTTCATCGACCTTCGTGACCGATATGGTATCACACAACTCGCCTTCCAATCCGACGGCAGCGCAGAACAAGACGCTTTGCTGGAGAAAGCCAATGGGGTAGGGCGCGAGTTTGTACTACAAGTAACAGGCGAAGTCATTGAACGTCAAAGCAAAAACACACAAATTCCTACAGGCGAAATCGAAATTAAAGTAGCCCAAATGAATATCCTCAACGCAGCCGTAACTCCTCCTTTCACTATCGAGGACGAGACCGACGGTGGCGATGATATTCGTATGAAATACAGATACTTAGACCTTCGTCGCAACTGCGTAAGAAAGAACCTTGAGTTGCGCCACAAAATGGCGTTTGAGGTGCGCCGTTACTTGGATGAGAAAGGCTTCTTGGAGGTAGAGACTCCAGTATTGGTGAACTCTACACCTGAAGGCGCACGCGACTTTATCGTGCCAAGCCGTATGAACCCAGGACAGTTCTACGCCTTGCCACAATCGCCACAGATCTTGAAGCAACTACTGATGGTCAGCGGCTTTGACCGTTACTTCCAAATCGTGAAATGCTTCCGCGATGAGGACCTTCGTGCAGACCGCCAACCAGAGTTTACACAAATAGACTGCGAGATGTCGTTCGTGGAGCAAGAAGATGTGCTCCAACTCTTCGAAGGGATGTCTAAACACCTATTCAAGTCTATTCTCAATATCGACCTGCCAGATTTCCCACGTATGACATGGGCAGACGCGATGAAATATTATGGTAGCGACAAGCCAGATACACGCTTCGGCATGGAGTTCGTGGAGTTGCATGACCTTTTCCACGCTATTGAGGAACAGAAAGAGGAGAAGTTCAGCGTATTTGCTAATGCTACTTATATTGGCGGTATCTGCGCGACAGGTTGCGCAACATATACCCGCAAGCAATTGGATGCATTGACCGACTACGTAAAACGCCCACAGATTGGCGCCAAAGGTATGGTTTATGCCCGCGTAGAGGCTGACGGCAATGTGAAGTCAAGTGTAGATAAATTCTACAACCAAGAGCAATTGCAAGAGGTGGCTAAGGCGATGAATGCACAGCCAGGTGACTTGATTTTGATCCTCTCTGGCGACGACGCAATGAAGACCCGCAAGCAATTGTGTGAGCTTCGTCTGGAGGTCGGCAAGCAACTCGGTTTGCGTGATCCTAAGAAGTTCTCATGCCTCTGGATTGTGGACTTCCCAATGTACGAATGGAGCGACGAGGAGCAACGATTGATGGCTATGCACCATCCATTTACCAGTCCAAAACCAGAGGATATTCCATTGATGGACACCAATCCAGCAGCTGTACGCGCCAACGCTTACGACATGGTTATCAACGGTGTAGAGGTTGGTGGCGGTAGTATCCGTATCCACGATGCAGCTTTACAACAACGAACCTTTGAGATCCTTGGCTTCACACCAGAAGAGGCACAACTGAAGTTCGGCTTCCTGATGAATGCCTTCAAGTTCGGCGCGCCACCTCACGGCGGTTTGGCATATGGCTTGGATCGCTTCGTGAGCTTGTTCGCTGGTTTGGACAGCATCCGCGACTGCATTGCATTCCCAAAGAACAACCAAGGACGCGATGTGATGCTCGGCGCTCCTGGCATTGTAGATCAAAAACAACTAGATGAATTGTTTATCGATCTCCGCGAAGTAAAAGCTGAGTAATTAAACACCCTAATTATATAAGGAGTAAGTTGCATTATACTTGAACTTCTCCTTATATAATTATTATTCCAAAGGGTCGCTAATTTGGATTATGTAAAATAAGACAAGGAATATTCTCATTATAACAATAGGGTTAGCATGAAACTGATAAAAATACAGTCAAGCAAAGACCCGCTGATAGCGCAAGTTCCAGAGCTCTACGAGTCTGCTTTTCCCGAAGCGGAGAGAACTGACACTGAACGTTTCCTGTGGATGATAGACCACTGCCAGGAAATGTCTTTTTATGCCATCACTGAAGATGACGACTTCTGCGGTATGGCTGTAGTATTTGAATTAGGCATATGTCGTTATCTCCTGTATTTGGCTACGCTTGACATCCACCGTAACAAGGGTTTGGGCGCATTGACGCTGAAACTCCTGAGGGAAGAGACCAATCTGCCGATAATCGGGGAAGTGGAGCCTCCAACTGATGACATCACACGCCGACGCATCGCCTTCTACGAGCGTAACGGTTTTCATGTTGAGTTGGAGGATCCCAGAATCCTGAATGACGCACACCTCGACCCCTCCTGTGTCCTTATGCTTATCAGTACCCACCCTCTTTCCGATGCCGACGAATGCCAGCGCAGAGTGGTAGACACGGTATACAAGCCTATGCAGGCAGAGGAGGTATAACTCTGAACCATCATAAATTCGAATTTTATGGTAACTTGTTTTGATGTATGTGAGATTCTTGAAATGCTGTCTGAAGCATCTGTAAAGGTGTTTCTGGACGGCGGTTGGGGTGTCGATGCACTTATAGGCAGGGAAACAAGAACACATAACGACATCGATCTGTTCGTAGAGAAGAAAGACTACTGTATAACCATATCCGTGATTACAGGGAAGGGATACAGAGAAGTTATAATGGACTATACGACCGACAGCCATACTGTCTGGAAAGATTACAACGGAAGAATAATCGATCTACATAGTTTCGAATATGTTGAAGATGGAATCCTATATGAGGGATACACTTTTCCAAGCGACACTTTCTCAGGTAAAGGAAATATCGGGAATATTGAGGTAACATGCATAAACCCGGAGGCACAGGTACAGTTCCATCTTGGATATGAATACGATGAAAATGATGTCCATGACGTTCTGTTGTTATGCAGAACTTTCAATCTTGAGATACCGGAGCAATATAAAACTCACATCTGATTCAATATGCTATGATTACTGATAGTTATGATATTGAAACTGAACCAATGATCAATCTGTTTGA
>JAFVTU010000007.1 GCA_017503075.1 Paludibacteraceae bacterium | reverse complement strand
CGATTGGTGTTAAAGATTCTGGTACGTTTATGCCTGGTCATGGTGGAGTACTCGACCGCTTCGACAGTCTTCTGCTCGCTGTACCTGTGGTGTATTTCCTATTTATCTATCTTCCCAGTGTTCTTTGAGTTTATTAACCCGCCTTTCGCCTATATCCCATAGCCCGTTAGGGCGTCCACTAAACACCAAAAACAATGTTATTTATCATCCGCATATTCAGTCTTCTGCCTCTCTCGTTGTTATATGGTATAGCTGACTATATAATCTATCCGCTGGTTCGTTATGTGGTGCGTTACCGGCTAAAATTGGTACGTAAAAATGTCCGATTGTCTTTTCCTGAGAAGTCGGAAGACGAACGAAATGCTATTGTTGATGCTTTTTATCACCATTTCACAGATATTTTAGTAGAAATTATTTACGGCTATCGCGCTAGCGATGAAGAGATGCGCCAGCGTGTGGTATTTGAGAATATGGAGGTACTTGAGGACTTAGCGCGCAAGAAACATGGGGTGATAGCTTATCTTGGGCATGTGGGTAACTGGGAATGGATTGCAGATGTGGGCAAGCAGTTTGCAGATAAATCCATTGTGGAATATAATGTCTATCGCAAGCAAAAGAATGCCAATGCAGATAAGGCGATGCTACTTTTGCGTAGTAAGCGGGGAGGGGAATGTGTAGAGAAGAATCAGTTGTTGCGCAAGCTAGTTCAATTGCGTCATGCTGACCATCCGTTTGTTATCGGACTGATTGCCGACCAAAAACCTTCGCCACGCAATGCACATACTTGGACTACTTTCCTCAACCAAGACACCGCTTTTTTAGATGGTGGTGAGGTGCTCTCGCGTAAGTTTAATTTAGGGGTGGTATATGCGAATATCATATCGCCTCAGCGTGGCTACTATCGCATTCATTTTGAGGTAATTACTGATAATCCTAACTCCCTTCCTGAGAATGAAATCACATTATCATACGCTCGCCTCATTGAAGCCAATATCCGCCAGCAGCCTGCACGTTGGCTCTGGACACACAATCGTTGGAAATGGAGTAAACCTATCCAATAGGCGAAACGCCGTCCATTACCCTTATCCATTAGGCGGAACGCCGTCCATTAAACACTATCGTCAGCAAAACAATCACCCCTATCAGCATGGGGTAGTATAGATAAGGTATGATGCTTAGTGCACTGATACCTGCTAGCGAACTAGCCATCAGCAGTTGCGCACCATAAGGTAGCAAGCCTTGTACGGCACATGAAGTGGTGTCTAGCAACGAAGCGCTGCGGCGAGGGTCTATGTCATAACGCTTAGCGATGCGTTTGGATATATCTCCTACACTTAATATAGCTACGGTATTGTTGGCGGTCAGCACATTCACTACACCCACCAGCAGGCAGATGCTCAGTTCAGCCCCTTTGCTTGTATGCACTTTCTTGGCTATCGCTTCTACGATACGATCCATCAGTCCGTGATACTTGATGAGCCCAAAGATACCACCAGTCATCATGCTAATCAATATTAGTTCGCTCATTCCCATAATACCCGTGGTCATGCTATCTATCCAACCCATGAATGAGTAACTGCTATCAGCTATCCCTACGATGCCTGTCAGCATATTGCCCATCAGCAAAACAAGCATCACATTCACTCCCAGCGCTGCAGTGATCAGTACAGCTGCGTATGGGATAATTTTCCACCACAGCACGGACTCGCCCGTTACCACTCCGTTACCACTCGCTCCTAGTAGTGCGTAGATCACGCATACAATCACTGCTACGGGCAACACTAGCATGAAGTTATACTTGAATTTATCGCTTTGTTTGCACCCTTGCGATTGGGTGGCAACGATGGTGGTGTCAGAGATAAAACTCAGGTTGTCGCCAAAGAACGCACCGCCTACAATCGCTGCTGCCATCAGCGGCAGGGATATGCCTGCTTTATCAGCGAGGGAGGCGGCTATGGGCATCAATGCCACTATTGTACCCACACTCGTACCCATGCATAGTGATACCAAGCATGCAGCTATGAATAATCCGGGTAATAGAAAACTTGTGGGCAGCAATTCCAATGCCAAGTTCACAGTTGCATCCACTGCGCCCATTGCTTTGGCGGAGGAGGCAAATGCGCCTGCTAACACAAATATCCATACCATCAGCAGCAAGTCTTTTTGACCTGCTCCACGGCTAAACTCGGCTATCCGCTCACGCAAACTCATCCCGCGTGATAGCAGAATAGCTATAATCGATATTGTAATAAATATTAGTAACATGCATCCATTACCCATTAGCCCACAGGGCGTCCATTATCCTATAACGAAGCAATATTCTTCTCATTCATAAGCTCTTTTCCCTCAGGAGTATAGGCATACTCAATACGGTCGGCGTAAAACTCCTCTACCTTACCACGCACGATTTTCATCGTGGAGTTGACCATATGATTTTGCTCCGTGAAAGCCTCTGGTAATACGGCAATTGCCTTAGGCAACCATTGCTCTGGGAACATACCCGCGAACTTACCATTGCGGTACTCATTGACCTCATCTTGAATCTTCTGCAACATAGCTTTCTTGCCTGCTTCGGTCGTAGGATCAACGCCTTGAGTCTTTACGTACTCCTTAAGCGCATCTTTGTTTGGTACAATTAGTACGATGGTATAAGGATCTTGGTTGTTGTGCAGGATTACTTGCTCAATATATTTGCTTCCATCGGTAAGGCTATCTTCAAATCCTTCTGGACTATATTTCTCGCCATCAGCACTGATAAGTAGTGACTTGAATCGTCCAACAACCCATAAATAACCAGGATGTTTGTCCGTTACATAACCCATATCACCTGTGTGCAGCCAACCATCCACTACCGTTTTCGCAGTCGAATCAGGGTTCTTCCAATAACCAGCCATCACATTTTCTCCCTTGATAACAATCTCGCCTTTCTGACCATGAGGAACTTCGTTGCCCTCGTCATCGCATATCTTGAGGTCAAGTGGTTTAACGATTCTACCACTGGAACCAAAAATTGCATGTCCCATGGAGTTTGCGCATATAATAGGTGTTGCTTCACTTAGTCCATACCCTTGGAACATAGGCATACCTACAGCACAGAAGTAACGTTGTAACTCAATGTCGAGCAAAGCACCTCCACCTACGAAGAATTGCATCCTACCGCCGAATCCTTCGCGTACAGCCTTGAAGATAATCTTGTCGAAGAGCTTTACCAATGGCCAACGCCATGCTTGCCAACCGCCACGATTCCAGTACTCCTTATTATATTTAATAGCATTATTTAGCGCAAACTCATAGAGTCGCTCCACTACTTTTCCCTTGGCTTTAATACTACTTTCGATATTCTTTCGGAAATTACGCGCCAAAGCGGGAACCGAGAGCATGAGCATTGGTTTTACTTCTTTGATTGAAAGTGGGATGTTTTTTAGCGTAGCGATGGCGGTTTTACCGATTGGCACTGTAGCAATGCTACCACCATAGTACATCATCGTATAGAAACCTGCCACATGTGCAAAGCAGTGGTCGAGTGGCAGGATTATAAGCATCACATCGCCTTTCTTACATTGAATGACACTACTACCTTGCTCCACATTAGCGGTATAGTTACGATGGGTAAGCAAGATTCCTTTGGGGTCTGCTGTTGTACCTGAGGTATAGCTGATATTGGCATAATCATCTGGTTGAATAGACTCATATACAGCTCGGAAATCTTCTGTATGATCTTGCAGATAGGCTTCACCCATGGCAATTACCTCTGCGATAGGCATCTCATTTTCTTGATAATCTGCTATCGGGTCAAGCACAATGACCTTTTCCACCATTGGGCAGTGGGCAATTATGCTTCGAATCTTAGGCAATTGCTGCTCGCTGACAATCACAAAGCGCGAGTCGGAGTGTTGGATACGAAACAGCAAATCGGTACTCTCAGTGAGTTTTATACTCAATGGTACGTTCACACCGCCTGCGTATAATATGCCTAACTCGCTGGTAATCCATAAATTACGACCTTGAGAGAGCAGGGATACTTTATCGCCTTTTTTCAGCCCTAATTGCATCAAACCTGCACCAATACGATATGCTTCTTCGCGTGTCTCGCGAAAACTGGTTTCTGTCCATATGCCATCTACCTTCTCACGTAGGAAAGTGAGTTCACTAAATTCGTGGGTGTACTTCTCAACGAAGTCAATGATTGTTGTTCGTTTCATAAACAGTTATTTCTAAAAAGTGTGCAAAGGTACTGTTTTTTTTGCAAATATGCAAATTTATATGATTTGATTAATGATTTCACTCGGATGATTGACCATGTGGTCGGGTGTTACGGTGAGCAATTGCTCTTTCGTGCAGAAGCCCCATGTGCAAGCCACGAAAGGCAAGTTGGCTGCTTTAGCGGTAGCGGCATCCACCAGCGAATCGCCGACATATAAGGTTGAAGGTTTATGGTTTATGGTTGAAGGCAAGGAAGCCAATATATCCCATACGATTTGTGGATCGGGTTTGCGAAGAATGCCCTCGCGTTCGCCTAAGACTACATCAAACGTATTGGGAAAGTAGTGAGCAACAATCTTCTCTGTGGCTGCTTGATACTTGTTGCTGGCTACAGCCAATGTATGTCCTGCTGCTTTCAAGGTTTGCAGCAGTTCGGGAATACCATCGTATGGACGGGTGAGGTCGCAGTTATGTTGGTCGTAGAAGGGCACAAAGTACTCGCGCAGGCGAAGCACCGTGGCTTCATTGCGATGCTCTTCGGGCAATGCGCGCTCAATGAGTTTGTTGATTCCATTGCCTACAAGGCGAGGATAGTCCTCAATCTTATGCGTGGGAAAACCACATGCCGACAAAGCATGGTTGCATGCCTGCCCTAAGTCATCAATCGTATTGATTAGTGTTCCGTCTAAGTCGAAAATAAGTAGCATAATTTATAGTTTAAAGTTTATAGTTTATGGTTTATAGGCGGGGCGGCTAAGCCGCATATCCGTGCCTTTAACCTCTCACCTTTAGCCTTTCACCTTTAACCTCTCACTTCACTTCGTTGTTAGTAGTTAGGGTTACATCCATATGTGGGTAGGCAAAGGTATATCCATGTTTGGGCAGTTCCGTGTAGAAGAGTTTGTTGAAGTGGAAGTACACATCCCAATAATCGGCAGACTTCACCCATGCGCGCACGACGAACGAGATGTTATTATCGTTCAAGGAAGAAAGCGCAACAAAGGGGTCTGGAATAGTCATTTTGGTGGTGTCAATTGCTACAGGCGAAGCATTCTTTGGACGCTCATGTTGAGAGGTCAGGATACGTTCGTCGGATAGAATCAGTTCTTTCAGCAGTGCAATACAGCCATCGGCATCCACGCCATAGTCCACACTTACAGTCCAATCCACGCGTCGCAATACTTGTGCCGATACATTCTCAATCGTACCATTGAATAGTGCTCCGTTAGGCAAGATAATCACGCGGTTGTCCACGGTGAGAATACGTGTGGTGACTATGGTTACTTCCATCACCGTACCGCTCACGCCTTGCGCATTGATAAAGTCGCCTGCCTTGAACGGACGGAAAACCAACAACATAATACCTCCTGCGAAGTTCTGCACCGTACCCGACAATGCCATACCAATAGCCATACCGCCTGCGGTGAGCAGTGCGGCGAAAGAGGTGGTGTCTAATCCGAGAGTGCCTATCAGTACAAGAATAAGTATAACGGTCAGCGCAATACTGGTAAACGATGTTACGAACGATGCCAAGGTGCGTTCGGTCTTGCGGCGCTCGAAGATACGCTCTAACATTCGTTTAACGCGGCGAATCACCCATGCTCCTACAAAATAGAGCACCAGTGCTATGACTACTTTGATACCAAAATCAATCGCACTATCCAACCAACCGCGAAACACTACTTCGGGTTCGCTTTGCACCTGTTGGATAAAATTTTCGGTTATATGTTTGATTGAATCTGCTGGCAGAATCTTGGGAGCAGGTGTTTCGATATTCAGAAGCATATTGGTGTGTAATTTTGTGGTGTATTTATATGTTTCAGCCTGCAAAGGTACAAAAAAAAATGTATATGTGCAAGAAAAGTTTACTTTTGTTGACATAGGCTACATTTTTTGATTGTAGCTTCGAGGATTAAGGTGCTCTCGAAGGTTCAGCTCTAAACAGCGTTCTGCAAGTTTCGGGATCACTGTAGGACATCTCTAGGACTTCTATGGGCTTTCGGTGGCTTTCTATAAACGTGTCTCTATAATAATGCTGCAAAAATCTTCGGCACGGAAGGGGTTTTGTGCCGAAGATTTGTAAATTTGCTATAAAAAGGTGCTTAAAGCAAGCAGAAAGCGTTGATTACCAACGCCTTCTGCTTGGGTGATTTTTTTTGTTATTTTTTTCTTCGTGCCGAAGATTGTGCCGAAAGTTTGTTTTATCGACTACAATTCCTGTCCCATGACATTGTAGGTCTTACCGTCACGCAAGATGATAAGTTGACCGTTGCGAAGAATTTTTTGCACTGATGAAGCGTTAGGCTGAGTTGAAATATAATTCAAATCTGTTGCCGTGCTCTCTGTAACAATCAAATCGTAACTTGCAGAAGCTTGGTTGTATGATTTATCACCTAAGAAGGTCGCAGTAATAGTGGTTGTTCCTACAGCAACAAGTGTAACATCTCCAGAGATAGCAAGTACGGTAGCCACAGCAGGATTACTGCTACTATAGGTTACGCTTACATCTTGCGGATTATTCAATGTAGGCAGAACGAATTCCTCATCATCTATTCTTACATTTACCGAATTCTGTGTAAACGACAAAGAGACAGAACCTTTGAGAACTATGAGGGTATATGACACTTGACCTGCCATATGGTATAAGTTACCATCGGTGTATGCTATAATCGTTGTCGTTCCAGCAGATATAGGGGTCACCTCGCCTGTCTCGGCATCCACTTTGGCAATCATCGGATTTTCTGAGTAGTAGGTAATAGTAAGATTATTCGGATTACTGAGGGTAGGAGTTATGAAGGTTTCACCAACTGTGGCAGTTGCTTCCGATAAAGCAAAAGCGAGTTCGGGTTCTGTCTTTTCGGGGTTGGGTACGATAAGGAGATTACGCACTTGCGAACCGTTGCCGTCCTCAATAGCACCATTTGCCACTATGGCACCTTCTGGCGTTTTGATATAGCAATTAGAGAGCGAGATGCCGCCTGTGAAACTGAATATAGCAGCCGTTCCGGATGCATTGACCTCAAGATTTGAATTAATGATGTTCATATTGTCGTCTGCTATACCACTGCCTTTGAACGGCATAATTGCATTAACAACGAGGTTAGCACTATCCAACGTCAATGTCATACCGCCTTGCGTACTGAATGCTACACCATTGCCATTGACGGTCATCTGTTCGCCACGAATAGTGGTGTTCTTCCTTAGGTCAAACAATGTGCTATATGAATCCGAACCTTGCGAGATAGTGCATGTTTGACCAATGTTGATATAGAGTCCATCAATACCTGTGTTGCGTACAAGATTTGCAGAGTTGTTAATAGTATAGTCACCTTTTATTGTCAAGGTGCTCATGCCATCAAAACTAAATGTACCATCACCAAGGATATCGTCTTGATTACGGCTTGTCACGCGAGTAGATGCCACATACAAGTCATACTCTTCGCCACTTACGGTAATTTCACATTCGTCTGATTTGCCATTCGCATTTGCTGTGATGGTTGCCATAGCCCCTATTGGAGCGTTTTCTGCAATTGTAACGATACCGTTCTGTACGGTAGCCACGCTGGTGTTGGAACTCGTCCATGTTATCTCTGCCTCGGAATTGGTAGGCATTAGTTGCGCCACCAATTCAAGCACCTCATCAGGGTCGGCGGTTATTGCGTTCTCACGCAAGAGCAGTGAATCAACACCATATTTGCCATCGGTAACGGTGATAGTAAAGGTCGTGTTATTATTCAGAGGATGACCGTTTTGCAGCGGAGTATAGACATATACACCTGGTGTAGCGTTTATAGCATTGATGGTCATCGTCTCATAGAGAGAGAACGACACTACTGGGGCTATTCCCTCGCCACTTACTTCGGTAGTTAGACCGTACACTGAACCAGAGAACGGGCGGCGGCTAACTTCTATACCTGTTATCTTCTCACCAGCAGCAATAGTACGGCTACAACCGTTGATATAGTCTAACAGTGGGAAATAGCCGTCTGGAGTAACATTGAATTCCTTGGCGCGGCTCTTGTAACCGATTCCACTATTATAATAGAGAATACGTACTTCCAGATAGTTCTTTTCTGTGAGGGTCTTCAGGTAAACCGTCTTATAATTGGTAGAAGTGTTAATAGGCACCGTACAATCTGCATCCTCGTAAAAAGTACCATATGGTGATCCGGTGTTGCGATTGTCCACAGTCCAGTTGCTGCCCGAAATGCCATACCAGTTTGTAGCATTGGACGGAACAGGCACAGCGTCGCAACGGATGACATCACTTACTTTGCAATTTAGTTCGTTGTTAATATTTTGGAAATAGCCTACCGTCTCGCTTATATTCAGTTCTATGTCTTGCAAATAAACTGATGTACCTATATATAACCTTGCTTCTACCACATTTTCGCTAGCCAATGTTGATGGGGTCTCTTTGACACGGGTAAAGACGGTGTTATTCGCATTAGATGAACCTCCCAACTCGAAGAAACCTACTTCACTTTCCGGTGTCACGGCATTGTTCCAATCGCTTGCGGTAAGAGACGAGGCTTCTTTGGAGTAGTTGAAGATGATATACTCCTGCGTCGTCTTGGCATTGGACAAGTACACCTTGTCGTTGATGTTGGTCAGCGTTGGAACAACCGGTACATCCGTACATATTTTCTTGGCTATCTGACGGCTCGGGCTGTAGATATAGCCGGTATAGCCAGCCGCTGCCACTTTGACGCGGAGATACTTGCCCATCTCAGATTCTTTCGGAGTGTATGTTAGAGTGGTTACAGCACGGCGTTGCTGATGCACGCCGTCGTGCGCAGGCGCACCGGTAGGCGATTCCACTATATCCTGCCAATTAACATCATCATCGCTGATTTGCCATACATTATCGGTCTGCGCCGAAGCAATCTCGCCCGACAAAGTGAAACCAACCGCATTTCCCGGTGACGGTGCGGAGCTCAGAGCCACTACGCCCCCCACAGGCGGATCCATTATAACGACGCGTAATGCCGGATCACCATTATCATACACTACGGTGTGCCCGTCTGCGCTGATACCACCACCCGCTGCTGTGATAACAATCAGCGGAGGAGTGATGGAGATTGTGCCTTTTTCGGCAAAAAGTCCCTTGAGTCCGCCTTTGGCTACTACCTTTCCGGATTTTATGTTGATATTTCCTCCGGCTGCGATACCATAAGCCCACGTGCCAGAATTACCACCAGTGGCGGTGATTGTTCCTTTGTTGATAATAATATCTCCGCCATTTTCAAGACCGCGATTTAGAATAGCAGCAGACTTGGCTGTTGTCGCCGTAACATCGGCATTGATAGTAAGAGTTCCATTCACAGTTCCAAGACCTGTATCTGCCGTGTTGGTAATCGTAACACCATTGAGAGTTAATCCGTTATAGGCAGATATACCGACACCTGAACTGGAAATACTGATGGTAGAAAGAGACACTTCTCCTGCCTGTGCATACACACCAGATCCGTCATCTCCATTTGCATTGGCGGTAACCTCTCCTGCCAAATGGATATTTCCGGTTTCTGCATAAATGCCAGTGCCGCCGGAAGCATGTATGACTGTACCT
>JAFVTU010000006.1 GCA_017503075.1 Paludibacteraceae bacterium | reverse complement strand
TGGGCACCATGGTGTGGTCCATGTAAGATGATGTCTCCAATCATTGATGAATTGGCAGAGGAGTATGCAGATCGTATCATCGTAGGCAAAGTAAACGTAGATGACAACGATGAGACATGTGCTGCATACGGTATTATGAACATTCCTACCATTTTATTCTTTAAGGGAGGGGAGTTGGTTCATCGTCAAGTGGGTGCTATTCGCAAGCCTGACTTGCAAAAGCTTTTTGATCAACTTTTGTAAAAAAAAATGCAGATTTTTGTCAAAAAATTTGCATAAGTCCTAAAAAAGCAGTACCTTTGTGCCCAAATTGCCTTTGTAGGCATCTGTTGGTGTGCCTACACAGGTAGTTTTGCGTGCATAAGCGTTTAAAAACGAATCCTCCAAGCGGTCAAAGACCGCAAAAAATACCCCAAACTTCGTGAGTTTGGGTTAAGAGGAGGAATCGCGGCAAGCCAAACTCGCGGAACGAGTTTCTTCTTGCGAGCGCATTCCGACGAGGTCTGGTAGCTCAGCTGGATAGAGCAACAGCCTTCTAAGCTGTGGGTCTCGGGTTCGAATCCCGACCAGATCACAAAGCAATGATAATTAAGAATTATGATTGCTATTCATTATTAACCATTAATTATTAAAACTTAACTGTACACATGCGTCAGTTAAAAATCACAAAATCCATTACCAACCGTGAATCTGCTTCACTTGACAAGTATCTTCAAGAGATTGGTCAAGAAGTACTTATTTCGGTTGATCGTGAGGTGGAATTGGCTGGTCGTATCCGAAATGGCGATAGAGCTGCCCTTGAGGAGTTAACACGTGCCAACTTACGCTTCGTTGTCTCTGTAGCAAAACAGTATCAAAATCAAGGTCTTAGTCTTCCTGACCTAATTAACGAAGGCAACCTTGGGCTTATCAAAGCAGCAGAAAAATTCGATGAGACACGTGGCTTTAAATTCATCTCATACGCTGTATGGTGGATTCGTCAATCCATCCTGCAAGCTCTTGCAGAGCAAGCACGTATCGTGCGCTTGCCACTAAACCAATCTGGCTTGCTCAACAAAATTAACAAAGCTTATCAACGTTTCGAACAAGAACATGAACGTAGACCGAGCGCAGAAGAATTAGCAGAAATCCTAGATTTACCTGTTGACAAGATTGCAGACACTCTCAAGATGTCTGGACGTCAAGTGAGTGTGGATGCTCCTTTCGTAGAAGGAGAAGAAAACAGTTTGATTGATGTGATGGTGAATGAAGATTCTCCCAATGCAGATCACAGACTGATTAATGAATCGCTATCACGTGAGATTGACCGCGCATTAGAGCAACTACATCCTCGTGAGGCTGATATCCTCCGAAACTTCTTCGGTATTGGTGTGCCAGAGAAGACGTTGGAGGAAATAGGTATCGAACTAGATCTCACACGCGAGCGCGTGCGACAAATCAAAGAAAAAGCAATCCGAAAACTAAAGACCAGCTCACGCAGCGGAATCTTAAAAACATACCTCGGATAAGAAGTTTCTTATTTAGCAACAAACAAGAGAGCGATATTATCGATCTCTTGTTTGTTACTAAATTATCAATCATTATCTACCCTAAATTCTTTGGGCATAGATGTTTCAAAACGTACTTTCTTTTCAGTCATGGGGTGGATAAACTCCAGCACCTTGGCATGTAGGCAGAGGCGGTCAATAGGAGAGTACTCATTGCCATGACCGTATTTTCTGTCGCCCATCACGGGATGACCAATGCTCTGCATATGTACACGGATTTGGTTCGTGCGACCTGTCTCCAAGTTCAACTCTACGAGCGAGATCGGCATATCTTGATCGCCTTCACCTATCGTTGTTGCGTGAATCACCTTGTAGTGTGTGACGGCTTTTTGTCCGCCATCATCTTTGGGCGAAGAATATACCATGCCAGTATGCGGATCCTCTGTAAGCCAAGTAGTGATAGTCCCTTCTTTCTTCTCCAAGTGTCCCTCCACTACGGCCACATAAGTGCGCTTGGTCACCAGTTGCTTCCAGTAGGTGCGCATATACTCCTGTAGTTCAGCAGATTTAGCAAATACCAACACACCGCTTGTCTCGCGGTCAAGACGGTGCACGACATGCACGGTGTTGCGATTGGACTGCTTACGTACATAATCTTTTAGGATAGAGTAGGCAGTCATCTCGCTGCTCTTTGGGTTGTAAGGTACGGTGAGTAGTCCGTTTTTCTTCTCCACCACGATGAGTGCATCATCTTCGTAGATGATACGCAGTTTAGGGTGACGGAGTTCAACGTTTCCGCGACCTTGTAGCACTTGCACCTTGTCCCCTGCCTTGAGCGGTGTGTCATGACGGGTTTGAATGCCTGCATTGACCGTCACACGTCGTTGGCTGAGCAACTGTTTCACGCTAGTGCGTGTCATTCCGCCGAGTTTGGAGAGTAGGAAGGGCATCAATTCGGTCGCTGTCTCCACTCTAAAAGATGTATCTTGTTTGCGTTTCATGCTTTTTGTAGTCCCTTTTTAATGACAAAAATATGGTGCAAAGGTACTATATTTTTTTGAATTGAGCAAGAAAAATGGACGTTGGAGGCGATTTTGTTTACAAAACAGCACTTTCACCTATTGGTAGGAGTAAGATTGGCGGGTGAGTTTAATCCACTCAATAGCGGCTTTCACATTGAGTATCAAAGTGATAAGGAACAATACAAAGGTGAAAATATTGCTGGTCAGGACATAAATCACCATTCCAGCTAAGGTATAGATAATCCAGCAAATCCATGTATCTATCTTCTTGTGAATCATCCAAAAATTCGCCAAGATAGAGGCAGCAATCATCAGTCCGCCCATAGTTTTAGTGAGGAGGTTATCCGAAAACGCATTCCCCTCTACCCATGTCACGAGAAGTATATCAAGCAGCACAATGACAACAATAAAAGCAATATTGAATACAACACCCTTGATATTGAGCCATGAAGGTAATATATCTTGGTTCTTGGTTCCTTGCTCCTTGATCTCCAAAGCTTGTTTACGCCAACGGAGTAGAGAGGTCATTTGGAATGGGATAAATAATGCAATATGCAACACCACCAAATCCCATTTCCCCCACAAAGCGAACTGCCATGCCAGCAAAGCAGCCATAGTGATAGCACCGAAAAAGCCCGTATAATTCTTAGGATTTTGAATGGTTAGCACATATGCTGTACCCGCCACACTAGCTGGAATACCCACAACAAATGCCAAGTCATGCCACTGAAGTAATGTGCCATGAAGTGAAGGTGCATACCACTCTATTATATATAATATAAGGAATAAGGCAGCGTAGATGCCAAGGGAAATCAAGATATTACGGGCAAATTCTTGCCAAAGGGTCTTTTTCATGGTGTAAAGGCGACTGCGTCGCGGTGTGTGTTGTTAAGTGTATAGCGAAGGTAATGTGTAATAGACAAAAAAGGCGAGCCGAAACTCGCCTTTTGCAGTGTTATGATTACTTGCGGCGGTTGCCGTAGCGAGACATAAACTTATCAACGCGACCTGCAGTATCCACAAGTTTAGACTTACCAGTATAGAATGGGTGACTGGTGTTAGAGATCTCCAACTTGATGAGTGGATAAGTGGTGCCATCGATTTCGATGGTGTCCTTCGTGTTTGCTGTAGAGCGACTGAAGAACTGTGTTCCATCGGACATATCTTTGAAAACTACAACGCGGTAGTTCTCTGGATGAATTCCTTTTTTCATACTTTTGTTTCCTTTCTTTAGCGCTTATTCAGCAGCAACAACGTTCAACTTAATTTCAGCTTTTACCTCGCGGTGAAGTTTAGCGGTAGCGGTAGCTTCGCCCAAAACTTTCACTGCCTCGTCGATGGTAATCACTTTCTTGTCAATCTCAATACCTTGAGCAGCCAATGCCTCAGCTACTTGAGCAGTAGTAACAGTACCGAAGATCTTGCCGTCCTCGTTAGCTTTCACAGCCACGGTGATAACGGTGTTAGCCAATTTCTCAGCCAATGCTTGTGCGTCAGCAAGAAGTTGAGCGATCTTGTGTGCTTGTTGTTTGAGGTTCTCAGCCAATTGTTTGCGGTTGCTATTATTAGCAATCACAGCCAAACGGTTAGGGATGAGGTAGTTACGACCGTAACCATCTTTTACCTTAACGATATCGTTCTTGTAGCCCAAGTTAGCTACGTCTTGAATCAAAATTACTTCCATGATGTTTCCTTTCTGATTAAATAGTTAATTACTCGGATTATTTCATCATATCGGTTACGTATGGGAGCAAAGCCAAGTGACGTGCTTTCTTCACGGCTTGAGCCACCTTGCGTTGATACTTCAAGCTTGTACCAGTGATACGGCGAGGAAGAATCTTACCTTGCTCGTTGAGGAACTTCTTGAGGAACTCAGGATCTTTGTAGTCGATGTACTTGATGCCAGACTTTTTGAAACGGCAGTACTTTTTCTTCTTTGCCTCATTTGTCTTTGGGGTCAAATAGCGGATTTCGTCATTCTGTGCCATGATTATGCCTCCTCTTGTTCTTGTGGTTTAACATTTGCGTTACGACGCTTTTGTGCGTACTCGTAAGCGTACTTGTCAAGACGTGTAGTGAGGAAACGCAACACGCGCTCGTCACGACGGAATGCTGTCTCGAGCTTTGCAATCACCTCAGGTTCTACATCAAATTGCAGCAAGGCGTAGAATCCCGTTGTTTTGCCTTGGATAGGGTAAGCCAATTTCTTCAAACCCCACTCCTCACGGTTAAGAACGGTACCGCCGTTCTCCTTGAGAAGGTTCTCGAATTTGTCAACCGCTTCCTTCATCTGTGGTTCAGACAAAACGGGAGTCAACACGAAAGCGGCTTCGTAATGATTTAACATAATGTTTGATTAGTTAATTAAATTGTTAATAATTAGTTATTTATCACTTTATTCACGGCGCTCACACACCACAATGCGTACGCAAACGCGCGAAAAAGCGTGCAAAGGTACTACTTTTTTTTAATATGACCAAATATTTTTTGATTTTTCTGCCTTTTGTACTAGTTTTTTAGCATTTGAGTTGCTTATCTGTATTTTTTATCGTATCTTTGCAGCATGAAAGAGATTGTATCGCATATTGTCCATCAGTTGCAAGATTACTATCCAGAGTACGAAGCACAAGAGTTAGCCTACTGGATAGTAGAAGAAACTACAGGTATCACGCGTGCTCAAGTGCTCATGGGATGTACTCCTAAGTCTATACTCAATTTATCCAGTATTATTAAGCAGTTGCAAGAGTACACTCCTATACAATATATTTTTGGACATACCAAATGGATGGGACTGACTTTAGATGTTACACCTGCCACATTAATTCCTCGCCCCGAGACGGCCGAACTAGTAGATTGGGTCATAGCTACAAATAACCAACATGCACCTCTTCGGATTTTGGATATAGGTACGGGTAGCGGATGCATTGCAATTGCACTCAAACATCGGTGTCCGAAGTGGATTGTACAAGGTGTAGATATCAGCAATGAAGCATTGAAAGTGGCTAAAAAGAATGGTCTAACGAATGAAGTAGATATAAAATGGGAAAAAATGGATATTTTATCTGAAACGCCTGATAGTGTAGATATTATCGTCAGCAACCCACCCTATATATGTCACCATGAGAAGGCCGATATGCATACTCGCGTATTGGATCATGAACCGCATACCGCACTCTTTGTTCCGAACGACGACCCGCTACTCTTCTACCGACGCATAGCCACCCTAAAAGCGGCCCCCAAGTTATTCTTTGAGATCAACGAAGCATACGGCAATGAAGTTTGCGAGATGATGGCCAAGCTCGGTTATACAGATATTCAACTCAAACACGATATTTATGGCAAACCACGAATGGTCTTTGGACGAATTAAGGCATAAGGCTGAAGCATATTGCGCGGGGGCAGAACACTGCTCCTATGAAGTAAGTAGTAAGTTACAACAATGGGGAGCTAACGCCGAAGCAATAGCATCAATCATCGCCCACCTTATATCGCAACGCTATATTGACGACGAACGCTATTGCCACGCCTTTGCTCATGATAAACTACTATACCAGGGTTGGGGGCGTCTGAAAATTCAGGCTGCCCTATATGCTAAACATATAGCTGCATCATTTATCAACCTAGCTCTGGACACCATTGATCCAACAGAATATCTCGACACATTAAAACGCATCATAGCCACTAAAAAACGCGCCATCAAGTCTAGCGACCCGATGGCACGAGAGAAACTGATCCGATTCTGCCTCCAACGAGGCTTTACTTACGACGAAATTCTACCTCTACTTTGATTGTGTAGCCTGATAGATGAGCGGAGCTATCTCGCTGTTATCATGCCAACCTGTAAAGCGCTCAGCTCCTACACCGATGGCAAATACTGGCACAGCTGAAGCCGTATGTCCCTTGCTAGTCCAACCCAAACGAGCCTTTTGATTTAAGATACCCAAAGCTTTAGCTGCCAATGCGTTGATATCTTTATATAGTGTTTGCTCCACTCCATGATATTGCATCATACTCTCATAAGCGGCCTGCAATTGCTTATCCTCTTCATCCGTTATCTCCACAGCAGCATACAAACCCGTATTGCTAATTAACACCTCCTTTACTTGTTCCCAAGTTAGATATTCTCCCTCTCTTTTATGCAAGGCAGATAATTGATCCGATAGCACATCCGAAGAACACTTTTGCTCCGCCAGTACCTTGAGATTCAGCACATAATCGCTATTGCCGAGTGCCATACCACCTGTCTCATGATCAGCGGTTATCACGATTAAAGTCTCATCTGGATGTTGCAGATAAAAATCATAAGCTAACTTGATGGCATTATCAAAATCTATCACCTCGCGCAAGACAGTACCGCCATCATTACCATGACTAGCATAATCAATCTTACCTCCCTCTGCCATCATAAAGAAATGGTCATTACGACTCAGTTGATCAATTGCGAGTTCCACAATCTGCGCCAAACTCAAGTCTCCTTCTTGGCGATCAATGGCATAAGGCAAGGCACTAGCACCGCGTGTGCGGTCTTCCAAACATCCTTCTGGCACCACAATCATCTTAGGAGCACCTACGTTTGCCTTTGCTGCGACATATCCACCCACTAGCATATAGCCATTCTCTTGACATAGGTCATATAGGTTAGGTGATGCGAGATTATTCTTATTTTGAGGACACGAAAAGCCTGCTCCACCAAAAAAGTCAAAACCAGACTCCGCCAACTGCGTACCTATTGTATAATAATTATTGCGTGAAGGTGTATGCGCGTAGTGAGCTGCAGGTGTGGCATGATCTATAGTCACTGTAGTCATTATCCCCACAGCCCATCCTTGCTGTTTCAATCGTGTTGCCACACTCACTATAGGTGTGCCATCGGGTGTTAGACCTATCACACCATTATCTGTCTTTTTTCCCGAAGCCAAACAGGTTCCAGAAGCCGCAGAATCGGTAATACCATTAGATGCCGAGAAAGTAGCAACCTGTCCCGAATAGGGGAAAGTGGTCATCAATAAAGGTTGGCGACCAATCTTGCCTTCTAATTCAGCTAGATACATCTCTGTTGATAGTACTTGGTGAGGTCCCATGCCATCGCCAATAAAGAAGAATACATACTTAGCTTGGGCTAGCGATAGCAACGCTACCAACAGAAAGAAAAAAACAAATGATAAACGCTTCATGATATACTTCAATTATTATTCATCCAACAAATCAGGACGCCTCTCTTGGGTATGACGTACACTCTCTTCGTAGAGCCAATCTTCTATCTCCGCTTGATGTCCGGATAGCAATATCTCAGGTACCTTCCATCCCTTATATTCCGCAGGTCGAGTATACACACCTGGTTCCAAAAGCCCATCTTGAAAACTATCGCTCAATGCGCTAGTTTCATTTCCTATTGCGCCTGGTAGTAGGCGCACAATAGCATCTGTCATGATAGCTGCAGGCATCTCGCCACCTGTCAGCACGAAGTCACCGATGGTATATTCTTTGGTAATCAGATGATCCCGCACACGCTGATCCACACCCTTATAATGGCCACAAAGGATAATAATATTCTCTTTCATGGATAGCGTATTAGCTTCCTTTTGCGTAAATCGTTCTCCGTCAGGAGCTGTAAAGATCACCTCGTCATAGTCGCGTTGGGATTTTAGGAAAGATAACGCTCGGTCTATTGGTTCTATTTGCAGCACCATGCCTGCGCCAAACCCAAACGCATAATCATCTATCTTGCGGTGCTTATCCTGTGTAAAATCTCGCAAGTTATGTACATAAATCTCCACGAGTCCTTTATCCTTGGCTCGTTGTACAATAGAGTGATTCAATGGAGACTCTAATAATTCTGGACACGCTGTCAATATATCTATTCGCATTTTTTAGTATTTAGGGATTAAGGAACAGGGTCATAGCCACTACCGCCCCATGGGTGGCAGCGCATGATGCGCTTGATACCAAGCCAAGCACCTTTAAATATTCCATATTTCATCACGGCCTCTACCATATATTGGCTACAAGTAGGAGTAAATCGGCAACTTGGATGAGTCAGTGGCGAGATGCACGAGCGATAAAAGTACACAGGCAATAGGAATATATGTCGCAACCATTTTTTCATTCTTTGTTAGCCAAACGATACAAAATCTTTGCTATTGACTTATTGATTAGCTTATAACTTTGCATCTCCTTATCAATATAGTTAAATGCTAGATAGTAACGCTTACTGGCCTTCAAAAGCACTTGCTTATTGAGTCGATATGCCTCACGCATCTGACGACGCAGACGATTACGATCCACAGCGCGCTTGAATAGTGATTTGGGTGCCCATACTAGCACCTCGGATGGCGCATCCGTTATTGGCATATATGTGACGCGTATAGGCCACACCACAAAACGCCTCCCCTCCTTGTACAACCGATCTATGACCTGATCACCGCACAGCCTTTCTGATTTTGGGAATGTATTTTTCATCCCGTATTAGCCTTGATGCTCTTCCAAATAGTCCTTAATCGCGGTAGTAATACTTTGATATTTTGCAGACGGAGCCTTGATATCCACACGAAATCCCGCTTCCTCCAAGGCAAGAGCAGTATTAGCACCAAAACACGCAATCACAGTATCACCCTGTTCCCAATCAGGGAAATTCTTGCGCAATGCAGCCACACCCGAAGGAGTAAACAGTACAATCATATCGTAGTCGAATGGCTTACTCTCAGGCCACTGTGCAGAAACGGTACGGTACATAATAGCAGGTTTGACCACCACATTATTCTCTGCAAACATATTTAAGTCGTCATCATTGTGCACATCTGATAGTACCATCAAATACTTCTCTTGTGGACGACGATGCATCGCTGGCAACAGCGTATCAAAGCGGTTATTTTCCGCCACAAACACTTTTCGTTTGCGATATTGAATATACTTTTGCAAGTAGTTACCTACCGCCTCTGATATACAATAATAGTGCATCGTATCAGGTACAGAGAAACGCATTTCTTCTGCCAAACGGAAATAGTGATCAATGCCTAAACGAGAGTTGACTATCACTGCGGTATAATCTTCAAGATAGATATGCTGATCTCTAAACTCTCGAACACCCAAACCTTCAATCTTAATCAGTTGCAAAAAATCACATTGTACACCATGCTCCGTTTCCATATCGGCGTAAGGGTTGCGACTTGATAACGGACGAGGCTGAGACACCAAAATTTTGTTTATTTTCTTCATCCTAAAACTTGTTTTATCACATAAACGCCAACTATCAGAGGTAGTACCTCAACAGTGACTATGTACAGCAACATATAAAATACCGAGCGCAAATTCTTACAAAGCAACTGCACCCCTTTCCACAACAACAATAGTGCTAATAGACTTAACATCACCAAACATAGCACCAACACAACGACTCCACTACCACTCGCGCGAGCTAGCAACACCAAAGGCCACAAAAACGCACTCACCACATTGCATATATATGCCCTATATTCAAATGCACCCTCCATCTGACGTGCACCAAAAAAAACCTCCCCTACCAATCTGGCAATACCATATTGCATCAGCAACACGCCCGCCATCATACCTAATACACACACATAATCCCACATTAAGCATCGCGTATCGCAACATACATACAAATGCACCGCCAATGCTATTATCCCTATTCGATACGCCCACGCAAGCATGATTGACTGCCAAGTTGCATCCATATAAGTTCGTTCAGAACGGCTGTATAGGCTCCTCAATACCACTGCCATATCTGGAACAAAGAAACGATTCATTGCCTGCAACACTAATAGTGCAAGAAGAACCCATGACACCCATGACTCCGATATTATAGACGATATGCGCTCTAGCACTTCCACTGTCTACATCATTTATATTGCTGCCAAACGACGCGTGTTAGGGTCCCACTCTGGCGCATTCATAATGGCTGGCAACACTTCTTCGGGTGTATTCACCACCACAAACATCTCTTTATGAATAGGACGCATCATCTGCTCATCAACCATCAAATCTATACAAGCCAACAACTTATCGTAGTAGCCATCTGTATTAAGTATCACCACGGGGTTATGATGCAGTCCCAACTGCTTCCAAGTCAAGCACTCTAGCAATTCCTCGAAGGTACCTATTCCACCAGGCAGAGCCACCATCGCATCAGAAATATTGCAGATAGTGGCCTTACGCTCGTGCATAGTTTGCGTCACTATAGTCTGTGTACTATCCGCGTTATTCCAACCTTGATCTACCATAAATTGTGGTATCACGCCTACAACTTCTCCGCCCGCCTTTAGCGCACCACGTGCCACAGCCGCCATTAGTCCGATTCCACCATCACCATACACCAAGCGCCTGCCGTCGGCTGCAATCAATTCGCCCAAACGCTCAGCGGCATCAACAAAAGAGGCACGAACCTTATTTGAACTCGCACAATAAACTGCTATAGATTTTATATTTCCCATTTCTTTACCTTATCTATTCAACCGCTACTCACTACCTCTCCACACCAAATCGGGTTGCAAAGGTACTGCTTTTTTTTCGAATATGCAAATTTCACCTTATTAACGCGCACAAGCGACCTCATTTTTTCATATTTTCTTGCACAATTCAAAAA
Source organism: Paludibacteraceae bacterium (assembly GCA_017503075.1). GTDB lineage: Bacteria > Bacteroidota > Bacteroidia > Bacteroidales > Paludibacteraceae > Colicola. Next base: position 19,870 of record JAFVTU010000006.1, on the reverse strand, counting down.
AAAGCAGTACCTTTGTACCCAAATTTGCAAATTCTTACACATGATGAAAAAAATTACATTGCTTCCGTTGCTTTTCATGGCAATAGGAATGTTTGCGCAAACCCAAGATTGGGCTCAATTTTACCGTTACGAAGGTAACAATGATTCGCTTGCAGTATCACCAACAGTAGTGTTTATGGGAAACTCTATTACTGACTGTTGGGCAGATACCGTTCCTGCTTTCTTTGCAGACAATAACTTCGTTGGTCGCGGTATCAGCGGACAAGTGTCTTCGCAAATGCTGGTGCGTTTTCAAGAGGATGTGATTAACCTTCAACCTAAAGTGGTGGTGATTTGTTGTGGCACCAATGATATTGCACAAAATAATGGCTATATTTCTCTAGAGCACATATTGCAGAATATCAAATCTATGTGCGAATTAGCGCGTGCTAACAAGATTAAGCCTGTGGTATGTTCTACCTTGCCCGCAAAAAGATTCAAGTGGCGTCCTGAGATGAAACCAGCCACCGATATCATCCTCCTCAACGAAATGATTAAGGCATATGCTAAAGAGAATAAGATTCCATATGTAGATTACCACTCTGCATTGAAGGACGAGGAGAACGGCTTGCCACTCAAGTATTCTAAAGATGGCGTTCATCCCAACGCAAAAGGATATGCAGTGATGGAGAGTGTTATTATGCCTGTCCTCAAAAAAGTGTTATAGCACCTTTTAGAACGCTTAAAACCTATAAAACTCATAAAAATTAGAATAAAAATCAATCGCAATAATGAAACATTTTAACGAGTACAAACAACTGAACTTGGCAGAATTGAGCAAGGAGATCCTTGCGCAATGGGAGAAGGAAGATTTGTTCCACCAGAGTATCGAAACACGCGAAGGTTGCCCTTCGTTCCTCTTCTTTGAAGGTCCTCCTTCCGCCAACGGTATGCCAGGTATTCACCACGTGATGGCTCGTACAATCAAAGATACTTTCTGCCGCTTCAAGACCATGCAGGGTTACCAAGTGAAGCGCAAAGCAGGTTGGGACACCCACGGTTTGCCTGTAGAATTGGGCGTGGAGAAACTGCTCGGTATTACCAAAGAGGACATCGGCAAGAAAATCAGCGTGGACGAATACAACGCTGCCTGCCGCCGCGAGGTGATGAAATATACCCAAGAATGGACCAACCTCACCAAACAAATGGGCTATTGGGTGGACCTAGATAATCCATATATCACCTACGATAACAAGTTTATCGAGACACTGTGGTGGCTGCTCAAAGAATTGTACAAGAAGGGCTATCTCTACAAAGGTTACACTATCCAACCCTATTCGCCCGCAGCAGGTACGGGTCTGTCCTCGCACGAATTGAACCAACCCGGCTGCTACCGCGATGTCAAAGACACCACCTGCACCGCACAGTTCAAAATAGTAGGCGACTGGAAGCCGGTTGCCGGAGTAGAAAATCTCCCTCTCTATGCTCTCGCATGGACGACTACTCCTTGGACGCTTCCAAGCAATACGGCATTGTGCGTGGGACCAAAAATCGACTACGTCATCGTAAAAGGAGAGAACCCATACACCAAGATCGAAGCCCTCTACCTCCTCGCTGAGGCACGTTTGGCTGCCTATGCCAAAGAACTCGGCGAAGCACCCGAAGTCCTCTGGCGCGGCAAGGGTACCGACCTCGAGGGTATCCAATACGAGCAACTCATCCCTTGGGCTAATCCAATATCACCCCAAAAATCAGCAGATTTTTCGGGGACCCCGAACGAAGGTGCGTTTAAGATTATCTTGGGCGACTATGTAACCACCGAAGATGGTACAGGTATCGTGCATATCGCTCCTACTTTTGGTGCAGATGATGCTTTTGTGGCAAAGAAAGCAGGCGTACCAGGCATGGTGTTCATCACCAAGAAAGGCGAGCAACGCCCAATGGTGGATATGACGGGTAAGTTCTTCAATATCGCCGATTTAGACGAGGATTTTGTGAAGAATCAAGTGGATGTAGCGGCATACGAGCCATGGGCTGGTCGCTTTGTGAAGAACGCTTATGACCCTACTCTCACCGACAAAGATGAGACACTTGATATCAGTATTTGTATTTGGCTGAAAGGCGAGAACAAGGCGTTCCGCATCGAGAAGCACGTCCACAACTACCCACACTGCTGGCGTACAGACAAGCCTGTCCTCTACTACCCACTCGACTCGTGGTTTATCCGTTCGACCAAAGCGCGCGAGGAGATGATGGCACTCAACAACACCATCAACTGGCAACCTGAATCCACTGGTACAGGTCGCTTTGGCAAGTGGCTGGAGAACCTCAACGATTGGAACCTCTCCCGCTCACGCTACTGGGGTACACCACTCCCAATCTGGCGCACCGAGGACGGACAAGAGGAACTATGCATCGGCTCTATCGCCGAGCTCATGCAGGAGATTAACAAGTCTATCGCTGCGGGCTTCATGACCGAAAACCCATGGCCAAAACATATCGTAGGCGACTACTCCAAAGAGAACTACGACCCATCTGTCATCGACCTCCACCGTCCGTATGTGGATAATATCATCCTCTGCTCTCCTTCGGGCAAACCAATGAAACGCGAATTGGATCTCATTGACGTGTGGTTTGACTCAGGCGCAATGCCTTACGCACAAAACCACTACCCATTCGAGAATCAAGATGCACCACGCACCGCCGACTTCATCTCCGAAGGTGTGGATCAAACACGCGGATGGTTCTTCACCCTCCACGCTATCCATACGATGATTGAGGGCAGCGTGGCATACAAGAACGTGATTAGCAACGGACTCGTACTCGATAAGAACGGCAACAAGATGTCCAAGCGCCTTGGCAACGCAGTCGATCCATTCGGCGCACTCGACAAATACGGAGCAGACGCAGTACGTTGGTATATGCTCACCAACTCCAGCCCATGGGAGAACTTGAAGTTCGACCCAGAAGGTGTGGACGAGATTCGCCGTAAGTTCTTTGGCACCCTCTACAACACCTACGGTTTCTTCGCCCTCTACGCCAACGTGGATGGTTGGAACCCTGACTCTGGATTCGCGACTCCCGACTCTGAAATCGACAAGTGGATTCTGAGCAAACTCAACTCCCTCATCAAAGAGGTGACTGCTGCATACGAGGCATACGAGCCAACAAAGGCAGGTCGCGCTATCTCGGACTTCGTGCAAGACGACTTGAGCAACTGGTACGTGCGCCTCAACCGCAAGCGTTTCTGGGGCGGCGAGATGGATGCCGATAAGCAAGCAGCATACTACACCCTCTACACCTGCCTCAAGACCGTGGCCCAACTCATGGCGCCTAACGCACCATTCTATGGTGACCGCCTCTACCGCGATTTGACAGGAGAAACGGTGCACCTCAGCCAATGGCCTGTAGCAGATGAGGCACTGATTAACCTCGACCTCGAGCGCAGTATGTCGCTTGCACAACAAGCCACATCTATGATCCTCTCGCTGCGCAAACGTGCAGAGAAGAATGTGCGCCAACCACTCCAAAAAGCTGTTATCCCTGCGCCAGACCAAGAGACCCTTGAGGCACTCCTCCGCGTACAAGACCTCATCAAGAGCGAAGTGAATGTCAAGGAGTTGGTTATCGTGCGTGCAGAGGATTCCGAGATTAAACTCGTCAAGAAGATCAAACCTAACTTCAAGGTGCTCGGCAAGAAAGTGGGCGGTATGATGAAGCAACTGGCTGCTGCTATCGCACAAATGAGCCAAGATGATATTTCAACTTTTGAAACGGCTGGAACCTTTGAACTCTGCGGCTATGCGTTAGCCGCAGAAGACGTGGACATCATCACCGAGGATATGCCAGGTTGGCTCGTGGCAAACAATGGCACTATCACCATTGCTCTTGACATCGAACTCACCCCTGCCCTCATTGAAGAAGGTATTGCGCGCGAGCTCATCAACCGTATCCAGAACCTGCGCAAGTCCTCTGGCTTGGAGATTACCGACCGCATTGCCGTACAACTGGAGAATCGTGAGGGAATCGCCGCAGCCGTGAAGAACTGCAACGAGTATATCGCTTCGCAAGTCCTCGCCACCTCACTCGTTTTGGTGGATGGCTTGACCGACGGCACCGCCCTTGAGATGGACGGCTACAATGTACAATGTATCATCACAAAAGCATAATAATTATGAAAACAAAAGGTATCATTTTTGGTGCACTCCTGTTAATAGCTGTAGCGATGACCTCCTGCTTTGGACTACAAGATGAACCCACCTTTGTAGAGGCAGACCTACTCGGTTTGTGGGGAGAAGGTTCCGCAAACTATAGAGATACCATCCCCGTGCATTTTGTACGCTTTACTGCGGAGCAAGATGCAACAGGCGAATACAAATACGGTCGTGAGTGGAACGAGGACGATGATGTCTATGAAGAAGATCTCCTACCTTATGGCAATGGTTGGTTCAAATACAAACTCGTAAAACGCGACCTAACGGAAATCCATCTGATGGACAATGATGGCGCAAAAGAGCCAAAAGTGTATGTCGTACAGAAACTCACAGAATACGAATTGACATACAAAGACAATTCTGGCAAAACACACTATTACTACAAGTGTGGAGAAAGAGAGTAAGGTTATAATAAGCAAGTAAGAGTATGAAAAAAGCACTGAAAATATTCGGCATCGCACTAATCAGTATCATCCTATTAGTGACACTGGTGATCAGCACGGCTCTTTGGGTAGTGTTTACCCCTGAACGTTTGACCCCTATCGTGCGTAATATGGCCAAGGAATATGTGACGTGCGAACATCGTATCGGCAAGGTGGAGTTGACCTTTTTCTCCACCTTCCCACATGTGGGATTAGCCATTGACAGTCTAACCATCGTGAATCATGTAGAGGGCGCTCCATGCGATACGGTCATAGACATTCCACACGCTGTTGTGAGTGTGGATGTATTGGCTTTCCTCAATGAGAAAACCTTATCCATCCCTACTCTCTGCATGCCCGACATACAGGCAAACATCTACGTGGCAGCCGATGGCATCGCCAACTACGATGTGCTGGCACTGCCTACCAACACCGCTACTACAGACACGACTGCCTCGGGATTGCCTTTTGAAAAGATTATGGTAGGCGAATTGGCAGTATCAGCCCAGTCGCTGCAATATATTAGCCTACCAGACTCTATACAGACAAGATTGCACAATATGCTTCTTCAAGCAGAAATAAACAATTGGGAAGATATGCTTCTCACGCTGAACATCGGCAACATAGATGCTACCTTAGGCAATACCACCTACGCACAAAGTCTAAGCGTCGAGGCACATATACCTGCCGCCATGGATTTGGCACGCATGCGTGTCAATCTGCGCAACGCACAACTATCAGTCAATACTCTGGGTTTATCGCTCAATGGTTGGGCTGAAGCAGGCGATACCCTGCAAACGAACATGCGCCTAACGCTCAACGACTGGCCAGTGGATTCCGTCATGCCACTCTTGCCATTCACGTTGCCCGAAGACATAGCGCAACTCATTCAGGGTGGCTCAGCATCTTTGGATGCCACCGCAGCTATCAACATGGCCAACGGCAACGCCTCCAGTGTAACCATACACCACCTATCTGCCCGTGCTAAACAAACCACCCTGCAAGCACAAGGCGAAGTCAAAGACCCACTAGGCAACCTATGGGCGAACCTATCCGCCAATATGGACGTGCGGATAGCCGATGTCAGACAGTTCTTGCCCAAAGACATGCAGGTAGCAGGGCGCGTGAAAGGTACAGCAAGCGTGCAGATGTATCTGGATGACCTGATGAAGATGGACTTGCACAAAGGTAAAGTGGCAGGCGACCTGCAACTGATGGGCATAGCATACAACGCAGATGGAATAGCAGCCAAACTGCCTAATAACCGTCTGACATTCCAGATACCCAACAGCCAACCCTCACGCCAAGAGGTGGACTGGTTGCAAGCCACCCTCCACACCGATGGTGCAGACATCCGTATGGCACAACCACTACAGGCAGAATTGGGCAACACACACATAGCCATAGAAGCCAACAACATCTTGGGCGACAACCCACTTTGGCACGCTACCCTATCCCTGCAATCAACAGAGTCACTGCATGCTACCATGGATAGCATGGAGGTGATGATTGACCAACCCGATATACAGGCATACGTGGCATACCACACCACAGATACCACTGTGATGCCTGTCGTGGACGCGCGCATCGCGTTTAATAGGTTGTCGGGACATTATACCGACATGCAAGCCGACATTCAGGCCTCTACCCTCACCGCCCAACTGCAAGCACCACGCCTCAAAGCCACCCTACAGTCCAACCAAGTGGCTGCACAAATGCCCAATGTAGCGAACCTCAATACCCAACAAATCAGCATAGAAGCCGCAGCACGCTACACCCCCAAAGGAGGCAACAACCTATTGCTGAAATGGAATCCACGCCTATCCGTAAGCATGCAACATGCGAAGGTGGATCTGGCAAATTGGGAACAAAACATCGTAATACCCGAGATAGACTTCGCCTATACCAACCGCGAGTGCAAAATTGAACAATCCAAACTCATCATCGGCAACTCCGACTTCGCACTCACAGGCGAGTTGCGCAACATCGGTCGCTGGATGCGTAACAAAGGCGTATTGGAAGGTGAGTTGAATTTTGTGAGCGAACAGACGGACGCGGATCAACTATTGGCACTACTGTCTGCCGAAGAAGGAACTGAGGAAGAAGCAGACACGGAAAATAAACAGGCAGAAACAAGTAATGAAAAAACAGACAGTGAGCCATTTTTGGTTCCAAAGAATGTAGATCTGACACTGAATACAGAAATAAAGAAAGCTATCGCCTTCGGTCAGACAGCCACCAACTTGGGCGGAAGAATATATGTCAAGGACGGTACACTCGTACTCGAAGAGATGGGCTTCATCTGCAATGCAGCCAAACTCCAACTCACTGCCATGTACCGCACCCCACGGCGCAATCATATCTATGTGGGATTCGATTACCATATGGTGGATGTCAATATCCAAGAACTGGTGAACATGATTCCGCAAATCGATTCCATGATGCCTATGCTCCGCTCCTTCAAGGGCGAAGCCGAGTTCCATCTGTCTGCCGAGACCTATACCAACGCCAAGTACGAAATCAAGCCATCCACCATTCGTGGTGCTGCAAGCATATTCGGCAAAGACCTTGTGGTCATGGACAACGAGACATTCAGCACCATATCCAAACTGCTGATGTTCAGTAAGAAAACAGAAAACAAGGTGGATAGCATATCGGCAGAAATGACCATTTACAAGAAAGAAATAGATGTATATCCGTTCTGCGTATCCATCGACAACTATATGGTGGCATTGGGCGGACGACACAACCTGGATATGACCTTCAACTACGATGTGAATGTCCTTTCGCCTATCTACTTGGGCGTAAACGTATCGGGCAACCTGGATGATTTGGATATCAAACTCGCACCGTGCAAGTTTGCGAAAGACTTTAAACCACTCTTCCATCGCAAAGTGGATACCCAGTCTGCCGAACTACGCAGTATGATACGCGAATCCATGCGCAAAAACGTGAAGATACAATAACAAAATACATAATAACAATGAAAAAAATCCTATTCTTGAGCCTTGCGCTCGTAACGCTTATGGCATGTACTAAAAATGAGAATCCATTGCTCGTAGAGCAGAATACACCTTTTGGTGTACCTGCCTTCGACAAAGTGAAAATCGAACACTATCTGCCTGCTTTTGAAAAAGCCATCGCAGAAAACGAGGCAGAGATTGCCGCTATCGCTAATAACCCCGAAGCACCTACTTTTGCCAACACCATTGAGGCATTGGACCGCAGTGGCGAACTGCTAAACAAAGTAGTGGGCGTGTTCTTCAATGTCATCGAAGCCGATGGCAACGACGAGATGAACGCTATCGCCGAAGAAGTATCACCCAAACTCTCTGCACTCAGCGACGGTATCATCCTCAACGACGCTCTCTTCCAACGCGTGAAAGCTGTATACGAGCAACGCGAAAGTCTTGGCTTGAATGAGGAGCAAATGCGCCTACTCACCGAGACCTTCAAGTCGTTTGCCAACAACGGAGCAAACCTCCCAGAGGACAAGAAAGCACGCCTCAAAGAGATTAACCAAGAGTTGGGCTTGCTCTCCCTGCAATTTGGCAATAACGTAGTAGCAGAAACCAACGCATACCAACTCTTCATTACCGATGAGGCAGAACTCAAGGGTCTTCCCGAGAGCGCGAAAGCCGCAGCCAAAGAAGAAGCCGTGGCAGCAGGTCGCCCAGAGGCATGGTTGTTCACCCCTAAACGCACCAGCTTCACACCAGTACTCCAATACTGCGAGAACCGCGAACTGCGCAAAGAACTGCTGATGGCGTACACCACCCGTGGCAACCACGACAACGAGAACGACAACAAGGATATTATTGTGAAAACAATGCAACTGCGCGTGGAAAAAGCACAACTCTTTGGCTACACCAACCCTGCGGACTATATCCTCGCTGACTGCATGGCTAAGGACGCAAAGACTGTAGATGCATTCCTTCAATCAGTATGGGAGCCAAGTCTCGCAGCCGCCAAGCGCGAAGCCGCAGAACTGCAAAAGATGATGGACAAAGACCTACCAGGCGAGAAACTCCAACCATGGGACTGGTGGTATTACGCTGAGAAACTGCGCGTGGAGAAATATGCCCTCAACGAGGAAGAACTCAAACCATACTTCGAACTTAATAACGTGCGCAACGGTGCATTCCAATTGGCAAACAAACTATATGGACTGAACTTCGAGAAGCTGGAGGGTATGCCAGTATATAACCCAGAGGTAGAGGTATTCAAAGTCACTTATGCTGACGGCAGCCTCGTAGGTATCCTCTACACCGACTACTTCCCACGTGCAGGCAAACGTCCAGGTGCATGGATGAACAATATCTGCAACCAATACGTGGATGCCAACGGTGTGGACCATCGCCCTGTAATCATCAATGTGGGTAACTTCAACAAACCGACCGCAGGCAACCCATCGCTGCTCTCTATGGACGATGTAGAGACCCTCTTCCACGAGTTTGGTCACGCATTGCACGGATTGATGTCAAAAGCTACCTACCAATCGCTTGCAGGTACCAATACCCCACGCGACTTCGTGGAGCTTCCTTCACAATTCATGGAGAACTACTGCTACCACCCAGAGGTACTCAAGACCTACGCGTTCCACTACCAAACAGGCGAACTCATTCCAGAGGAGTTAGTGGCTAAAATCAACAAGGCTGGCACCTTCAACCAAGGCTTCGTACAAACCGAGTTGCTCTCTGCTTCTATCCTCGATATGGACTACCACAAGATGACTACCACCGAGGCATTTGACGTGAACGCATTCGAGGCAGAGTCGATGAAGAACATGCACATGATTCCTGAAATCATTACTCGCTATCGCTCTACCTTCTACAACCACATCTTCACCACGGGCTATGCAGCTGGTTACTATAGCTACACATGGGCAGCCGTATTGGATGCAGATGCGTTTGCAGCATTCGAGGAGACTGGCGATATCTTCAATCCAGAGATGGCGAAGAAGTTCGCTCGCCTCTTGGAGCAAGGTGGCACACGCGATGCTGCATTGCTATATCAGGAGTTCCGAGGCAAAGATGCCGATCCTAAGCACCATATGAAGCGTTGCGGATTCTGATTAATTCCCTGTTCGTTACCTATCTATTACCTGACAATTACGGCAACGACACGGCAACGAGACGGCAACGACAGCAGATAATACCAAAAGAAACACAACATATCACTTGAGATATTTCTTAAAAAACATTGCCCAAAATAGCATGCTAAGAACGATATTATTCATCGTTCTTGGCACAGCTATGTGGATACCTAATCTACTAGATGGTAATGGAGTAGTGTCGGAGGTTGTAACATTGGTGCTAGTTGGTATCAATGCTCTGATAATGATGAACCTATTCTGCAGAATAAGAGTGACCAACCTGCCATCAGCGTTTGTAGGGGCTACGTATTGGTTAGTGATATCGTCAATAACCATTTTGCACGGATGTTGGCAAGGACAAGCAGTAGTGCTGGCCATAATGGTTGCCTATTGCATACTGCAAACGGTTAATTATCAAGAGGTACCCGTAGAACAGGCATTCTTGAGCAGTTTAATCATCGCGGGTACTTGTGCTATACTGCCCGAAGTAATCATTTTGGTGGGAGTAATATGGGGATTATTAACACTACGCGGAGTAATGACGCTACGGGTATGGATGGCATCGCTGATTGGCGTAGCAACCGTGGCACTATATTTTGCTATCGCATATTTCTTGGGCGCAATAGAGATGCCGTTTGCTGATATATTTGACTTGTCGCATTGGCAAATGTGGATGGCAATTGGCATGATGATACTTACAATTTTTTTTAACCTGCTTCCTCTTCGTTTTCCATCAGTCGCCTGTGGAGTAACATACATTGTACTTGTATGCTGCGCATTGGGATTTGGAATATGGAGCAATATAGAAAAATTACTACTATGAAACACTTTAGATTTACTCTTTTGGCTGTGGCCATATTCGCAAGCCACATGATATTAGCCAATAATGCGCACAAACACGAGCTCCGTGCCACATGGTTAGCTACAGTACAAAACATTGATTGGCCAAAAACCAAAGTTACCAACGACGCCACACGCAAGCAGCAACAGAAGGAACTTACCGACATTCTTGACAAACTTGCAGCGGGCAATATGCACGCTTGCTTCATGCAGGTACGCTCACTATGCGATGCCATGTATCAGTCATCCTATGAGCCATGGTCAATTGCTCTGACAGGCACTCGTGGCAAAGATCCTGGCTATGACCCATTGGCATTTGCTATTGAAGAAGCACACAAACGCGGATTGGAATTGCATATATGGGTTAATCCCTTCCGTGTAACTAGTAGTGGTTCATTATCCTCTTCTGACCAACTACAGCAGCATGCTGGCGAGTGGATTATCAAATACGATAATGGTTCGTTCAAAGGTCAAATCATTGATCCTGGCTACCCGCAGGCGCGCGCGTATGTAATAAAGGTGTTGATGGAGATTGTCAACAACTACGATGTGGACGGTATCGTCATGGACGACTATTTCTATCCCTATGGTGGCACAACTACAGAAGATGCTAAATCTAAATCATTGTACAAACCTAGCAACGTAGTGGACGTCAATCAAGACGGCGATACCGATGACGACTGGCGCAGAAATAATGTAGACGTATGCCTACAGCAGTTATACGATACCATTCAGGCAGTCAAACCTTGGGTGCGATTTGGTATGGGTACCTTTGGTATTTGGAGTACCCAACAAAAAGCGGCTGAAGCTTATGGTATTACCTTGCCAAGCGGTATTCGGGGTTTGGATGACTACGACGTACAGGCCTGCAACCCCATAGAGTGGGTAAAAAATGGCTATGTGGACTATATCAACCCACAACTCTATTGGTCCACCAATGTAGCAGCACAAGACTACAAAGTACTCTGCAAATGGTGGGCAAAAGATGTGTGCGAACATTTCTCTAACCAATTGCCTGATGGCAAGAAAGTGCATTTCTTCATTTCGCAAGCCGCCTATCATGCCTACGATGGCTATGCAGGATACGATGCAGGTGTCGGAGAAATACAAAAGCAGATAGATGTCAACCGCGCTAACCTATCATCGGGTTACACGGGCTCGGTATTCTACAACACATCTGCCTACAACAAGATGTACCTCGAACTCAAAGAATCACACTTCACGCACAAAGCCCTACCGCCTGCTATGGACTGGAAATCAAAGAATACGTTGGCAGCTCCAAGCAACTTAACAATCTCAGGCAAAAAAATCACGTGGCAACATGCTACTGCAGAGCGTTTTACTGTGTATGTATATCCAAAGGACTTGGATTTTGCCACAGCTCAAAAAGATGCACGATACTTGCAGGGCGTAGTATATGGTAAGTCGTGGGAGTTATCAGAGGTGGAGGATTGGAACAACACAACAGTAGCCGTGTGTAGTTATGATCGCTATGGTGTAGAGCATGGAGTAGCGATTTATGGAGAAAACATTGAACCCGATATTATCTGGGAACTTAATGGCGGAGTATTACCAACAATAGAAGTTCCAACCAATGCGGAGTTATGGGAAACCTTCAAAACAGATTATGACGAATTTTATTCTGCTCTTTATAGCGGATATGAATCCATGGGAGATCTGCCTATCACATCCGTATTGGAATATACTTGGCCTAATTCAGTAGGAAAAGCATTAGCCAGCGAAATGATGGAACAACATGCTGATTGGAGTTGGTTGAGAGATTATATCCTATCTATTGGCGGTGAAACCATTAGCGACGCTAATAAAGACCGTGATTGGCGATTTAATCTCTATGCCTTCTTTAATGCAACTAACGAAGTTCGCTATGCAGATGGCTCTGTTATTGGTTGGGCAGAATGCGGCGACTTTACCAATGCGGGATTACCTGCACAATGGGGAGAGACATATCAAGCAGATCATGGCGCAATTACATTGCCATCATTTGTAGATGCGCCTTATACCTTGCCCACAAATCTAACCCACCCTGAAGGCTATACATTCCTTGGATGGTGGGACAATGGCCAATTCAAAGGAGAACAATTATATATAATTCCAGCCGGTTGGAAAGGCACATTGTATGCCCATTGGAAAGGCATGAACACAAGTATTGAGAACATAACGCATGATGATGAAGTATGCATATATGATATCATGGGACGTATGATAGGAACAGATGTAAATACTATCGGTCATGGCATATTCATCATAGAGCAAAACGGACAACGAATTAAAATTATTCGATAAGCAAAACAAAATTTATTATTAACTTTTAAATCCAAAACGCATGAGAAAAACAATGCTTTTTGTAGCAGCTTGCTTGATGAGTTTAGCTGCTAGTGCACAGGTGCTGGAAGTAGCATCGATGCACAAATTGCCAATTCCTGCGCAAGCAGAGATGAAGGTAGCAGGTGTGAGTCCTGATGGCGATTACATCTTGCTGACTTCTGGTTCTAACAAAGGTTTGCAACGCTATGACGTAGCTAGCAACACCTTGACTACACTTTCCAAAGCAGAAGGTGCTGGTTTTAATGTACAAGTGAGCAAGGATGGTCAAGAGGTAGTTTACCGAGAGACCGTAGTAGGCAAGGACAACTTGCGCAAGCACAACCTTGTTCGTGTTAACCTCGAAAAATCCAAAGAGGCAACCTATGCTAGAGGCCAACGCGACATGAAGCGTATGGCTACATCCGACAACTTGACAACCGTAAGTATCAAGGATCGTATGATCGTATTGACACGCAATGGTTTGACCACCACATTAGCTCCTAACGGCAGTCACTTGAGTTACATTTGGCCTTCTGTATCTCCAGACGGTACCAAATTGTGCTACTACGTATGTGGTAATGGTTGCTGGGTATCTAACATCGATGGTAGCAACCCTCAGTACATTGGTCACAAGTGCCAAGCTGCTCAATGGTATGACAACAATACTTTGGTAGCAATGGCTACCGAAGACGATGGTCATTTCATCACTGGGGGTACCATCTTAGTGTACACATTGGATGGCAAAAAGCAAGTATTGACCGATGACTCAATGATTGCTATGTATCCTTACGCAACAAAGAACGCAATCGTGTTCTCTACAATCGAAGGTGAAACATATATGTTGAACGTAAAATAAGCAGACTGTTATGAAAAAGATATTTATGATTCTGGCAGCAGCGCTGCTATGTATATCAATGTCAGCTAAGGATTTGACTGGCATTAAGTTCTATGTAAACCCTGGTCACGGTAGCTTTGGTCCAAACGACCGCCCTATGGCTACTATCCCTTATCCCAACTTGCCTACTACAGGTATGCCTGATACATGCGGTTTCTATGAGTCAAACACCAATATGTGGAAGTGCTTGTACCTTGGCGCTAAATTGGAGGCAATGGGTGCAGAGGTGATGTACTCACACACCGAATGTGGTCCTTGGCCATACGAAAAGAAGAATGGCGACTATCCAGATTATACTTACAACAAGAATGGATCAATCGCAAATCCAGAGATTGGTTGGCAATATACTGATGGCTACTACTGCCACCCAGAGATTGAAAAATACAACCGTAACCTCGTAGAGATCACACAAGAGGTAGAGGCAAACAATATTGACTACTTTATCTCTGTGCACTCTAATGCCAATACCGATGGTAGTACAGCAAACTTCCCTTTGATGCTCTATCGTGGTCCTGACTCATACAATACTGCAAACTCTGTGGATGGTGCTGATTATGTAGAGGGTAGTTACGAGAAAGCAAAAGCATGTAATGAAGAGAAACTGAAAATCATGAAGGCTGGTATCGATGTACCATCATCAACTAACCTCAACATCCGCGGTGACTGGAACTTCTATGGTAGTCACAGCGGTCGCACACATGCTAATGGTAAAACCTATCAAGGTTATCTAGGCGTATTGAAACATGGTGCATCTGGCTTCTTGTCTGAGGGTTATTTCCACACTTATCAACCAGCTCGTCACCGCGCATTGAACCAAGACTATTGCCACATGGAAGGTCTGGATTACTACCGTGGTATTATCAATTACTATGGTGCAGACAAGGAGACTGTAGGTTATATCGTAGGTACCGTAAAAGACCAATACAACAAAATGAGTCACTCTCTCTTTACCTATACTCCTAAGTCTAATGACCAATGGGTACCATGTAACGGTGCTGAGGTTATCTTGAAAAAAGGTGGCGTAGAGGTTGCTCGCTACAATGTGGACACCCTATATAATGGTATCTTCGTATTCGAAGGTCTTGAACCTGGTGATGACTACTCACTTGATGCAAGTTGCGATGGATTCTTCCCATTGGATGACCAATACAAGGTTCCTTTCTCTGTAAAGGCTAACGAGACTACTTATCCAATGATCTACTTGGTAGATACCGCATGGAAAGCTCCTGAGGTTGTTTACGAGGACTATCCAAATCCTGTTCAACCTGCATACCTTGGTTTACCAAGTGTATTTGAGATGAAAAAAGATACTGTATATAACTATGCAAAAAAAATCAAGGGTACAATCAAACGCATGATTCAAAGCGGAGATTCTACGATTCTTCTGTCTCATGACTCTTTAAACAATGCACATATTTATTTGGTTAAGCAAAGTTTGAGAACGATTGATACAATCTCAACAAATGGTATTATTCCTTGCGATCCAGATAACTTGGGTGATTACTTAGCATTGTCTGATATCGCTTTGACTTGCGATGGAAAGCTTGTTGGTGTAAATTATGTGCGCAATCAATATGGTGCAGATCAAGTGGATGCAGGTTATAAACGTGGAGTAAAGAACTTCTATATTTGGGATACATTGTTAGTTAGCAACCCACGCGTATGGTTTACAGCTAATGACGCTGGTAATTCATATCGTAGTGAAGGTGGTTACACATTGGCAGTTAAGGGTAAATCAGATGATTGTCAAGTTATTGTATCACAACGCCACTATAATGCTTCCACACCAGGAGCTTTGCGTATCTCTGCATACACAGTAACCGATGGTGTACCAAGTTATATTTTCTATGGCAACACATTGAATGCCGAAGCACCTCTTCATGCTGTAAATCATGGTGAAGATATCCAATTCACATTATCTCCACGTGGTGAGAAAAAAGACTTTATTTTCGATGCTGGATTGGTGACTCCAATGGAATTTAGATTACCTGGTGGTCAAAATCAAGACGTAACTATTTTGGGTACACTTCCTGCAGAATTGATGCATGTGAAGTTTAATGGTGCTACATATTTCAAATATGCAGGTAAGGCGCTCATGGCTACTCCTACAACTAATGCTGATGGCAAGGTAACAGGTGTACAAGTGTTGGATATTACTGCTGGTTTGGATAAAGCAGTTGTTATTAAGACTACTCATACTACATTGGATTCTGCTGTTGTTGCTAAGTTTGCAGCTGCAGGTGCAAAAGTAAAAGGTGAAGACTTGTCATTGTATTTGGTAGTTGATAGCATGCTCCATACATTTACTACCACAGGTGTAGAGCAACCAGTTGTTGCACATATCATGGCATTGAACTTGAATGTAGTAGACAACGACTCTACTTACACCTTTACATTTGATGCAACAGCAAATGTGCAAGCAGCTAACTTGGTATTCTACAACAAGGGTGGTTATGTAGCAGGTAAAGTGGCTATTAACGCAGTTAAGGGTGCTAACACCGCTACTATAGCAAAAGCAAACATCCCTGGCAAACCAGGTCAAACACTGACATGGGCAGTTGAGCTCCAAGGTGAGGCTATTGCTAACTTCGGCATCATTGCTTCGGACAAGACTTTGATTGAGAGCAGCACTTCTCGCCTCTTCAACGCAGTAAACACCAACCCAGAATCTGAAAAGTTCGGCCATATCTATATCATGCACCGTGCAGGTTCTTCTACTTCTGCAAACGCTCCTAAGAGCGGTATTTGGGAGTTTGATCATAATCTTGCAAAGCAAAATACCGAGGCTTACAAGGGTGGCGAAGAGAAGTTTGGTAACCCAACTCGTATGAGTATGGACCGCGAGGGTTATCTTTATATCGCAGACTGGGCTGATGGTCACTCAGGTATCTTTATGGCTAACACAGCAGATATGACCCAACCATTCACCCAATTCTTCGCAGGTACACGCGAGGGCAATGGTGCATTCAATAACAACGGTGTTTACACTGGTTCTTCTACTCCAGGTTGCTATGTATATGACAATGGTGAGGAAGTGAAGTTGTTCGTTTACAACGAGGACGCTAAGGGTACATTGCCAGAGAATGGTATGGCAGTTTACAATATCGGTCAAGAGGATGGCACTATCCTTCACAAGTGGGAGACCGCTCCTAGTGCCGTTTACACATTGACTGGTCAAGCCAACACCGAGGGTAACCCATGGGGTACAAGCCACGGCTTCTTCGTAAGTCAAGTTCGTACTTCTGGTAACAACAACAGCGGTGCTACATCACTCAAGTTCTACTCGAATGATGGTGCAGAGCAAATGTCTTCTGCAAGTGATGAATACAAAGAGATCATCACTGGTTCTAACGCTGGTGGTTATGTAGTATCAGCTGACGAGTCTGTTATGGTATTCAACGATGGTGATACACAATTCCTCGTATTTGACATTACATGGGAAGGCGATAAGCCAATTATGGCATTACGCTACACCATCAAGCACGGTATCGCTGCAATCCGTCAAATGAACTGGGATTATGCGGGTAATATCGTATGCTCGGGCGACAATGGTATTCATATCGTAAGCTTGCCAGACGCAGAAAACATTACCGAAGTTCCAGCCCAAAAGGCATTGACCGTAACCGTTCCTGGAGAGAAAGTGGCTGTAACTGGTATAGCATTAGATACTGCTAATGTAACTATTATCGTAGAAGATACTTATACCCTCACTCCAATCTTCACACCAGAGAACGCAACCGATAACTACGTAACATGGACATCAAGCAACGAAGCAGTAGCTACAGTTAAAGAAGGTGTGGTAACTGCACTTGCTGTAGGTAAGGCCACGATTACTGCTACTACAATTGATGGTGGATTCAAAGCTACTTGCGAAGTAACAGTAGCTCCACGTCCTGTAACTGGTGTAACATTGGATAAAACCACTACGACTCTCATCGTGAAAGAAACAGTAACACTCGTAGCAACAGTTGCTCCTGCAAACGCTACCAACAAAGACGTAACATGGGTATCTGACAACGAAGCAGTAGCTACCGTAGCTAACGGCGTAGTAACAGCTGTGGCTGTAGGTACAGCAAACATTACTGTAACCACCGTAGATGGAAACTTCAAAGCTACTTGCGCTGTAACTGTCAATCCAATCTCTGTTAAGGGTGTTGCATTGAACAAAACTACTATGACCTTGAAAGTGGCTCAAGCAGACACCTTGGTAGCAACTATTACTCCTGAAGATGCTGCCAATAAAGAGGTGGTTTGGGCTTCTGACAATGCAGAAGTAGCAACTGTAGTAGATGGTGTCGTAACCGCTGTAGCACTTGGTACCGCAAATATCACAGTAACTACTGTGGATGGTAATTTCACCGCTACTTGCGTAGTAACAGTAGAGGCTACTCCTGTGACAGGGGTAACATTGGACGTTACAGAACTGACATTGGATGTTCCTCAAACAGCTACCTTGAAAGCAACCGTTGCTCCAGAAGATGCTACAGATAAATCTGTAACTTGGGCATCTGACAACGAAACCGTAGCTACTGTAGCTGAAGGTGTAGTAACAGCTGTGGCAGAAGGTACTGCAAATATTACTGTAACAACTACAGATGGTGGATTCAAGGCAACTTGCGTTGTAACAGTACGCATTGTAGATGGCATAATGAATATCCAAGTATTGGATGTTAATGCTCCTATGTACGATGTACTTGGACGTCAAGTGGATAACACCTATCGCGGTATCGTCATCCAAAACGGTCAAAAATTCATGCTCCAATAATCCAATAGGATTTAATTAATATTAGGTGCCTGACACGAGTTAGGCACCTTTTTTATGACTAGTTCATTTGTAAAAAATTGTATTTTTCGTCTTTATATTTGCTTAGGTCAAAAAAAAGCAGTAACTTTGTAGCGCTTTAGCAAAAAGACACACAACCATTTTAATTAACCTTTTATAAAAATACACAACAACCATGAAAAAAGTCTATCTTTTTTTGGCGTTGGCTATCCCAATGATGGCGAGCGCACAATTGTTGGAGGTGGCTTCTACTGAACGTGTGGCAAACAATGCCAATGCGAAAGTAGCAGCATTTAGCCCTAATGGCGATTACCTCTTGTTAACTAACACTAGCAATCAAGGTTTGCAACGCTTTGATTTAGCAAGTAAAAAAATCACTCCTATTACTACTGCTGATGGCGCAGGCTACAATGTAAAAGTAGCACGCGATGGTAAGCAAATCGTTTACCGCGAAGTAGTTACCGATGCAAAGCAAATTCGCCGCAGCAATGTGGTCCGCCATAGTTTTGATGGTGCACCACGCAAAATGATGGCTAAAAGCCAACTCACGTTAGAAGCTATGGTTGTAGAGGCAGAGCGTCCTTCTTTCTCCGTAAAAGATCGACAACTAATGATCACAGAGAATGGTGAGACTCGCGTATTCTCACCTAACGGACAGCAATACAGCTACCACTGGGCATCTCTTTCTCCTAACGGCAAGAAAGTATCTTACTACATCAGCGCAGTAGGTTGCTTCGTATGCGACATCGATGGCAAGAACATCCAATTTATTGGTCACAACTGCCTCGCTCCTGTATGGTACAACGACAATATCCTCGTTGGTTGCGATACCAAGGATAATGGCGAAGTGGTGCTTGAGTCTGTTATCGTAGCTTATAGCTTGGATGGCAAGAAGCAAGTATTGACCAATGGCGAGCAAATCGCGGTGTTCCCACAAGCGGCCGATGGAAAAATCGCTTACTCTACAAGCGAAGGTGAAATCTATGTAATGAACGTTAAATGATGCATACGACTATGAAAAAGACATTACTTATTATGGCTGCATGCGTAGTTAGCATCGCCATGTTTGCAACTGACTTGACTGGCAAACGTATTTATATCAACCCAGGTCACGGTAGTTGGGGGCCTAATGACCGTCCTAATGCTACTATTCCTTATCCTAATTTAGAGTCTACAGGTATGCCTGATACATGCGGTTTCTACGAGTCGAACACCAACCTCTGGAAGTGTCTTGAGCTCCGTGACCGCCTTGAGGCAGCCGGTGCTTTTGTCATGATGTCTCACACACAAGCAGGTCCTTGGCCATACGAGAAAGTG
>JAFVTU010000029.1 GCA_017503075.1 Paludibacteraceae bacterium | reverse complement strand
TGTGTAAAGTTGTATAGAATTTTTTTTTGTAGTAAAAAGTTTGCAAAGTTACGAAAAAATTTGTAACTTTGCACCCTAAATTAGAAAAATTATGCAAAAAAGAGTATTTTTTACCATTTTAATGGCAATTTTCGCACTCTCGACAATGGCAGAGGGATTGACATATCTCTCTACAGCCGATTTTAAGGCAAAAGTATGCTACTACGATTTGTCCTCTGGTCAGCAACCCGAATGGAAGTATATAGGCGACAAACCATGTCTGATAGATTTCTCTACCACTTGGTGCGGCTGGTGCAAGAAGTTGCACCCTATATTGGAACAAGTGGCTAAGCAATACGAGGGAAAGGTCTATGTTTATACGTTAGACGCGGAGAAAGAGCCCGAAGTGGCTGCGTTGTTTGGTGTGCGTAGTTATCCTACTGTGGTGATTTGCCCAATGGAAGGTGGTCCACGTATCGCGCAGGGCTACCACGAACTGGACTATTGGCAAGAAGCCATCAAGCAGATTCTTGGGGTAGAGTGATTAAGGTTAGAGGCTAAAGGTTAAAGGCAAGGATATGCAAGTAGAACTCATTCTTCTCGTACTATCGCTCCTCTTTTTTGCGAGCATTTTTACCGATAAAATCGGTTATAAGTTTGGTGTGCCCGCCTTGCTGTTATTCTTGGCTGTAGGTATGCTGTTTGGATCAGACGGTATTGGACGTCTTATCAACGATGACGGTGTGGGTTATATGCTCAATGTGGGTTCTGCCCAAGCCATCGGCACAATTGCGTTGTGTATCATTCTTTTCTCGGGTGGTTTGGATACCAAGTTGTCGGATATCCGCCCTGTGATGATGCCAGGTTTGACGTTGGCAACCATCGGTGTGCTGATCACCATGCTCGTGACGGGTGTGATTACCTACTATGTCTTCGGTTGGTTACATTCGGTGGCCAGCGTTAGTATTGCTGTGGCAATGCTAATGGCGTCCACGATGTCATCCACTGACTCTGCTTCGGTATTCTCTATTCTTCGTACCAACAAAATAGGACTAAAGCACAACCTTCGTCCGTTATTGGAGTTGGAGTCGGGTGCCAATGACCCTATGGCGTATGTGCTGACTACTACTATGATTGGTATTGTTACTGCTACCAGCAATCAAGTGACCGCCTTATCCGTAATACAAGACGTCGTTATTCAGTTGATTATGGGTGCGGTACTTGGATTTATATTTGGTAAAGGTATTGTTAGTATTATGCGCAAGGCGGACCTTGGCAACGAGTCGCTGTATCCTCTTATGGTGCTTACAGCATGTATCTTTATCTTTAGTATCACTTATTTCCTCAAAGGCAACACCTATTTAGCAGTATATATCGGTGGTCTGGTGATTGGTAATAGCAAGTTCACTCGCAAGCGTCAAACGCGCAGTTTCTTCGATGGACTGACATGGCTGAGCCAATTGGTTATTTTCCTTGTCTTGGGTTTGATGGTGCGTCCACACGAATTATTCCAATTAGAGGTCTTGCTGCCATGTCTGATTATCAGTATCGTGATGATCTTCATCTCGCGCCCTATAGCGGTCTTCCTTTGTATGTTGCCATTCAAGCAGTATAAGCGCAACGACAAAATGCTGATGAGTTGGGTGGGGCTCAAAGGTGCTGTGCCTATTATCTTTGCTATTATGTGCGAGGCGAATAATGTGCCACACGCCGATCTTATCTTCAATATTGTCTTCCTCTGCACCATTGTTTCGCTCATCGCACAGGGCACAACCTTGTCGGTGGTGGCAAAGAAACTCAAACTGGCTACTCCGCCTATGGAACTCAAGAAACTCATCCACTTTGATATTGATTTGCCAGAGGAGGTAGAGTCTTCTGCCACAGAGATTGAGGTGAAAGAGGAAATGCTCGTTCATGGCAATTTGCTCAAAAATCTCATTTTCCCGGATAAGACCTTGGTTATCATGGTACGCCGTGGCGAAGACTTCTTTGTGCCAACGGGCAATTCCGAATTGGAAGTGGGCGACCAACTATTGGTTATCACTGACAACGATGCTATGCTTGCTGCTCAATATCTTGAGGAAACAAATGAGGAAGAGAGCAAACACTGGGGTGTACAACTTATCAACAATACGTGGGATTTCGCCAAGCAGAAATGGCAACAACTCGTGGCTGGAAAGCGCAAGCAATAGGAAAAAGCTTTTATTAGAAAAGTTTTCTTGTGCTGAAGAATAGTTTGCGATTAATCGTTTGAGCCCATTGGGCGAGATAAGACGATTGTGCCTAGTTCAAAACTAGTAATCAACATGTTCCCTGCAGGTTTCGGGACCTGAAGGAGTGCGACGGAACGCACTCCGAGCGCAGCGCTCGAAGAGTCCCCACTCTGAGGAAACAGCGCAAGCATAGAACAAAGCAAAGACATCTATAGGAGATCTATGGGCTATCTGTGGCTATCAACTCACTCTCAAGTTGACTTCGGGCTACGCGACCACTTCGCGACCACTGTAGCACATCTATTGCCTAAATGTGCCCTATCAGTGGCTTTTAGCTTCAAATATTTGTGCCTCTATAATAATGTTGCAAAAAGTAGCTGCAAGAGTAGATAAAGTTGCAGCTGATTTGTGGTTTAGGGCTTCAGAAGTGCGATGAATATTGATAAAAATATTTTTAGCACTTGCCGCTAGTTCTGCTGCTTATTTTGTGTGCTTCTATATATTATAAGGTAGTTGGTAGTTCGGGCTGCGCCCTATAGATCGACTTTGCCGAGGTTGTGTGCGCGGAGTTAGCCGCGAAATGCACGATTACTCGGCGGAGTAGCACCGAGAACTGGACAGGTGGCGGGAAGAAAAGGATACCTGAATAACATTCGGGGTAATGGACATAGAAAGGCAAGAAACAATAATACGAAGCTACGGTCGCTTAATGCAGCCCATTTACAATAAAATCGCACTTGAAAGTAAACTTTCGCGCAATTTTATTGCAAATGTGCATTTTTTGTTGTACCTTTGTACCCGAAAGGTGTGTAAAGACACCACAAACCCGAAAAGAACAATGAAAAAAACAATCTTCCTTACTGGTGCTACTGGCACTATGGGTTACGCAGGTATGCAAGAGATACTGCGTTATCCCGAGAACTATCACTTGCGTATATTGGCTCGTCCAAGTGCTAAAAACAAAGAACTACTTGCGCCACTGATGGATAAAGTGGAAGTCATCTGGGGCGATCTGACCAAATACGAAGATATCCTCCGCGGTGTAACAGGCAGCGATATTGTGTTGCACGTGGGTGGTATGGTGTCGCCACAAGCAGACTATCGTCCTAAGGCAACTCTCCGCACCAATATCTCCGCTGCGACTTATATTCGCGATGCGGTGTTGGCGCAACCAGAGGACAAGCAACCTAAAGTGGTGTATATCGGTAGTGTAGCTCAGATGGGTGACCGCCGCGAGCCATTGCATTGGGGACGCGCAGGCGACCCTATCTGCGTGTCAGCGTATGACCACTACGGTTTGACCAAAGCGCAGGCAGAGCGCATCATTACCAATTCGCCTATCAAGCAATGGGTGGCACTCCGCCAATCAGGTATCCTCTACCCTGCTATCTTGAAGAATTACGACCCTATCATGTTCCACGTGCCTATTCGTGGCGTGTTGGAATGGGCGACAGTGGAAGATAGCGGACGGCTGTTGGAGCGCGTGTGCCGCGATGAGGTGCCAGAGGAGTTCTGGAAAAACTACTACAATATCGGCTCTGGTCAAGAGTACCGCATCAGCAACTACGAGTTTGAGTGCCTCCTCTTGGATGCCATCGGTTGCCCTCGCCCAGAGAAGATCTTTAACGCCAACTGGTTCACCACCCGCAATTTCCACGGCATGTGGTATATTGATGGCGACCGCTTGGAGAACTACTTGCACTTCCGAGCCAATGTGCCAGTGAAAGAGTATTTCAAGCAGATGGCTAAGGCAGACAGTGTGCCTTGGGGCATCAAGTTTGCGGCTAAGACTAAGATTGCCAAACTTTTCCCACGCTGCGTGAAACTGGCGATGTACGCCATGGCGATGTCTAAGGAGCATGGTACGCAATGGTGGATTAAGCACAACAAGACCCAACGCATCAGCGCATATTATGGCACGTTGGAGGCATACAAAGCTATTCCTGATTGGAAGCATACCGATGTGTCACACAACAGCGAGGAGTATGTATTGCTTGACCACGGCTACGATGAGCAAAAGCCCAAAGCATTGTTTACCATTGAGGATATGCAAAAAGCGGCGGCTTTCCGCGGAGGCAAGTGCTTATCCAAAGACATGGTGCAAGGCGATTGGGACACTCCATTGGAGTGGGAGTGCGCAGAGGGGCATAAGTTTACCGCTATGCCACGCTTGGTATTGCTGGGTGGTCACTGGTGCGAAGAATGCATGCCTTACCCTTATGCTGGAGAGAAGAACGCTCGTCCATGGCAATGGGATAAAGTGGCACGCAAGAACCCATTCTTCGCTCAATTGTGGGCACCATTGCACGACGCCAATGAGGATAATGTGTATGGCCCTGAAGTGTTTGACGGTTGGGAGAAGTAATCGCTTGAGCGAAAAGACATGTATTTTGACGAGTTAGCATTATCGGATGAGGTGTTGGATGCCCTGTGGGACATGCGCTTTGATACTTGCACGCCTGTGCAAGAACAGACTATACCTGTGATACTGGACGGACACGATGTGATTTCGTGTGCGCAGACAGGTACAGGCAAGACCGCAGCGTATATCCTACCCCTCCTCACCAACCTACAATACGACAACCACGACCCTAACAAACTCAATGCCATCATCATGGCACCTACGCGCGAGTTGGCACAGCAGATAGACCAACAGATGGAGGGATTTGGGTTCTATGTACCATTCTCTTCAGTAGCCATCTACGGCGGAAACGATAGTGGTGCATGGGGAACGCAAGTGACTGGTTTGCAGAAAGGTGCAGACATAGTTATCGCTACGCCAGGGCGATTGCTCAGCCAAATGAATATCTATGACATTGACTTCTCGGGTGTGAAATACTTTATTCTCGATGAAGCCGACCGTATGTTGGACATGGGGTTCTATGACGACATCATGACTATCGTGAACAAGTTGCCTAAAGACCGCCAAACGATTATGTTCTCGGCGACTATGCCAACGAATATCCGCAAGATGGCGAAAGCCATTATGCAGCATCCTGTGGAAGTGCAGATTGCTATTTCTCGTCCGCCAGAGAGCATTCGACAGATGGCGGCAGATATTTACGAAACGCAGAAGACTGCGTTTCTTGTGAGGTTATTGGGCTTTGGACTCCAGACTCCCGACACCAGCGAGAAACTCAAAAAAGTCATTATCTTTGTTGGTAAGAAGCAGAAAGTGAAGGAGCTTACGCGTGCGCTACGCGCGAACCATATAAATGCGCGCGCAATGCACTCCGACCTGGAGCAGAAAGAGCGCGATGAGGTGATGTTGGATTTCCGAAACGGCAAAGTGGATGTGCTGGTAGCCACCGATATTGTTTCACGCGGAATAGATGTGGATGATATTCCGTTGGTAATCAACTATGATGTGCCTCGTGATGCGGAAGACTATGTGCACCGTATTGGTCGTACAGCGCGTGCAGAAAATAAAGGCGAGGCGATCACCTTGGTGAGCCCCGAAGATAAGCGATTTTTTTATAAGATTGAGCGATTTTTGCAGAAGATTATTGACCGCGTTCCCTTGCCTGCCGAGCTTGGAGCTGCGCCAGATAGTAGCGTATGTTCGCTTGCTGCTGACGACCGTAAGCCGTCTTCCAAGCGCCGAAAAGGCGGATGGCACGCTGGGCATAATCGCAAGCCGAAGCATAATCGCCCGAAAGTTCGTAAGCAATAGCGATATTAGCCGCGGCACATGCTGCGGCTTTTTTATTGTTTCCGCCTACGCAATGTTGCCATAGCGAGATGGCTTCATTCCAATGTTGATAGCGAAAAGCATCTAATCCAGATTGTAATTCATCGAGTTCGTAGATATAGCGGCGAGTGGTTTGCCACGAAGGTGCGAAACTACTACCCACTTTGTTGCCCAACTCTTGCGCGAGATAGAGCAATGCCTCTTGGCGGTCTGGTAGCTGGGTAAGGGTCTGAGCGCGAGTATAATACGTATCGCTTTCCCAAAGCAAGGTGTCGGCCTGCGTGAAGGAGCGTTCGCGCGTTTGTCCTGCATAGTGGATGGTCCAATGCGATTGGGCGTATGCTTGCAGGTAAGCAAAATAGGATCCCTCTTCCGTAGGGAAACTCTCAAGTACATCATACAGCACCAATTGGTTGAGTACTAAAAGCGCATCCACTTGATAATCAGCGCATAGCTGCTCGGCAGCAGCATGCTTTAGTGGGGTGCGTGTATAGTAATTGGTAGAGGGGTTTTGCGAAATATCCATGAGTTCGACAGCATCAAACTCGCCACTGGCTTCTAAACTTTGTGTCGCAGAAAAGAGAGAATAGAGTATGCTACGACTTAAATCCACCTCTACGCCACCTTTGCTCTCGCCATCAATCATAGTGGTGTGACCAAAGTCTTTAGGTTGCGTTAAGGCGTTGTTTACCACCAAAATACGACTGTTGTTTTTCAGTTCGGAGCGCTCGGCAGGGTAGCGTTCGTCCACCGAGAAATACCATTGCTGTTGGGCATTTATAGGAAGAGAGCAAAGAACCAAGAGCAAAGAGCAAAGACGGATTACTTTCGACTTTGGCAGACTAAAGTGTTTAATCTTTATTCTTTGTTCCTTATTCATAATTCCAAATGAGTTTATAATTTTCGTATCCGCCACTCTTTGGGATAGAGGTTGTTACAATGGTTACCCACATTCTTCACAAAGCCGAGAGGGACATTCTCATAGGTCACCATCACTACGCCTGCGGCAGCGTTAGGCAGGGTCAATGCTTCGCTGCGCAAGTAAGAGAGTGCTTGATCTAAAGTGAGTTCGACCTTGTTAAAAGCATTTTTATTAACGTCCTTGAGCATCGCCAGAGCATGTTGAGGTACAACGGTTTTGCCACGCAGTTCACCTATACCAAAGCCTGTGCTGATGCAGATGAACTGCGAGTTGAGAAACTCAATAAGTTGCTTATATTTGGCAGGATAAGCCACTACGAAGCGGTCTTGTTGGCGGATAGTCCATTGGTCGGGATGCTGAAGCCAACTTTGCATAATATCCTTAAACTCTACGGTTTCAGAAACAGAGTTCTTCTGTTTAGGAATACGGAAAGTACCTGTAGCGACACCACGTTTGCGGAAAGCACAGATATAGAACCCTTCGCCTTTGGTTTTGTGTGGATAGAAGTGATAGCCAGGTTTGCCCTCGGTGATTCCCCATGCTGGGTCGTGGCTGATAGGTAGTATCTCGGCTCCCAATTCATCGGCAATCCATTGGGCATTCTTCTCGTTTTCTTCGCGGTTGAAGGTGCATGTGGAATAGATGAGTATGCCACCTGGTTTGAGCGCATCCCACACATCATCGAGGATATCGCATTGGCGCTCAGCACATTCCTGTACATTGCGCATGCTCCATTCGGCTACCGCCCCCTCATCCTTGCGGAACATACCTTCGCCCGAACAGGGGGCATCAACGAGGATACAATCGAAGAGCTCGGGCAGTTTGTTGCCAAAATCAGCCGCAGGGTTGTGGGTCACCACAGTGTTGCCGTTCCCCCATTTCTGGATGTTCTCCGAAAGGATAAACACGCGCTGACGCACAACCTCGTTGCTAACGAGCAAGCCCTCGTTGCCAAGGAACTGGCTGATAAGGGTAGACTTGCCACCTGGTGCAGCGCAGAGGTCAAGGACGATACTATCTGGCTTGAGGTACTGTTGAAGCACCTCACCAACGAACATACTACTGGCCTCTTGCACATAGTAGCAACCTGCGTGCAGAAGCGGATCAAGGGTAAACTGCGGACGACGGCTGAGGTAGTATCCATCTTCGTGCCAAGGTACCTCTTCGGTGTCGGCATCAAAGGTGAGATAGTCCAACTTGTCGTTCAAACGAATAGATGTAACTGGTTCTGATTCAAGTGATTGGCAAAGCTGTTGCACTTCCTCAGGCGACATCTGTTCGTGAAGATTTTCTATGAAGTCTAATGGTAACATCAAGTTAAATAAAGTTGAAAGGTTCCATGCGCATTGCGCTAGTTTCAAAGTTTCATTGCACGTTGCATTTCTCTTTTGTCATCCGCTGCGCGGAGGGCTTGGCGCTTGTCGTAGGTGTGTTTACCTTGACAGAGGGCTATCTCCATCTTCGCAAAACCTCGTTCGTTGATGAAGAGGCGGAGTGGGATAATGGTTTTACCCGTATCTTTGACCTGTTTTTCTAGTTTGCGCAACTCCTTTTTGGTCATCAGCAGTTTACGGTCACGCTTGACTTCGTGATTGGTGTAACTGCCAAATCGATATTCAGCAATATGCATCTGCTTGACCCACAGCTCATTGCCTATGAACTGACAATATGTATCCACCAACGAAGCTTTGTTCTCGCGGATAGACTTTATCTCCGTGCCATACAGCTGAATACCAGCGGTATAACGATCTAAAATCTCATAATCAAACGAGGCACGGCGGTTCTTGATATTTATGTCACTTTTCAGGCGCATATTTCGCATAGGTACATAATTCGCTGCAAAAGTACAAAAAAAACTGTAAATTTGCAAGAAAAATAAGTAAAAACTGTATTGAATGGTAAAAAATGTAGTGTAGCAGTTCTGTAAAAATGAGTTTAAAATAAAAATCTAGAATAAAATGAAAAAAAGAGTTGCATAAATAAAAAAAAAGTTGTATCTTTGCAGGAAATTTTATGTTACCTTCGGGTAATAGGTCTGCAAATAATGAACCTTTAATATATTGATAACAAAAATGGGACTATTTTCATTTACACAAGAGATTGCGATTGACCTAGGAACTGCGAACACAATCATCATTTGTGACAACAAAGTGGTTGTGGATGAGCCGTCTGTAGTGGCTATTAGTATGGCTGATAACAAGATGGTAGCAGTAGGTCGTAAGGCACAACAGATGATTGGTAAGGGTGGCACACTGATTCGTACAGTACGCCCCTTGCGCGATGGTGTGATTGCCGACTTCTACGCCTGCGAGATGATGATTAGAGGAATGATTAAGATGATTCCTAAGCAAAACAAGTTGTTTACTCCAAATATCCGTATGGTAGTGTGTATTCCTTCGGGTAGTACAGAGGTGGAGATTCGTGCAGTGCGTGATAGTTCGGAACACGCAGGCGGTCGCGATGTGTATATGATTTATGAGCCAATGGCAGCAGCAATAGGTATGGGTATTGATGTAGAGAGTCCAGAGGGCTGTATGGTGGTAGATATAGGTGGTGGTACGACTGAGATTGCGGTGATTTCTCTCGGTGGAATCGTGGCAAATAAGTCCATTAAGGTGGCTGGTGATGACCTGAATGCTGATATTGTGGAGTATATGGGTCGTATGCATAACTTACGTATTGATGAGCCAACCGCAGAGCGCATCAAGATGCAAGTGGGTAGTGCGTTGCCAGAGTTGGAAGATGCTCCAGAGGATTATATGGTGATTGGTCCAAACAAAGTGACAGCATTGCCAATGCAAGTGCCAGTAAGTTATCAAGAGATAGCACACTGCTTGGAGAAGAGCATTGCGAAGATAGAGAATGCTGTTCTTCAGGCGCTGGAGGCTACTCCACCAGAGTTGTATGCAGATATTGTGAAGCGTGGAATATACTTGACAGGTGGTGGCGCACTGTTGCACGGATTGAGTAAGCGTTTGACGGATAAGATTACTATTCCATTCCATGTAGCAGAAGATCCTTTGCATGCAGTGGCTCGTGGAACGGGTGTTGCACTAAAGAATGTGAACAACTTTGGTTTCTTGATTCGATAAAAAGATATACTCAAGCAACACCTAAAAGTAGGTCTAAATGCGAAACTTAATACAGTTTTTATTACGTTCTAGCAACTTCCTAATATTTATGATATTGGAAGTTGTTGCGTTTATACTGATATGTACTTGCAATGAATATCAGCATAGCGCAGTATTGTCAAGTGCAAATCGTATTGCAGCAGGAACAAATAGTTTTAAGACGAGTATAGAGGAATATTTTTATTTGCGGTCAGAAAATGCGATATTAGCTGAAGAAAATGCTCGATTGAAGTCAGAGTTGATGATGCTAGCAAATAATAATGAGGTTGCATTAGAGCGTGATAGCCAGTATGTGTATAGCCATTTAGATTGGGATTATATCCCCGCAAAGGTGATAGATTTGAGCACGCATAAGCAACATAATTATCTGACAATTAATAAGGGTTCGCGTGACGGAGTAGCGATAGATATGGGTGTGATTGGTGCTGATGGTGTGGTGGGAATTGTGAGTGCTGTGGGTGAGAAATATGCATTAGTGATACCGATTATTCATACGAAAATAAGTATTAGTAGTCGTCTGAAGAGTAATGGTCAATTAGGTGGAACTGCTTGGGATGGTCGTGATTATCGTTATGTGAACATGATAGAGATTTCGCGTCATGTGGATGTTCATGCGGGTGATACTGTTGTGACAAGTGGTTTGACGGATGTTTTTCCAGAAGGGATAATGGTAGGTGTGATAACAGAAACTGAGTTGGGTAAGGGAGACAATTATCACCATACTATAGTGGAGTTGAATACCGATTATAAATCGCTAAAATATGTGCAAGTATTGGGTAATAAAAACGCTAAAATGACCGATGAAATCGGTAAAAACGATGGGTTGGAATAAACAGATATTACAAGCTTTTATTGTAATAGTGCTGCAAGTACTATTATTTAATCATTTGCAGATTGCAGGTTGGGGATACCCGATGGTATATGTGCTGATATTAATGAACTTACCCGTTCATATTCCTCGTTGGGCTGAAATGGTAGTAGGTGCAGTATTAGGATTATTTTTTGATATATGGTGTACTTCGTTGGGTGTAAATATGGCTGCATGTATTGCATTTAGTTTTTTACGTCCGATTTTTTTGAGTAATGGAATCCAGGATATTGAACGAATCAAGGGAGAAGTTACTAGCAATAGTATAGGTAGGATAGAGTATATAAAATATCTTGCACTATTGACATGTGTTCATCATTTCTTGGTGTTTGCATTGGAGGCATGGAGTTGGCATAATTGGTGGATGGTGCTTATTGAAACAGTGATAAGCAGTGTACTGACAATAGCGATTATCGTGACTTATGATATTTTTAACCGATGATAAATGACAAGAATTATAGTCGACGATATGTGATAGCTGGCATTGCTGTTTTGGTAGTGCTGACATATATTATTCGATTATTTGTCTTGCAAGTGATAGATCAGTCGACTCAAGGAAAAGCAGAAACGAATGCGCAACTTAGGCAAACGGTCTATCCATCTCGTGGCTTGATATATGATAGAAATGGTGATTTGATAGTAGCAAATCAACCTATCTATGAGGTGACAGTGACGGTCCATGAAATGCAAAGCACTGTGTTTGATACAGTTGGTTTTTGCGAAAAACTACGAATTACTCCTGAAGAATTTAATGATCGAATGCGACAAATTGCCAATCCGCGTAAAAATCGTGGATATTCTCGCTTTTCACCTCAGGTTTTTATGGGTCAATTGCGACAGGAAGATGTAGCAGCATTGCAACAAGAATTGTATAAGTACGATGGTGTATATATACGGTATAGGACATTGCGCGATTATATATATCCGATAGCTTCGCATGTGCTTGGAAATGTAGGAGAGGTAAATCAGCGAGATTTGAATAGGGATAAATATTATGCTTTGGGTGATTACTCTGGTCGCGATGGAATCGAGCGAACCTATGAGAAATCGTTGCGAGGTGAGAAGGGATTAAAGGTACTGATGCGTGATTCACGTGGGCGTGTACAAGGTCCATACAAAAATGGAGAGTTGGACAAATCGGCAGTAACGGGTGAAAATTTGTATTTAGGTTTGGATATACAAACGCAACTCTTGGCAGAGCAATTGATGCAAGGCAAAGTGGGCAGCATAGTGGCGATAGAACCTAAAACGGGTGAGGTTTTGGCGTTGGTTAGTTCGCCTAGTTGGGATCCAAGTTCTTTGGTTGGACAAGATCGTTCTGCTAATTATCAAGCACTATTGAGTGATACCTTGAAGCCTTTGATGAATAGGGCAACTCAAGCGCAATATTCTCCTGGATCAACATTTAAGGTTTTGCAAGCATTGATAGGTTTGCAAGAGAAAGTAATCAATGAGAAAACTCAATATGTCTGTAATGGAAGTGGGTCTAGGCCTATTCGTTGCACGCATAGTCATGGATTACATGTGGATTTGGAAGAGGGAATAGAGCAGAGTTGTAATCCATATTTTTGGGCAATGTATAAAGACTTGTTGCAGAGGGAAGGATATTCAGGTGAAAATGAAGGTTTTAAGGAGTGTTATCAAGAATGGCGAGACCATGTGATGAGTTTTGGATTGGGTAGTCGATTTGATGATACAGATATCCCTGAGCAAGCCAGTGGAGCAATTCCATCAATAGGGTTGTATGATAGGATTTATGGGAAAACTGGTTGGAAGGCACTGACAATTCGTTCATTGTCGATTGGGCAAGGTGAAATATTGGTAACACCCTTGCAATTGGCTAATCAAACTGCAGCTATTGCTAACAAAGGGTATTATATTACTCCGCATTTGAATAAGAATGATTCGATGAAATCGATGATTCATCGTACTACGATTGATGCAAAACACTTTGATGTAGTGCATCGTGGAATGGCAAGAGTGATGACGAATGGTACAGGTAGGTGGTATAATGTTCCAGAGTTGCAGATTTGTGGTAAAACTGGTACGGTTGAGAATCCTCACGGAGAAGATCATGCGTTATTCATTGGTTTTGCGCCACAAGATGATCCTAAGATAGCCATTGCTGTAGCAGTAGAGAATGCTGGTTTTGGTTCGAAAACAGCTTGTCCGATAGCCACATTGGTAATAGAGCAGTATTTGAGAGGAAAAATAGCTCGTACATGGCTATATGATGAGATGGTAAAAATGAATTTGATAACTAATAAAGAATGAATAACAGAAGTATCATATCGGGTATTGACTGGTGGACAATCGTTTTGTTCCTCGTGATTGCGCTGTTCGGTTGGCTGAATATCTATGGTTCGAGTTATTCGTTCGATCAAACGAGTATTTGGGATTTCTCCAACCGCGCAGGTAAGCAGTTGGTATGGCTTGCTACGGCTGTTGTGATAGGTGGAATCATACTGATGATAGAAGAAAAAGCGTATGATATTTTGGGTTATATCTTCTATGGAGTAATGATAGTGTTGTTGATAATCACGCCTATTTTTGCGCGTGATATCAAAGGTTCGCTGTCGTGGCTGACGATAGGTCCGATTAGTTTGCAGCCAGCAGAGTTTGCCAAATGTTTCACGGCTATTGCTGTAGCCAAATATATGAGCCAATATGGCTATAAAGTACGTGATTTGCGCGATTTGATCGTACCTTTCCTCTTGATAGGTGTGCCAATGCTGATTATCATGGTGGCTCAGCGAGAAACGGGATCGGCATTGGTGTTTGCTTCATTCTTATTGGTCTTCTACCGTCAAGGCATGTCGGGCTATGTGCTTTCGGGTGGATTGGCGTGTGTAGTATTATTCATATTAGTGATATTATTCGGTGAGACGGCATTGCCAATAGGTTTGGGCAATGTAGGTATCTTGGTAAGTACACTAGTGATAGAGGCGATTGTGATGGGGTTGTTGGCGTTTAAGGAGAGAGATTTTCGTTCGTTGGTTATTGTGGGTATAGGTGTGGTGGTTTGTTATGGAATAGGATTGTTGCTCAATATTTGGCTATCGGTTAATTTCAATTATATTGCTCTGGCTTGTTTAGCATTTACGGCTATTCATCTGCTGGTACAGGCGGTGAAATATAGGAAAAGCAGTATGGGTTGGATCGTGGCATTTGTGATGACTACTGCGGTGCTGTGCCAAGGCTGTGACTATGCTTTCCACAATATTCTGCAACCTCACCAACGCATTCGCATTGAGGTATTATTGGGCATGAAAGATGATCCTCATGGCGCGGGATATAATGTGAATCAGTCATTGATTGCTATTGGTTCGGGGCAGGCGACAGGAAAAGGTTTTCTGCAAGGCACGCAAACAAAACTGAAGTTCGTACCTGAACAAGATACCGACTTTATCTTCTGTACAGTAGGCGAAGAATGGGGATTTGTGGGGTCTGCTGGACTATTATTGCTATATTTGGCATTGATACTGAGGATTATATATATTGCTGAACGTCAACGAGATACATTTAGTAGGATATATGCGTATAGCGTGGCGAGCATATTGTTGTTCCACGTGACAATCAATATTGGTATGGTGCTGGGATTGCTCCCTGTGATTGGTATTCCGTTGCCATTTTTTAGTTATGGTGGTTCTTCGCTGTGGGGATTTACGATATTGTTGGCGATTATGCTGCGACTGGATGCTGCGCGCGTGAATAAGATGCAAGGATAATGGCAGAGCATAATATCATAGGACAAAAGGGCGAGGAGTTGGCGGCCAAGATTATGCGGGAGAAAGGTTTTCGTGTGGTGGATATGAACTGGAAGTTCGGGCACTTGGAGATGGACGTGATTGCTGTAAGCAAGAAGGAGATTGCTTTTGTGGAAGTAAAGACGCGCACTACCTCTTTTGGTGGAAAAAGACCAGAGGAGTATGTGGACGATTTGAAGAGAAGAAGAATGGCTGCTGCAGCCAATGCATATATCAAGTTTCACAAGATAGAGTTGACACCCCGTTTTGATATTATAGGCATTACGATGGATGCTACCACGCATGAGGTGAAGGAGGTAACACACTTGGAGGATGCCTTTTTGCCTCCACAACGAACGATAGGCAAAAATAGCTACAATGGACAAGGCAGATGGAAACACAGGCATCGAGTAATTGGTAGATAAGTGATTGATTATATGGAATTTAAGTACGATATTATTGTAGTAGGTGCAGGACATGCAGGATGCGAGGCAGCCAGTGCTGCGGCTCGTATGGGTAGCAAGACATTGCTCATCACGATGGATATGAATAAGATTGGTCAGATGAGTTGTAATCCTGCTGTTGGTGGAATAGCTAAAGGTCAGATAGTCAGAGAGATAGATGCGATGGGTGGACAAATGGGTATTGTGACGGACAGGAGTGCTATTCAGTTTCGTATGCTCAATCGCAGCAAAGGTCCTGCTATGTGGAGTCCGCGCAGTCAAAGCGATAGAAAACGCTTTATTGAGGAATGGGTGAATATCCTGACGGATACACCAAATCTGGATATCTGGCAAGATACGGTGGTGAAATTGGTGATAAAAGACGGCGAAGTAAAGGGAGTAAAGACCTTGCTCGGTATAGAGATGCAGGCAAAGGCGGTGATATTGACCAATGGCACTTTCTTAAATGGTCTATTGCACTTTGGGCGAACACAGATTGAAGGAGGAAGAATATCGGAGCCAAGTAGTTTTGGTATCACGGAGCAATTGCGCCAGTTGGGTTTTGCGACCGATAGAATGAAGACGGGTACGCCCGCGCGTATAGATAAGAGGAGTATTGATTTCTCGCAGATGACTGAGCAGTTGGGCGATAACGACAGCCATCAGTTCTCGTATTTGGATACTGTACAACGCCAGCTAAAGCAGATGAGCTGCTGGATTACTTACACCAACACACAAACGCACGATGTACTGCGTGGCGGATTGGAAGACTCACCGTTGTATAACGGTCAGATACAGAGTATTGGTCCGAGATATTGTCCAAGTATAGAGACAAAGATTGTTACTTTTGCAGAGAAAGATGCGCACCAGTTGTTCTTG
>JAFVTU010000028.1 GCA_017503075.1 Paludibacteraceae bacterium | reverse complement strand
TGACACACGCTATAATCTGGTGAAAGCCATGCAGCAATTGCAACAGCAACAACAGAATCAGCAGCAGAACCAAGATCAGCAACAAGAACAGCAACAGCAAAACGATTCTACTCAACAACAGCAGCAACAAGAACAACAGCAACAACAAGAGCAACAGCAGGATCAGCAACAACAACCTGACGAGCAGCAAATGGACAAAGAGACTGCCGAACAGATTCTGCAAGCTCTCGAACAAGATGAACAGGAAACACAAGAGAAACTACAACGCCAACAAGGCAAAAAACGTCGCGTAGAGAAAGAATGGTAAGATTATGAAAAAGATATTGTCGATATTAATTGTTTGTACGATGGCTGCCATAGTTGTAGCTCAGGAGGTGGAGTTTAAAGCTTCGGCTCCTGCGCAAGTGATAATGGGTAAGCCATTTCAACTAGTTTATCAAGTCAATCAACGAGCGAAGGATTTGCGTGTTCCAGAGTTTACTAATTTTGACTATATTGCAGGTCCTTTTACCTCGCAATCGTCATCCGCATCATTCGTGAATGGTAGGCATACTTCGACTTTTACGCTTACCTATACTTATACTCTCATGGCAAACCAAGAGGGTAACTTCACCATTCAACCAGCTACTATCAAGGTAGATGGCAAGCAATATACCTCTAATGGTGTGCGTATCACGGTGTTGCCTCCAGATAAAACTCCGACTGCCACTACCGATAATTCATCAACTGGCAACGCTAGTGCAACTAGCCAACAGCCGAGTAGAGATCGTGCAGAGAGTATCTTTTTGCGCACGCTTGTTAACAAGACTAAAGTTCACGAACAGGAGGTTGTGTTGTTGACATACAAGCTCTATTTTTCTAATGTGGATGTTGCTCAGTTTACCAACAACACTCGTTTGCCAGAATTTAAGGGCTTTTTGAAACAGGAGCTTGATATGGGGGAAATCCAAACGGAATTAGAGCACTACGATGGTCGCAACTATCAAACTGCAGTACTCTATCGTACACTTTTATTCCCACAGCGCAGTGGAGATATTGTGATTGAGCCTGCACAGTTTGAAGCTGTATTACGCGTACGCAATCGAGCGCAAGTGCGTAGTATCTTTGACGACTTTTTTGATAGTTATACTACTGCTACGAAGGCGCTCATAGCCCCAGGTGTGACAATACATGTATCATCATTGCCGAAGGGGAAACCGGTGGGATTTAGTGGTGGAGTAGGTCAGTTTTCTATCTCTAGCGCGATCTCTGACACTCTACTGCAAGCCAACGAGGCAGTTACCATGACTCTAGTGATTCAAGGTGTGGGAAATATGAAACTCCTAAAGACTCCTGTAATAGATTGGCCAGAGGGATTTGAGGTGTACGACCCTAAGGTTACTAATAATTTTAAAAATACTACGGCGGGAGTTAGTGGCACAAAGGTAATCGAATATTTGGCTATTCCACGCGCAGGAGGAACATATGTGATACCACCTGTACAATTCTCTTACTATGATGTGGAGGATGATATGTATTGCACTCTCACAACGGAGGAATATACCCTAACCATTAATCGAGGAGTTGGCGAAGAGTCTAATGCCACAGTAGTCAATAACTATGTACAGAAAGAGGATATTCAGCAATTGGGTAACGATATCCGCTATATTCAAACCAAAGAACTTTTGCTTCCTACTTCTTCGCCTCGTCGCTTAATGACCTTTGGCTCATTTACTTTCTGGATGTGGTATATTCTGCCAACGATTTTAGCTGCAGTGTTGTTTATTATTTTCCGCAAACAGATTAAAGAGAATGCCGATATCACCCGCATGCGCTATAAGAAGGCCAATAAGGTAGCACAACGTCGTCTCAGAGCGGCAGAGCAACTTCTCCGTCAGAATAAGAAAGAGGCTTTCTTTGAGGAAATCGAACGTGCTGCGTGGACATACTTAAGCGATCGTCTATCTATTCCCACAGCACAACTTAATAAAGAGAATATTGCACAAATATTGTGTAATAAAGGAGTGTCGGAGTATCTTGTTAATGATATATTGCATGTGCTTGCTACTGCTGAATTTGCTCGTTATGCTCCGTCATCTGATCATGCGATGCAAGATATATACAATGATACAACGAGGATTATTAACCAATTAGAGAATAATAGACTATGAAATTGTTACTGATACTACTAACATCACTCTTCTCTCAAGCCAATACCTATT
The DNA here is from genome assembly GCA_017503075.1 of Paludibacteraceae bacterium. Taxonomy (GTDB): domain Bacteria; phylum Bacteroidota; class Bacteroidia; order Bacteroidales; family Paludibacteraceae; genus Colicola. The sequence continues at coordinate 5,159 of JAFVTU010000028.1, read as the reverse complement.
ATGCGGAGGGCAATTATGCAGAGGCTGCCGCACAATACGAGCAGATTCTGGCTTCTTCGCCAGATGATATGCCATCAGACTATGCTGTAGTCTATTATAATCTGGGTAATGCCTATTTTAAACAGGGAGAGTTGGCACGATCTATCGTAGCCTACGAGCGTGCACTGCGTTTGCAACCATCTCTTAAGGATGCGAAGCATAATCTGCAGTTTGCGCAATCGCATATTGTTGATAACATTGAGGATACGCAGTCATTCTTCTTGTCTAACTGGCTAAAAGCGGTGCGTGATGCACTGAGCGAACGAACATGGATAATAGTGTCTATTTCGCTATTTTTACTGACATTGGTGGGATTCTTTTTCTTTGCATTTAGCCACACTATTTGGTTGCGTAAGACTGCGTTTTATGCCAGTGTAATAGCATTGCTGATCTCGATAGTGGCATTTGCTAATGCGGCTAGTTTGCATCAACGTGACACAGCGCGTGCTGAGGCGATTATCACACAAGGAATTGTTAACGCTAAGGCTTCACCCGATCGTTCGGGTACCGACCTATTTACTATTCATGAGGGTACCAAAGTAGAAATTGTTGAGACGATTGGTGAATGGTGCTGTATTGAAGTAGGCAATAATATAGGTTGGATGCCGCTCGCACATTTGGAGCGTATATGATATAACTTAAAATTTGCATATATCACTTTTTTTTCATACCTTTGCGCTCTAATTGGCTAATAGTTATGACAAAGAAACTACATATCGACACGCTATGCGTGCAGGCGGGATATAATCCCGGAAAGGGTGAATCTAGGCAAGTGCCTATCATTCAGAGTACTACTTTTAAGTATGAGACTAGTGAGCAAATGGGCAAACTCTTTGATTTGGAGGAGAGTGGCTATTTTTATACTCGGTTACAAAACCCTACTAATGATACCACAGCTGCCCAAATTGCGGCTTTGGAGGGTGGTGTAGCAGCTATGCTAACTAGTTCAGGACAGGCAGCCAACTTCTTTGCATGTTTCAATATTTGTCAAGCTGGCGATCATATGATCACGACCACTAGTATTTATGGAGGTACTTATAATCTCTTTGGTGTTACCTTCCCAAAGATGGGATTGGAAATCACCTTTATCGACCAAGATGCTAGTGATGAGGAATGGGCAGCTGCTTTCCGTCCGAACACCAAACTCGTGTTTGGCGAGACGTTGTCCAATCCCAATGTTCGTATTCTGGACATCGAGCGCATAGCTAAAATTGCTCATGATCATGGTGTACCATTGATAGTAGATAACACGTTTCCTACGCCGGTCAACTGCCGTCCATTTGAGTTTGGTGCTGATATCGTGACGCACTCTACAACCAAGTATATGGATGGTCAGGGCGTTCAAGTAGGAGGTGTGATAGTGGATAGTGGCAACTTTGATTGGGAGGCAGAACATGACAAATTTGCTTGCCTTACGGAGCCCGATGCTTCTTACCATGGATTGCGTTATACTGAGGCGTTTGGGAAACAAGCCTATATCACCAAGGCAACGGCGCAATTAATGCGTGATTTGGGGTCAATCCAAAGTCCACAAAATGCGTTCTATTTACATTTGGGGTTGCAGACCCTTCATGTGCGCATGCCTCGGCATTGCAAGAGTGCTCTCAAGGTGGCTAGATATCTGGAGACTCATCCCGATGTGGCATGGATTCGTTACCCGGAATTGGAGAATGATCCTGAGCATGCTCGTCAGCAGAAGTATATGCCTAATGGTAGTTGCGGCGTAATGGCCTTTGCCGTGAAAGGTGATAGAGCCTTTGCTAATCGTTTTATGGACAATCTAAAGTTGGTAACTATAGAAACCCATGTGGCTGATTGTCATACATGTATATTGCATCCTGCTTCACATACTCATCGCCAACTGAATGATGAAGCATTGTTGGCAGCAGGTATTGATCCAAACTTGATGCGATTGAGTATCGGTTTGGAGCATGCAGATGATCTAATAGCAGATATAGAATATGCACTTACACAAGCTCATAACGGATAATTTTGCTTTCGAAGCAGGTGGTAGCATTGATCGTTTGGAGATTGTCTATCACACTTCTCCTCGCAAATACCAACCTAGTGACCGTGTAGTGTGGCTATGCCATGCGTTGACTGCCAACTCTGATCCGTTGGATTGGTGGCCAGAAATGGTAGGTAAGGGTTGTTGTGTGGACCCAGATAAAGACTATGTAGTATGTGTTAATATCTTGGGCTCTGCTTATGGCACCACAGGGCCGAGAGATTTTTGGAGTCCGGACTCCAGCGGCCGGAATAATCCATTGTCTTTCCCCCGTTTCACTGTTCGTGATACCGCGCGTTTGTTTTCCTTGGTGCGAGAGCACCTTGGTATCAAGCAGGTGGACTTGCTCGTGGGTAGTTCGATTGGTGGATTTCATGCGTTGGAATGGGCTATTATGGAGAGAGACGTGATTCGTCATGCCGCATTTATTGCTACAGCGCCTCGTGTATCGCCATGGTTGAGTGCTTGGATGGAAGTACAGCGCATGGCAATAGAAGCTGATCCTACTTTCCGTGCTGCTGAGAATCTACAAGGAGGTAGCAAAGGATTGGAGGCTGCACGAGCAATCTCGCTAATTTCCTATCGTAGTTTTGATGGCTATAATCTCACGCAATATGAAGAGGATGATGACTGTCTATTTGCAGGGCGTGCGGCTTCTTATGAGCGTTATCAAGGCGAGAAATTGGTGCGCCGTGGCTTTGATGCATATTCCTACTATTATCTGCTGCATTGTGTAGATAGCCAGAATGTGGGGCGTAATCGTGGAGGTGTGGCAGCTGCATTGAGCCAAATTCAGGCGAAGTCAATCGTGATAGCCATCACATCCGATGGTTTATTCCCTCCATGCGAAAGTACAGAATGGGCAAAGCATATTCCTCGAGTGCAATATTACGAGATAGAATCGCGGTTTGGCCACGATGGTTTCTTGCTAGAGACTGAGCAGATTACGCATTTGCTAGAGCAAATATAGAACCCTCGAAACAATAAAATATGGCTTGAATGGATTCCATTCAAGCCATATTTGTTTATGTCAGCTATTCTATGCTTGCGCAGCTAAGTATTTTTCAGCTTCCATAGCGGCTTTGCATCCGCTAGCAGCAGCTACGATGGCTTGGCGGTAGTGTGGGTCGGCGCAGTCGCCTGCTGCGAATACACCTGCCACATTGGTGCGTGGACTATCCCCCTCTACCACGATATATCCCTCTGCATCGCGGTTGAGATATTCCGCAAAGAGGTCTGTGTTAGGCTTATGTCCGATAGCGAGAAAGAAACCGTCAATAGCGATATGGCGAATCTCCTCTTCGGGTGTCCCTTTTTTGTAGATAAGATCAGCACCTTCTACTTTGTTTTCGCCGGTGAGGTTGCGGGTGTTGTGCTCAAACAAGATCTCAATCTTTGGATTGTCTTTCACGCGCTGTTGCATGATCTCAGATGCACGGAGATATGGTTTGCGCACAATCATGTATACTTTCTCGCATAAGCCAGCCAAGTAGTTTGCCTCTTCGCAAGCGGTATCACCACCACCTACTACAGCCACTGTCTTCTTACGGTAGAAGAAGCCATCGCAAGTAGCGCATGCTGATACGCCACGACCCTTGTAGTCTTCTTCGGATTGAATGCCGAGGAACTTGGCACTCGCACCTGTGGCAATAATCACGGTTTCTGCCTCGTAGAGTTGGTCGTCCTCTACCCACACTTTCTTTGGTGAGCAAGAGAACTCCACCTTTGTAACCATACCAGATACGAATTGGGTGCCGAAACGCTCCGCTTGACGACGCATGTCATCCATCATTTGGTAGGGTTCTACGCCATCTGGATAACCCGGAAAGTTCTCCACCTCGGTGGTAATCATTAGTTGTCCACCTACTTGCATACCCTCAATGAGAACAGGTTGGAGGTTAGCGCGTGAAGCATAAATAGCTGCGGTATAGCCCGCAGGGCCAGAGCCGATAATAAGACATTTCATGTTATATACGTTTTAAAAGTTTCAAAAGTTTTAAGAGTTCTAAAGGTTATCTCAGGTCGTTGATGAATGCACCTTCTTTTTCGATGGTGAAAGAGGGTGTTTCATCTGTATAGTGAGCATTGTTGAGACGCAATGTGGTGAGTTTGCCATCTATTTCGTGAATCTCCACGTTAGTGGGCAACAACGTCGTTGTTTCCACGCGCAGCACAAACTTCGCTACTCCTGCCGATTGGTCGTTAGGAGTTAAGGTCATTTGCGTCTTTTCGCCAATCTGTTTCTCGGCATATTGACACACAGGCAGCAGTGCTTGCGCATAGAGGAAAGGATTGGTTTGCAACAGCTCTTCTTCCGCAGGCGTGGAGAGAGTTAGTTCCTCCGTATCTTCGCTATACATATATAAGGTGTTACCATCATAGGCAGCATCCATAGCAAACATACTCAGCGTGAATTGCTTGCCGTGCATAGTCAGATTGCCCGTATAGGTCATAGGTTGCGCTTGTTGTTCGGCTATGCTGATTGAAAAATCCGAAACCAACGTCTTTTGCTCCAATGTAGCCAAAAGGGATTGAAGAACAGTAAGTATGATTAGTAGTAACTTCATCTTAGCATCCTAATTCTTGTAGTTTCTTATCCAATTCATCGAGGCTCTGTATCAGCACATCGCGACCTTTAGGGCCTTTGTTTGGTCCTACGATTCCCGCAGCTTCGAGTTGGTCGGAGAGTTTGCCTGCGCGGTTATAGCCAATCTCAAATGCACGTTGCAGGCGCGAGGTAGAACCCTCTTGTTTGGTCACCACATAGCGTGCTACATCCGCAAACATTGGGTCGAGGCGTTTCAAATCCACCGCACCGGGTGCCAATGCTTCGCCTTCGCTACCCTCTGGGATATACTCTGGCAACTGATATGGTTCGAAGTAATGTTGCTGTTTCTCAATGTGTTCCACTATGGCGTCCACCTCTGGCGTGTCCACAAAAGCACATTGCAAACGGGTGATGTTGCCATTACCCGAATAGAGCATGTCGCCTCGACCAATGAGTTGGTCTGCACCCTTGGTGTCAAGCACCGTGCGCGAATCCACCACTGATTGTGTGCGCAGGGCAATACGCGTTGGGATATTCGCTTTGATGACACCCGTCACGATATTT
>JAFVTU010000005.1 GCA_017503075.1 Paludibacteraceae bacterium | reverse complement strand
ACCAATACTATAAATTGTCAGCGAAGCGTCATAATCTGCACTAGTGTTCTCATGCAAGAGCTGAATCATATTGAATTGATCGGGTCTAAAAGTAGCTATAGCAGGTTCTTCAAAACTAATCTTTACTGTTTTGGTCGGTTCTGGCACGATATATTTCATATCAATGGAATACCAGTTGTAGTCGCTACCATATGCTTCTATGTTTGCTTCCCAGCCGTCTGTGCCTTGGGTAAGTGTGAGCGTAGCATAAATAGCTGGTTGCTCCATCCATGTGACCTTATCGGCTATAGTAAGCCTAACATTTTTATACACACCTTCCTCCGCGCGCGTACCTTCATACATCGCAATCACGTCATATTTATCCGACGAACCAGTAACTAGCATCATGCCAAATGCTGCAAACGATTCATCAATCTCCAAATTATTACACGATACACGAATCGTGTCATGTACTGCTGGCAATGGAGCTGACAAATATACAATATGTTGCACTGTATCTTGATTGAAGAATGACAACTCTGCTTCATAGCTCAATGAGCCATCTTCCATATATCCACCTACGACATTTAATGTCGCTTGCAATATATCTTGTTTCACGCCCTTGTACTCAATTCTTGTCATTCCTGCTTCGAAATCCTTATGGGTATAGAAGCCATCCACTACATTCGATTTCACACTCAGCAGGATATCCATATCCGCATTGTTGCCATCGAGCGTATAGCCACCATCGTACATACTCACTTCCGCTTCTTCAATTAAGTTATACACAGTGGACTTAGGGATATACATATTGTGCACCGCATGCAACTCGTAGATATTATCTTTGTCATCAGCAAGTGTGGCATCCAATACGATTTGCTTGAGGTAATTGCCCACTTGCTTCTCCGAGATGCTCATCGTAATATCAGATAGATAAATCTCATAATAGGAATTAGACGACTGATACCATCCCCAAGTCCAATCCCAACTAATATCATCGAAGGTATATTCGCCGCAATAGCTTTTTTCATTGCCATACCAGCAAAGGCGGAATGTATATCCTTGTGCTTCCAGCGCGATATACCATTCACCTGTTTCTGCTTCATATTCAGGCCCTACTAAAAAACCATCACCATTGAGGCTAATAACCTCAGCTTTCGCCTCTCGCTTGAGTGGCATAGCACATGATGCAGCCGGATGACGACGCACATCTGATGCATCAGCAGATAATGGACGAACTACTTTTTTTTGCACATCTGTCAATTGGCTCATAGTAGCCATTGGCTTAGTATTTAATACTTGCTCTTTCTTAGGGAGCTTCATCGGGGAACTAGCCAATATGCTTGCTCCTACCATCAGCACCATGAAAATGGTAAAAATCTTCTTCATACAGACTTATTGATTTTATTTATAATTTTGCACCCAAAACATTGTATGTCTCACCATTGCGAAGAATGAGGAGCTGACCATTCTGTATGGTCTTTCGTGTATCGGGTATCGGGATTCGGGTGTCCAAGAGATCAGTGGTAGCAGAACCATCATAGATAATATGCGCTGGCACGTTGTATGAGTTTCGTGCATTAATTTCCATATATAGTTTTCCGTTTTTGTTCTTTACCTCCACCGTACCGCTCACAAAGAAGTACATCAATGTAAAGTCATTTCCATTATGCGTGGCATAGAAGGATGGATAAGTGCTGATAGAACCATCGCTGGCATTTACCGAGAAGTAATCTTCAGAGTCATCAATATAATAGATTCCTTCGGGAATAACAATATCTGGGTCGGCTGCTTCGGCATAGAAGTAGAGTGCCATCAACGCGTTGTCTGTCATCACATCAAAGAAAATACTGCCATTCTCTGCTGTTTTGTCTTCTAGCGTAATATCGTTGCCCGTAATCACACAATCAATCGCCCCTTCAGTCATATCATCATCCAAACGAGGTATATCCACTTTGGTAGTTAAAGTTATATTATATTGGACGCCATCTTGCGCAATAAACGTTCCTACCAGTGTAACATTTTGCTCTCCATCCATTGTAACCTTGGCATTACCCTTCTCGATGGATAGCACATCGTAGTCGTTTTTATCGACATTCCATTTGGCTATATATGTGGAATAACTGCCACCAATATAATTGATGAAGTCATAGTTCTTGCCCGTGAATCCGCCGAAGAGTCCGTCATTGATATAGGTACCAGGAATATCCTCCTCCGTACTGCCCAATAGTGAAATCGCAAACTCCAACGATTGATCTTCGGTTTTGCCAATTAGCGCATAAAATCCTTCTTCTTCCAACTTGTTGTAGAATGTAGCATCGGAGATAGTCAGTGTGTGTGTTTGTGTCACTTCGGGTACAGCATACCACAAGTCTATGCTATATGTCACAGCATCAAAACCTGCTACATCAGCAGACAAATACGTCGTATCATTAGATTGCCACACGAGTCCATCAGCCGAAGCTATCTTTATAGTGTCTTGGGTTGTCTTATCTGCAATCAAACAATAACCAATATTCAGGTTCTTCTCGGTGAAACTGCTGTCCATAGGAACACCAATGATGTCCAACGCTATCTCATACGCATCATTTTGATTCACCAACATAAAGTCATGCTCCAAATCTGGATAGTATGCCACAGAAGCCGACTTGTCGAATGCTATGTGCACCGTATCTGTAGATACAGGAGGTGTCCACGACAAATGCAAATTGTAGCAGATATTATCCTCTCCTAACATTTCCCCCGTGATGACACAATTGCGATTGGCATCTACAGCTAATGTAAGCGTAACACTCACAGCAGGAATCTTCGTTTGCGTAGCGATATGCTTGAGGTCCATCACGCAATTGGTATATGTACCAGGAGGAATTGAGTCTGCATAGATTGCCCCTGTCAGTTCATATTCATCATTGTTAGCAAAGATATATGCCATTTTGAATAGACTGAGGAAATCAGTATTCAACTCTAAGTCGTGACACACCACCTCTATCGTATCAATAGGAGCGGCTGTCACAACCCGTTGATTGGGTTGTGACAGCGCCGTTGATACAGTTAATAGGGATAACGAAAGAATAATAAACCACTTCTTCATACCACCATTTCTTATTGCCAATTATTTCACTTGCACACCCATCACATTGTAGGTTTTGCCTTCGCGAAGAATGAGCATCTGACCATCGGAAATGACTTTGGTTGCTTTGTTGGCATTAGGTGTTTGCACATTCTCCACATCAGTTCCTAAGAGATTAACCAACACAGTATTGGAGATGTTGGATGTATAATCCAAGAAGTCTTTGGTGCGTTTAACAATGACGTTATACGCATATTCGGTAGTGCCTGCTGGCAGGTCTGTTATCGCACAAGATGTTTCTTGTACTTCAAGCGTTTTATATACTTTTTCGATGATAGTACCCGCCTCTGGAACGATAAGTGAAATCTTTACATCGTCTATATAGAACTCACCTTGCTCACTCATGAACGCAATGTGCAAAGGTTTTTCGCCAAAGTCCACGCCTTTCAAAATCACCGTGTCAGTGGTGAAAGTGTTTGCTTTACCACATGGCACTACTACACCTGTCACGGCCTGAGGCGAGTCGTGTTCTTCTACAGCCAGCACCCAAATACGTTCGCCTGCCAATTTGTTATACGCCTTGAACGATACTTTCACAGCGTTGTTACCTAACTTCATCTTAGGGCTCAATACCAATCCTGCTCTGCCACTATATTCGTTTGGTCCTTGGCTACCTGCCATACCCACTACCCAACGAGGATAAGTGAGCAACCATTCTTGGGTGCTTTGTCCGTTTTCGCTGAGGTTGTGAATCAAATCCCATGAGAATCCTGGGTCTGTAAAAGTACCATCCTTAATGCCACTAAAGTCCTCTTCAATCATTACTACCTCTTGGTTAGCAGTAGTGGTCGTTTCTGTTTGAGAAATGGTCAGTTTGTAGGAACCTGCATTATGATTTCCTTCCCAATTTGCTACAAAACTATTCTCCGTAATATCCGTGGCTGGCAATGCTACAGGGGTGATACCTGTGATACCATCCACCCAAACACTATTACTTGGAGCAGAAATCAAATCGCCCTCTTTTACTTTCACATTGTAGAAGTGTTCCATGGTTGGGTCAATGCCAGATACGAGGCAGAAAGTGTCGGTTACCAACGAATCGGTAATCAACATCTTTGGCATCGCTTGTGTGGCATATTCCAACGTGATATCATCTATGGCAAAAGTGATGCCATATGAACCTTCACAAGAAAGTCTAACTTGTGTTATATAGTGTCCCACTTCATCACCTTCGAAGACATACATGCCGCCTTTGCTCTTCATCCAATAGTTTGGCAACGCAGCAATAGGCTCCCATTCACCGTAAATATCTTTCACTTGTACACCTACCAACGAGAAGTTATACTCTTCTGTTTGCATGCTACTTGGCTTTACCCAGAACGAGATCTTGCTGATTGGAGCTGGCATCTCTGGTGATAGGATATAATCACCTTCAGCATCGAAGTTGATACCTTGTTTGCCAGAGTTGTAATCGCCCTTGGTAGTACACATATCTTTCTCACCATTAGTAGATACATCAATAGTCCAACCCTTAGGATAACCAGGATTATCCGTATCAATAGACTTGCCATCGGACAGTACGTTGATGCTCTCAAAGTCGATGGACACACTACCTGTTTCTTCTTTTTCTGGCATTTCAGTGCGCCACAATGAGAAGAGATAACCGTCTATATCTGCTGTAGTGCTACGCATCCAACTAGCTACGAACTCTGTGGGAGAGTTATTGATAGGGTTGTTGGCATCTACATTGGCAATCTTGTTGCGAACACGAGTAATCTTGATGTCATCCACCAAAATCATACCACCTACAGTAGTGAATTGGAAGATGTTTTTGTTATTGAATGTAGCTTTGTCGGTGGTCCAGGTAAACTCTTGCCACTCGCTTGTCAATGGAAATTCTTTCGTCTCCAAGCGACCTGAGGTGTTATCGCACAACGCCAAATCCAGCGTTCCTACTGTAGGATTGGCTGTAGCACGGCGAGCACGGAAAGTGATAGTAGCTTCGCCATACAACTCTGCTTCTGGAGTGGAGATATAACCACCATACATGTAACCATAATACTCGTACATACCAATTGCGGCACAGCCACCTGCCTGATACACGCTATATCCCAACCAGTGTGGAACGTGCGTATATGCAGGGTCCACCTCATACACATAATTAGTACCTGGAGCAATATTCTTGCTGTCAGGTTGATCTTCTGTACCCGCAGTAAATAATGAGAAGTCCTCCTCTAATACCACAGTACTCTCTGGAGCAGCCGTAGCGGTGAGCATAGAAACGGTGGCAGACTTCCCATCAGACTTAAACGCTTGCTTTGCGCTCCAATTGCCATGAAGTTGTGCTGTCATCGTTACAGAAATAGCCAATAAGGCGAGTAAAAAGGTAGATTTTTTCATACGATACAAATTTTAATTATTAGTTACTTTTACGCTAATGAAATTAACGCCGCAAAGGTACAAAAAAAAATGCACATGTGCAAACGCCATGTGCATTTTTATTGTATTTACCATAAGTTACTTCACTTGTACACCAGTGGAAGTATATGCTTTTCCATTACGGATGATGACTAATTGCCCATCACGTAGCACTTTTTGTGTGTCTGCTATTGGAATTTGAGTATTCGAGAAACCTGTTGTGGTACCGTCATAAACAATATGAATAGGTACATTGTAGGAGTTCACAGCGTTCACCTCTACCTTGAGTTGTCCATTTATTTTCTCTACAATAACTGTACCACCGACCATGAGATAAAATGGAGGCCGCAGACCTCCTTTCTCCAGTGTTCCATAGAACGAAGGATATACACTGGTCCCCATTACACCTACACTTGCCAACACGGTCATATAATCTTCAGTATCATCAATGGTATAAGTACCAGGTTGAATAGTTATCTCCTCATCCAATTCCTCACAGAAGAAATAGAGTGCGAAGACATCCGAGCCATCGGCGGCTTTTACCTCGAAATAGCAATCCGAGTTAGTGGGGGCGATGGTCACTTTGTCCTCTGTTGTATAAGTGCGATCTACTGCACCTGTCTTTGCATCATAATCTAGATGCTTGTTGAACGAAGAAGTCATAGTCACCTCATATTGAACCGCGTCGGTCGCGATGAAGGTAGCCGTAGCAGTGATGTCGCCATTATCAGCCATTGTAACATCCATGGTACACTTCTCTATAAGATATGGTACTACTTCTCCATTCTCATTCTTGTAGATAGCGGTATTGTCACAAAGGAAATCATATTGACCTTTGCCAAAACGAGAGAATACACCATCGTTCACGAAAGTACCAGCTACTGCTTCATCGGTCAGAGGAGCCAAGGATACATAGAGTGTATTCTCCGCGTTGTAACCAGCCAATTGATAGTAGCCTCCGTTTTCAATCTTATTGATAAATTCGGCTGCAATGTCCACTTTGACGGTATCTGTAGGGGTTGGTACGCAGTGCCATAGTTGCACATCATAGAGCACTGCGTCGTAACCGATAATGTCTGCATCAATAAAGGTAGTGTCACCCACTTGATAAATAGTACCTTGCAGGTCAGCTATATTCACCATCTCGCGATTTGCATAATCGCTGAAGAGGAGCGTATAATTAGGTTCAATATCATCCAAAGTAAAATCGCCACCTAATTCTACACCTACCACATCAATACAAGCATAGAATGGCTCATTATAATTGGCCAACAGCAGTTCATTGCCATTCATTGGATAGTATGCTGTATTAGCCGACTTATCGAAACGGATTGTTACCGTATCGGTAGGAGTTGGGATTTTCTTAACCATATGCACTTTATACACCACATTGTCGGTGCAATGCGATACAATATCTATCACCCATCCATATATTGGATCGCTCGTTACTGTGAGTTCGGCATATACTTGCTCTATTAATTGCTCTGTAATTATATTGGTAAGATAAAACATCACATACTCCTCACCTGCATAACTACCTTCCATCATCATCCCATCATTGATACCAGCGTGAAGATCCCACTCATCATTAGAACCATATAAGGAAATCAAACTATAACTCGATGCACTGCTTTCATCTATTTCAAGATTTTCGAACTCTATTTCTACGGTATCTACAATAGGAAGCGGAGCGAATAAAGATACATTGTATTGAATTGGCTCAGAAGAAACCAATGTCATTTCCACTTGGTAACCCACTGTACCTGCTTCGTTTTTGGTAGCTGTTACCAACATATCCAGCGACTCCAACTCCAATGCTACACCTTTGTACTTCACGCTAGACTCCTCTGAGAAAATATCCAACATTGAGAATGGACCTGTAGCCCATGGCGCAACATAGGTCAACGAAAGCTCCATTTGGTCGTTCTTAGCGGTCAGTACAGATACCATCTCTTCTGCATCCCAAACCATATTTGCGTCCTCGATAGTCAGTTCGATTGTATCCTTTGGAGTGATAATGTCTTTGCTCGCTTTCACCACATAAGTATTGCCATCATCACCGATAATAGTGGCATTCAAATTCAGCATATCCACATAATCGCTCACAGAGTCAAGCGTGATAGTCATAGTGACTTTTTCATACTCCACAAACACTTCTCTGAACCATTCATCATAATACCACATATAGGAATTCGATACTTCAAAATCTCTGGTGGTAAATGTTCCTACATAACCATCGTTGTTCTCACCTTTTGGGGCGTACCAGTTAAGTTTGACACCACGTCCTTCTTTATCACCAAGTGCGATATACCAATCGCCATGCAATTCTTCGTACTCAGGACCTACATAGAAATCCATGTTCAGCGTGATAGTTTCCCCCCTACCGCCTACTTTTTTTGTTGGCATTGCAGTTGGGGCTTTCTTTGCGCTACCCACCTCTGGACGAACAAAGTCGCGTTGCATAACAGTTTCGTGACGATTTGCTTGCACCTTCTCCATCATTCGATTATCCTGCTTGATTTGTTCTACGCCCGTAGGTATAGTTTTCTTACCTGCAAAAACAGGGCTTTGGGGCAGCGCGAACATACTTACTGCCACAACAATCGCTATGAACAGAGATAAAATTTTCTTCATACAGACACAGACTAATATGTTAAAATGATATAGTTAAATATATAAAAAAATATCACCCACATTCTGGCGCAGACCTTTCTGTGGGTGATACCATAATTTATTTTACGCGCGCGCCCGTGACGCTATATACCCCATCGTGGCGAAGGATTAACAACTGACCATCAATAATGAGCTTCTTAGCTGCTGGTTTTCCGCTTACCATATCCGAGCAATCGCCCCAGATATTCTCTAAGTCAGTTGTTTGGTCATTCTCATACCACAATATCAAGTTCTCTCCTTTTTCCCAAGGTGTATCTACCTTGTCACCTAGTTTAAATCCATGCTCTCCAAGCCACTCTGCTGTCACATTCTCCCATGCCAAAGTAGCACCCTCGGTAGTAGTGTCAGTCAATTGGATAGTAGCATCTACTGGGGCTAAGTCGGAAACTACATAGCATCCCTTGATTTTTGTTTCTGGGGCCTCATATTTGCCTTCGAAGTAATTGTACTTGTCCGAACCGGAGAATCCTATCACACGGTGTACGTAGAAACTATCCAATGCGGCTGGTAACCCAATTTCTTCTACGCCTACCAAGCAATTCTCAATCACAATCGGACCATCGCCTGTCTCATTCACAGTCAGTTCACCAATCATACCTCCCATCTTTGCCACAATAGCGTTGGATTTAGCGGTCAAACTACCTTCTACATAGCAATTGCTCATTGGTGCACGCTCGCTGTGACCAATCACACCACCGATCTGCTCGCTACCTGTAATAGCTGCATTCACATGTATATGGCTGATTTGCTCGCCGCTACCAGCTGTAGCTACTGCACCACCTACCACTTTGCCTGCTTCTATTACACCATCAAATGCACATGCTTTCACGTATGAAGAGGTAGCCAACTGACCTGCCAAACCACCTACACCCTCTGCCAATGGCAATGTGATAGCGGCGTCTTTCACCCAACATTGAGTGATGCTGACAAACAGCGAAGCATTACCTGCGATACCACCAAACATACCTTTGTATGCTTCTCCTACTACTTTAGGAGATGTGATTTGTATGTTTTGCAGAGTGGCTGTTACATTTTCTACTTCCATCGAACCATCATCGCCACTCATATTGCCTTGAATCGTATTCACTACTATACCTGCTGGAGTGGATACCTCACCCAACTGCATAACTGGATGTGATATTACCAAATCCTTGATGGTCGCATTATCATTGACAAAAGCAAACAAGCCACTACCATCCAAGTTTACGTTCTTGAATTGGTAATTATCGCCGTCTAAGACACCTGTAAATGCTGTCTTCAATCCTGCAAATGGTACACTCATAAAGTCCACATCATTCACCACCAAATAGTGCGCATCTGGCGCATTCTCAATCTTCATGAAATCAGTCATAGAGGTAATCTGATAGGGATCTTCCGCTGTACCAGAACCTTTTAGCGGTTTTTCAGCTAGTGGCAATTGAGTGAAATTCAATGTGTATTGACCTTTGGCATTCGTATAAATAGTCAGCAATTGTGGATCGTTCTGCGCATTCAGTAGGAAAACGGTGTTGATATCGCCACCCTTACTAGCATCTTTGCCATAATCCAAGAGAATATCTCCGTTGGTACTACATACTAGCAGGGCTGTCTCCTTGTCATTTGTGTTCTTTTCGGCATAACGCTTCACTAGTACCATGTACTCGCGCGCAGCGTCTGTGTTGAATACCATTGGATTCAGAGCATCCGCACTCACATACACATTCGCAGCCTCAATGCGTGGACCAAGATTAATCTTCTCATAATGGTTAAACGAACCATCCCTGTTCAGCCATGCTAATTTCTGCGATACGGTACCATCTTGTTCGTTGTCGCCTTGCAGCAGTGCTACCACATACTGATACGAATCACCTACCGGATAGCGATCTATATTCTGCGATACGGCCTTGCCATCCTCCAAATAGATGGATATCTCAGACTCTACCGTGCATGATGGAACATTCACAAACAAGAACTCACCATCATACTCCTCTTTGATAAACATCCATTGATCCTCTTGACCTGATATAGGGTTCATATGAACGCTTGATAGCACGTTCTCTGCAATAGTACCCACTTTTTGACCAGCCACGTCATACAGATAGTACGACTTTACCGACCCATCGCTATCCAAATCATATTTTTCCATAGTCACTACATACGCTGGTGTGTTACCGCCGTTGTAGTTCATGATAATATCCCCATCAAATCCTAGACCACCTAGCAATGGGAAGGTGTATAGCAACTTCTCATTAGCATCTTGTACCACAGGAATCTTGGTCGTGTGCACAGTGTCGAATTTCTGATTGAGGTAGGTGATTACCAGATGGTTGTTGTCACTAACCACAGGATCTTGATCCAATGGTGTACCTGGAACAAAATAGGGCTTCTCATATTGTGTCGTCACATAGTTGATATACGCACCATTCTTCACCATGAAGACTGGGAACAAATCGTTCAATGCCGCAATATTGCTATACGGAATAGCAAAGGTGTGCTTCAACTCTGGATAGTCTGGTGATGCATACGACGCCTTGGTATAGGTGTCAAAGTACTGCATACCAGATGCGGTGTTTGCGCTGTCACGACGGAAAATAACCGTGTAATTCTCGTTGTATTCGCCTAGGTTTTTAGACATTACCATGTTACCAGGCATCTCGCATACAGGCTGTGTGCTGACACTATCGCTATAGATGGAATAGACGCGGTTGAAGTATTTATTCACATATTGCTTCGTATTAGCAGTGATGAATAGCATCAACTCATAGTTGTTGTCAAAGTTGAAGAACTTCTTTGTCACGAAACTCGTTACCTGCAAATCGCGCACTCCCGTCACATTTTCATCTGCAATCACTAGTGAGTCGGCTATCTGACCCACCAATTGCTTCTTTGAATCATATACCTTCAAATCCACAAAGGTATAAAAACCATACTTCGTCGTAAAATCTGCAGTATATGTCCACATCTCGCCATCTGGACCATTCAAAAAACCGAAACTATCAGTAGGACCTAATTGCATTGTTGGCTCCTGCGCTGACACCTGCATACCTACCAGCATCATCATCATGCTGATACATGTAAAAATCTTCTTCATATTGTACCTAAAAATTAATATTTTTACTTTTTAATTCTAAATCGCCGACAAAGGTAGTAAAAAATTTGTTTGTGTGCAAATTTTTTACTACCTTTGCAGCAAATTACGGTATTTTTTGTTTTTTATGCTCCAATCTAGAGAAGACCACGTATCTATATTCAACCGCAACACCATTATTCATGGTGTTGTTACGATTGTTGTTTTGGTGGCGTTGTATTTGCTCATTCGTCGGCTAAGCGGAGTGCTATTGCCATTCATGATTAGTTTTGTGGTGGCATATATGTTGGCGCCTATCGTGAACTTCTTTCAGCATAAATGCCGACTGAAGAGTCGTGTGCTATCGGTGATCGTGACTATTCTGCTCGTGCTAGGCATACTCACGGGTGCAGTGGCAGCGGTGGTACCTGCTATCAGTCGTCAAGCCACTTCGCTTTCGCAAAGTGTCAAGACCTATGTCGCCAACTGGGATGGCAACAAATATTTCTCTCCTGAGGTCAACGAGCGCGTTGAGCAGATGATCCAAAGCATTGATATCAAGACCCTCCTTGAGTCCCAAGAACTGCAGCAGGGCATCAAGAAGGCGCTGCCAGTGCTAGGCGAATGGATCAGCAGTGGCGTCAATGCATTGATGGGTCTAGCTGTGGCGTTTATATGCATTCTCTATATCATATTCCTGCTCATCGACTACGAAAAGATCACCACCAATTGGCATAAATATATCCCCGAACGTTTCCGCGATAGCATTGTGATGCTCATGGGCGATCTTGACCGTAATATGAATGCCTATTTCCGTGGGCAAGCCCTTGTGGCAAGTATCGTGGGTGTCTTGTTTGCCATTGGTTTTCAGATTATTGGCCTGCCTATGGGCATTGGTATAGGACTCTTTATCGGCGTGCTTAATCTTGTGCCTTATATGCAGGCATTGGGCATCCCGCCATGCATTATCTTAGGACTAATTCAATCGGCAGAGACAGGTCGCCCCATATGGGTCGTGATGCTCTGCATCGCAGCAGTTTTCATCATCGTGCAGAGTATCCAAGATATGGTGCTTGTGCCTAAGATCATGGGCGATGTCACCGGCATGGGACCTGCGTGGATTCTACTCAGTCTCTCTATTTGGGGCTCGCTGCTCGGTTTTGTAGGTATGATCATCGCGCTGCCAGTCACCACGCTGCTCGTGTCCTACTACAAGCGCTTCGTGCTGCACATGACCGACGACATGACCCGCCCCCTTCCGCGCTCGTCGTGGAATATCCCATTCCTAAAACGTAAAAAGAAGAAATAACCCTTAAAACTTTTAGAACTTTTAAAACTTTTTAAACAATGAATAGTAAAGTTCGCGTTCGTTTTGCGCCTAGTCCAACAGGTGCGTTGCATATCGGCGGTGTTCGTACTGCCTTGTTTAACTACCTTTTCGCTCGCCAACATGGTGGCGACATGTTGCTCCGTATTGAGGATACCGACTCCACACGCTTCGTCCCTGGAGCCGAAGAATATATCACCGAAGCCCTTGCATGGCTCGGCATTGAGATTGATGAGGGTATCTGCCAAGACGCTCCTAATGGCAAGGGCGATCATGGCCCATACCGCCAAAGTGAGCGCCGCGAGATTTATCACAAGTATGTCAATCAGCTCCTTGCTTCGGGCAATGCCTATATCGCGTTTGATACCCCAGAGCAACTGGAGGCAAAGCGCGCTGAGATTGCCAATTTCCAATACGATGCCCGCACTCGTGAGCAGATGGTTAACTCCCTCACACTTAGCAAGGAAGAGGTAGATGCACGCATCGCCAATGGAGAGAAGTATGTCGTTCGCTTCAAGGTGGAGCCAAACATCGATGTACATGTTCACGACCTTATCCGTGGCGAAGTGGTTATCAACTCCAATATCCTCGATGATAAGGTACTTTATAAATCCGCAGACGACCTGCCTACTTATCACCTCGCTAACATCGTGGACGACCATTTGATGGAGATTAGCCATGTTATTCGTGGCGAAGAGTGGTTGCCTTCTGCGCCTCTTCACGTATTATTATATAAGGCCTTTGGTTGGGAGGAGAGTATGCCTGAGTTTGCGCACTTGCCACTCTTACTCAAGCCAGATGGCAATGGCAAACTCTCCAAACGTGACGGCGATCGCCTCGGTTTCCCTGTGTTCCCATTGGAGTTTCACAACCAGAAAGACGGCTCTGTATCATCGGGTTACCGCGAGGAGGGCTATTATCCAGAGGCTGTGATTAACTTCCTTGCTTTGCTTGGCTGGCACGCCACAGGCGATCAAGAGATGTACACCATGCAAGAACTCATCGAGCAATTTTCACTAGAGCGCGTGAGCAAGTCAGGCGCTAAGTTCGACTACGAGAAGGGCAAATGGTTCAACCACCAATACCTCCAACTCAAGTCCAACGAAGAACTCGCCGAGCAATTCCTCCCTATCCTCAACTCTCAACTCTCAACTCTCAACTCTCAACCATCACTTGAGACAGTGTCGAAAGTGATTGGTTTAACAAAGGACCGCGTGAACTTCGTTTCCGAACTCTGGGAACAAGTAAATTTCTTCTTTGTAGCTCCAACGGAGTACGATGAGAAGTCGCTCAAGAAACGCTGGAAAGAGGATTCTCCAAAGCATATGACTGAGATGCTTGCCTTGCTGGAAGCACACGATGATTGGTCGGCTGAGGGATTGGATAATCTGATCATGCCTTGGATTGCTGAGAAGGAGTATGGGGTAGGTATTGTGATGAATGCTTTCCGTATATGCCTCGTAGGTGCTGCTCGTGGTCCACATATCTGGAATATCACCGATGTGTTGGGCAAAGAGGAAACCCTCCGCCGTGTCCGCACCGCTTTGGAGAAGTTAGGATAATACAACTCTACACAACTCTACACTATAACTACACGCGGGAAGTCTAGTATTTACTGACTATCCCGCGTGAGTTTTTTTTGGAAATAAGTTTTCGCGTGCCAAGATTGTGCCAAAGGCACAATAAGTTGACTGCAAGTTTCGGGATCACTATAGGACATCTCTAGGACATCTCTGGGCTTTCTGTTGCTCTTAGGTCACGTTCAAGTTGACTGCGGGCTACGCGACCATTTCGCGACCTGAAGGAGTGCGACGGAACGCACTCCGAGCGATGTGTCCGAAGAGTCCCCACTCTGAGGATGAAACACGAGCATAGAACAAATGAGCACATCTATGGGCTAGTTGTGCCCTATCTGTGTGTATCTAATTTTTATGCCTCTATTAGTAATGCCGTATCTTCGGCATTATAGTGCATTTGTGCCGAATATTATGCCGAAGGTTTATTCATTCAGACATTTTGTATCGAACAAAAAGTCAAATACTCCGATTCTTAGTACACCGTCATTGTTGTAAAATTTTCCTCCATAATCATCAGAAATGATTACCTTTCGGAAACTATCTTCTATTTTCATTAATGGACGTTGTTCTTGAGCCACTTTATCCGCATCCGACATCATATATGCAGACTGAATGTAAATACGTTGTGAGCCACGATTGATGACATAATCTACCTCTAACTTTTTATGCTTGTTTTTGCCATCTGCGCCCTTCTCCCATATCTCAACTAAACCTACATCTACAGAATAACTGCGTGAGCAGAGTTCGTTGTATAATACATTTTCCATCATATGGCTGTTCTCAATTTGTCGGAAGCCAAGAATGGCATTGCGAATACCTGGATCTTCGAAATAATACTTACTATCTGCGCCAATGTATTTGCGTCCCTTGATATTATAACGCATAGCTTCGCTAATCATAAAAGCATCTTTAAGGTGCTCTATATACTTAGATATGGTATTGGCAGATATTTTGATGTCTGAAATCGATTTGAATGTATTAGCTATCTTGGTTGGGTTGATAGTAGCCCCCATAGATGAAGCCAGCACTTGAAGTGTTTTCTCCAATCCCTCTTCATTTTGCAAGCGATTACGATCCACAATATCGCGAAAGTATATGGTATAATACATTTCTTTTAGATAGGCAATTTTCTCCTCTGCTGATGGCAGTAATGCTACAGCAGGCAATCCACCATAGGCATAGTAATCTTGCAGTGCATCGCGTTTGTCACCACCAATGCCCTCAAAATACTCTGCAAAGCTCAATGGACGCACTCGTATTTCCCATCCTCGTCCACGAAACTCAGTAATAACATCTTTGGATAGGAATTTCGCGTTTGACCCTGTTACATAAACTTCTGCATTAAAAATATGCAAGTAGGAGTTGAGTACATCTTCAAATTCAGATACTAGTTGTATCTCATCTAGCAGAATATAATATTTTTGATGATCTTTGAGTTGATTATCAATATACTCAAGCAGCATGTCTGGATTACGCAGACGTTTGTTTCTTCGGTCTTCCAAATTGATTTGGATGATATGGTCTGCTTGAATCCCCTGCTCCAACAAATAGTTTTTAAACAACTCAAATAACAGGAACGATTTACCACAACGACGAATACCAGTAATAATTTTTATCATTCCATTTCCGTCAGCAGCAATGAGCTTTTGTAAATACAAATTGCGATTAAATACCATAATTACAGAGTTTTTTGGTGATTTTTCACCGATTTACGCTGCAAAGGTACTACTTTTATATGAAATGTGCAAGAGATTTATTAGCAAAAATATTGTTTTACAGAGTTTTTTGGTGATTTTTCACCAATATTCGCTTTGAACGTACCAAAATGTTCCATTAAATCGTTGTTATTTCCTGTTTTCACCTTTCAATTTGTGCAATGTGTCTCTATAATAATGCTACAACAATCTTCGGCACGGAAGGGGTTGTATGCCGAAGATTTGTGAATTTTGTTATAACAAGGTACTTAAAGCAAGCGGAAGGTGTTGATTACCAACGCCTTCCGCTTGAGTGATTTTTTTTGTATATTTTTTCTTTGTGCCGAAGAATGTGCCGAAAGTTTATTTAACCGACTACATTTCTTGTCCCATGACATTGTAGGTCTTTCCGTCACGAATAATAAGCAATTGACCATCGTGGAGTAGTTTTTGAATATTGGATTTATCGTTCAAAACCACATCTTCTACGCTACTCTCATCGCCATCCAAACATTGGATGTACTTGAAAGAGCCAAATACCATGTCCATTTGATAGTCTTTTATGCTTCCACATGGCACATAGAGATTGACGTTATAGTTTGCAAATGAACTCTCCTCTGCCGTTGGAGGTGTGGTAGGGAGGCAGTAAATATCAAACAATTTTTTGCATCCACCAAAAGCATCAGAACCAATGCTTTTTACGCTTGCTGGAATAGTTACGGAGGATAAGTTTTGACAACCATAGAAGACAGCAGGATAAATAGTGTCAACTGTATTTGGAAAAACAACCTCTGCCACCTCTTTACCACTAATAAATAGGTTTTTAGCATAGTAGTTTGGATTAGAAAAAGAATTGCCAAACGCAATTTGACACCACCCCTCAACATCACCTTTATAATCTGTTCTTGTCAATGCGCTGCAACCATCAAAAGCATTTTCTCCAATACTTGTCACGCTCTTAGGGATAGTGATTGATTGAAGATTTTTCATGTAACGGCACAACTCGGCAGGAATATACTCTACTTTATCACCAAATATAAAAGACTCTATTTGATCATCAATACTATAGAATGGTTTATAAAAATAATTGTTGCTAAGTGTACAATTCTTTGCATTCCATTTAACAGAATTAATATTGTAACACTTATGGAACACATAGGACCCAATCTTTTTGACTGATTCAGGAATTGTAATAGATTTGATATTCTGCATGTTATGACATAAATAGTCAGGAATTTCTTCTACATTCTCACCAAAGATAAATGTACTAATTGGGCAATTGTTGAAAGGATGTCTCCCATACTGATCATTTTCATCTATTTTATTTTCTATAGATTTTGAGTTCCAATAAACAGAATAAAGATTTTTACAATCTTCGAACGCATCCTCACCTATATATGTGAGTTTTTCTGGGATTGTAATTGATGTTAAAGAATAGCAATCTGCGAAAGCTAAATCATTGATACTTGTGACATTGCAGCCCATGTTAACAGTGTTTAGGGAGTAACAATCGGCAAACGCTCCATATCCAATATTTGTCATGCTTTCGGGAATACTCACAGACTCAAGAGAAGAACAAATAGTGAAAGCATATTTTCCAATACTCTTTACATTCTCACCAAAAGTTATAGATGTAATAGATTTGCAGTTACAAAAGGCATAAGGATAAATACTATCAATCTCATTTGGAATGACTAAATATACTGGTTCTTCATTATTAATAAATAAATTTCCTGACGAATATATTGGATTAGCATTTTCATCTCCAAATTTTATACCACACCAACCTTCTATATCACCTGTGTAATTTACTTTACCTATAGTACGACCATTATTACCATAAAAAGCTCTTGCTCCTATGAACTTTACCCCATCTCCTATTGTAACCGAGGTAAGATTATAAAACCAACCAAATGCTCCTTCTCCAATGCTTTCTACGCTATTAGGAATAGTCAGAGTAGTAAAATTATTATAGCAAAAAGCACCATTGCCAATATATTTAACGCTATTAGGGATAAATATGTCATACAAACCTATTAGATAACCTTCATAACTACCAAATGCCTCATCCGCAATGAGTTTAGTACCATTTTTTATCGAATATGTTTTACCTATCAATGATTTGTTTGCCTTTATAAGGTACTCACCTATATATAAAACGCCTTCTTCCCAATTAGATTCGTTGTTGTATAAGGCAGTAGTCTCAAATGCATCTTCACCAATACTGCGAACGCTTTTAGGAATCGTCACTGAAGCAAGGTTTGTACAATTTAGAAAAGCTTCTTTTCCAATGCCAATAACGAAATCGGGAATTACAGCGGATGAAATCAACTTTCGTCCACGAATAAGTATGCTGTCTTTTATGAGCAGTCCGTCCACTTCTGTATCTACCAATGTAGCTCCCCACCAAGTAGATGATGTACAATTACTATTATTTATAAAATTGGATGGTAGAAAATAACAACCAGAAAAAGTGTTTTTTCCAATACTGATTACACTTTTAGGGATATTGATAGAAGATAATGAAAAACAATTCCAAAAGGCATGATAACCAATCCTAGATACGCTTTCAGGAAGAGTAATAGAAGATAAAATATAGCAATCTTCAAAAGCTCTATATCCTATGGTTTTAACATTATTAGGAATAGTGATACTCTTTAGATTATACATGTCGCGGAATATCCATGCTGGAATATGTTCCACATTCTCCCCTATTGTAAGAGAAGTAATACTACCTCTAGTAATATAAAATGCATCTGTTATGTAAGTATTACCTACAATCATTCCATCTCCAAGACTAGGAAGTCCTCCGCTACTAGACGATTCATCACTCATATCTACGCCAACCATATCCCATGTTAATGAAGTTACATTTGGACAGTTAGCGAATGCTAATACTCCAATACTCGTTACGCTGTTAGGGATGGTGATGGAAGTCAAACTTTCGCAATCATGGAACGCATAATTTCCAATACTCGTTGCGCTTTTTTGGATAACTAAATCTTTTATTTCTACATTGTTAATATAGAAGTTGTGTGATAGGAATATTGGATTAGCACTTTCATTTCTAAATTTTATACCACACCAACCAGCAATATCACCTGTATAATTTGTTTTAGTTAATGCATCACATCCACCAAAACAGGATTTATCAATGCTTTTCACTCCTTCTCCAATCGTGACAGAAGTAAGTTTAGCACATCCAGAGAATGCATATTCTTCTATCTCTGTTACGCTATTAGGGATAGTAATCTCCTTTAGAGTGGAGTTCTCGAAAGCATTTTTACCAATACTCGTGATGCTATTAGGAAGCTCAATGACAGCAATCGTTTTATGATTATCGAACGCTTCATCTCCAATGCGTATAACTTCATAAGCTGCTGCACCGTGTATAACTGTTTGTGGAATAGTAAAATGGGTGGCATAGTTTGTATAAGAACCTACAACCTCTACTGTACGATTAGCGACTTCATCACTAATGATTTTGTAACGAATTTCATTGTGCTCAAAATCGTAATCATATGCCCAGAGACTACTTGTGGTCAGGAGGGCAAGGAAAAGGAGTCCCCCTCTAACTCCCCCATAAAGGGTGGAGGATAATGTTGATAAAAGTTTTCTCATAACCTAATTTTTGTAAGGGTTAATATTTTTGTTTTTTATTTATTTGCTATTGGTATATAGAGACACAAAAAGCGTGAACTTTCGTTCGCTTCAATTTGATTCTTCGAGGTCTTCGACTACCTTATTAACTCAAATTTACGCACGGAAAACTCACGCCAATAGCATGAGCGTGCATAAACCGTACTTGAGTTAATAACAATTCTTGAAAAGTGTCGAAGTTTTCGAAGAATCAAGTCTGGGCTTATAACGCTATATTAAATATGTCGGGCAACGGTATCGTTGCGGATTAACTATAAACTATGAGTGATGAGTGATAAGTTGTTTTAGGGGGTTAGTATTTTATTTTCTAATAAACTTTACAATGCAATCAATACAAATGATTTTCCTGGGCAAGTTTGGCTTGCTGAAGCATTTGCACTTGCTTCAAGGCTTGTTCGCGCGTAGCAGCTGACGATGTACGCCCCAATGAGCATCTCACCTGCACAGCAGAGACCTGCATGCTCCGCTTGATTGAATTGAGTAAGGTTTGTTTTTCCATTGAGTATGTCGTTTGTGAAATTATCAATCAGTTGTGTTGTTTGCTCTGAAAATCCGTTATCACGAATAGCAGCATAGATTGATTCTATGCTTATTGACGATGTGCTATTCAATAGTTCTTTTGACATGATTTTCTTTGCCATTTACAATTCCGCTCGCAAAGATACACTTTTTTTTCGAGATGTGCAAGAAAAATCGTATTTTGGCGCGATTTTTCTGGTTTAGGGTGTAGAGTTAGGGTGTAGAGGCGAGAAATGTAAGTCAACGGTTTCAGGAAAGCAGTCAACTTTTTTAGGAAGACAGTCAACCTTTTTAGTCACAATCTTAATAAAACGCACATATTAAGTTTCGGAGTTCTTTGGTCGTTCCTAGGTTCGTCTTTGGTTCTTCCTTGGTTTTTAGCCCGAGAGAATTTGGGCAGGTGCAACGGAAGGGAATCTTAATAAAAAGCATTTTAGAAAAATAATGTAAATACATTTCTTGTATATGTCAGAAAAAATGTGTACCTTTGCACCATAAACTCATAGTTCATCACTTATAGTTCATACTTTTTATCCCATGACCGCACACGAAGCACTCAAGACATATTTTGGCTACGACGATTTTCGACCATTGCAGGAGGAAATCGTCCAATCCGTCTTAGATGGTCGCGACACCTTGGCACTCATGCCCACAGGTGGCGGCAAGAGTCTGTGCTTCCAAGTGCCTACCATGGTGATGGGCGGACTGTGCCTCGTTATTACCCCCCTCATCGCCCTGATGAAGGACCAAGTAGAGAACCTACGCCGTCGTGACATACACGCCGCTGCTATCTACACAGGTATGAGCTACGAACAGCAGAAAACTGCATTAGACAATTGCATGTGGGGGCCCTACCATTTCCTCTATGTTTCGCCAGAACGATTAGAGTCCGAGGAGTTTCGCGAGCGACTAGCCCGCCTGCCCATCTGCCTCATCGCTGTGGACGAAGCCCACTGCATCTCGCAATGGGGATATGACTTCCGTCCTAGTTACCTCAAAATCGCAGAGATACGCGACATCATTGCCAATAGCGAAGCGTCCAATAGCCCGCAGGGCGTCCATTACCCATTAGCGCAGCGTCCCTTAGCCCAACGAGCGTCCAATAACCATATTCCAATATTGGCACTAACGGCTACCGCGACCCCCGATGTGGTGGATGATATACAAGAGCGACTAGCGTTCCGCGAGAAGAATGTGCTGCGCAAGAGTTTCTTGCGCGCGAACCTCAGTTATGTAGTCCGTCAGACCAACAAGAAAGCCGATGAGATAGTGCATATCCTATCCAAGGTGCCTGGTTTGGCCATTGTGTATGTTCGTAACCGCCAACGCGCACAAGAGTTAGCAGCTTATCTCAACGAGAAAGGCCTCTCCGCAGACTTCTACCATGCAGGACTCACAGCTAAAGAGCGCGCTGCCAAACAAGAAGCCTGGAAAACTTGGACGCCTGCGCAAAACGCAGAGCGTCGTATAGAATCGTGTAGAATAGTTCAGAATTGTGTAGAATTGTCTTCCTCAGAAAATAACAATACTACACCACACTACACCACACTACACTCATAAGAGTCATCGTCGCCACCAACGCCTTCGGTATGGGCATCGACAAGCCCGATGTGCGGGTGGTGATTCATCATGATCTGCCCGATACAATAGAAGCATACTTCCAGGAAGCCGGACGCGCGGGACGAGATGAGCAACGTGCCTTTGCTGTACTGCTCTACGACCCATCGCAAGACAAAGCCAAAGCCCGCAAACGCGTGGCAGATAACTATCCGCCAGAGGAGTTCCTGCACACCGTCTATCACAAGACATGCAACTACCTCGGTGTGGGAGCTGATAGCGGACAAGGCGCGACCTTTTTCCTAGATGTATATGACCTCTGTCAGAAGATGCATCTGCCCATACTGACCACCTATTCGGCTTTGCATCTGCTTAGCCAAATGGGCTATTTTTCGTTTGAGGAAGATCAGGAGATACAACCTCGCGTACAGATTCGTGTGCAGCGACGTGAACTAGACAACTATAATCTAACCGATGCGCAGATGGCGCTGCTAGAGTCGCTGATGCGAGAATATACGGGCATCTTCACTGATTTGCAGTATGTTCGAGGAATTGATGACCAGACCCACAAACTGCTTGTTTCACTGGCAGAAAAACGCGTTATATCCTATGTCTCGCGTACTGTGGCCAATGTGCTACGGTTGACAGTGAATCGACAAGCGGAGATTCATGTGCCAGAGCACTTCTATTCGCAACGCAAAGACCACTATGTGGACAAACTAAAAGCGATGGTTGAATATGCTGATAATCAGCAGTATTGCCGCTCGCAACTACTATTGTCCTACTTCGGAGAGAATGACGCCGCTGCGTGCGGGACTTGCGATGTGTGCCGATCACTCAATAAGCAACAAAAGCAATAATTTGCTGGCTCTATAAAACTCTTTTTCCCGATTATTTGCATAAATGCAAAAAAAGCAGTACCTTTGTACCCGCTTTTATAACACTGAATAATGCTAAACAATTCCGAACAACAAGAAATCTTGCGTCGCCGCACCTTTGCGATTATCTCGCACCCAGATGCGGGTAAAACGACGCTCACCGAGAAACTCCTGCTCTACGGAGGTGCTATCCATGTGGCAGGTGCCGTAAAATCAAACAAAATCCGTAAAACTGCTACCTCCGACTGGATGGAGATTGAGAAGCAACGTGGTATCTCCGTGGCTACTTCTGTGATGGGATTTGACTACAACAACTACCACATCAATATCCTCGATACCCCTGGTCACCAAGACTTTGCCGAAGATACCTTCCGCACATTGACTGCAGTCGACTCTGTAGTCATCGTCATCGACTCTGCCAAAGGTGTAGAGACCCAAACCCGCCGACTCATGCAGGTCTGCCGTATGCGCAAGACCCCTGTGATGGTGTTTGTCAATAAGATGGACCGCGAGGGTAAAGACCCATTCGACCTCATGGACGAGGTGGAGAGCGAGCTCGGCATACATGTGCGCCCACTATCGTGGCCAATCAATAGCGGCGAGCGTTTCAAGGGTGTGTATAATATCTTCCAATCGACCCTCGACCTCTACACTCCCAACAAGACACAAGTCACTGAGTCATTGCGTTTTGACGACGTTACTGACCCACAGATTGCGCAGCTCGTAGGCGAGCAAGATGCCATGAAGCTGCAAGAAGATTTGGAGATGATTGAGGGTGTGTATAATCCTTTCTCTCGTGAGGATTATTTGGCAGGCGACCTAGCTCCTGTGTTCTTTGGTTCGGCGTTGAACACCTTTGGTGTGAAGGAACTCTTGGAGTGCTTTGTGCAGATTGCTCCTTCGCCACGCCCAGTAGAAGCCGTGGAGCGCAAGGTCGAACCGATGGAAGAGGGATTCACCGCATTCTGCTTTAAGATCCATGCCAACATGGACCCCAACCACCGTTCGTGTATCGCATTCTTCAAGATATGTAGCGGTAAGTTCCTACGTAACACCTATTATAAACACGTGCGCGAGAACCGCCAGATGCGTTTCTCGGCTCCTACCTGCTTTATGGCGCAACGCAAAGAGACTGTGGATGAGGCATTTGCAGGCGATATAGTAGGTTTGCCAGATACAGGCAACTTCAAGATCGGCGACACCTTGACTGCAGGCGAGAACCTCCACTTCAAGGGTTTGCCATCCTTCTCGCCAGAGATGTTTAAGTATATTGAGAACGCCGACCCAATGAAGCAAAAGCAATTGGAGAAAGGTGTCAACCAACTCATGGACGAAGGTGTAGCACAGTTGTTTGTCAGTCAGTTCAACGGCCGCAAGATTGTCGGTACGGTAGGACAACTGCAGTTTGAGGTTATCCAACACCGCCTTGAGCATGAGTACCAAGCCAAATGCCGTTGGGAGCCATTGCAGATGTTCAAAGCATGCTGGATAGAGTCAGACAACGAAGCCGAGCTGGAGATGTTCAAAAAGCGCAAAGCGCAGTATATGGCGAAAGACAAAGAGGGTAGGGATGTGTTTATGGCAGATAGTGGCTATGTATTGCAAATGGCGCAGAACGACTATAAGAACATCAAATTTCACTTTACAAGTGAATTTTAATACCTAATGTTTGCAAATGTAAAAAAAAAGCAGTAACTTTGTGGGCTGATAGCAGAATCTACGATTATGACCATTAAAGAGAAAATACAAGACTTGCATAGCCAAGTGGCTGGTTTGCAAGCTACCAACGCAGAGCAATTGGAGGCACTGCGTATCAAATACCTCAGTAAGAAAGGATTAGTCACCGAACTCTTCAACGAGTTTCGTGAAGTGCCTAAAGAGGAGAAGCGTGAGATAGGCCAAGCATTGAACGCCCTCCGCCAAGCGTATGAGGCACGCATCAACGAATTGCGTGAGGCCGTAGAGGCTAGTGGTGCAAGCAAGGCAGCAGAAGAACTAGACTTGACCCGTACTCCAGACCCTATTGCGTTGGGTACGCGTCATCCACTATCATTGGTTCGTGAGCAGATTATTGACATCTTCTCTCGCGTAGGATTCACTGTGGCAGAGGGACCAGAGGTGGAAGATGATAAGCATGTGTATTCCCTTCTGAACTTCGCTCCTGAGCATCCAGCACGTGATATGCAAGATACCTTCTTCATTGAGAAAGAGATTGGCGTGCAAAAGCCATCGGACATCCTACTCCGTTCACATACATCTAGTGTTCAAACACGTACTATGCTCAGCCAA
Source organism: Paludibacteraceae bacterium (assembly GCA_017503075.1). Classification (GTDB taxonomy): domain Bacteria; phylum Bacteroidota; class Bacteroidia; order Bacteroidales; family Paludibacteraceae; genus Colicola. Next base: position 49,154 of record JAFVTU010000005.1, on the reverse strand, counting down.
GAGCCACCTATCCGCGTGTTATGCCCTGGTCGTGTGTACCGCAACGAAGCAATCTCTGCCCGTGCACACTGCTTCTTCCACCAGGTAGAGGGATTGTATATTGACAAGAATGTCAGCTTTGCCGACCTTCGAGAGGTACTTCTTTATTTTGCGAAAGAGATGTTTGGTCCTGAGACGCAGATTCGTCTTCGTCCAAGCTATTTCCCATTCACCGAGCCTTCTGCTGAGATGGATATCTCTTGCGACCTCTGCGGTGGCAAGGGGTGCTCTTTCTGTAAGGGAACAGGTTGGGTCGAGATACTTGGCTGCGGCATGGTTGATCCTAATGTATTGGAGTCTTGTGGAATCGATTCGAAGATTTATACTGGCTATGCCTTTGGTTTGGGCGTAGAGCGTATCACCAACCTCAAATACCGCGTGAAGGACTTGCGCCTGTTCTCTGAGAACGATGTGCGCTTCTTACAGCAATTCGAAGGATGTTAATCCAAGAAATCATACAAGCAATTCGTCCTCTGCAAGTTATTGGCCACTCCGATGACTTGCAGAATTTGGATATTCGCCATCTGTTGACGGATAGTCGTCAGTTAGGGGCTGAACCTGATGCAACACTCTTCTTCGCCCTAAAGACGCAGAAGAACGATGGAGCACGCTATATCCCTGAACTCATTGAACGTGGGGTGAAGGTGTTTGTGGTATCGGACTCGGGACTCGGGAATCGGGAATCAGGAATCGGGACACCGAGCATATTCCTCCTCGTTGAAGATACTCTCACCGCCTTACAGCAACTAGCTGCCTACAAACGCTCACTCTACCACGGACCAGTGATTGGTATCACGGGATCCAATGGCAAGACGGTGGTTAAAGAGTGGCTATATCAATTATTGAAGGATGATTATCGCATCACTCGTTCACCTAAGTCGTATAACTCGCAGATAGGTGTACCTCTCTCAGTATGGCAACTCAATGAACAGACCGAACTGGCTATCTTTGAAGCAGGTATTTCGGAGATGGGCGAGATGGCTAGGTTGCAGCCGATGATTCTGCCTACCATTGGTGTGGTTACATATATTGGGCATGAGCATGGAGAGAACTTCCCATCGTTGGAGGCAAAGCGACAGGAGAAGATGTTGCTATTTAAAGAGTGCGATACGATAATCGAAGATACTACACATCAAAATATACGCACATGCGCGGGCGCAATGCGCGCGTTGGGGTATGATGAGGATACTATCGCACAGCGTATTCTGCACCAGACGCATGAGACGATACTAGAGGTGAATCTGTCTGCAATGATGGATAATGTGCGCTATTTCCGTTCGCTCATACCTACTACTGCGAAACTCACATGTATGGTCAAAGCTTTTGCATATGGAGCAGGTAGTGTGGAGGTGAGTCGTGCGTTGCAAGAATGTGGTATGGTAGATTATTTGGCTGTAGCTGTGGCAGATGAGGGGGTAGAATTGCGCAAAGCCGGCATCACTTTGCCGATTATCATCATGGACCCAGAGGTGGCTGCGTTGGATTTGATTATAGAAAATAATTTGCAACCTAATATATACTCGTTCCAAGTATTAGAGGATATTATTCATGCAGCAGAGGCAAAGGGACTAGAGGCATTACCTGTGCATATAAAGATAGATTCTGGTATGCATCGTTTGGGCTTCTATCGTGAGGACATGTCTGCGCTGCTCAAGCGCTTGCAATCTCAAAAGGCAGTGCGCGTAGCCAGCATCTTCTCACATTTTGCAGGTAGTGACGAAGTGCAGTTTGATGCGTTTACTCATGAGCAAGCCGCATATTTCAAGCATTGCACTGATAGACTTATCGCCTCATTGCCTTATCGCCCATTATTGCATATTTGCAACACAGCAGGTATTGAGCGTTTTCCAGAGTATCACTATGATATGTGTCGTTTGGGAATAGGGTTGTATGGCTTGTCATTTGTGGGTGCAAAGTTGCATAATGTTTGTACACTGAAAACAACTATATTAAGTATCAAGACAGTATCCGCGGGTAGCACAATAGGTTATGGTCGTCATACCACACTGACAGAGCCCAGACAGATAGCAGTTATTCCTATTGGTTATGCCGATGGATTTGACCGCCGCTTCTCCAATTATGGTGGCGAGGTACTGGTTCGCGGTAAGCGTTGTCCTGTAGTGGGAAATGTGTGCATGGATCAAGCTATGATTGACGTGACTGGCACTGACGCACAGGTAGGGGATTATGCCATTGTGTTTGGCGATGACCTGCCGATTGAGGAATTGGCCAACAAACTGCAGACAATCCCATATGAGGTATTGACTTCTATCTCTCGTCGTGTGCAGCGCATATACTTATAACTTATCACTTATCACTTATTACTCATCACTAATCACTAATGTATTACGTAGAAAAACGAATTACCATCTCAGCCGCTCACAATCTTCATTTGAGCTATGAGAGCAAGTGCGAAGCATTGCATGGCCACAATTTTGTGGTGACCGTGTATTGCAAATCCGAAACACTCAACGAAGATGGTATGGTAACTGATTTTACGCATATCAAGCGTATCGTCAAGGAGACCTTTGACCATAAGTATATCAATGAGGTATTGGATGTGAACCCTTCGTCAGAGAACATCGCTCGCTGGATATGCGATCATGTAGAGAACTGCTACAAGGTCAGCGTACAAGAATCCGAAGGCAATATCGCTACCTACGAACGCTAAACGCTCAGCAGTAGGCACTTTGTGCCGTCCACTAAACAATAAAAATACGCTCCCACTATGTGGAAGCGTATTTTATTTAAACCTTAACTGATTACTCAGCAGCCTCTTCTGCCTCTTTCTTAGCAGCTTTCTTGGTGGTCTTCTTTGCTGGTTTCTCTTCAGCAGCCATAGAAGCCTTCAAGTCAGCCAATACGCTGAGGTCACCGAGAGTGGTTTTCTCCATCTTTGGCAACTCTGGTTGAGCCTCTTTCTTAGGAGCAGCCTTAGCCTCTTTTACAGGAGCTTCTTTGCGCTCTTCCCAAGTACGGAGGTGAGAAAGAAGGATACGCTTAGCATCGCGGTTGAACTCAATAACCTTGAAGTTCAAAGTGTCGCCAGCAGCTACAGGGCTCTTGTCCTCTTTTTGGAGGTGACGAGCGGTGCAGAAGCCTTCAACGCCGCCTTCGAGTACGATTACAGCACCCTTGTCGGTGATTTCAGCTACTTGAGCCTCAACGATGGTATCTACGCCGTATTTAGCTGCCAACTCATCCCATGGGTTCTCTTCCAATTGCTTGTGACCGAGAGAGAGACGACGGTTCTCTTTGTCAATTTCGAGAACTGCAACCTCGATTTCAGCGCCAATTTGGGTAAACTCATTTGGATGTTTAATCTTCTTGGTCCAGCTGAGGTCGCTGATGTGAATCAAGCCGTCAACACCCTCTTCAATCTCAACAAACACACCAAAGTTGGTGAAGTTGCGAACCTTAGCAGAGTGGCGTGTGCCAACTGCATACTTGGTGTCAACAGTCTCCCAAGGATCAGCCTTGAGTTGTTTCAAACCGAGTGACATCTTACGCTCGTCGCGGTCGAGGGTTAAGATAACTGCTTCTACCTCTTGGCCTACTTTGAGGAAGTCGTTTGCAGAACGGAGGTGTTGGCTCCAACTCATTTCGCTAACGTGAATCAAGCCCTCTACGCCAGGAGCAACCTCTACGAATGCTCCGTAGTCAGCCATAACTACAACGGTACCTTTGATCTTGTCGCCAACCTTGATATCTGCTGCCAATGCTTCCCATGGGTGTGGGGTAAGTTGCTTCAAGCCGAGAGCGATGCGCTTCTTCTCATCATCGAAGTCGAGGATAACCACATTAATCTTTTGACCAGCGGTGAGTAATGTGTTAGGATCACTAACACGGCCCCAGCTAAGGTCGGTAATGTGGATAAGTCCATCTACGCCGCCCAAGTCCATGAATACACCGTATGGCAAAATAGCCTTAACGGTACCCTCAAGCACTTGACCTTTCTCCAAGTGAGAGATAATCTCTTTACGTTGTGCCTCGAGCTCTGCCTCGATGAGAGCCTTGTGAGATACAACTACATTGCGGAACTCAGGGTTAACTTTAACAATCTTGAATTCCATAGTTTTGCCTACGAATACATCGTAGTCGTGGATAGGCTTAACATCGATTTGGCTACCTGGCAAGAATGCCTCAGTGCCAAGGATGTCAACAATCATACCGCCTTTAGTACGGCATTTGATGTAACCCTTAACCACTTCATTGTTATCCAATGCTTCGTTTACACGGTCCCAGCTGCGAGCAGCACGAGCCTCTTTGTGAGAAAGTACCAATTGACCTTTCTTGTCTTCTTGGCTCTCTACGTAAACTTCTACTTTGTCACCAACTTTCAAATCTGGGTTGTAACGGAACTCAGCAGCTGGTACGATACCATCTGATTTGTAGCCCACGTTAACAACAACTTCGCGCTTGTTGATTGACATAACAGTACCTTCAACTACCTCTTGGTCTTTGATTGCGTTGAGGGTAGCGTCATACTTTTGGAGTAATTCTTCGTTTTGTGTGCCTTTTGATTCGTTCTCAAATGCATCCCAGTCGAAGTTCTGGAGTGAAAGATTTTCTGCCATTTTAAGCAAATGTTTTGGATAACCACTTTTATTGATACCCGACGTATGATTTACGAGAACAATAATCGTTATCCGATTAAAAAGTTAAACATAAAATTCGGCTCTTTTCTCGTGCGGACGCATGGCGCTCGCAAAAAAGCGCACAAAGGTACTGCTTTTTTTTGGATTGTGCAAATAAAATACGTAAAAAATGTGTTTTACCTATTTATTGTTTGCGTATGTGCTTTTTTTTTACTACTTTTGCAGGCTGAATACAAATTGGGATAAATCTGTACGAATATGAAACATAAATGGACATATGCCAATATAGGTGGCAATACGCGTGTAGTTATCAAGAGCGGTAAGGATATCGCTCATTTGGGCGAGTTGGATGAAAAATTGTGGACAGTGCTAGCATGCCCAGTATCAGGTTTGGAGATAGCGGACGAGAGTCTAGCCGTGATTGACCATAATCGTGATCAGAAGATACATATCCTAGATGTGGTGCATACCGCAGAGTGGCTATGCCAGGTGCTAGTGGATGCCGATGTGTTGATGGCCGGCAAAGATAGCATAGAGGTGAAAATGATCAAAGATGATGCCATTAAGCAATTGGCTGATGCGCTAGCTAAGGATGGCGTGGTGACACTAGCAGATGTCAAAGCGGCTATAGCGGGTGCAACGGCGGAGATGCAAGTAGTGCCTGATGCACCATATGCAGCAGATGTGATGGCTGCCTACAAGGCGTGCCAAGAGGCATATGGTCAGTATTTCCAAACGGCTAAGTTGCAATCCTTGGGTTTAGCCACTATTCCTGCCGATGCCGCAGCACCTGGTCTGACCGAAGAGCAGTTCACCGAGATGGGCAAAAAGATTGCCGAGTACGAAGCTGCCAAAGCAGCCGCTGAAGCTGCCAACGCTGGCGCCATTGCTGCTGCCAAAGCAGTATATCAACCATTGGAAAAACTGTTATTACTTTGCCGCGACTTCTGCACTTTGCTCCGCAATTTTGTTAGTTTCCAAGACTTCTATGCCAAACGTGGCAAAGCGCTTTTAGGACGCGGTGCCAGCGATGAAACCCCTTGGGCTATCTTCCAAGCTGGTACTCTGGTGATCGACCAACGCGCCTGCAATCTCTGCTTGCGCGTGAATGACATGGCAAAGCACAATGCACAGGCACCCGATAGTGGTATGTTCCTTATATATTGCCAATGTACATTGCATGCTACAGGCGAAAAGATGCAAATCGTTGCAGCCATGACTATAGGTGATATCCGCCACTTAAAGGTAGGCAAGAATGCCCTTTTCTACGACCGTCAAGGTCGCGATTGGGAAGCAGAAGTGGTGAAGATTATCGACAACCCAATCTCCATCGGACAAGCTTTCTGGAGCCCCTACCGCAAGTTGGGCGAATGGGTCAGTGGATTAATCACTAAGTCCGCAGCAGATAAGGAAAAGAAATCTTTTGCGGATATGACTACCAAGTTACAAACCACTCCAGCTGCGGGTGCTGCACCAGCCGCAGCACCACAACCTGCACCATTCGATATTGCTAAGTTCGCTGGTATCTTTGCTGCCATCGGTATGGCTGTAGGATACATAGGTAGTTTTTTCACGAGTTTGGCTCTAGGCTTGAAAGGTCTTGGCTGGTGGGGTTGGTTGGTGATTCCTGGCTTGTTATTGATAATCAGTGGTCCTTCCATGATTCTGGCATGGATGAAGCTCCGCAAACGCAATCTCGCGCCACTCCTCAATGCCAATGGTTGGGCGGTCAACGCTGACGCAATCGTGAGCGTGCTCTTTGGTAATACACTGACTGAGCAAGCGCAGTATCCGTTGGTGAAATTGCAAGATCCTCACGCGAAAATGAAGAAACTTACTAAAGGAGGTAAATGGTCAATTGCAATAGCATCAATATTGCTTGGCATAGGAATTGCGGTATTGACAATGTGGTGGCTGGGGATACGAGTGGTGTGGTGCACTTGCTAGTGCCTAGTTATAGTATAAACGTGCAAATGGCGTGAAGTTATGAGAGAATTGCAAATACAAACATCGGTAAAGGTATACTCGTATGACGAGTTAGAGCCAGAGATGGCATCGTTGGTGGATACTGCCAAAAAGATGACGCAGAATGCATATTGTCCCTATTCTGGTTTTCGTGTTGGTGCAGCCGCACTATTGGCTAATGGTCAAGTGGTGACTGGTGCTAATCAGGAGAATGCAGCGTACCCCAGTGGTATGTGTGCGGAGCGCGTGACATTGTTTGCGGCAAATGCTAATTATCCAGATACGCCAGTGTTGGCATTAGCATTGGCGTGCTACACGAAGGGACACTTCACGCATGATGTGTCTAGTCCCTGTGGCGCGTGTAGGCAAGTGATGTTAGAGACAGAGCATAGGTTTGGTAAACCGATGAAAGTAATCTTATATTGTGAGGAGGGGTGCTATGTGGTGGATAGTGCGGCAGACTTGTTGCCGCTGAGTTTTGTAGCAGAGAACTTGGAGCAATAAGGCGAGTGCTTGGGATATAAATGAAGAAACTGGATATATATTTGTTGAAGCACTTCTTGGGATTGTTGATGATGACATTCCTAATATGTGTATTCATATTGCTGATGCAGTTTGTATGGATGCATGTAAAAGATTTGGTAGGTAAGGGGGTGGAGATCAAAGTGCTAGCGGAGTTCTTTGTATATTCAGTGACTTCGGTGGTTCCCTTGGCGTTGCCGCTAGCTATATTATTAGCATCGTTGATGACCTTTGGTAACCTAGGCGAGAAATTTGAGTTAACAGCGATGAAGGCGGCGGGTGTGAGTTTGTTCCGGATTATGCGTCCGCTGACGATAGCCATTGGATTTATATGCGTAGGAGCGTTTTGCTTCTCGAACTATGTGTTGCCTGTATCGCAGGTGAAGTTATGGGCGTTGATTTTCTCGCTGAAGCAGAAGTCACCAGAGTTGGAGATACCTCAGGGTGAGTTTTACGATGGAATAGACGGATATAACATCTATGTGAAGAGAAAGGATACGAAGACGGGTATGCTGTATGATATGATGATCTACGATTATTCAGAGGGCTTTAGAAATGCGTCGGTGATGTTGGCAGACTCAGGTCAAATATATTTTTCAGATGACAATAAATACTTATTACTTGTTTTGCATAGTGGCGAGTCTTTTGAGAATTTGAATCGTGAGCAGCAGCGTGCGACTCATTCGGAAAAGAATATCCCATATAGGCGTGAGTCGTTTGCGAGTAAGCAACTGCTGATTGATTTTGATATGGACTTCAATCGGTATAGTGAGGATGTGTTGGCGGATCAGCATGTCTCAAAGGATGTGGTGAAATTGGTGAAATCAATAGATTCAGTGGCGGTTTTGGCGCATGAGCGGAGCAAGGAGCAGAGTGTCCAGTTAGTGAATAATAATTATTTTGGTCGTGAGCGTGTGTCGGGTAGGAATGTGGATATGTGGGAAGGAGCCAAAGAGCAGTATGAGGAATATGAGGCAGACTCGCTGTATGCACGCTTTACAGACGATGAGCGTTATAAGGCACTAGATGCAGCGGTTGATAAGGCGAAATCAATGCGTGATAAGATAGATTACAATGCCTTGATGCTGAATGATCATCAGCGGTATATTAGGAAGCATGAGATAGAGTTGCATCGGAAGTTTACACTCGCATTTGCGTGTCTAATATTCTTCTTTATAGGTGCTCCATTGGGGGCTATTACCCGCAAGGGTGGATTGGGCGCGCCAGTAGTGATTTCGGTGGTGATGTTTATCATATATTATATCATTGACAACACAGGTTATAAGATGGCTCGTGAGGCGCTATGGCCCTGCTGGGCGGGCATGTGGTTGAGCTCAATGGTATTATTGCCGATAGGCATTTTCCTGACATATACGGCAGCGACTGACTCACCACTCTTTAATCCTGAAGCATGGATAAAGTTGGTGGAAAGAGGTAAACGATGGTTAACGGTGCGAATTGCACATATAAGAAAGGTAAATAAATGATTATGAATACAATAGAACAAGCAATTCAAGATATTCGCGAAGGTAAATTCGTGATAGTAGTGGACGATGAAGATCGTGAGAATGAGGGTGATTTTATCATCGCGGCGGAGAAGATTACACCAGAGAAGGTGAACTTTATGTTGCAGCACGGTCGTGGTGTGCTCTGTGTGCCATTGCCTGAGACTAGGTGTGCACAGTTGGGATTGATGCATCAAGTGGCTACGAATACCTCAATGTTGGGTACGCCATTCACCGTGACTGTGGATAAACTAGAGGGTTGTACTACGGGTGTGAGTGCAGAGGATAGAGCTGCTACTATTCGTGCGTTGGCAGATCCTAGTTCAAAGCCTGAGACCTTTGGGCGTCCGGGGCATATCAATCCGTTGTATGCGCAGGAGAAAGGGGTATTACAGCGTGCAGGTCATACCGAGGCAGCTGTAGATTTGGCTCGCTTGGCAGGGTTGCAGCCAGTGGCTGCACTCATTGAGATTATGAATGAAGATGGTACCATGGCACGTATGCCTCAACTCGAGCAAGTGGCTGAGCAATATGGACTTAGCCTCATTTCCATCAAGGACCTCATCGCCTACCGCATGAACAACGCAACACAACCGCTACACGACGCTGCACAACCGCTACACAATACACTCGTTGAGCGTGGTGAGACGGTGAGCTTGCCTACGGAGTTTGGGGACTTTATGTTGACACCGTTTAGAGAACTGACGACAGGATTGGAGCATGTAGTCTTGGTAAAAGGTGAGTGGGGAAAAGATGAACCTATTTTGTGTCGTGTACACTCATCGTGTATGACTGGTGATATCTTTGGTTCGAAGCGATGCGAGTGTGGTGAGCAATTACACAAGGCGATGGCTATGGTAGAGAAGGAAGGTAAGGGCATTATCGTGTATATGAACCAAGAGGGTAGAGGTATTGGGCTGATGAATAAGATTAGGGCATATAAGTTGCAAGAGGAAGGCGATGATACGGTGGAGGCGAATGTACATCTGGGCTTCCAACCTGATGAGCGCAACTATGGTGTGGGGGCTCAAATCTTAAGAATGATGGGAGCACACAAGCTCCGCTTGATGACCAATAACCCTGTGAAAAGGATTGGTCTGGAGAGTTTTGGCATAGAAATTGTAGAGAATATACCAATAGAGATAACTCCTAATCCGTATAATATGCGCTACATGCGCACGAAGAAGGAGAAAATGCATCATAATTTAAATCTAGTGTAGTATGAAACGAGTATTTTTGTTGGCTGTAGTCAGCCTAGGCGTTTACTTTTCCGCCTGCACTTCTGAGTTGTCATTGGTATCATCCGCACGGGCTGATGAGACTGTGACCGTAACTGCGACATCGTCGGATATATCTGAGAATCTAGATTTGAAGACGGTAGCGACATTGTTTGGTCAATCCAAAGACCTAGAGGAATTTGAGAAGAAGCTGAATGATCCGAAGTCAGCATTCTCTAACTTAGACTTGAATGGTGACGGTGATGTGGATTATTTGCGCGTAATAGAGACGGCAGATGGTCGTCGTCACTTAGTGGTGATTCAAGCGGTATTGGCAAAGGATATCTATCAAGATGTAGCGTCAATCTATGTGGAGAAGGATGAGAGTGAGCAAGTGACGATACAAGTGGTAGGTGACGAATATATCTATGGTGCGAATTATATCATAGAGCCAGTATATATCTATCGTCCAGTGATATATGATTGGTTTTGGGGCCCAAGTTGGGTATGTTGGCATTCGCCTTATTACTGGGATTATTGGCCAGGTTGGTGGCATCCATATCACTGCATAGCGCATCACTTGTATTGGGATCACTGCTATGCATATCATCACCACCATCCTATCTGCACCTATCGTACTGCTCATCGTCATCACCCTCATTATCGCGCGATGCACGACCGTGTTCGCCGCAATGACTATGCGCATCGCCATCCAGAGCGCTCGTTTGCCACACGCAATGCCTCTCGCGGCATGAGCAATGCTCGCGCGTTGGAGACCAGTCGCAGAAGTGCGGTTCGTGAGGCTGGTGCTACCACTCGCGGTACTGCCACTCGTGTGAATAGCAGTAGCAGAACTGCCACCGACAGAACTTTTGGCAGTACTACGGTACGTACAGCATCGGGCAGCACAAGTCGTGTGAGCGCTACAGCAGGTTCGGCTACGCGCAGTGCTGGTACAGCTACTCGCAGCAGTAGTACCACAAAGCGCTCTAGCGCTACAGCTCCTACTCGCACCAGTGTGACCACTACTACGCGCAGTTCGGCTACCACTCCAAGCAGAACCAGTGTGACTGCCACTCCTAAACGCAGCACGAGCACTACAGTGACTCGCACGAGCAGTAGCACGCCTACCAGGAGCTCTTCCTCAGCTGTACGTAGCAGCAGTTCATCCACTAGGAGCTCGTCCTCATCAGTGCGCAGCTCAAGCAGTAGTTCGATGCGTTCGTCTGGTAGTAGCGCAGTGCGTTCGGGCGGATATTCGTCTGGTGCATCTCGCTCTAGTGGTGGCGGCTATTCCGCTGGAGGAGCGCGTTCAACCGGCGGATCTAGAACCAGATAAGTGCGTGGCACAGTTTTTGTAATTAGTAACATGTAGCATGATAGTATGCTGCATGTTATTTTTATACCTAGACCTATGATCAAATTTCATTTCGAACTCCCAGAGTTGGGATACCAATTCGGAGATCTGGCTCCTATGATGAGCCAAGAAACACTTTCCTACCACTATGGAAAGCATTTTCGCAACTATGTCGATAATCTCAACCAATTGGTAGATGGCTCCAAATACGAGGGATTATCTCTGACTGAACTAGTGCGCAAAGCGCCTGAAGGTCCTGTCGCCGACAATGCAGGGCAAGTCCTCAATCACTCCCTCTTTTTCGAGCAACTCATGCCTGCTCCAAATGCCAAACGCCCAACGGGAGAATTTCTCTTTTTGATTGAACAATCCTTTGGGTCATTTGAGTCGATGATTGAACAACTCAACAGAGCTGCAGCATCTTTCTTCGGCTCAGGTTGGACTTTCCTTGCGATGGATGATGCTGGCGAACTAAAGATTCTATCGCTTTCCAATGGAGATAATCCATTGCGTTACAATCTCGTTCCGCTGTTGGCAATCGATGTATGGGAGCATGCCTACTACCTCGACTATCAAAATCGCCGCAAAGATTACCTACAAAACCTCTGGTTACTAATCAATTGGCATGTCGTATCGGGTAGGATAGTGTAAAGCTTACCTCGCATAGTGACACCACTCGCCGCAGGCACATTACTTTTTATTTATAAAAATTAACAGTTTTGGCACGGTTTTTGTAGTATGTAAAGTGGTAAAAGAATATTAACCTTTAAAAGTAAAAATCAATATGAATAAGAAATTTATCTGCCCAATTTGCGGCTATGTACACGAGGGAGCACCTGCACCAGAGCGTTGCCCACAATGCAAACAAGTAGTAACATGGAAAGAAGTGGATGAGTCTGCTGGTATCGCATTCGCTTGCGAGCACATCATCGGCGTGGCTAAAGATACCGACGAGGAGATGATCAAGGACCTCAATGCACACTTCATGGGTGAGGCTACCGAGGTTGGTATGTATCTCGCTATGTCCCGCCAAGCAGATCGCGAGGGCTATCCTGAGATTGCAGAGGCTTTCAAGCGCTACGCATGGGAAGAGGCTGAGCACTGCTCTAAGTTCGCTGAGTTGCTAGGTGAGGTAGTGTGGAGCACCAAGGAGAACCTCGAGAAGCGTATGATGGCTGAGGCTGGCGCTTGCGAGGACAAACTCCGTATTGCTAAGCGTGCTAAAGCAATGGATTGGGATGCTATCCACGATACTGTACACGAGATGGCTAAGGATGAGGCTCGCCACGGCAAAGGCTTCGAGGGCTTGTACAACCGCTATTTCAAAAAATAATAAGTTCTAGGCTAAAGGCCAGTATATCAACAAGGACGCAATCTTTTGCGTCCTTGTTGTGTTTCTGTATGATTTGTTTTCCGTTTTCACCTTCCCCCTTTCACCCTTAGGCGCTTTGCGCCGTCCCATAGCGGTTTCTACCGCGTCCCATAGCCTCCTCGGGGCGTCCCTTAGGCGCTTTGCGCCGTCCCATAATAGCTTCCCCACTCGCACCACACAATAACCACACAATAACCACACAATAACCGCACAATTCGTATCCTCCATGTTACCCAGTGAGAAGAAATTTGTTTGTGTACATATACAATATTTTAACTAAAAATTTGCAAATTTACAAATTTTGTTGTACCTTTGCACCGCAATATTATAAATCGTATTAAAATAACAACAATGAAAAAACTATTTTCTTTCTGCCTACTTTGCCTTTTTGCAGTATCAGCAATGGCGCAATCAAACTATGTAGATTTGGGCTTACCAAGTGGTACCTTATGGAAAAAAACGAATGAAGGGGGTGATTCTACTCTATATACTTATAATGAAGCAGTAAGTAGATTTGGTAATAAGTTGCCAACTAATCAACAGTTAGAAGAACTTAAAAATAAATGTACATGGACTTGGACTGGCAGTGGTTATAAGGTTATTGGTCCTAATGGAGAGTCTATCACGTTGCCTGCTGCGGGCTTACACCGTTGCACTGGCGATGTGTACCGCGTAGGTACGGTCGGCTACTATTGGTCGTCCACTCCTTTCGATTCAGACTACGTGTGTTTCCTCTACTTCAATTTGAGTGAAGTCGACATGCTTAAGGACGATCGCTGCGCCGGGCTTTCCGTGCGTTTAGTCAAGTAATTTATAAATTTCTTATCTCACATTCGTTCGAACGATTATTGTGCAAAACGCATTTGCGTTCAGCAAAATTTGAAGGCATTGAAAACTTCTCTATTTTGTTCGCGGCTTTGCCGTGACAAAATCGAGCGACAAAAATGGAAACCACAACAAAGGCAGCAACTGATAACGGAGTGGTAACGGGATAAACAAATAAGGACGCAATCTCTTTGCGTCCTTATTTATTTCCCAGCCTTTACACTTTACACTCTACACCTTACACCCTCTCCCTGCGCCTCTAGCTACTTGCTCAGTTTCACCACGATGCTCGTGAGCCCTGGTATAACAATATCCTTTTGGCTCAAATCGTATGTCTTGCCAGTAATCACATCCTCGCCTACAGGATTGTATTTACCCAAAATCTCTGCGTAGTGCGCAGTAGGGATGGTACGATTCTCTTCGCTGGCGTTCAAATATACAAACACCGCCTCATTATCGTTGTAGCGGAAGTATGCGTATGTATTATCGCGGGTAATGAAGTGCATGGTCTTACCCGTGTGAATCACGCTCTCACCCTTACGCCATTGGAAGAGACGGGTGTGGTAGTCGCACATATCTTGCATCTCTGCCGTCACTTCCTCGCCCAATGGCAATGGCATGCGTAGGGTAGAGTGACCCAAGCTGCGGTCTGCGGACTTCATGCCGTACTCGTCGCCGTAGAACACTTGTGGAATACCGCGCATAGTAGCCAACATCGTTGTTGCCAACTTCACACGGCGTGGGTCTTGGTCTTTCACTACGTCCGCAATACGGTCCATATCGTGGTTACCCAACATAATCATGATATTATTCACATCGGCATAGAGGTAGTCCATTGCCACGGCATCATACACGCGGGTCAAACCATTGCCCCAACCACTGCCGTCAGTCTCAAGGGCTTGACGGATAGCTTCCTCCACAGGGAAATCCATCACAGTCTTCAGATGACTATCAAAGCCGTTGTAGTTCTTTACGCCTGATTGCCAATATGCTACGGCAGGTGCAGGGCGTGTCCAACACTCGCCTACGATATTGAAGTTTGGATACTCATCCATGATCGCTTTCACCCATTCGCTGGCAGGTAGCATCTCTATATATGGATAGGTGTCTACGCGCAAACCATCAAGATTTGCATACTCAATCCACCAGATAGCCCATTGCTTGAAGTATTGTAGTAGGTCTGGGTTCTCCAAGTTCATATCTGGCATTGGGCGGTCAAACCAACCGCGGTTGGACAGCTGACGATCGTACTCCGATGCGTTGATATCGTAGTTTGCTGAGAAGACGTTAGGCGTATTGGTAAACTCATCAAACTGATTAATCCAGTCTTGATAGGGTAGGTCTTTCATCCACCAGTGCGTGCCACCGCAGTGGTTAGGCACCATGTCCATGATAATCTTGATTCCCTTCTCGTGGGCTTTCTCTACCATTTCGCGGTAGAGTTCGTTGCTTCCACAACGTGGGTCAATATGGTAGTAGTCGGAGCAAGCATAACCATGGTAGGACCATGCTGCCTCGTTGTCCTCTAGGAAAGGTGTTGCCCAAATAGCAGTAGCACCAAGCGAAGATATATGGTCAAGTGAGTTGATAACACCCTGAATATCACCACCGAAGCGTCCGTGAACATTCTCCTTGTTGGCTGGTTCTGCCATGCCTTTTAAGGTGTTGTTGCTCTCATCGCCATCCACAAAGCGGTCGGACATGATGAGGTAAATCATATCGCTTGAATTGAATCCTTTGCGCTCGCGACTGCCCTCACGACGAGTATGAATAGTGTAATCCACACGAGTAGTACGTTTACCCTTCTTTAGTGTAATACAGTAGGTACCTGGCTCATTCACAGCCAAATCCACAAAGAGGTAGTTTTTGCTCTCAGCATTGTGTTGACCTGTCACCACCAGCCCTTTCGCCTCATCGCCTTTCGCCTCTCGCCTCTCGCCTTTCGCCTCTAATCTTTGAATCGTCACTTGTGCATCGGCAAGGTCTTCGCCCTGAAGCATAAGCGTGAGTGGGCAGTTCATCTCTGTCCACCAGCATAATGGTTCTGCACGGTCAATACGGGGTTTAGCTTGCAAAGAAAAAGCACCAAAGAGTGCTATTGCTAAAAGAAATTGTTTTCTCATTTTTTGGTGTTGTTTTGTATGGTGTAGAATTGTATTCAAAAAAAAATAGCACATCTATAAGCCGGGTTCTGTACCCACACTGGAACTCTGGAACTCTTGGAACCTTTGAAACTCCCAATGGTGGTGTCTATCATTAATCTTGAGTCGCGTATTACTACGTGCTTCTGTTGCTTCCTACCCTCCAACTCACGCGAGCAGCGCTCAGACGTTGGTATACTTGGAATTGCAGCGCACAGTGTAGTCGTTTCACCCGCCCGAAGGCGACTCGTCTCTGTACCAGTGACCAAACATTGCTGCCTGACGGCCATTAACCGCTGTGCTGCTCTATGCTGCCCGGACTTTCCTCGTCGTAGGGGATTAAAACCGCAGTTTTTCTTCCCTTACTCCGCGATAGACCGATGTACTATTTTTGTTCGATTCGCTCACGTTGTGTCGCTTCGCGAGATAGCCTCCCCTCTTTAATGGGGTCCCCGAAAATTTTCAATTTTAGGGGAGAGGAGCAATCGCGGTCGCCTTAAATCGCATAGCGATTTCTTTGCGACAAGCAAATATTCTGCTTACAAATCGAAGCTTGCTTCGTATCCCTTGTCTTCTACCGAGAGCTTCGTGAGCTCGAGGTAAGAGGAGGAATGGCGGCAACCCAAATGCGCAGGGCGCATTTCTTGTTGCAAGCCCAGATTCCGTTTACCCATCGAAGCTTTGCTTCGTATTCCGCGTACCCTACCGAGAGCCTCGTGGGCTCGAGGTAAGAGGAGGAATGGCGGCAACCCAAATGCGCAAGGCGCATTTCTTGTTGCAAGCCCATTCCGACGAAGAGCGGCATACGGGAATCGAACCCGCCTCCTCGGCTTGGGAAGCCGATGCACTACCGATGTGCTAATGCCGCGAAATCGACTGCAAAAGTACTATATTTTTTGCATTTATGCAAATATTTTGAAGAAATTTTGTCTATTTGAAAAAAAAATAGTAACTTTGCAGCATAAATTATCATATATATGCGTGTACTACTTATCAACGGTAGCCCCCATGCAAAGGGCAATACAAGCATCGCGTTGGCGGAAGTGGCGAAGGTGCTAGAGGAAGAAGGAATTACTACTATTACTGTAGGAATCGGTACTCAAAGTGTTCGTGGTTGCGTGGCATGTGGCGCGTGCAGAAAGAATCATACATATTGTGCGTTCTCGGATGCACTCTACGACCAACTTCGTACTATATTAGAGGAGGGCGTTGATGGATTGGTTGTGGGGTCGCCTGTGTATTATGCGGGGCCTAATGGTTCGTTGTGCGCGTTGATGGATCGATTATTCTACTCGTGTGGTTCACTACTGGCGTACAAGCCTGCTGCTGCAGTGGCAGTATGCCGTAGAGGTGGCGCAAGTGCGACGTTTGATAGATTGAATAAGTACTTCACAATCAATAATATGCCTGTTGTTCCATCGCAGTATTGGAATAGCGTGCATGGTGCAGCGGCAGGCGAAGCTTTGGAGGATTTAGAGGGCTTGCAGACGATGCGTACTTTGGGGCGGAATATGGCATGGATGATGCGTGGACTTAGCCATGAGCCATTGCCAGTGAGCGAAGAACCGAAACTCAAAACCAGTTTTGTAAGATGACACAACAGGAGATAGACAAGCGCGTGGAAAGAGCCAAAGAGCTCTTTAAGCAGGGGTTCAATTGCAGTCAAGCCGTGTTTGCTGCGTGTGCTGACTTGTATGGTATTGAGGATGAGGCATTGGCATTGCGATTATCGGCGTCGTTTGGTGGCGGCATAGGTCGTATGCGCCAGACCTGCGGCGCGGCATGCGGCATGTTTATGTTGGCGGGGCTGGAGAGAGGTAGCGCTACGCCTGGTGATGCCGAAGGCAAGAAAGCGAACTATACGCTAGTGCAAGATCTTGCAGAGAAGTTTAAGCAAGAGAATGGTAGTTTGATATGTGCTGAGTTGCTGTCTGGAGTTAGAAGTCAGGAACAAGGAACAAGGACAAATAACTTTACTGACCCTACACCTGCGCCTCGCACGGAGGAATATTACAAAAAGCGCCCATGCGTGGAGATGGTGGCGAGTGCAGTACGAATCTACCTTACCACACTACACAACCCTACACAACTCTAAACAACCCTACACAACTCTACACAACTCTACACAACCCTACACAACTCTACACAACTCTATACAACCCTATACCACACTAAACAACACTATTATGAAATACTTTTTAGCAATTATTGGTGGTGGTCCTGCTGGATACACTGCCGCAGAGATCGCTTCTAAAGCAGGTAAAGATGTCGTTATTTTTGAGCAAACGGCTTTGGGCGGTACATGCCTGAATGTGGGTTGTATCCCAACGAAAACGTTGCTCTATAGTGCCAAACAATATCATAATGCCACGCATGCCGATAAATACGGAGTGAAAGCAGAATGCGTAAGTTTTGACTATGCCAAGATTGTGCAACGCAAGACCAAGGTGGTGCGCAAACTGGTGGCAGGTATTAAGCAGAAGCTCAACAACGAGCATTGTGCAGTAGTGATGGGTGCCGCTGAGGTGGTTAGTCGCACGGAGGAGACAGTCGTAATCAAGTGTGGCGAAGAGCAATACGAAGCAGAGAACCTACTGATTTGTACAGGTTCGACGAACTTTGTGCCGCCAATACCTGGTATACCAGATAATCCTGCTGTATGGGATTCGACAATGGCGTTGGATAGCAAGGAGTTGCCATCATCGATGATTATCGTAGGCGGTGGAGTGATTGGTATGGAGTTTGCTACGTTATACCACGAGTTGGGTGTACCTGTGACGGTAATTGAGGCGATGCCAACAATCTTGCCAAACCTCGATCAAGATGTGGTGACTATTCTGCTGGAGAAATACCGCAAAGCGGGGATTCAGATATTGACAGATACCAAGGTAACCGAATTGCAGGGCAATAAGGTGCTAACTACCAATGGCGAATACGAGGCTGAGCATATCCTCATATCGGTAGGTCGTCGTGCGAATATGCAGGGGCTAGAGGCGTTGAGTGAACTGGAGATGTACCGTGGCGGTATTGTGGTGGACGAATTCATGCGCACCAATCTGAAGAATGTTTATGCCGCAGGTGATGTGACGGGTAAGATTATGCTCGCCCATGTAGCCAGCCGTCAGGCAGAGGTGGCAGTGGGGCGTATGCTCAAGCAGATACCATTGCAGCGTATAGCTTACAACGCCATACCAAGCGTCGTTTATACCAATCCTGAGATTGCGTGCATCGGATTGACAGAGAAGGACTTAAATGAGATCAAGAAAGGTGACTTTGCACCATCCATGTCCACCGACGAACCATTCGTGCCATACGAGGTGCACAAGTTGCCGATGACTTTCTCAGGGCGTTTTGTAGCAGAAAATGAGGGAGAAACGGGCTTGTGTAAAGTCATTGTGGATAAACGCAGTAAAACTATTATGGGTGTGCATATGATTGGTAATCCATGTTCGGAGTTTGTGGCTGCGGCTAGTTTCGCGGTACGCATGGGCTATACCGTAGGCGAGTTCAAGCAAGTTGTCTTCCCACACCCAACGGTGGGTGAAGTGCTACGCGAAGTCATCATGGAAGCATAAACTATTCTGAACTATGTTGAACCATTCTGAACAATGTTGAACCATTCTGAACGACAAGAGCTTGTATTGGCATATCTGAAGGAACATGGGATTCCGTTTGAGTGCTATAACCATCCCGAAGGAAAAACCATCGAGGAAGCAAAACGTTGGTGGCGAGAGGATGGCAGCGTGCATTGCAAGAATATCTTTATGCGCAATCACAAAGGTACGCAACATTATCTCATTTGCTTTGATTGCGAACACGATTTGGCTATTCACGATCTGGAGCAGCGATTGAAGGCGTCGCTAATGGCTGCGGGCAAGAACTCGCCAGGTAAACTCTCTTTCGCTAGTCCAGAGCGCATGATGCGTTATTTAGGATTAGAACCAGGTAGTGTGAGCCCATTTGGATTAATTAATGATGTGGAGCATCATGTGATATTGTTTTTGGATAAAAACCTCTTGCAAGCGGATAGCCTGAGTTTTCATCCCAACGATTGTCGCGGGACAGTGGTAATCAAGCGTGAGAATTTTGAGCATTATCTGCAATGTGTGGGTAATGAGGTGGAGTGGATAGAGTTGTATTAATTTAGAGGACGCTCGTGGAGCTGCTATAGTTTATATAGATTAGAGGCATGAAACAAACAAAAGAGTGGGTTAGGGTACTGAAATTTGTACTGTTTTCGGCAAGTGCAGGCGTGATTCAAATGGGTTCTTTCGCGCTGCTGAATGAGTTTACGGGATGGCGCTATTGGCCATGTTATTTAATATCGTTGCTATTGAGCATTTTGTGGAACTTCACGTTTAATCGTCGTTTCACATTCAAGTCCAATGCAAACATCACTCGAGCTATGCTATTGGTGTTGCTTTTCTATGCATTTTTTACACCTGCGACGACTGTGTTGGGAGATTGGCTGGCAGAGGATTTGCAATGGAATGAGTATGCGGTGACAATCATTAATATGTTGCTCAATTTGTCGTTGGAATATCTATACCAACGATTTGTTGTGTATAGAAATCGTATTGATAATCGAAAAAAATAATCATTTTATGAAACGTATTCTAATTCTTTTTCTCTCCTTCTGGTGCTTCACTGCTATTTACGCTTGGGGGCCAAAAGGGCATCGTATCGTAGCGCAAGTGGCCTATGATAATCTCGACTGTAAAGCCCGAAAACATGTCGATAAGGTGCTGGGTAAACATGGAATGATCTACCTCGCTACTTGGCCAGATGAGATTAAGAGTGACACGATTTATCCTACTAGTTTTACTTGCCATTATCAGGATCTGGCAGGCGGTATGACGGATGCCGAGGTTGTATCAACTTTGACCAATTATCCAGAGGAGGGTGGGGAACTCTTTATGGCTTTGGATAGTCTGGAGGCAGTGCTCAAACGCCAACCTGATTGTCACGATGCGCTGGTCTTTTATGTGCATATGATCGCAGATCGTTTTTGTCCAATGCATGTGGCGCATTTAGATGATCAAGGCGGCAACAAGGTACGTATGAAGTGGTTTGGTTCGAATACTAATTTGCATTCTGTTTGGGATAGCAAATTGATTGAGTATAAGGGATTTAGTTATACGGAATATGCGTCCTATCTACACGATGTATATGGTCATCAGCGTAAGGATATTCTTCGTATGAACGAAGGGGAGACACTACTCCATACCTATCATGTTACAGATGCCATCTATCAATATCATTCTACATGCTCAGGCAATACCTATCACTATGCGTATCGATGGGTGGAAACTGCTGAATATCAGATGTATATGGCAGGTGTTCTTTTGGCAAAACATCTTAACGAGTTATTCTAATTATGTTTTGGGCACTGTTATTTACCTTTTTACTCACGCAACGCAAGAAAATGGACTTTACCTTACGAACGTATCGTAAGTTGCTAGTGGCTTTATTGCATAAGGGGTATCGTTTTATTACTTTTGAGCAGTATTGTATGCTCTTGCCTTCGCAGCGACTTGAACGGTTGGTGATATTACGCCATGATGTGGACCTAAAAGCAGAGAATAGCTTGCGTATCGCACAAATCGAAAATGAGTTGGGTATTAGTGCATCATATTATTTCCGTATAGTGCTCGATAGCAACAAACCAGAAGTCATCCGTGCTATTGCCAAACTTGGTCATGAGATTGGCTACCACTACGAGGATATGGCTATCGCCAATGGAGATGTAGAAAAAGCATATGAACATTTTACCCAGCAATTGGCATATTTTCGTCAGTTTTACCCTGTGCGCACTATCTGCATGCACGGTGTGCCAACTAGCCAATGGGATGGACGTGATTTGTGGAAACACTATGATTATAAGCAACTTGGCATAGTGGGAGAACCGTATTTTGATGTCGATTTTTCTGAGGTGTTCTATCTTACCGATACCGGACGCCGCTGGGATGGATACAAAGTATCTGTTCGTGACAAGATTCCTCAATACCAAGATCAATGGACGGAGCAGGGCTTAGTATATCGTCGCACCCGAGCCATTATTCGCGCAGCCAAGGATGATATGTTACCACCTCGCATTATGATCACCACCCACCCACAGCGATGGACTTCGCAACCACTACCGTGGCTCAAGGAACTGCTTTGGCAATCCATAAAAAATACTATTAAACGCCTCTTTTTGGTCAAATAATAAAGATAATCTAAAAAAGTGTATATGCAACTTGCATATATGCTTTTTTTTTTGTACCTTTGCGCGGAAATTAGAAGTACTATATTTATTTGAACCCTTAAAACTAATTACAATATGGCTAAAAAAGAAATTCAATTCTCCCTTGTCTATCGCGACATGTGGCAGAGTAGTGGCAAGTATGTGCCACGCAAAGATCAATTGGCAAAGATTGCTCCCGTGATTATCGACATGGGATGCTTTGACCGTGTAGAAACCAATGGCGGTGCCAGCGAACAAGTCAATCTTCTCTATGGCGAGAATCCTAACATAGCAGTACGCACCTTTACCAAGCCCTTCAACGAGGCAGGTATTAAGACCCATATGCTTGACCGTGGTCTCAACGCACTGCGTATGAACCCTGTGCCTGCGGATGTGCGCCAACTCATGTATAAGGTGAAGCATGCACAAGGTGTGAATATCACGCGTATCTTCTGCGGCTTGAACGATCCTCGCAATATCATCCCATCCATCAAATGGGCGAAGGAGGCAGGTATGACCGCACAAGCGACCATGTGTATCACCTATTCTAAGGTGCACAATGCAGAATACTATATCAACCTCGCAGAGGAACTTATAGCTAATGGTGCACAAGAGATCTGCCTCAAAGATATGGCGGGTATCGGTCGCCCTGCAATGCTCGGCACTATCGTATCTGCTATCAAGGAGAAGCATCCTGATATCATTATCCAATATCACGGCCACTCGGGTCCTGGCTTCTCTGTAGCTAGTATGCTGGAAGTGGCTAAGGCAGGTGGCGACGTGCTTGACGTAGCTATGGAGCCACTCAGTTGGGGTATGGTACACCCAGACGTAATTACTATCCAATCTATGCTCAAAGATGCGGGCTTCCTCGTGAAGGATATCAATATGAAGGCATACATGGAGGCACGTTCGCTCACCCAATCCTTCATCGACGACTTCCTTGGCTACTGGATCGACCCACGCAACTCGAAGATGACATCGCTGCTTGTAGGTTGCGGTCTGCCAGGTGGTATGATGGGTTCGCTCATGGCTGACCTCAAGGGCATGCATGCGGCTATTAACGCCAACCTCGTGAAACGTGGTCAAAGTGCCCTCAGCGAAGACGAACTGCTGGTTGAGCTCTTTGACGAGGTACAACGTATCTGGCCTATGCTCGGTACGCCTTGCCTCGTAACACCATTCTCTCAATATGTGAAGAATGCTGCGCTCATGAACCTCTATAGCAAGTCCATGGGCGAGAAGCCATTCACCCGTATGGACCCTGCTATGTGGGGCATGATTCTCGGCAAGTCGGGTAAACTGCCAGGCGAACTCGCACCAGAGATCATCGAACTCGCTAAAGAGAAGGGCATGGAGTTTTACACCGATGACCCACAAGCCCTCTATCCAGATGTTCTCCCACAATTCATCGCAGAGATGGAAGAGAAAGGTTGGGATCGTGGTCAAGATGACGAGGAACTCTTTGAGTTCGCTATGCACGAGAAGCAATACCGCGAATACAAATCAGGTCAAGCCAAAGAGCAGTTCAATAAAGATTTGCTCGAACGCATGGAGAAAGCCGCACAAGGAGGCAAACAAGTTACCTTTATTTCTGCTGCCGACAAACGCGCCATCTTGCATCCTAATGCTGAACCATTGGAGGCAACGCTCTCTGGTAAAGTGCTTTGGGAACTCGACTTCAACGAGGATAGCAAAGCCCCAGCATTGGGTACTTTCTACAAACAAGGCGATGTGGTATGCTACCTACAAACACCTCATGGCATCGAGCCAATCCGTGCGTTTGAGCACTGCCGCGTAGTGGCTATTGACAAAGAGCAAGGTGCTACTGCGGTCAAAGGTGATGCACTCTGCTGGGTGGAGAAAGCCGAACTCGTAGAGGAGATTATTACCGATGTCAAAGGTGCTGCCAAGAAGGTAAAAGACGCTATCAAAGATGCAGTCAAGAAAGCAGACGACCAAGTCATCGAAGCCCCTAAAAGCAAGTGGAAATTTACAAAATAACGCTTTAGCCACTTTCGTGAGCGCAGCGAACCAATAACGCGAAGCCAATAACGTCGGCAAAGCCGACCAATAACGTGAGTTTTAACGAACTAAGAAGTATGAAAAAATACAATTTTAACGCAGGACCAAGTATCCTGCCCGCAGAAGTGATCAAACAAACAGCAGATGCTGTAATCGATTTTCAAGGCGAGGGTTTGAGTATCCTTGAGATTTCTCACCGCGCCAAGTATTTCCAACCCGTTGTAGATGAGGCAGAAGCACTGATGAAGGAACTGCTGAATATCCCTGAGGGCTACCGCGTGATTTTCGTAGGCGGTGGTGCTAGTTTGCAATTCTGCATGGTGCCATTCAACTGTCTGGAGCATAAAGCCGCATACCTCAATACGGGCGTATGGTCGAAGAAGGCCATCAAAGAGGCAAAGGCCTTTGGCGAAGTGGTAGAGGTGGCGACCTCTGCTGCGGATAACTTCACCCATATCCCTATGGATTTCGAAGTACCACAAGATGCTGATTATTTGCACATCACTACTAACAATACCATTTATGGTACCGAGATTTCCGATGAGAAACTCCAAGCTATTTACGCAAAGAAAGGCAATGTGCCATTGATTGCAGATATGTCATCCGATATCCTTGCTCGCCCAATTGATGTGAGCAAATACGATATTATCTACGGTGGTGCACAAAAGAACTTGGCGCCTGCGGGTGTGACCTTCGTGATTGTGAAAGAGGCATTCCTCGGCAAAGTGAGCCGCTATATCCCTACCATGTTGGATTACCGTACCCATGTAGAGAACGGCAGTATGTTCAATACCCCTCCTGTATTGCCTATCTATACCGCTATGCTCACCTTGCGTTGGCTGAAAGCCAATGGCGGATTGCAAGCTGCTTTGGAGCGCAATGTGGCGAAGGCAGAGTTGCTCTACAAAGCCATTGACGAGAGCAAGATTTTTGAGGGTACAGCCCGCAAAGAGGACCGCTCACTCATGAATATCTGCTTTGTACTGAAGCCAGAGTACGCACACTTGCAAGACGACTTCTTCAAGTTCGCTACCGCAAAGGGTATGGTCGGAATCAAGGGACACCGCCTCGTGGGTGGTTTCCGTGCAAGTACCTATAATGCATTGCCACTCGAGAGCGCTGAGGCACTGGTTGCCTGCATCAAGGAGTACGAGGCTTCTTTGTAAGCGGGTTATGGAACATGTGTATCATATTCCTGAACAAAAGGAAAAAGAAACAATGGTATTCTATACCACAATACTAAAAAAAATGAAAATATTAGTAGCGACTGAAAAACCATTTGCCCCTGTGGCAGTAGATGGCATACGAGATGTAGTAGAGCAAGCTGGCTATCAACTAGTTTTGCTGGAGAAATATATTAGTAGACAACAACTTCTTGAGGCCGTTGCGGATGCCGATGCACTCATTATCCGCTCAGATAATGTAGATAAAGAGGTACTTGATGCAGCAAAAAATCTGAAGATAGTTGTTCGTGCAGGTGCGGGATACGATAATATTGATCTCGCAGCGGCTACTGCCCATAATGTGGTGGCAATGAATACCCCTGGGCAAAACTCTAATGCTGTAGCGGAACTTGCGCTAGGACTCATGGTTATGGCCGTGCGTAATATGTACGATGGTACCAGTGGCACCGAACTGCTAGGAAAGAAACTAGGTATTCATGCATATGGCAATGTTGGTCGTAATGTAGCGCGTATTGCTAAAGGGTTCGGTATGGATATTTATGCATATGACGCCTATTGTCCAGATGAAGTAATGATTAATGACGGAATTACACCTGTGCACTCTGCTGAACAATTATATTCCACATGTGATGTTGTCTCTTTGCATATTCCTGCTACTCCAGCGACCAAAGGTAGTATCAATTATGCTTTACTTTCCAATATGCCACAAGGGGCTCTGCTAGTCAATACCGCACGCAAAGAAGTAATCAACGAGGATGAACTCATTCGTTTTATGCAGGAGCGTACTGATTTCAGATATGTCACCGATATCATGCCTGCGGCTGACCAAAAGATGCAAGAACTTTTCGCAGAACGCTATTTTGCTACACCCAAGAAAATGGGCGCACAGACTGCCGAAGCCAATATCAACGCGGGAATTGCGGCGGCAAAACAAATCGTTGACTTCCTGCAAAATGGCAATACACGCTTCCAAGTTAACAAATGAAACAGACAATAGCATTACTTATAACATTCTTATTTTCAGCATTTTCCTATGCACAATATATCGAGTGCGTAGGAAATGCTACATTGTTGACTCACGAGGGAAATACCATTCTCCTTTTTGAACACCTTGACCGAAAGGCAGAAGTTAAATCCAAAATAGGTCCGATCAATTGGTACCAATTGCCAGATACGATTACTCCTATCACATCAGGTACCGATTACATATATCCAGAACACGGAATGGGATATATGATCAAAAGTGGTACCGAGCGTGAGTGTTTTTGGGTCTTTGACTACGATAGTTTGCGGGTACATGTGGATAGCATAGAAGTGATACAATCATGTACTGAGACTGAATTGCGAATAGATGGATCTATTCCTCCTATAACATACTTAGATACTTTAGGTATCCAGCATAAGATTACTCGTAAATGTCGTGTGATTTATACTGATGTAACTTGGGCTGGAAAAGAATGGGTTGATTCAATAGCTATTGTGGAAACAGAATTTAATACTTCTATAGTAGTTGATCCTACACCAGTTGCAACGAATTATGTGATTATTGATTTAATGGCAGAACAATTACATAATGAGGGAATAAATGTTTCCATAAATATAGATTCAATTACTACTAATATATATGATCCCGTTGCTATCAAGGCCCATCCGCAAGCTATTGTCACAACTAGACCTAACGAACAATCCAATGAGGTAGAACGTCCCGTTGACCCAGAAACATTGATTCGTCGTTCCGCACCACTAGAGGTAGAGTTTAAGGCCAACGCCCTTAATGCCGAATATTACAAGTGGGAACTATTTAAGGGGTCAGAGCGTATGCTAACACGCAATGAAGCACAACATAAATTTACATTTGATGAGCCAGGTAGTTATCGAGTTGTTGTGGGTATTAGTAATGACATGTGCCATCAAGATTCTGTGGAGTTTCTCATTTCTGTGAGCGAATCCATGTTGCAAGTGCCTAACGTTTTTACTCCTAATGGCGATGGTACACACGATGAATTTCGCGTTGTCTATCGTTCAATACAAGAATTTAATATCTGGGTATATAATCGTTGGGGACACTTGGTTTACAAGTCTAATGATCCATCCAAAGGGTGGGATGGTACGATCAATGGTAAACCAGCAGCTGCTGGAGCTTACTACTATGTTATTCGTGCTTTAGGCACAGATGCCGAGATGGATTATATGGCAAAACCTAAATACTCAAAAAAACTGAAGAAAGGCGAAATGCCAACTGGCGTTTATCAACTTTCTGGTGATATAAACTTATTGAGATGAAAATAACTAAATCTACATATCAACTCAATTGGCATGCTCTATCCCTACCACAAATCGATCAGATCATGGCCCAAATGCCTGTATCTGGTATGATTGATACGCTCAATTGGCCTAGCCAGTATCCTTCTTCACCTGTTACTACGTTTACTCTCGCACATACTTGCGATACACTTTATGTGCGCTTTGAAGTGCAGGGAGAAGTTCCATTGGCGACAAAAACAGAGGACTTGGAACATGTGAACGAAGATGCGTGTGTGGAGATTTTTATTGCAAATGCCGATAATTCGCGATATTGGAATTTCGAATTTAATGCTGCGGGGGTGTGCAATGCTTCCAGCCGTAAGTCCCGCAAAGAGGATGTGGTGCGCCTGAATACTGAGCAACTGCAATCAATAAAGCGCTTCCCCGTACAATTGTGCGCAGCGCATTGGTCGTTGCTCATAGCCATTCCGCTGGCATTGATAGAGTTTGATGGTAACTATGAGCACGTACGTCGCGCGAACTTGTACAAGTGTGGCGACCTTACGCCAATGAAGCACTACGCATCATGGAACCCAATCGAAGCACCTGCACCTGCTTTCCACCTACCAGAGTATTTCGGAGAAATACAATTTTAGTTGCACGAAGTAACTATTCATGAGTTTAGCGAATAACTATTCACACAGTAATTATTCAGCGGCAAAGCCGCTAAAAAAATACGAAGTTAAAAATATGAAAAAATCAATTCTTACTATGGCGGCACTAGCAGTGACCCTGTTGGCAAGTGCCAACCCATTCTTCCACTACAAAGAGTGGAAAACCCCACACAAGACTTATCCATTCAATGACATCCGTCCAGAGCACTATATGCCTGCGTTTGAAGAAGGTATCAAGCAAGGACTTGCAGAGATCGACGCTATCGTCAACAACCCTGCTGCTCCTACCTTCAAAAACACCATCGAGGCATACGAGAAGTCGGGCGAGTTGCTCTCTGTAGTGGCTGGTTGCTTCTACAACCTTACTTCGGCTGAGACCAACGATGAACTCCAAGCTATTGCTATGGAACTCTCGCCAAAGATGTCGGAGTATTCGGCTTCTATCCGCCTCAACGAGGGGCTCTTCAAACGTATCAAAGCCGTCTATGATCAAAAGGACAAATTGAAACTCAATCCTGCACAGCAAAAACTATTGGAGGATATCTACGAGTCGTTTGCCAATAACGGTGCAAACCTCAATGACGAGCAAAAGCAAGTATATAAAGACCTCAGCGCAAAGCTTTCACAACTCACCCTTATCTATGGTCAGAACGTGCTAAAAGCTACCAACGCTTGGACAATGCTCATCACCAACGAAGCGGATCTTGCTGGTTTGAAAGATGATACCAAAGCCATGTTGAAAGCCAATGCAGAAAAGAAAGGGTTTCAGGGCTGGTTACTTGACCTCAAGCCAACTACCTATATCCCAGTGATGGAGGATTGCCAAAACCGCGATATCCGTCGCGAACTTTACACCGCTTACAATAGCCGTTGCATTGGTGGCGAGTTTGACAACACACAAGTGATTATCGATATTGTGAATACCCGCCTCGCGTTGGCACAACTCTTCGAAAAAGCTTGCCATGCCGACAAGTCCCTCACCAAGACTTGCGCTGAGAGCAAAGAGAACGTGATGAACTTCCTCGACCAACTCCGCGACAGCTATATGCCTGTGGCTCAGCAAGAAGTAGCTGAATTGCAAGAGTTTGCAACCTCCAAGGGCTTCTACGCTACCCTCCAACCATGGGATTGGAGCTTCTACTCAAAGCAACTTAAAGAGGAGAAATACGCTATCTCCGATGACCTCATCCGCCCATATTTCCAAAAGGAAAAAGTGATTGAGGGTGTATTTGGTCTAGCTAAACGCTTGTATGGCGTGACTTTCAAAGAGAACAAGAACATCCAGGTTTATCATCCAGAGGTGACTGCTTATGAGGTCTTTGACCAAAAAGGCAAGTTCCTCGCGGTGTATTATGCCGACTTCCATCCACGCGAGGGCAAACGCGGTGGTGCTTGGATGAACAACTTCCAAGAGCAATATATGCTTGGCAAGAAGAATATCCGTCCTCATGTAGTGAACGTGATGAATTTCACCCGCGCAACAGATACTAAACCAGCACTCTTCTCTTACGATGAGGTAGAGACCTTCCTCCATGAGTTTGGACACGGCTTGCATGGTATGCTCACTCAGTGCCAATACGCTGCGCAAAACGGTACCAACGTACCACGCGACTTCGTAGAGCTGCCAAGCCAATTCAACGAGAACTTCCTCAGTGAGAAAGAGTTCCTTGATACCTTCGCTAAGCACTATGAGACGGGCGAAGTCATCCCACAAGACCTTGTGGACAAAATCCAACGTGCTACTACCTATCATGCTGC
Source organism: Paludibacteraceae bacterium (assembly GCA_017503075.1). Taxonomy (GTDB): domain Bacteria; phylum Bacteroidota; class Bacteroidia; order Bacteroidales; family Paludibacteraceae; genus Colicola. The sequence continues at coordinate 19,502 of JAFVTU010000005.1, read as the reverse complement.
TTATGCGTGCGTGCGCCAACTCAGCTTCGGCTACCTTGATATGGCATGGCATACATTGACTTCTCCATTCGAAGTGCCTTCTAACATGACTGCTTCAGAGGCAGTGATTCGCTTCGGTGACAATGCAATGGCATGTGTACAGGTATTGCCACTCGTGGCTGGTACACAAATGGAGTTTGCTTTCACCCACATCTTCTCTGGCGGCTATGCCGCTGGCTATTATAGCTATAAGTGGTCAGAGTTGTTGGATGCAGATGCTTACTCTGTGTTCAAAGCAGCAAAAGCAAAGAACGGTAGCATCTTCGATAAGAAGTCCGCTGACCTCTTCCGCAAGAATATCTTGGAGAAGGGTGGTAGTGCCAAACCAATGGACCTGTACCGTGCTTTCCGTGGTGGCGAACCATCGATTGATGCACTGCTTGAGCGCGATGGAATTAGTAAGTAATAAGTAGTTGATCTAAAAAAGCACGCTAGATAGCGTGCTTTTTTTATATACTAGTTAAAGAATAACGATAAACCGATGGATAAGGTAAGTGGACCAGTCGGTGCCTTAATATCTCTTTTGTCAATGGCAGCTTGCTCTATAATAGTAGGCAATAAGTGCTGCGTGTAAGCCGCTTCTGCAAACACGCCGAAATTAGGCATTATAAACCATTCTACACCTGCAGAAAAGCGTAGTGTCGGTACTACATGGTCGTAGTTCTGCATTTCGTAGCCGCCTCCTTCACCATTGTAGGAGTTAATGTCTTTTACCGTAGCTATAGATATTCCAGGTTGTAAACTCACATACATATCCCAAGGATGAAAGTATGGATCCTCATAAAAAGCTTTGATATCTTTTACCAATGGGAAACGATATCCTACACTCATTCCCACTTCGTTGTACCATACTTCACCATTGCGGATATTGGTGCCTTTGACTAGGAGTGAATCATAGGTATTGCTATGTGTGTCGTATGTAATATAGACAAAAGTTCCATAATTTTTGTGATGGCGCCATCCTAAGCGCATAGCGGAATTAAAAGTAGCTCCCTCAATGCCATTGGGCGTTACACCAACACCTAATACAGTAGGCAAATCCAACGCATCAAAGAAGTCACCAAAGGTGTATTTATCTTTTTGGGTGTTAGACGCTCCTACGGAGCTGTTGGTAATAGGTGTGTTGCTTTCTGCAAAAAGTCCTATGCTCAGCAATGAGCATAGGACAACTGATAGAATCTTGGCCATAATTCAAAATTCAAAATTTATAATTCAAAATTACTTTATCGTCTCATCTGCGCTTTCGCATTCTCACGTGCCAAACGCTGTTGTTCACGTTGCATAGCCTCAAGACGCGCTGCGAAACCTGACTTCTTCTGATTGCCTTTCTTCTTGGCATTGGCTTCCATCTCTGCCAGCACTTTCTTGTCGTCTATTGCCCAACGGAAAATCATGGTTTGAAGAATGGTCATTAAGAGGCTCACGAAATAGTAGTAGCTCAAGCCTGCGGCGTAGTCGTTGAAGAAGAAAAGGAACATCAGCGGCATGAGATACATCATCCATTTCATCATCTTCATCTCTTGACCGCCTGCTTGAGATTGCATTGTAATATGAGTATATATGATATTTACTATAGTCATCAGCAAGCAGAAAAGACTCAAGTGCGTACCAAAAATAGGAATTGAGGTGTTCCACGTGATTATAGCATCATAGGTGGATAAATCGTCTGCCCAAAATAATGATTGACCACGCAACTCAATAGCAGTTGGCAAGAACCAGAACATAGCCATCAATACAGGGAATTGGAAGAGCATTGGCAGACAGCCCGACATTGGGCTTACACCTGCTTTCTGGTACAATGCCATGGTCGCTTGCTGACGCTCTTGCATCTTCTCTGGTGGGTATTTCTCGTTTATCTCATCAAGTTGTGGCTTCAGTACACGCATTTTTGCGCTTGATTTATACGATGCAAACACAAATGGCAAGATGATGAGTTTGATTACCAAAGTCATCAGCAGAATCACAACACCGATATGCAATCCCCACGAACTGAAGAGGTCAAACATGGGAATTACCAGTGCCTTGTTAATCCAGGCTACAATCTTCCAACCTAGTGGCACCAATTCGTTGAGGTGCAATCTTTCGCTCTTTTCCACATCCTTGTCATAGGCTTTGAGTGTGTTGTAGTGGTTAGGACCGAAATAGTACTTCAAATCCACATTCTTTTTGCCAATGATGTCAAAGGGCAAGCTTGCCGTGGTTTTATACTCTTTGATATGACGGCTCAGTGCGTTCAGCGGAGTGGACTCCATTTGTGTGGATTCGAACGCATCACCCGCAATTAACACGGTTGAGAAGAACTGATCTTTGTAAGCAATCCACTTTAGTCGAGCAGACTCTTTTGCTCGGTCAGCTTTCATTTCGGAGAGTTTCTCGATATCGCCGCCTACAAACATGTATTGAAGTTGTGCGTATTTCTCTTCAAACTTACGTCCTTTCTCTTGTTGTGGGATGAGTTGGTTCCATTGCATTTCCAACGACGACATATTTTGCGCCAAAGCCCATTGCATATTGTGTGGATGAATACTCATATCCACCATGTAATCATCTGCAGCTAAGGTATATACGAAGTCCATATAGCAGTCCTCAATATTCGTATTGAGGCGCATCGCTAGAGTGGTAGTACCTTCGTTGTCGGTACTTTGGCTAACAACAGTAAAATAGAGGTTCTCGGTGGAGAGAATACGGCTATTGTTGGTAATGAGCGTAAAGCTGAGGTGGCTCTCTTCGCCTTGGAAAAGACAGAGATTGTTGATACTATCTCCGTAGGCCTTATATTCTTTGAGTTCAGCTTTTGCTATGCGACCACCGCGTAGGGCAATTGCTAAACGCACTTTCTCGTTTTCTATGGTAATAGTACCCTCTTCGCCTAGAGCAGATGGGGCAAACGGACCATATAAGGCTGCCACTTGTTCTGCTAATGCTTCTGCGCTCTCTGGTGTAGTCACATTTTGAGTTTGTGCCTGCTCAGCAGCTAATTTTTCTGATAGCAATATTGCCTCTTGCTCCATGGCGCGTATAGCAGCTATAGAGTCCTGCATGCGCTGACGCTCTGCCAGCTCCTCCTTAGAGGGACGATTAATAAATGAAAATCCAATAATTATTGCGGCTATTAAGCCAAAACCAATCCACGTGTTCTTATCCATATATATAATAGGGTTAATTTTTTTAATTGTAAATGTTACAAAGATGTTTTTAGACACCAAAAAACATGCAAAATTACGAAAAAAAAACGGAATATGAAAGAAAAATACGAAAAAATGCATTTTTTTTCAAAAATATTTGGTTATTTCAAAAAAAAGCAGTACCTTTGCACCCGCTTTCGAAAAGGAAGTGTGCGGGATGTAGTTCAGCCCGGTTAGAATGCCTGCTTTGGGAGCAGGAGGTCGTGAGTTCGAATCTCGCCATCCCGACTAACCAAAAGAGAAACTCGATTGAGTTTCTCTTTTTTTGTTGTTGCCACAATGGTCAAACTTTATAACCTTAAAACTCCCTCCCCATTGAAATAGTTGCAAATTAATCAAAAAGCCCAATATCGGGCTTTTTGATTAATTCACTTTGTATTGTAACGTTTCATCAGTTTGTAGTTCTTTCAACCAATTATAGAAAGTGTGATTCATTTGAATAGGTGTCGCGTTAAAAGTAATTACATTCTGCTTGATGGTGTCAAATATCTGAATATGCAATGGTGTATTACCAGGATATTGTTGATCCATTTCTGTCAAAGAATCAATCAAGTCTGGTTGTACGTTCTCAATTGGTATTTGTAACGTAATACTTTGCAAATCCTTCTGTGCATCTTGTATCAGTTGTACTTGTTGCAGTGCAAATTCATATTCGGCCTCTTCTGCTGGCTTTGGTTTAAACCATTTCATATGTGCACCTCTTTGCTGTATGACACCAGTTATATATACGTACACATTAGGTTTGAGTAGTGCAGCAAATCGCTGATATGTTTCGCCAAATGCACTAAATTGATAACTACCGGTATAGTCTTCAATGGTATATTTTCCCCAAGGATTACCTTTTTGTGACATACGATCTTCTGCTGCCACAATGATTCCACCCAAATGCAATGGCTGTCCTGCACGCTTCTCAATCCACTGATTAGGAGTTAGTTTCTCTATTTTTTCATTTTCTTCATCGCTCTCGTCATCTTGTGCGGTAGAAGTATTACGTGCTGTTGGCGAACTCCATGCCTCGAATTGGTGCATCTCTTCGGCTGTGATATTACACATTTCGCGCACTTCAAATTCCCATTCATCCAGCGGGTGAGCCGAGAGGAATATACCGATTAGTTCTTTCTCTTTGTTGAGGCGTTCGATGGCTGTCCAGCGTGGTACAACGGGCAACTCTGGGCGCTGCACTTCTATTCCTAATCCGCCAAAACCGTCAAATAATGTAATTGACTGTTCTTGCTTGTCTTGTTGATAGCGGTTGCCATAACGCATCACCACTTCCAACATATTTTCACCTTTGGCGTTCGTACCAAACAATTGCTCTCGATAGAATCCTTCGAAGCAGTCAAATGCCCCAGCCAATGCCAAACTCTCTACTGTTTTGCGGTTGCATGCTTGTAGGTTCACACGCTCTAAGAAGTCAAATAGGTCTTTGTACTTGCCATTCTTCTCACGCTCTTTGATAATGGCTTCTACGGCGCCTTCACCTACACCTTTCACGCCACCCAATCCAAAGCGTACATCCCCCTTGCTATTGACGGTGAAGTTCATCTCCGATTCATTTACATCGGGTGCGAGTACCGAAATCTTCATCGCCTTACACTCGTCCATGAATTTCGTCACATCCTTGATGTCATCTTTCGCAACGGTCAAGTTGGCTGCCATAAATTCGGCAGGGTAGTGGGCTTTCAGATATGCTGTTTGATATGCTACCCACGAATAGCATGCTGCGTGCGATTTGTTGAAGGCATACGATGCAAACTTCTCCCAGTCCGCCCAGATCTTCTCCAGAATCTTTTCATCATGGCCATTGCTCTTGCCACCATTGATAAATTTTGGTTTCAGTTCTGCCAACATCGCCATGATCTTCTTACCCATCGCCTTACGCAATTGGTCACTCTCGCCGCGGGTAAAGTTAGCCAACAGACGGGAAAGCAACATCACCTGCTCTTGATATACCGTCACACCATAGGTGTCCTTTAGATATTTCTCCATTATAGGGATATCATAGGTCACTGGTTCTAATCCATGTTTACGACGGATAAACTGCGGAATATAATCCATAGGTCCTGGGCGATAGAGTGCGTTCATGGCGATAAGGTCACCAATCACGGTAGGTTTGAGCTCCTTCATATACTTGCGCATACCTGCAGACTCAAACTGAAATACACCCACTGTCTTTCCTTCTTGGAAGAGCTTGTAGGTATCGGCATCATCAATAGGGATATGGTCAATATCAATGTTGATGCCATGTGCTTTGGAGATATTTTGCAAGCACTCCTTGATGATGGTCAATGTCTTCAGTCCAAGGAAGTCCATCTTAATCAACCCCACACTTTCCACCACGTGGCCATCATATTCTGTTACCAACACGCGTTTACCGCTAGTTTTATCTTCTACCGTACTCAGCGGAGCAAACTTCGTCAAATCATCTGCACCAATAATTACACCGCATGCGTGTACACCCACTTGGCGAATAGTATCTTCCAATTGTGCTGCGTAGGTGAGCATGTTGCGTATCTGTGGCTCATCGCCATTGAGTAGCATGCGCAATTCATCCACATACCTATAGCAGTTCTTTAGGTTGACTTTTGGCGACTTGCCTTTCTCATCTTTGATATTATCAGGGAAACTGCGGTCAGGAATATAACCCTTGATTTCATTCACGCGTGCTAGCGGGATACGCTGTACACGTCCCACATCTGCAATGGCTGATTTGGTAGCCATCGTGCCGTAGGTGATGATATGTGCCACTTGCGTGTGACCATATTTATCGCTCACCCAATCTAGCACTTTACCACGACCTGCATCGTCAAAGTCGGTATCAATATCGGGTAGAGAGATACGGTCGGGGTTCAAGAAACGCTCGAACAGTAAGTCGTATTTCAATGGGTCTAAGTCGGTGATACGCAAGCAATATGCTACCACCGAACCTGCAGCACTACCACGTCCAGGACCTACGCTTACGCCCAACTCCTCACGGGCCGCACGGATAAAGTCCATCACAATCAAGAAGTAACCTGGGAAACCCATTGTCTTCATGATGTGTAATTCGAACTTAATACGCTCTTCTTGTTCTTCGGTCAGTGTCTCGCCGTAGCGTTCGTGTGCACCTTTGTATGCTAAATGGGCGAGGTAATCTGCTTCCAGTTTGATGCGGTATAGTTTGTCATATCCGCCCAATTTCTTAATCTTTTCGTGGGCTTTATCCTCGCTAAGAACCACATTACCATGTTCATCGCGTGTGAATTCTTCAAAGAGGTCTTGCTCGGTGAATTTCTGGCGATAACTCTCCTCTGTACCAAACTCTTCAGGAATAGGGAATTTAGGCATGATAGGTCCAGAGTCAATGTCGTACACCTCCACCTTATCTACAACCTCTTGTGTATTTGCCAATGCTTCGGGAATGTCACTGAAAATCTCCTCCATTTCCTGAGGTGATTTCAGCCATTCTTGCTTGGTATAGTGCATGCGATTCTCGTCATCGATAAAGTGGTTGGTGCTTACGCATACCAAGTGGTCATGTGCCTCGGCATGCTCTTCTTCTACGAAGTGCACATCGTTGGTAGCTACTACCTTTACATCATGCTTTTTTGCCAATTCTACCAATACAGGATTCACCTCGCGCTGCACTTGATATACATGTTGGTCTGCTCCTGGCTTGGTGGTTTGATGACGCTGAATCTCAATATAATAGTCTTCTCCAAATAGATTTTTGTACCACTCTATCGTCTCCTCTGCGGCTTTCCATCTTGTCGCCTCACCCATATCCAATAGCGAAGCGTCCGATAGCCCGTCAAGGCGTCCTATAGCCGCATCAGCGGCGACCTCTAAACTCATCCCTTCCATGATTTTCTGAGGTAATTCGCCACCTAAGCATGCTGAGCAACATATCAATCCCTCGTGATATTGCTCTAGCAAATCCCGGTCGATACGTGGACGGCGATAATAACTATCTTCCATAAAACTGGCACTAACTATCTTGCAGAGATTGCGATAGCCCTGCATATTCTTTGCCAGCAATATCAGGTGCCATCCACTTTGGTCCACAATATATGCTTTGCCTTCTGCATTCACTGCTTTCAGGTCTTTGTCACGTTGCAAACGACTACGACGTGCGCAGTATGCTTCTACACCTACAATCGGTTTGAAAGGTACAAATTCGGTACCTTCTTCTTGCGCTTTTTCTTTAAGTTTCTTGTTGGCTTTTTTGCAATAGTCCAATAACTCCTTGATGCCGTACATACAGCCGTGGTCTGTCAATGCTATCGCGTGCATCCCTAGTTTGATAGATTTATCTACCAAATCGGGCACTTTGCTCATTCCGTCAAGCACGGAGTAGTGCGAGTGTACATGTAAATGTGTAAACGTCATAATCTTATTGTTGTTAAGTTTTAGGATTAATGTATGGTGTTAATTTATTTCTTTTCTTCTTCCCAGAGATATTTCATCCAATCTGCCATTTTCTGCTCCTGTGGACTGCCTTGTGCTTGCCAAAAGCGTGTACCTTGCAGTGCATCGGGCAGAAACTGCTGTTTGACAAAATGATTGGGAAAATCATGTGCATACTGATATCCATCTCCATAACCAAGCTCATCCATCAACTTGGTTGGAGCGTTACGCAGGTGCAGAGGTACCGGCAGGTTACCCGTTTTCTCAACCATTTCCAATGCTTGATTGATGGCTAGGTATGCGGAATTAGACTTCTGCGAAGTGGCAAGATACACTGTTGCCATGGCCAACGGAATACGTCCTTCTGGCCAACCAATCTTCTGCAATGTGTCGAAGCATGCATTTGCTACTAGCATAGCATTTGGATTAGCAAGTCCAATATCCTCGCTCGCAGAGATGACTAATCGGCGGGCAATAAACTTAGGATCCTCGCCTGCAGCTATCATTCGCGCTAACCAATATAGTGCTGCGTCAGGGGCGCTACCGCGGATGGATTTGATAAAGGCGGAAATAATATCGTAGTGCAATTCGCCATCTTTGTCATAGGCTACAGGATTCTGTTGCAATTGCTTAGTGACAGTCTCGTTGTCAATCACCTTAACGCCCGAGTTGGTGACCAATTCGATGATATTCAATAGCTTGCGTGCGTCACCACCCGAATAGCGAAGAATACTTTCAGTTTCTTTGATTTCGATGCCGAGGCTGTGGATATGTTCGTCTTGGGTTAAGGCGCGATTAAGCAATTCCAATAGATCTGTTTTCTCTAGTGACTTTAGTACATACACTTGACAGCGGCTTAGCAACGGCGTAATTACCTCAAACGAAGGGTTCTCTGTGGTGGCTCCAATTAGCGTGATTGTACCATCTTCCACGGCTCCTAATAGGCTATCTTGCTGCGACTTGGAGAAGCGATGAATCTCATCAATAAATAGTATTGCTCGCCTATCGCCTTCGTGCGTATTGCTTTCTTGTCCTCCGCCAAACAACCCATTATTCATCGTAGCATAGCGTTTGGCTTTGTCTATAACTTCGCGCACCTCTTTCACACCACTAGTAACTGCGGAGAGGGTGTAAAAGGGACGTTCCAATTGGTGAGCTATGATGCGTGCTAGAGTGGTTTTACCTACGCCAGGAGGTCCCCACAAAATAAACGACGATAGATTGCCATTTTCTATCATCTGGCGAAGGATTGCTCCTTCTCCTACGAGGTGTTTTTGACCTATATATTCATTAAGCGTCTTTGGACGCAATCGCTCTGCTAAAGGTAGCATGTGGTATTTAGTGTTTAGAGTTGGGGTTATATCTCGCGCATTTTTTCAATCTCTGCTTTGTGTTCTTTAACTGTGAGTGCGCGAATATGTGTTTCGGTGCGAGTAGCTGTATCTGCTTTGTAAACCAAATAATGATGTTCACTTCGCGCTGCTACTTGGGGGAGGTGGGTAATGGCAATTATTTGTCGGGATATTGACATTTGACGCATAATCTCTCCCATTTGACTAGCTATCGCACCGCTGACACCTGTGTCAATCTCATCAAAAATGATAGTTGGCAATCCGTTGCTGCTAGCAATCAATGCTTTGATACACAGCATCAATCGGCTGATTTCACCACCAGAAGCCACTTCCGCTACGTGGCGAAGCGACTGGTTAAGGTTGGCAGCGAACATAAACTGCACATTATCTTTGCCTGTCTCAGTGAAGTCTTCTGTTGGTTGGATATCCACTGCCACGTTGGCATGCGGTACGCCTAAACGCACCATATCCTCTACCAAGTGCTTAGCAATTTTCTCGCACACACTTTTTCGCGATAGAGTTAGTTGCGCAGCGACCTCTTCTAATCGCTTTTTTGCCTCATTCGCTTTATCTTCCAATAGACTCAACTCCTCATCCATGTTCTCCAATCGTTGCACTTGCTTTTCCAAATCTTCGCGCAAGGCTATCAGTTCTTCTATAGTCTGTACGTGGTGCTTCTTCATTAGCGTTTGCAGCATGCTCAATCGCTCTTGCACTTGTTCCAAACGCATAGGGTCGCGCTCCGTTTGATTGTATAAACGTTGTATATCGGATACAATATCCTTGAGTTCAATCTCTACGCTATCTAGACGCTCTGCCAAAGTTGTATTTGCATCAGAAAGTCGAGTAGAGTGAATCAAAGACAGCGCACCATTGTCGCTATCCAACAGCTGCAAGGCTTGTGCCAATGAGGCTTGTATTTCCTCGGCATGTGACAGTCGGTATTCCTCTTCCTCTAATCCTTCTATTTCACCTGCTATCAATTGTGCGTCTGCCAGCTGGTTGTATTGCCATTGCATATAGTCTGCATCGGCTTGCGCTTTCTTGGCGAGGGCTTGTGCCTCACGCAAAGCTGCAGTAGCTTGTTGGTAGGTGTTATATGCTTGGTTATATGCTTCACGCTCGGTATGATTGCCCGATATGGAATCTACTATTTGTATCTGAAAAAGGTCGTCGCCTATCATCAGACTCTCGTGCTGCGAATGAATGTCGATCAATTCTCGTGCTAGGGCCTTCAATTCGGCTTGAGTGACTACTTCGTCATTTACAAACGACCGCGAACGACCACTGGCACTCAGCTCACGACGGATGATAATCTCCTTGCCTCTAAACTGTAGCTCCGAAGGAGCGTCCTCTAAACTGTAGGCAGCGTTGCTGCCGTCCTCTCGCGCCACAGGCGCGAATATAGCCTCTATAATACATTTATCTTCGCCCTCGGTGATGCTTTTAATATCGGCACGTGCACCCATAACGAGATTAAGCGCACCAAGAATGATACTCTTACCTGCACCCGTCTCACCAGTCATCACAGAGAACCCCTCATGAAAATCAATATCCAAATGGGAGATCAGAGCGTAGTTGCGTATGTGAAGATGGGTAAGCATTTATTCCTCTTCGTAGTAGCCTTGCTCAATACCGTATTGCAGTTCACCATCCATGATGAGTTGTAATTGCTCGCTCGTCAAAGGACGTCCCAGCTCTTTGGTCTGCTCCAAGAGGTAGTTTAGTTGCTCGGTCTCATCAATCTCACCTTCCAAGTAGGTAACCTCATCGGTATTATCTTCCTCTTGCAGTAACCCCTGTGATACGAGATAATCGTCCATCAAGTCCAATACCATTAGCACATCCGCCTCGGTCATACCTTGGCGATCTTCTGCTGGTATAAGGTTCCAAATATACTCTAACTGTTGTTTCTCTTCAGCGTCCATTAAACTGAGCTCGATATTCGAATTTGCCATAATTATGATTGTTTTTTTGAAATTGTTTGCAAAGTTACAATTTTTTTGCTACCTTTGCAAATTATTTGATGAAAAAAGTAAAAAGAAATGAACAATTTTATAACTCGTACATTGTCTGCCCTTGTTTATGCGGGCGTGGTGATAGCATCATTATTGGTTCAGCCAGAGTGCTTCGGCAATCATATGCTACTCTTTGGCGTTGTATTTATGATGGTTAGTACTCTAGCAGTCAGAGAATTTCATAAACTAGTAGGAGGTTCGGATGTCAAAATCCAGTCTTATGCTATGATGGCCAATGCGCTTCTATTCTGCACACTTTATTTCTTTTTCTATGGAGACCTAGTGTGGCGCCCATTGCTGTTTGCATATGTGGCAATATTAATGCTCACGATGATTCTTCATCTCTTCCGTGAGAAGGTGAATGCCATCCAATCGTGGGGAAACCTTTGTGCTGGGCAACTGATGATTGCATTGCCATTTGCACTTATGAGTGGTATCGCACTCTATGACAAGTGGCTTCTTTTCGCCCTTTTTATATTGATTTGGGTAAATGATAGTGGCGCGTATATCGTTGGTAGTCTGATGGCCAAACGTAAAGGTGGTAATCATAAGATGTTCCCGCGCGTGAGTCCAGCTAAATCATGGGAAGGGCTTGTCGGTGGTTTCATATTTGATTTGATAGCTGGATATATATTCTATCTAGTGGGGTGGACATCTACGATTGGACTTACTGCTTACCCATTGCTTGATAGCTTGTTGTTTGCTCTTGCGGTAGGCATTTTTGGCACGCTTGGTGACCTGATGGAGAGTCTGATGAAGCGTACGATTGGTGTTAAAGATTCTGGTACGTTTATGCCTGGTCATGGTGGAGTACTCGACCGCTTCGACAGTCTTCTGCTCGCTGTACCTGTGGTGTATTTCCTATTTATCTATCTTCCCAGTGTTCTTTGAGTTTATTAACCCGCCTTTCGCCTATATCCCATAGCCCGTTAGGGCGTCCACTAAACACCAAAAACAATGTTATTTATCATCCGCATATTCAGTCTTCTGCCTCTCTCGTTGTTATATGGTATAGCTGACTATATAATCTATCCGCTGGTTCGTTATGTGGTGCGTTACCGGCTAAAATTGGTACGTAAAAATGTCCGATTGTCTTTTCCTGAGAAGTCGGAAGACGAACGAAATGCTATTGTTGATGCTTTTTATCACCATTTCACAGATATTTTAGTAGAAATTATTTACGGCTATCGCGCTAGCGATGAAGAGATGCGCCAGCGTGTGGTATTTGAGAATATGGAGGTACTTGAGGACTTAGCGCGCAAGAAACATGGGGTGATAGCTTATCTTGGGCATGTGGGTAACTGGGAATGGATTGCAGATGTGGGCAAGCAGTTTGCAGATAAATCCATTGTGGAATATAATGTCTATCGCAAGCAAAAGAATGCCAATGCAGATAAGGCGATGCTACTTTTGCGTAGTAAGCGGGGAGGGGAATGTGTAGAGAAGAATCAGTTGTTGCGCAAGCTAGTTCAATTGCGTCATGCTGACCATCCGTTTGTTATCGGACTGATTGCCGACCAAAAACCTTCGCCACGCAATGCACATACTTGGACTACTTTCCTCAACCAAGACACCGCTTTTTTAGATGGTGGTGAGGTGCTCTCGCGTAAGTTTAATTTAGGGGTGGTATATGCGAATATCATATCGCCTCAGCGTGGCTACTATCGCATTCATTTTGAGGTAATTACTGATAATCCTAACTCCCTTCCTGAGAATGAAATCACATTATCATACGCTCGCCTCATTGAAGCCAATATCCGCCAGCAGCCTGCACGTTGGCTCTGGACACACAATCGTTGGAAATGGAGTAAACCTATCCAATAGGCGAAACGCCGTCCATTACCCTTATCCATTAGGCGGAACGCCGTCCATTAAACACTATCGTCAGCAAAACAATCACCCCTATCAGCATGGGGTAGTATAGATAAGGTATGATGCTTAGTGCACTGATACCTGCTAGCGAACTAGCCATCAGCAGTTGCGCACCATAAGGTAGCAAGCCTTGTACGGCACATGAAGTGGTGTCTAGCAACGAAGCGCTGCGGCGAGGGTCTATGTCATAACGCTTAGCGATGCGTTTGGATATATCTCCTACACTTAATATAGCTACGGTATTGTTGGCGGTCAGCACATTCACTACACCCACCAGCAGGCAGATGCTCAGTTCAGCCCCTTTGCTTGTATGCACTTTCTTGGCTATCGCTTCTACGATACGATCCATCAGTCCGTGATACTTGATGAGCCCAAAGATACCACCAGTCATCATGCTAATCAATATTAGTTCGCTCATTCCCATAATACCCGTGGTCATGCTATCTATCCAACCCATGAATGAGTAACTGCTATCAGCTATCCCTACGATGCCTGTCAGCATATTGCCCATCAGCAAAACAAGCATCACATTCACTCCCAGCGCTGCAGTGATCAGTACAGCTGCGTATGGGATAATTTTCCACCACAGCACGGACTCGCCCGTTACCACTCCGTTACCACTCGCTCCTAGTAGTGCGTAGATCACGCATACAATCACTGCTACGGGCAACACTAGCATGAAGTTATACTTGAATTTATCGCTTTGTTTGCACCCTTGCGATTGGGTGGCAACGATGGTGGTGTCAGAGATAAAACTCAGGTTGTCGCCAAAGAACGCACCGCCTACAATCGCTGCTGCCATCAGCGGCAGGGATATGCCTGCTTTATCAGCGAGGGAGGCGGCTATGGGCATCAATGCCACTATTGTACCCACACTCGTACCCATGCATAGTGATACCAAGCATGCAGCTATGAATAATCCGGGTAATAGAAAACTTGTGGGCAGCAATTCCAATGCCAAGTTCACAGTTGCATCCACTGCGCCCATTGCTTTGGCGGAGGAGGCAAATGCGCCTGCTAACACAAATATCCATACCATCAGCAGCAAGTCTTTTTGACCTGCTCCACGGCTAAACTCGGCTATCCGCTCACGCAAACTCATCCCGCGTGATAGCAGAATAGCTATAATCGATATTGTAATAAATATTAGTAACATGCATCCATTACCCATTAGCCCACAGGGCGTCCATTATCCTATAACGAAGCAATATTCTTCTCATTCATAAGCTCTTTTCCCTCAGGAGTATAGGCATACTCAATACGGTCGGCGTAAAACTCCTCTACCTTACCACGCACGATTTTCATCGTGGAGTTGACCATATGATTTTGCTCCGTGAAAGCCTCTGGTAATACGGCAATTGCCTTAGGCAACCATTGCTCTGGGAACATACCCGCGAACTTACCATTGCGGTACTCATTGACCTCATCTTGAATCTTCTGCAACATAGCTTTCTTGCCTGCTTCGGTCGTAGGATCAACGCCTTGAGTCTTTACGTACTCCTTAAGCGCATCTTTGTTTGGTACAATTAGTACGATGGTATAAGGATCTTGGTTGTTGTGCAGGATTACTTGCTCAATATATTTGCTTCCATCGGTAAGGCTATCTTCAAATCCTTCTGGACTATATTTCTCGCCATCAGCACTGATAAGTAGTGACTTGAATCGTCCAACAACCCATAAATAACCAGGATGTTTGTCCGTTACATAACCCATATCACCTGTGTGCAGCCAACCATCCACTACCGTTTTCGCAGTCGAATCAGGGTTCTTCCAATAACCAGCCATCACATTTTCTCCCTTGATAACAATCTCGCCTTTCTGACCATGAGGAACTTCGTTGCCCTCGTCATCGCATATCTTGAGGTCAAGTGGTTTAACGATTCTACCACTGGAACCAAAAATTGCATGTCCCATGGAGTTTGCGCATATAATAGGTGTTGCTTCACTTAGTCCATACCCTTGGAACATAGGCATACCTACAGCACAGAAGTAACGTTGTAACTCAATGTCGAGCAAAGCACCTCCACCTACGAAGAATTGCATCCTACCGCCGAATCCTTCGCGTACAGCCTTGAAGATAATCTTGTCGAAGAGCTTTACCAATGGCCAACGCCATGCTTGCCAACCGCCACGATTCCAGTACTCCTTATTATATTTAATAGCATTATTTAGCGCAAACTCATAGAGTCGCTCCACTACTTTTCCCTTGGCTTTAATACTACTTTCGATATTCTTTCGGAAATTACGCGCCAAAGCGGGAACCGAGAGCATGAGCATTGGTTTTACTTCTTTGATTGAAAGTGGGATGTTTTTTAGCGTAGCGATGGCGGTTTTACCGATTGGCACTGTAGCAATGCTACCACCATAGTACATCATCGTATAGAAACCTGCCACATGTGCAAAGCAGTGGTCGAGTGGCAGGATTATAAGCATCACATCGCCTTTCTTACATTGAATGACACTACTACCTTGCTCCACATTAGCGGTATAGTTACGATGGGTAAGCAAGATTCCTTTGGGGTCTGCTGTTGTACCTGAGGTATAGCTGATATTGGCATAATCATCTGGTTGAATAGACTCATATACAGCTCGGAAATCTTCTGTATGATCTTGCAGATAGGCTTCACCCATGGCAATTACCTCTGCGATAGGCATCTCATTTTCTTGATAATCTGCTATCGGGTCAAGCACAATGACCTTTTCCACCATTGGGCAGTGGGCAATTATGCTTCGAATCTTAGGCAATTGCTGCTCGCTGACAATCACAAAGCGCGAGTCGGAGTGTTGGATACGAAACAGCAAATCGGTACTCTCAGTGAGTTTTATACTCAATGGTACGTTCACACCGCCTGCGTATAATATGCCTAACTCGCTGGTAATCCATAAATTACGACCTTGAGAGAGCAGGGATACTTTATCGCCTTTTTTCAGCCCTAATTGCATCAAACCTGCACCAATACGATATGCTTCTTCGCGTGTCTCGCGAAAACTGGTTTCTGTCCATATGCCATCTACCTTCTCACGTAGGAAAGTGAGTTCACTAAATTCGTGGGTGTACTTCTCAACGAAGTCAATGATTGTTGTTCGTTTCATAAACAGTTATTTCTAAAAAGTGTGCAAAGGTACTGTTTTTTTTGCAAATATGCAAATTTATATGATTTGATTAATGATTTCACTCGGATGATTGACCATGTGGTCGGGTGTTACGGTGAGCAATTGCTCTTTCGTGCAGAAGCCCCATGTGCAAGCCACGAAAGGCAAGTTGGCTGCTTTAGCGGTAGCGGCATCCACCAGCGAATCGCCGACATATAAGGTTGAAGGTTTATGGTTTATGGTTGAAGGCAAGGAAGCCAATATATCCCATACGATTTGTGGATCGGGTTTGCGAAGAATGCCCTCGCGTTCGCCTAAGACTACATCAAACGTATTGGGAAAGTAGTGAGCAACAATCTTCTCTGTGGCTGCTTGATACTTGTTGCTGGCTACAGCCAATGTATGTCCTGCTGCTTTCAAGGTTTGCAGCAGTTCGGGAATACCATCGTATGGACGGGTGAGGTCGCAGTTATGTTGGTCGTAGAAGGGCACAAAGTACTCGCGCAGGCGAAGCACCGTGGCTTCATTGCGATGCTCTTCGGGCAATGCGCGCTCAATGAGTTTGTTGATTCCATTGCCTACAAGGCGAGGATAGTCCTCAATCTTATGCGTGGGAAAACCACATGCCGACAAAGCATGGTTGCATGCCTGCCCTAAGTCATCAATCGTATTGATTAGTGTTCCGTCTAAGTCGAAAATAAGTAGCATAATTTATAGTTTAAAGTTTATAGTTTATGGTTTATAGGCGGGGCGGCTAAGCCGCATATCCGTGCCTTTAACCTCTCACCTTTAGCCTTTCACCTTTAACCTCTCACTTCACTTCGTTGTTAGTAGTTAGGGTTACATCCATATGTGGGTAGGCAAAGGTATATCCATGTTTGGGCAGTTCCGTGTAGAAGAGTTTGTTGAAGTGGAAGTACACATCCCAATAATCGGCAGACTTCACCCATGCGCGCACGACGAACGAGATGTTATTATCGTTCAAGGAAGAAAGCGCAACAAAGGGGTCTGGAATAGTCATTTTGGTGGTGTCAATTGCTACAGGCGAAGCATTCTTTGGACGCTCATGTTGAGAGGTCAGGATACGTTCGTCGGATAGAATCAGTTCTTTCAGCAGTGCAATACAGCCATCGGCATCCACGCCATAGTCCACACTTACAGTCCAATCCACGCGTCGCAATACTTGTGCCGATACATTCTCAATCGTACCATTGAATAGTGCTCCGTTAGGCAAGATAATCACGCGGTTGTCCACGGTGAGAATACGTGTGGTGACTATGGTTACTTCCATCACCGTACCGCTCACGCCTTGCGCATTGATAAAGTCGCCTGCCTTGAACGGACGGAAAACCAACAACATAATACCTCCTGCGAAGTTCTGCACCGTACCCGACAATGCCATACCAATAGCCATACCGCCTGCGGTGAGCAGTGCGGCGAAAGAGGTGGTGTCTAATCCGAGAGTGCCTATCAGTACAAGAATAAGTATAACGGTCAGCGCAATACTGGTAAACGATGTTACGAACGATGCCAAGGTGCGTTCGGTCTTGCGGCGCTCGAAGATACGCTCTAACATTCGTTTAACGCGGCGAATCACCCATGCTCCTACAAAATAGAGCACCAGTGCTATGACTACTTTGATACCAAAATCAATCGCACTATCCAACCAACCGCGAAACACTACTTCGGGTTCGCTTTGCACCTGTTGGATAAAATTTTCGGTTATATGTTTGATTGAATCTGCTGGCAGAATCTTGGGAGCAGGTGTTTCGATATTCAGAAGCATATTGGTGTGTAATTTTGTGGTGTATTTATATGTTTCAGCCTGCAAAGGTACAAAAAAAAATGTATATGTGCAAGAAAAGTTTACTTTTGTTGACATAGGCTACATTTTTTGATTGTAGCTTCGAGGATTAAGGTGCTCTCGAAGGTTCAGCTCTAAACAGCGTTCTGCAAGTTTCGGGATCACTGTAGGACATCTCTAGGACTTCTATGGGCTTTCGGTGGCTTTCTATAAACGTGTCTCTATAATAATGCTGCAAAAATCTTCGGCACGGAAGGGGTTTTGTGCCGAAGATTTGTAAATTTGCTATAAAAAGGTGCTTAAAGCAAGCAGAAAGCGTTGATTACCAACGCCTTCTGCTTGGGTGATTTTTTTTGTTATTTTTTTCTTCGTGCCGAAGATTGTGCCGAAAGTTTGTTTTATCGACTACAATTCCTGTCCCATGACATTGTAGGTCTTACCGTCACGCAAGATGATAAGTTGACCGTTGCGAAGAATTTTTTGCACTGATGAAGCGTTAGGCTGAGTTGAAATATAATTCAAATCTGTTGCCGTGCTCTCTGTAACAATCAAATCGTAACTTGCAGAAGCTTGGTTGTATGATTTATCACCTAAGAAGGTCGCAGTAATAGTGGTTGTTCCTACAGCAACAAGTGTAACATCTCCAGAGATAGCAAGTACGGTAGCCACAGCAGGATTACTGCTACTATAGGTTACGCTTACATCTTGCGGATTATTCAATGTAGGCAGAACGAATTCCTCATCATCTATTCTTACATTTACCGAATTCTGTGTAAACGACAAAGAGACAGAACCTTTGAGAACTATGAGGGTATATGACACTTGACCTGCCATATGGTATAAGTTACCATCGGTGTATGCTATAATCGTTGTCGTTCCAGCAGATATAGGGGTCACCTCGCCTGTCTCGGCATCCACTTTGGCAATCATCGGATTTTCTGAGTAGTAGGTAATAGTAAGATTATTCGGATTACTGAGGGTAGGAGTTATGAAGGTTTCACCAACTGTGGCAGTTGCTTCCGATAAAGCAAAAGCGAGTTCGGGTTCTGTCTTTTCGGGGTTGGGTACGATAAGGAGATTACGCACTTGCGAACCGTTGCCGTCCTCAATAGCACCATTTGCCACTATGGCACCTTCTGGCGTTTTGATATAGCAATTAGAGAGCGAGATGCCGCCTGTGAAACTGAATATAGCAGCCGTTCCGGATGCATTGACCTCAAGATTTGAATTAATGATGTTCATATTGTCGTCTGCTATACCACTGCCTTTGAACGGCATAATTGCATTAACAACGAGGTTAGCACTATCCAACGTCAATGTCATACCGCCTTGCGTACTGAATGCTACACCATTGCCATTGACGGTCATCTGTTCGCCACGAATAGTGGTGTTCTTCCTTAGGTCAAACAATGTGCTATATGAATCCGAACCTTGCGAGATAGTGCATGTTTGACCAATGTTGATATAGAGTCCCTCAATACCTGTGTTGCGTACAAGATTTGCAGAGTTGTTAATAGTATAGTTACCTTTTATTGTCAAGGTGCTCATGCCATCAAAACTAAATGTACCATCACCAAGGATATCGTCTTGATTACGGCTTGTCACGCGAGTAGATGCCACATACAAGTCATACTCTTCGCCACTTACGGTAATTTCACATTCGTCTGATTTGCCATTCGCATTTGCTGTGATGGTTGCCATAGCCCCTATTGGAGCGTTTTCTGCAATTGTAACGATACCGTTCTGTACGGTA